>NZ_CAJGZQ010000003.1 GCF_904846185.1 Psychrobacter immobilis | reverse complement strand
GAAGCAATACTAAAGCACCTAATCCAGAATTTGATAGCTACTTATACAAACTGCGCCATCTTGTTGAGAATATGTTCGCAAGGCTCAAACACTTTCGTAGTATCGCCACTCGCTATGAAAAGTTAGCTCGTAATTTTAAGTCAATGCTTTATCTGGCGTGTACTATCGTTCATTGTAAGATGAATTGAAGACACGCCCTAGTCTATTATCTCTAAAGGAATAACACGCTAACGTAAGGAACACCATGAACCATCTTACCGTCGGACAACGCGCGCCTTTAAGTAACCTTGCTATTGACGATACCGCACCCATCACGCTTAAGTTCACTCGCCAAAGCCCAATAGAGATGGACATCAGCTGCTTTGCCTTAGACGCAGCGGGCAAACTGATCAATGATGATTACATGGTGTTTTATAATCAGCCAACCTCACCGTGCGGGCAAATCAAGCTCACCCATTACGAGTCGCAGCCAACGGTAAATAAAGGCGTCCAAGCCGAGTTTGAAGTTAACTTGTCCAAACTGGCTACAAATATAGACAGCTTGTTTTTTGTGTTATCAGCCGACACGCCGCTTAATCAAATTCAATCGTTAGAGATTGGCATTTGGCAACAATCGCAAAAAGCACAGGCAGAATATCAAGCAGCAGACTTTGCCCAGCAGCAAGCCAGTATGTTGATGCAGCTTTATCGTAAAAGTGGCGTGTGGCGGGTATCCAACGTCGCGCAAGGCTTTAATGGTGGACTTGCCGCCATCGTGCAGCATTTCGGTGGTGATGTAGAAGATAGTAGCCCAGAAGTATCAGAAGTATCAGAAGTATCAGACGTAACGGTAGCGCCAGTTCAAGCAAAACCGTCATTAGAGAAGGTCATGCTAGACAAAGCGCCAAAGCTGGTCAATCTGGCCAAAAAAGTCACGATATCGCTTGAGAAACGCCAATTGCAGCAACTAACCGCAAAGGTAGCATTGGTGTTAGATGCCTCAGGCTCAATGAACAGACAGTACAAAAAAGGCCGCGTGCAAGAGGTGGTCAACCGCATATTGCCATTGGCAGTGAGCTTCGATGATGACCAAGCACTAGACTGCTGGGCATTCGCCCGAGATCCGCAGTATTTGGGTGAGATTGGGCTGAGCAACTATGACGGTTTCATTGATAATGCTCATGGCGGCTGGCGCAAATGGGCACTTGGCCCACGTGTGAATAACGAAGCAGAAGTCATGAAAGCCGTGACGGAGTTTTATCAAAAGGACGGCTTAGATGTACCTGTATACGTGCTATTTATCAGTGATGGCGGGGTGAATGACAATCGCGGTATCACCAAAGTCATGACGGAAGCCGCGAAACTACCGATATTTTGGCAGTTCGTGGGCTTGGGTGGTCGTGGTTATGGCATCCTAAAAAAACTAGACGACATGACAGGGCGCGTGATTGATAATTGCGATTTTTTTGAACTCGATGATTTGGATGATATCAGCGAAGAAGCTCTTTACGAGAGCATGTTAGAGGAATTCCCAAACTGGTTAAAAGAAGCACGCGAGATAGGGTTGATAGCGAAATAAATAAATTAGGATAGTATCTTCAACGATAAAACCGTTCATAGTCTAGCTATGAGTGGTTTTTTATTGCTAAAAATTCAGTCAAAGGTGGTTAGCTCACTTACCCAACCACTAACCAAACATACCTACTGATAGCAAAAACCTCGTAAAAATAGCCTTGTACCATTTGGAGTGATATTGCATGCTTAGCTACCTATATAGGTAGGCAGTTCTATAAATGATTATCTGGTTTAACAATCTAGCTGTCTAACCTTTATCAAATATTAGCCACTCCATATCATTCAATGACAGTATTTTTATGAGCCAACACAAAAAGGTCTTTTATTATCGACCCAAAACCAATCAGCATAACAGCCCAACGGTGCGTTGGACGTTTGTCATACTGGGCTGGCTATTTTTTGTATTAGGGATTATCGGCGTGTTACTGCCAGTCATGCCGACTGCGCCTTTTATATTACTGGCGGCAGGTTGCTGGGCACGTAGTTCGCGGCGTTTTCATTTTTGGCTGATCAATCATAAATACTTTGGGAAATTTGTCCGCGATTGGGAAAATAATCATGCGGTGCCACTCTATGCTAAGTGGTTAGCGACAATAATGATGACTATTTCAACAACGATGTTATTTTTTAATATTCCCGCCGATATGATATGGATGGCATGGCTGGTAGCCGTGGTCTGTACTGGGGTAGCGGTCTATTTGTTCCGTTTGCCAAATGCCTAAAATGCGTTGATTTTCAGGTCAAAAATCGTAATAAATGGGCTTTAGTTACATGAAAGCTAAGATAAGACTTGCGAAATCAGGATGTTCCCCCTATAATACGTCCAAGCTTAAGAGCAGTTCTGCACCAAATCATTACCTCGTAGTATTAGTTATAATCCTTCGTTTTAATATTTATCGTTCAGTAGCTATTTGCAAGCGTTATCGGTCACTAGGCCATTAATAAATTTAAAAGTAGGATTATATTATGTCAGACGTTCAAAAAGGTACAGTTAAGTGGTTCAACGAAGCTAAAGGCTTTGGTTTTATCGCTCCAGAAACTGGCGCAGACGTTTTTGCTCATTACAGCGAAATCACTGGTTCAGGCTTCAAAACTTTAGCTGAAGGCCAAGAAGTTGAGTTCACTGTAACTCAAGGTCAAAAAGGCCCACAAGCCCATAACATCGTTGCTATCTAATTTGTCTTTATAGACACTTAGAGCAAGATGAAAAAAAAGCGAACCTTCGGGTTCGTTTTTTTTCGTCTACGATTTAAGATAAGCTATTTGCAATTAAAAGCTTAATATCTATAACGTAACGTGCGCTTTATGTTGAGTGGCTTTTAAATCAGACGATAAACCAAAAAAGCCGATGACTAGCATAGTCATCGGCATTTTTGATCTATATAACTCATGGCAAGAATGATAACGAACGGCAAGGATGTTTGGTAGTTTACTTTAGCCAAGTAAGCTTATGCCAATATTAATCAATCCACCGCCAACGATCAGCCAAGCAAACATAATCGCCCCCAAGATAAGAGGTTTAACGCCAGCTTGTTTAATAGCGCCCAAATGCGTGGTTAGACCAAGCGCAAACATCGCCATGGTAAGCAGCACGTCGTCTAGCATCACCATACTACGCTCAAAGCTTGCGGTCATCGGCACCCAAGTGTGCAGTAAGACGATGGCAATGAATATGAAGGCAAACCAAGGCACTTTGACTTGTTGAACGCGATTCATAAACGATGGTTTTTTGCCATTGTCGCTGCTACCTTTGGTTAAGGCAAACGATAAAATAAGTAAAAAAGGGGCAAGCATCATGACGCGTATCATCTTGGTGACAACCGCTGTGTCACCCACTTCGGGACTGACGGCGTTACCAGCGACGACGACTTGCGCCACTTCATGAATGGTGGAACCCGTATAAATCCCGTACTGCTGAGCATTTAGCCAAGGTTGCAACCAACCAATATGGTATAAAAACGGATAGAGTAGCATCGCAACCGTACCAAAGACCACCACTGTCGCCACGGCAATAGTGACTTTGTGTGCTTCCGCTTTGACCACAGGCTCAGCGGCAATCACTGCGGCGGCACCGCAAATGCTTGCGCCTGACCCAATTAATAGCGTCGTTTGTTTATCGACTTTTAACCATCGGATACCTATCCAATAGGTGAGTAAAAAGGTCGATGTCAATACCAACGCATCGCTCATCACCGCAGACAGTCCGACACTTGATACTTGCGTTAAGGTCAGCTTAAAGCCATAAAACATGATGGCGAGGCGCAATATTTGACCTTTGGCAAATGCCACGCCGACACTTAAGCGCTCAGCAAGGTTAGGATAGACCGTATTGCCCAATACCATACCAATGAGAATGGCTAAAGTGAGAGAAGACAAACCAACGATACGTCCATTTGTCCATGTGTTTACACTAGTATTGAGCCACAAACAAAATAAGCTGCCAATCAGCACGACGATGAGCCCTGCTAAATGGCGGCTGCGCGGGAAATAGTTATTTACTGATTGGGTCAAGGCGTACATGACTGACTGTCCTATTATGTATTATCTATAATCGAAATAAGCATAAGCTTATGAATAGACATTATAAGGCAGACCAATCTATAATAAAAACAGATTAATTAGATAAAAACTATCGATTTTTTAGGTTAAATAAAAGTCTTTGGGCTAAAAAGATGGTTTTTTAGATAATAAAGGGTTTTTAAAGTAACAGGTGGTTTTTAAATTGTATCAATAAGATGGGGTATCAGAGAAATTATGAAGAAAGCCATGCAGGTATTACCAAAAATTACCCTCAAGCAATTATCAGTGTTTGTCAGTATTTATCAAACGGGTAGTACCAGCCGTGCCAGTGAAGCGCTGCATTTATCGCAGTCGGCGGTCAGTAGTGCGCTGACAGAGTTAGAAGCAAGGCTGCAGATGCCATTGTTTGAGCGCGTCGGGCGTAGGCTTAATCAGCACCCCAACGCCCATCCTATTTATATACAGGCGCAAGCCATCTTGGGGCAGGCATTAACTCTAGAGCATTATCATAAGCATCAAGCAGGGCAGATTCATATTGGTGCCAGTACCACGATCGGCAATTATGTACTGCCGCCACTGCTTGCCAAGCTATATGCGACGCTACCCGATGCCCATATCGATATGTATATCGCCAATACTCAAGAAGTGGTCAGCGAAGTTGAACAATTAAATATTGATATTGCGCTCGTAGAGGGTATGCCGCGCCCCACAGATATGAAAGTCATTGAGCAGCGTGCGTGGCGGACAGATACCTTGATGATCTTTACCAAGCGTGATAGCAAATGGTTGACAGACATGGCAGCGTATAACGATGCGGATAATTGCTACGAGCTTAGTATTGCACAACTGGCAAAGCTGCCGCTATTGGTACGAGAGGCAGGGTCAGGTACACGGCAAATTATCGACGAGCAGCTGCTCAAGCATTTGCCTGATGCGGAAATTGTGATGGCGATTCAGCAGTCGGAAGCTATTAAGCATATGGTGAGTGCAGATATTGGTCTTGGCTGTTTATCACAGCATGTCATTCAGGCAGAGCTGACAGCAGGAGCGCTGGTACAGGTGAAAGTCGCGGGCATCGATTTGTCACGAACTTGGTGGCTAGTGTGGCATAAAGCCCGCCATCAAAGCCCGATTTGGCAAAGTTTTATTGATATTTTGACAGAAGATTAACTTTAGTGATAAATATAGAGGTCTTAGAAATATAGAGGTATTAGCGAGAATGTCTACTATGTCAATAAATAATAAAACAGCGCAAAGTTATCCGATGCGCTATTTTTGATAGGTTTAAATAATTTAGATACAGCGTTAAGTCTTTTTTAAACTATTTATTAACGGGTTTATCCAGTCTTACGACCAAGCTGTCGCATGGGACGTTAGGCAAGATATTATCTGCCGTCGCGCCACTGAGCCAAGCTGCGATACCATGGCGTTCATGACGACCGATGACCAGCAAATCAACGTCATGCTTGTGGCAATAGTTGACGATGCCTTCACTGTTAGAGATGGCAGTGGTCACTTCAGAATTCACCGCATGTAGGTCATTACGGTCCAAAAACTGTGCCAGTTTGGCACGCGCTTCTTGACAGCGTTCATCGTCAATCTCATCGTATAAGCTGGAGGCTGGCACCAGCTCATAGCCAAAACCAACCATGGTATCTTTGACGATATGTAATACCGATAACTTGGCGTTAGGACGATTCTCGACGATACGTTTGGCCTTTTGGGCGACCACATCAGCATCGGACATTAAGTCGGTGACCAATAAAATATGTTCGTAACTCATGAGCGGCTCCTTGTGACAGATGATTTTAACTATAGCACTACTGATGGCTGCTGTTAAGTACGCTTTGAGTTCGCTTTGTGAAAATCCGACATTCTGCCATATTGGTCATCTTTATTACTACAGTATCTTGACTTATGAAGGTGCGAACCCCATCTAATTCCGTTAGGCAAATTCTTTTTAATTTATACCGGTGCATTGCTGTCATTTAAAATGATGCACGGGTACATGCCATTAAATTTGAATATTACTCATAAGTTAATCACAATAATACTCACAATATTTTTATATAAATATCATATAAAAAACACCCTACGATAAGTACTAAATACACTATTTATCTATTGTTTACTCTGATTCTATTTTATCGCCACTGGCTAGATTTAGTCATTAATCGCATATTATTCTAAATAAAATTAGAGCAATCCATAAGGAAAATTATGACCGACACATTATCTACTACTGATCTAACTTTGCATCCTGCCTTTGAGCTGATTGAGCACCGCCATATCGATGCATTATCGATGGACGTATTGATAAGCCAACACGTCAAAACAGGCGCGATGCATTACCATTTGGCACATCCGAGTGACGAAAATGCCTTTTTGGTGGGCTTTCGAACTCAGCCAATGGATTCAAAAGGCGAAGCGCATATTTTAGAGCACGTGGCTTTATGTGGCTCTGAGAAGTTCCCCGTTCGTGACCCGTTTTTCTCCATGATTAAACGCTCATTAAACACGTTTATGAATGCGATGACCGCTGCCGATTGGACGGCGTATCCGTATGCGACGCAAAATAAAAATGACTACTTTAATTTGCTAGCCGTTTATCTGGATGCCTCGTTTTTTCCGAATATTCATCCGCTGGATTTTGCCCAAGAAGGCATCCGTGTTGAGTTAGACGAAAATGACAAGCCGCAATTTAAGGGTATCGTTTTTAATGAAATGAAAGGCGCAATGAGTGGTGAGATTGACCAGTTGTATCATACGGTCGCCCATCATTTATTCCCAACGACGACGTATCACTATAATTCGGGCGGCGATCCTGCCGATATTCCTGACTTGACCCATACTGAGCTGGTTGAATTTCATCAGAGCCATTATCATCCGTCAAACAGTGTGATTATGAGCTTTGGTAATATTCCAGTCGCTGAAACCCAAGCCAAAATCCATGAAGATGCCTTGATTCAGTTTGAAGCAGGTAAAAAACACGTCTCACGTCCAGAGCAGCGTTTGTCTGCACCGATTAGCGCAATTGATACTTATACGGCTGACGAAGCAGGTCCTGACCAAACCCATCACGTGATTGCGTGGTTATTACCATCGATTACTGATCCCAAGCAGCGTTTGGCATTGCGTTTATTAGAAGGCGTGTTGGTTGAGCATGCTGGTTCGCCGCTGCGTGCGTATCTAGATAGCCATCCACTCGGTAAAGCGCCAAGTCCACTACTAGGGCTGGATGACAGTCATTATGAAATGGTCTTTTATACCGGTCTGCGCGGTTCAAACCCTGAACATGCCGAAGCGGTAGAGCAAGGCATTATTGATTTGCTTACACAAGTGGCGAGCAAGCCGATTGATGATGAAACGATCGAAACCATCTTGCATCAAATCGAGATTGATCAGCGCCATATCGGCGGCGATAGCATGCCCTATGGTCTAAATCTCATGCTAGAAGGCTTTAGTACTGCTATTCATGACGGTAATCCTATCGATGTCTGGGAAGTTGATGAGCACCTAAAATGGCTACGTGAGCAAGTAAAAGATGCGCAATGGTTACCGAATTTAATCAAGCAGCATTTGCTTGATAATCAGCATCGTGTCCGCGTCACAATGACGCCTGACAGCGAAAAAACTGCCCGTTTGGCGGCAGCTGAGCAGACCCGTCTTGATACCATCGAGATGGATTTGACCGCTGATGATAAAGCTATCTTAAAACAACAAGCGCTTGATTTGGCAGCGCGCCAAGCAGCGCCTGATGATTTAAGCTTATTACCAAAAGTGGGTTTAGAAGACGTACCGACCGATATCAGCTTTAAACAAGGCACGCAAAAGCAGATTAATTTAAGTGGTAAAGAAAGCACCTTATTTGAATATGAAGCGGGCACCAATGGCTTATATTATTATCAAATAATTGTACCGTTGACTGATGCGATTGGTAATGAGGATACAAGCGAGCTACCCGTTAATGAAGTCATTAATCATCCGTTATTGCCTATCTATTTAAGCTTGTTATCAGAGCTAGGTACAGATTCTCTAAGTGCCCATGAAATGCAGGCTAAACAAGCGGCGCATTCATCAGGGGTGACTGCTAGAATTAGCCAACGTACCAATGTCGATGACAGCCAAGCGATTAGCAGCTACTTTGTGGTGGCAACGCGCGCGCTGAATCGTAAACCTGAAGCGATTGATTTGCTCAAAGAAGCCATGGAACACAGTATCTTTAGTGAGCATGACCGTATCAAAGAAATCTTGCAGCAGCGTCAAGCAGGCTGGCAGTCAAACCTTGCTGGTTCAGGGCATTCTTATGCGATGCAAACCGCCAGTCGCGGCATGAGTCGCCAAGCGCAATTAGAATATGTACGCAGTGGTCTGCCAGCATTGAACGCGCTAAAAGACTTCTTAACTCATGCCAGTAGCGATGATGCACAGTGGGATAAACTAGCAACCAGTTTGATGGACTTACATCAACGTCTAATCAGTTTACCTAAGCATGCCGTCATCATCTGCGAAGCGGAGCAAACTGAACGCTTAAGCAATTTAATCGTTGATAGCTGGAAAGACAGTCAAGCGCCAAAGATTGCAGCGCAGTTAAAAAATACCGATGCGAGTATCGACGCCAATATTCCAAGCGAGTTTGCCGAATTGCAACTTGATGCGGCGTTAAATGGTGATAAAGACGCGGTCGAAGCGCTAGAAAGTGATGTGGTGCTCGATGTTGAAGACTTGGCGTGGCTAGTGCCAACCAACGTTTATCATAATGCCAGTGCTTATACCGTGCCAGCGGCTGATCATCCAGATACGGCAGCCTTAATGGTACTCGCGCCTTATCTACGCAATGGTTATCTGCATAGCGCTATTCGTGAGCGCGGCGGTGCTTATGGCGGCGGTGCGGGCTACGATGCTAATGCCTGTGCCTTTAAGTTCTTTAGCTACCGTGATCCGCAGTGCGCTGAGACCTTTGCGCACTTCGATGCCAGTATCGAGTGGCTATTTAATGAGCCGCAAACGGACGAGCAGTTAGAAGAGGCCATCTTAGGTATTATCTCAGGAATGGATAAGCCAGGCTCTCCAGCAGGAGAGGCGGTTAAAGCCTGCTTTGCAGATTTGCATCATCGCGGTGTAGAGTGGCAGCGTAAAATGCGCGCGGCAATCTTAGCCGTGACCGTGGCAGACTTGCAGCGTGTTGCTAAGCAATATCTACAAGGACAAAAGCACGTACGGGCAGTACTCGCGCCTTATGATAAAGAAGTAGCGGTAAAAGAATTGGGCTTTAACGTTTGTAAAATTAAAAGTTAATCTTCTTCAAGTCTACTGATTTAATTGTTATAAAAAAACCGCCGCTTTCAGTATTTATATTGAAAGCGGCGGTTTTTATTTTGGGTGAGTCTTTTAAAGCGCTATTTCTTAGAGACTGGTTTTTTAAAGGCTTACTTTTTGATTAAGTAATTTGCCACCGCTTTATAAGCTGGTAGCGAGGTAGGGTCGATTTTACCGTTACTAGCATCCGGATATGACGCAAAACGAACGATGACCATATCAGCTGCTGGATCCACATAGACAGTTTGACCGTGGACGCCGCGTGCTGCATAGATGGGCGTGGGGTTATTAAATAACCACCACATGCTTGTGTAGCTGCCGTTAGTCAGCTGCTTATAATCGGCTTTCGCAAAAGCCTCTTTATCGCCACCCGCTTCGATATTATCAACGACCGCAGCTGGGAATAAGCGCTCACCATTAATCTCGCCTTTATTGAGCATCAAGCTACCAATGCGTGCCATATCATGCAAACCTGCACTAAGACCGCCGCCGGCAAACGGCGTACCTTTAGCATCGACCGTCATATAGGCGCTTTGTTCAGCACCGATTTTTTGCCAGATGCGTTCCGAGAGTAATTCATTCACCGCTTTACCAGTCGTACGTGAAATAATCCAACCTAGCGCGTCGCTATTGATGGTTCGATAGTTGAACGCTTCCCCATGTTCGCCGTTCTTCTTAACTGTTTGCAGGTACTCAAAGTAACCATTGGGTCCTTTATAATCTTTCGGTTTTGGTAATGGGCTTGCCGCTTCTGAATACTTCCAGATATCGGCATTAGGATCAGCATAGTCTTCGCTATAATCGAGCGCTGTGGTCATGTCCATGACTTGGCGTACGGTTGCATCACCAAAACCACTGTCCTTGAGCTCTGGAATGATAGACGCCACCAAGGCTTTATCATCAAGCTTACCTTCGGTCACGAGGATCTCTGCTAACAGCCCAGTCATTGATTTGGTCATCGACATCGCCGCATGATTGCCCAGCTCATTGAGGCAGCCGTTTTGGCGCTCGTATACCACCTTGCCATGATGCATGACCATAATGCCGTCAGTATAATTGGCATCCAGTGATTGCTTCCACGTCATCGGGCGCTTACTGTTAGTAGGCATAAAGGTGATGGCATCGATATTTTTATCTAACGCATAGCTGAGCTTGGAAGGCGCGCCGATACCGCGACTGACGTCAGTAGTGGGCATCAATTCACGGATATGACAGACCGTCCAACGCAGCTTGGGAAAACTAAAAAAATTAGAGGAAGGTTGAGTAATCAGTTTATCGGCAGGCGGCGGAAAACCTTGCATCCAGCCAAGCGTTTGTGGGTTAGATTGTTTGGCGGTTAACCGTGCATCTTCCGCATGGCTGGTGATACTTATACTGGTTAGAGTCATGGCGATGGTCAGCGGTAATAGAGGTAAAGAGCGTTGCAATAAAGTCAGCATAATATTCTCGCAAGTCGGCTTAAACGATTAACTTCAGACGATAAAAAACCATTGATAAGTGGCTATATTCAAAACTTAGCATAAGACTTATCAATGGTTTTTACCAACCACTTTTGTAAAGCAGTCGATTTTTTATAAGGTTATTTTTTATAAGGTTATTTTTTATAAGGTTATTTTTTATAAGGTTATTTTTTATAACTCTATTCTTTATATGCTTAGGGCTAGTAGCGCTTGATCGCTTGGTCTTTACCGATGATATCTTGATGAATAGGGAAATTTTCATGGTTATCGTATTGCTTGCGGTCAGCAAAGTAACTTTTTAGGGTACGACGTACCGCTTCAAAGGCAAGTTTGTCCCATGGAATGTCTTCTTCGGTAAATAACGCACAATCGAGACTTTCAGAGCCGATGCCATAAGCACCGTCCTTTAGCTCAGTGATATAGATGCTATAGATTTGCCCGATATCAGGAATATCATATAAGCAATATAAATGCGGATTGATGACGACCGCTTCTGCTTCTTCAAAGCTTTCACGAGCGGCCCCTTCTGCCATGGTTTCGCCATTTTCCATAAAACCAGCTGGCAGTGTCCATAAGCCATACTGTGGCTCGATCGCGCGGCGACATAGCAGTACCCGATGCTTATGCACAACGAGTGAGCCACAAATCACTTTTGGATTTTCATAGTGAATATAGTGGCAATTGGGGCATACCAAGCGTGGGATATTATCTGTGGCTGGTATTTTGCGTTCCGCTTCATGACCGCATTGTAAACAATAGCGCATATCAACTGCCTTATTTAATGATAAATATATATGATAAATAGAAATGAGAAAAAGGATTGTCGTTCTTTGAAGAATTATGATTCTTATTTTATAAAATAGTATGACTTTAGCTTATCAGATGTTATGTGATCATAGCTGTTAATCCTAAGATAACACAAATTCTCATCACACTGGCAGTGATAATAACAAGCACACAGGTTTGCGCAACTGCTTACGGCTACGATTGCTATTAATGAATGCATCAGCAGGCAGAGCAGGACAGTCACATAAAGTATATGCAGTCACGATAAGATTGCGCTAGGCTAGACTCACGCTAACTATTGAATGATAGCTTTACCTATAACGAGAGTAATGGCTGCCGCGACTGGTGTTGCTCTAAGTAAGGGTAACCAGCAAAGCGCGCGCATCTATCAGAGTAGGGGATATTAAAAAATGCCACTTTACGTCGCCAAGCATAACGATGAATGAATGGAGGCCAGCATGTAGTAGATGCGATACGCGTAGCAATAATACTGGCGCAAGCGTTGTACACATTGCGAGAGATAAGCTCCACCATCCGATGCTTAATTCTAATAAAAATATAGGGCAATAATCATGTTACTTCCCCCGCAGTCGCTACGTTTTGATGAGTTTTCAGTCGCTGTGCCGGACTTTATTCGTTATCCCACTATTAGAACGCTGGCGGAACGGGTGCAGCATGAGACCTTAAATGCCGTTACCAGTCCTGCGCTGTATGATGCTAGCACTTCTCGTAGCACTCGCATTCTAGATAGCTTGTATCAAACACCCATTGCCGATGCCTCGGTATTGGTTGCCATTACCCATGAACGCCATCCAAAACTGCTACTGACACGCCGCGCTGCGCACATGAACAGCCATGCTGGCGAGGTCTCTTGCGTTGGTGGTAAACATGACGCAGGCGACGGTAATAATGTCGTCACTGCTTTGCGTGAAGCCTGTGAAGAGACCGCACTATCACCTAATAAAGTCCAGCTAATTGGTCAATTGCCCATTCAAACCTCTAAAAGTGGTATGAGTGTGCGTCCTATTGTTG
Source organism: Psychrobacter immobilis (assembly GCF_904846185.1). GTDB lineage: Bacteria > Pseudomonadota > Gammaproteobacteria > Pseudomonadales > Moraxellaceae > Psychrobacter > Psychrobacter immobilis_B. Next base: position 197,282 of record NZ_CAJGZQ010000003.1, on the reverse strand, counting down.
CGCTGATTGCGCCTGATTTATTATTAGTCCCTGAGCTTGGCGAAATCTCGCGCATTTTTTGGGCAGATTTTGAAACCTTGCTGACTCAGCCTACTGTCGAGTATGCGGTAGAATATGCAATGCAAGATAAGATCGCGACCATTCTCACGCCTAGCTGGCAAGTGGATGGTGAAACGGTTTGGGGTCTGACAGGACGAGTCATTGCCAGCTTGTTAGAAACAGGCTTTGATCGGCAGCTTGAGTGGTATTATCGCATCCAAAATACGCGCAATTAATCCGTAAGGCGACTGACGTCTAATCATTATTCGTTTCTTTTATCTACTATGCTTTATTTATAATTGCTTACTTATAATAATCGTCGTTTTTCTTCAGCCACCAGTTCATATTATCTTGGCGTTTGGCGCGGAAGGCTTCTAATTTTTCGGCTATTGTTTGATTGTGTTGGCGTGCCGTATCAAGGGCAAAGAGAATCGGCACCGATGATAAGACACCAAAGCGGATTTTTGATTTTGGTAAATCCAGCCCATCGCCGATATCATCGCCGACCAAAGTACGGGTCACGCTAGCATTGACCATCTCAACGAAACGCCCCCGTCGATTGTCTTCGCCCATCAGCTGACGCGGCAAATCATGCAAGGCTTTGGCTAATGGTTGCCCCATTTTAAAATCAAGTTGCTGAATTGATAAATAGGTATAAAGCCATTCCCAGCAGGCGGTTTCATCTTTTGGCAGGCGATCTAAGTCAACCCCCATCCAATGACTGGCAAGATTCCATAGATGCAGAATACCTGCCGCTTCTTCAGTGCTGATGCGTGCGCCAAGCAGCCGTAACCCACGCATAATCAACAATGAAAACTGCAAATGAGTAGCAATCATATCGGTTTGATTGATAGGAAGACCCCAATAATCAGTATTCCAGCTGCCATCTGGGTTGTGATGTTGGTCGGCATTTGGTATGACGCCTTTAGCAGCATTGCCTTTACCTTTGAGCAAGTTTTGCCGTACTAGGGTATGAATTTGCCGCACTTTGATTGATTGCCGCCAACCTTCTGAGCCAATCGCTAATACTTGCTCGATAGACTGACGTTGATTATGCGCATTTGTATTTGGCTTATGTAATGGGGGATGTTCAGAGACGGCAAGGATATAAGCGTAAGTACGCATCAGGCGCGGCAGGGCATCGTGCATCAATGCGCCTGTCTGAATGAGCGGCAGGGAGAGGGCGGGGATGCTGTAACCTGCCATCAGGGCGACATTACGTAGTAGCCAAATCAGCATCAGCGGATAGCGTCGATAGGCAACCGCACCGATTTGGGCAACTTTGGGATCGAACCAAGTGGGATGGTGGCTAAATTGTTCAGCCAAGGCGTTAAATGCAAGGTTATTTGTGCGATTAGCATCGAATTTATTGCTATTGCTACTGTCGCTGATAATAAATTGCTGTAAGGGCTTTGCAAAACGAATGCCGTCAGCGGCCAACGTATCTGCCAGTGAATCGCCAATATCGTAGCCCGCGACTATTTCATTTAATAAATCTTGCGAGATAACGAAGTCTTTTGGCAATAAATAACGCTTGATGCGCTTTAATACTTGCAAGTCGCTATGGTCATCAATCGCGGTCGTCCGTCCGTGACGCTGATAAGGTTTTATTAAGGGTTGTTGGTGATTCAAAGTATCAGCCGTCTGTTTATCAGTTATGTTGATTGAATCCATATTTATTAAATGCCTTCTTACCAAATATTTTCCTATTAGATCATTTAACAAGGTCAATATTATTAATAGCTATTTGACTGGTTTAGCGCTTCTAATTGTTTTTGCGTGGTGTTCATACGGCGCTTGGCTTTACGCAGCTCGTCGGCTAATGACAGTAGGCGCGCGCGTGCTTCTTTTTCATTAGCAAAGTTTAACATCGCCCCACTTTCTAGCTTATCAAATTCTTCTTGGTAGGTTTCTATTAGGCGCTTGCCTTTGTCTAACTGACTGTCTAAGGCGTAATAGTCTAAGCCTTTTTGATTGGCAGTTTGTAATGTATTCGCCAAGGTTAAGGGGCAGACATTATTTAGCTGACGTCCGCGCCGACCGACATTGTAAGCATTACTGGTTGTGCAGTATTGCTTAAGCCCCAGCTGGCGACCGCGATCCCATGCCAGATAGTTGGGGGCAACACTGGCCTTGGCACAGGCTTTGGCATGTGATGCAAGGCGATCTGATGGGTAACCTGCCACGCCATCGTTGTAGCCAATAGCCTGCCAGTCACCAACGAGGCACTCCTGCTTAGAGAGCGTGGCACAGCTTGATAGTAAAACAATGCTACCAAGGAGCGCTAAGCTTAACAAAGGCCGCAGTACAAACTGTCGCATGATTATCTCTTCTATGGCTATTGATGCAAGTGCTGATATGGCTAATGAAAAATACTTTTAATGAACCATGCTCGGCTGCCAAAGTACGTGAACTATAAAATAATAAGCCACTGATAAGCTAAATCGCCTTTAAATGGCTTATTTTCTTATTAATGAGGGCGAGTCAGATCGACTGAGGTGCCGCTTACATTGTCTTTCAAGCTGACTTTGAGCATGAGGTAACCTGCGATACCAGAGACGATTGAGCCCATAATAATACCTAAGCGCTCATCAAATAAGGCTGTTTCACCAGCAAATGCCAGACCGCCGATGAACAGACTCATGGTAAAACCAACGCCACAGAGTAAGGCTGCACCGTAAATCTGCTTATAATTCATGCCTCTTGGCATGGTTGAGATGCCAAGCTTAAAGATTAACCAGCACATGATCATCACGCCCAGTTGCTTACCGATGAATAGACCGGCCGCAATACCAAGCGGTACTGAATGGAACAGCTCAGCGAAGCCTGCACCTTTGAGGGATATGCCTGAGTTGGCAAATGCGAATAATGGCAAGATACCGAAGGCAACGGTGTTATGTAAATCGTGCTCTAGCTCTTCTAATGGTGAGTGCTCAGGATCAGTACGGTCAAACATAGGAATAAATAGTGCTAAGACCACCCCAGCCAAGGTGGCATGGATGCCGGACTTGAGTACCGCAATCCACATGATCACACCGATCAGCAGATAAGGCGTGATGCTGGTGACGTTGCGACGATTGAGAAGGTATAAGAAGGGTAGACATAGACCTGCCACTGCCAATGACTCTAATGACAAATCACTGGTATAAAATAAAGCGATGATTAAAATGGCGCCAATATCATCAAAAATAGCAATCGATACTAAAAATACTTTTAAAGAGTTGGGGACGCGGTTGCCTAATAAGCTCAAAATACCTAGGGCAAAAGCAATATCGGTCGCGGCTGGAATCGCCCATCCTTTCCAAAACTCAGGCTCGTTATAGTTAAAGAGCAGATAGACAATTGCTGGCATAATCATGCCACCGAGCGCCGCACCAGCTGGCAGGATGATTTGCTTAACGTTAGACAGCTCACCGATCAACACTTCACGTTTGAGCTCAAGTCCCACTAAGAAAAAGAAAATCGCCATCAAACCGTCATTGATCCAGTGATGAGCGTCTTTAGCGATAGCGAACTCACCGATTTGAATGGCAACGGGTGCGTGAATAAAGCCCTCGTACCACACATTGAGAGGAGAGTTGGCAATAATCATTGCAGCAATGGCAGCCAATGCTAGGACGATACCGCCCGCTGCCTCAAATTCAAAAAATGCTTTAATCCTGCGTATTGCCATATCATCCTCATTTGCTAAACACGAATTACAAATTAATCCAATAACCTCAAATATCTATGACACGACTCATAAAGACATGATAGACAGCAACAGTTTCTCATACTCTTATTGATATAGACAACAAAATACGTCAACCAAAAGTTATAAGTGCCACTTGCCACATTAATAATAGCGATATTATAAAGTCGATAGAGCAGACAAAAGCGTGATAAGTCGTTACATAGTTTTAATCAATCGCTGCTTATTTTAGATACTTATTAAGCCGTTAGACAAATCTAGCAGACTTTTTTACGTTTTTGGCTTTTTTTAGCGTTTTATCTTTATAATGATTGGCATTTTGTGATGTTCTGTCACAGCTTTAATATATATCAGCAGTACTATCAGCTAATGAATAGCAAAGTTGATAGCAACATTGCTACTAATATTTTATTTCCAGTTCTTAAAGCCAGTTCTTAAAGCCAGTTTTTAGGACTTACTCATTTTCCATCATAAAATTTACAGGTCAGCGTCATGGACTTATCGCTTTCGTTAGAGGTTATATTAATGCTTACCGCTGTGGCAGCGTTGGCAGGCTTTATTGATGCTATCGCTGGTGGTGGCGGTTTATTGACCATCCCTGCCATGTTACTTGCCAATATCCCACCAGTGCTAACGCTTGGTACCAATAAGCTACAAGCCGCCTCAGGTGCGCTAGCAGCCTCTATTACGATGATTAGAAAAGGGGTGGTCAAACCGCAACGTATCAAAGTAGCTATTGTTGGCGCCTTTATCGGTTCTGTTCTCGGCACTATTGCTGTACAAATGTCGCCGCCGGATCTGCTTGAGACACTGATTCCGTTTTTGATTGCGGCTATCGGGATTTATACTTTGTTTGCGCCTCGACTTGGCGAAGTAGAAGCTGCGCCGCGTATCTCAGAAGGCAAATGGCAAAAAGTGGTTGCACCGTTAATTGGTTTTTATGATGGTTATATTGGACCAGGCACAGGGATGTTTTTTGCGCTCGGCAACGTGGCGTTGCGCGGTCGGCAAATCATCGAAGCAACAGGCGCAGCAAAGGTATTGAATTTATCGACCAATATTGGTTCTTTAATATTCTTTATTTTGGGCGGTAATGTCTTGTGGAAAGTAGGGCTTGCCATGATGGTGGGACAAACGATAGGCGCGTATTTTGGCTCTCATATGGTGGTCAAGGGCGGTAGTAAGCTGATTCGTCCGATGATTGTAGTGGTATGCTTGGCGATGATAACCAAATACGTTTTTGGTTGATTGTTGTTCAACACGCCCTAAATGTATTTAGCAAAGAAAAAAACCTCAGCCAATATGACTGAGGTTTTTTATGGATCGTGAATAAATCATCAAAATCTATTCAATATAAGTGCCTAGCGGCGACGATCGATATCATCGTACTCACTGCCCATGATCCCATCACTAAAGACTTCAGAGAATTCACGCTCATTGTCTTCATCAATGTGACCATCGAACACGTCTTTTGCACCAGCGTTAGGATCGTTATAAATAGCCAAATCCATTTTGCCTTCTGATTTTGCCACAATAGCCGTCACAGCAGCATCGCCACCGACGTTCACTGCGGTACGTAACATATCAAGGATACGATCCACACCTAAGATAAGACCGATGCCTTCGATAGGTAGACCGACTTGGGCAAATACCATTGATAGCATAATCAGACCAACACCCGGTACACCAGCGGTACCGACGGAAGCCAAAACGGACATTAGAATGACAGTCAGATACTCAGTCACGCCCAAGTCAATACCATAGATATTGGCAATGAAAATGGTCGCCGTACCTTGCATGATGGCGGTACCATCCATGTTGATGGTCGCACCAAATGGCACAGTAAATGAAGCAACTGAGTTATTGACACCCATGCGCTTAGTGACCGTACGCAAGGTAATAGGAATCGTCGCGTTCGAGCTTGACGTACTAAAAGCAAAAATCTGAACTTCACGCATTTTTGCCAAAAAGGTTCTGATGGATAAGCCCGAAGAGACTTTGAGTACAATCATCATAGTGACAAAGAAATGGAATGCCAATGAGCCGACCAATACCGCCACATAACCCAGCAGTGACCAAATCAAGTCTAAACCCAGCTCTGCCATTGCTTTGGTCAATAGCGCAAATACACCATAAGGCGCAAGATTCATAATGATGGTCACCATTTTTAAGATGACTTCATTGATTAATTCTAAGCTCTGCACTAAGCCTTTGGCAGGTTTACCCACCATCAAGATACTAACACCGATCAAAATAGCAAAGAAAATAATCGATAACATATCACCATTTGCCATCGCGCTGATGGGGTTTGATGGGATAATATTAGAGAACACATCAAGCAGTGGCGGTGCTGATGCTGCTTCAAATGCCGCTTCGGTTTCGATATTCATGCCTTTACCGATACCAAATAGCACGCCAAGCCCAATCGCTGTTGCGATAGCCAGAGCTGTTGTCATCATATAAATAAGAAATGTCTTGGTGCCGATGCGACCAAGCAAACGAATATCCCCAATACCGCAAACACCGCAAATCAGTGAGATCAGCACCAAAGGCACGACTAGCATTTTGAGCGAGTTGACAAATAGCTTGCCGACAATGGCGAGGAAGCCATTGGTAATGTACGTATGAATGAAACCGCCTTCAGCGTTCAGTCCTGAATAGTTTATAAACAATCCCAGTATGATACCGAGTACCATAGCGACAATAATCTTGCCGGTCAGTCCCATATTTTTCCACATAACTTATATCCTTTGTGTACGTGCCCCAGTAGCGAATAGATAGGCTGCTCACATCAATGTGATTGTTGCCATTATTATCACCGCTCTTGCTACGTCTATTAAATTCTTTCAACTTCCACTTAGTGTCACGTTTTCGGGGCACAATATAAAATAATTGTTAAGGATACTGCAACGTTTTTTTATGACTAAGGTAATATAAATCAATAGTTAAGTTGTCTGCGCCGAATTTTTCGCGAGTAAAGTAGGTAAATGACAAGGCATATTGACCAATATTAAGGCGTGTTGAACATTCAAAAATAGATACTGCTGATCGCTAAAACTGTTCCAGATAAGGCGTAAAACAACGGTAATGTTCATGCCTTAATTAGTTTTATAACACATTTCTTATATGGAGCTGGGAGAATTTAGTATTATTCCAATATTAATAGAGAGAGACAGGGCTGTTTTTTACCATTTCATTGTTAAAAGTAGACGCTTAGAATGACTAAGCTGACTATTTTTAATGTTGAGCTGCCTAAAAAACAGTCTTTGTCAATTGCCATGGTTGAATCGTCAAACACGCCTTAATGGTTAAAAACGGCGATTCATAACTAAAAAAAGACTGCTCAAATTGGGCAGTCTTTTCTAAGTGAATGATCAAAATGTATCGTGCAAGGCTTCTATAGTCATTCCACTATAAAAGTATTACTGCGTTAACCTCGCTTGAAGTATTAAATATACATCTACACTCGGTTGCCTTGTACTACTTTTAAATTGAATCGACTATAGCAGCCTTAAAAGCTATTGTTTTTTAAATATTTTAAGCCTGATTCTTTTGTGTCTTGTTATTTCAAAGCTTGTCATTTTAAGAATTATCAAAGCTTTTGACTTTAGACTTTGTCACTTTCATCACGGCGTAGACCATCCTGCCATTTAGAATCAGTAGCGGCAGGTTTGTCTATATCATCCTTTACATTTTCTGCATCTTCAGATATTTCAGAACGCTCTAGGTCGTCAGCATTATGTTGATTCAGACGATGGTTGTTACTCATGCGTTCACTTAAGTGTGACTCTGCATCACGGTGGCGATGATCTAGTGCTTCCACCTCGGGCTCAGACTCATCAAAGTCGGTCTGTGCACGTACCTCCTCAATGGTATCTTGCTCTTTGACCATTTCTACATCACCGTCACTCTCATAACCATGATTGGGGTTGGCATCGCCAGTTGGTTTGTCTGTATTGACGGGCGTACCCAAATCATTAGAGTCGACATCATTTTCAGCTGTCATGTTTGTCGCAATGCCATTTCTGGCTTGCGCGTCATTTTTTAATTGTGCATAGTCCGTCAGTTGCTGCACGGCATTATCAAGGCTGTGTGGATTGGTACGCTCTTGGGCATGCAATAAATGTTTATCGAACACGTCAGTCAATAATGAGTCAAAGCGTATGGCGTTGTACTGAATAAGCACTTCAGCTTCTTCTTCGGTAATATCGCCGTTTTGGCTGGCATATACCACATGATCCTCAAAAGTAAGCCCTTCAAAACTGTCCTTGTGTTCAGCCTTTTTAAACCTCTGCCATAATGGCTCGATGCTAAGTAACGTTTGATAAGCGTGTTCCATACGTCCAGTGACATCATCGGCTTCAGTATTATAATAGACCATGGTTTTGAGATAATCACGGAACGGGTTGGCTTCAAAGTCATCCATAAAAGCATCGCCCAACTTGCGTTTGAGCTCATCGCTTGGCGGCGTAAAGATAGAGCCGCTGGGAAAAGTCACAAAACTGACCAAACTGGCCGCCATGCGATTAGGGAAGTTTGCAAAAAAGGCTTCAAAAGCTTCTTGAATGGTATATAAGCTATTTTGTAAGGCAACCTCAGCATGCAAGCGTTCGGACGCTGATTTAGTACCATGCTCATAAAACTGCAAAATAGCAGTGCTGATGAATAAATGGCTATGAATATCAGCTAAGCGTCCAGACAGCATCTCTTTACGTTTTAAGTCACCAGCGAGCAATCCTAACGCCATATCAGCCGTTAAGGCAAAGCTTGCGCTCAGGCGGTTGATGTGTTTGTAGTAGGGACGAGTAAAGCTGTCCGCAAAGCTTGGTGCATGATTACTGCCACCGACATAACCTGCGACAAATGCCTTTGCGCCGCGATTAAAGGTATAACCCAAATGTTTAAAAAACAGTGTGTCGAACTGTTTGAGTGCGCCTTCTTTATCTTCGCTTTGCAGCAATTGCAGCTCATCAAAGAGATAAGGATGGCAACGCATCGCGCCTTGACCAAATATCATGAGTGAGCGCGTCAAGATATTTGCGCCTTCAACCGTGATAGATACTGGAATTGCCTGATAAGGGGTGGCCAAAAAGTTACGTGGACCCATCTGTACCGCGCGACCACCAACCACATCCATACCGTCATTGACCACACTGCGCATGGTTTCAGTCGCATAGTATTTTGCCATTGCCGTCATCACTGATGGTGTGCCGCCTTGGTTCAGACCGCAGGTGACGAGGTGACGAAATGCCTCTAGCATATAAGTGTTACTGGCCATGCGGCTGGTAGCGTCTTGGACGCCTTCAAACTTGCCAACAGAGATTTTAAACTGTTCGCGTACTTTGGCAAAAGCACCGACAGACAGATACGTCATTTCACTGGCTGAGGTTGATAAAGCTGGTAAAGAGATGCCGCGACCAACGCCCAAGCACTCCATCAGCATACGCCAACCGCGACCCGCATTTTCGACGCCGCCGATGATGTAATCTAGTGGAATAAAGACGTCTTTACCATCGACTGTACCATTCATAAATGGCGAGCCAATTGGATTATGGCGTGGTCCTATGATGACACCTTCATGGCTGGCAGGAACGAGCGCACAAGTGATACCGTAATCGGTCTTATCAGGATTGCCAAGCAAACCTTCAGGATCGTGCATCTTGAATGCTAAACCCACGACCGTGGCGATAGGTGCGAGGGTAATCCAGCGCTTAGAAAAGTTCATACGCAAACCGAGCACTTGCTCGCCCTCATGCGTACCATAACAAACCACCCCTGTATCTGGAATCGCACCAGCATCGGAACCTGCTTCTGGACCCGTCAAACCAAAGCAAGGCACCTCGTCACCTTTGGCAAGACCGGGTAGCCAGCGCTGTTTTTGTTCGTCCGTACCATAATGCATCAACAGCTCACCAGGGCCGAGCGAGTTTGGCACCATACAGGTAACTGCAGCGGTCGGCGAGCGCGAAGCGATTTTACTCATGATACGGCTTTGTGCATAAGAGCTAAAATCTAAACCGCCAAACTCTTTTGGAATGATTAAGCCTAAAAATCCATTGGCTTTGATAAATTGCCACGCTTCAGGCGACAGCTCTTTGTCTTCATGCTGAATTTTCCATTCATCAAGCATGGCGCATAGTACTTCTACTTCATTATCAATAAAGCTTTGCTCTTCTGCCGACAGCTCTGGATAGGGATGTTGAGCAAAAGTGTCCCAGTCGGGATTGCCCATAAACAGCTCTTTTTCCCACCAGCTGGTACCCGCATCTAGTGCTTCGCGCTCGGTATCGCTCATGCTCGGCATTGCCCCGCCCAAAGTCTTGTAAACAGATCTGGTAATTAGTGACTGACGAATAGGGGCGACGAGCAAAACGATGCAAAGTAAAGCGATTGGTATGCCCAAAATGAGCGACCAAGGACTGATAAAGGCGGTGACAAGGACGGTAACTAAGGCAACGATACTGCCTGTGACTCTTGATAGGGACAATAAAAAGATGGCCAAAACCATGGCTAATTGAATAATGATTGCCAAAATAAATAAGCCAATTGCCATGACTGTCTCCTTTTATAACGCTAAACCAAAAGCGCGAAAAATGTGTGTGTATTTAAGTATTTGAATAAATCTTGTTGTTATTTTTGCTGATTTTTAAGGGTCTGGTGACCAAATTAAACCAATGAGCCGTTATGGATTTTGTAGCATATTTTATGATAAATTTTAATTTGTTGAGCATTTTACAAAAGTGGCTTTGATAACTGTCTAACCAGTGACAGACAAATAAAAGACAAATTTAGCCATCAATATGAAACAGTTGCCGATAACTATCAATAGCTAAAGTGCTACGCTGTGTCGATTATATGTATCAAGATTTTCTCATATAGGCAAAAATAACAGTCGTAATCAGTTATCCAAAAGGTGCTAAGCAGCTTTCGGCATAAGATAATGTCTCATTGCGTCCAACAATGATATGGTCTACCAAGGATAAATCGATTAAATCACAGGCTTTCTTTAGCTCGTAAGTTAATAAGTTGTCTGCCGTTGAAGGGGTCGCATCGGTATGTGGATGATTGTGTGCGACGATGAGTTGGCTGGCGGCGTGACTCAAAGCATGACGCAGAACGTGTTTGATACAGACGGAGCAAGAGGAGATGCCGCCAGTAAACAGTATCTCAAAATTAATGAGATTCAACGCATTGTCTAAGCAAAGTACCGCAAAGACTTCGCGATGCTCCCCGCGCAGCTGAGTGCTGATATAGTCTTTGACCATTTGCGAGCGCCCAAGTGCGTGACCAGTTTTAAGCTGACTGTCCAAATAACGCGTGCCCATCTCAAGTGAGGCCAATATCTGCGCGTATTTGGCAGGACCAATACCATGACAAGCCAGTACAGTCTCTTGCGGCGCTGCCAATAATTCTGCCAAGCTACCAAATTGCTCGATCAAATGACGCGCCAATTCGATAGCTGACTGTGACTGCGTACCTGTGCGCAGAAATATCGCTAATATCTCGGCATCAGATAAATGAGCTGCCCCAAATTTTAGTAGTTTTTCACGTGGTCTATCATCTTCATGCCAGTCTTTAATCGCCATTGTCACTCCTTGAGAATGGATTGCTGTCAGATATATTGAGTAAATACGGAAATTCTTACCCAACTTATCTCATAATTGTTACTATAAGCGCAATTTTATCTTTCAACTTTTTATTGATGCCATGCTTATGTCCAATATTGTGCTTGCTATCACTGGCGGTATCGCCGCTTATAAATCTGCTATCTTTGCCCGCCTATTAATCAAGGCAGGCTTTGAGGTGCGTGTCATTATGACCACAGGGGCACAAGCTTTTATTACGTCATTAACCCTGCAAGCTTTGACTGGCAATGAGGTGCATATCTCATTACTCGATGAAAAAGCAGAAGCGGGGATGGGGCATATCGAATTGGCGAAATGGGCAGATTTAATCATCATTGCGCCAGCCTCTGCAAATACGCTTGCGCGTCTCGCGATGGGCATGGCTGATGATTTATTGACAACCGTATGCCTTGCAACGGCGGCACCAGTCATCATTGCACCAGCCATGAATCAGCAGATGTGGGCGCACCCTGCGGTCAATCTCAATGTCCAAACCCTGCGCGATATGAATTATCAGATTATTCAACCTGCTAGCGGTGAGCAAGCCTGCGGTGATGTGGGAGCAGGGCGTTTGCCTGAACCTGAGCAGCTATTGGCAGAAGTATTATTATTCAATGCCATGCAAACCACGCCGCAATTATTGGCCGGTAAACGAGTGGTGATTACTGCAGGACCGACGGTAGAAGCTATCGATCCGGTGCGCTACTTGTCCAATCACTCTACTGGCAAGATGGGATTTGCATTAGCACGTGCTTGCGTGGCTGCTGGTGCAGACGTTATTTTGATTGCGGGTGGCAAAGTGGCACTGCCGACACCGCTGAATGTCACGCGCATTGATGTGTTGTCGGCTAAAGAGATGCTGATAGCAGCCCAGCAGTGCGTGGATGGTACGCACAGTGCGCTACAGTATGTGCCTGAAGATGAGCACGACCATTCTCACGATCACGACCATAGCCATCAACATGAACATCATGGCGAGTGTGATTGCGGCGATGATCATAGCCACAGCCATGAGATTGATGATGAGGAGCATGCTCATAGCGAGAATCAAAATGTAATTGCGGATATCTTTATCGCCACGGCTGCTGTCGCTGATTATCGTACTGAAGAAGCTGCCCCGCAAAAAATTAAAAAAACCCAAGATGCTATGACGCTGAGTTTGGTCAAAAACCCTGATATTTTAGCGACGATTTCGCTTGCTCATCCAGCGCTGTTTGTCGTTGGTTTTGCGGCAGAAACGCAAGATATCGAGCGCTATGCTCGTGGCAAACTGGTGTCTAAAGATTTAGATTTGATCGCTTGTAATGATGTTTCACGAGCAGACATTGGTTTTGCTAGCGATGACAATGCCATGCAGGTATTTTTCTCAGAGCGTTATGAGCACGATAGCGTCACACTTGAGAAGGCGAGCAAAGATAAGATTGCCGAGCAGTTGGCTGGCATCATTGGTGAGACAATATGGCAACGCCACAATGGTCACAATGCCTAGTTATGTCACTATTAATCCAGACATTAGGTCTTAATTTTTATGGCTAATATGATGGATAGTGATAGCACCCAGACGTTGGTATTGATGGTAATCTTTGCACTGGCATCGTTGCTACACGGTATTAGTGGGTTAGGTGTGACGTTGGTGACGACCACTGCGCTTGCTAGTATCTACCCGTTACCACATGCTATTGTGTTGGTTATTTTTCCGTCGTTATTGCTTAATGCCATGACTTGGCTCGCGGGTGGCGGGCGCACAATCTGGCAAAATTTCATCTATTACGGCAGGCGCTATTGGTTACTGGCGTTGACCAGCTTACTTGGTAGCATTCTAGGCGCGAAGCTCTTACTATGGATCGATAGCGCCTATATTTTATTACTATTGGCAGCGGTTATTGGTTTTTACGTCATAAGCAGCTTGCTTGGTAAGCAACTCCGTCTACCTGCTACCAAGCCTGTGTTAATCATCGTTGGTTTTAGTGCAGGGGTGATTGGTGGCTCGACTAATGCCATGTCGACCATATTGATGATGTATCTACTGTCTGCCAGCGATGATAAAAACACCATCGCTAAAGTTGGTAACATGTGTTATTTTTTGGGTAAAATTGCTCAAATAATTGTATTACGTGAGCCTATTATGGCGCTCAGCAGTGGTGAATGGCAGCTAATCACCTTGTTGAGCGTACTATCGATTGCTGCGCTTTTAGTTGGCATCCGCTTGCGTCGCTATTTGCCCCAAGCGCGCTTTCGTCAGCTTATTTTATTGATACTTACCGTGCTTGGTATTCGTGTCGGCTGGCAGGGAGTTATCGCATTTTTATAAGATAGCTCGCGAGGCAGCTGGCTGTTTAGATGCTATTTTATGCGCGCATTATTTTGTTATTTCATTAAAAAATATCTGTTGCGCCAAACGAAAGGTATTACAGTGCGCTTCAACCACATCGTCGATATCTTCTGAATAGCCACCACCCATCACGATAGCGATAGGAATTTTAGCGGCTTTTGCTTGGCGTAATACATATTCATCACGTGCCTTACAGCCCTCTATCGTCAGTCCAAGTTTTCCTAATTTATCAGTTGCCAGTACATCGACAGCGGATTGATAAAATATCATATCTGGCGCAACGTCGCTAATCAAACGTGGTAATGTCGCCTCTAGTAACTGCAAATATTCCACATCGCCAGTATCATTGTCTAGCTCAATATCCAAATCTGATACTTGCTTTCGAAATGGATAGTTCTTTGCGCCATGCATGCTAAACACAAAAACGCGTGGCTCATCCATCATAATACTGGCATTGCCATTGCCTTGATGGACGTCTAAATCGATCACCAAAATCTTTTGCGCTTGTCCGCGATTTAATAATAAATTACTCGCGATACAAACATCATTAAATACGCAAAACCCTTCGCCATGATCAGCAAACGCATGATGCGTGCCACCTGCGACATTCATCGCCGCGCCATATTGCTGCGCATATAATGCACATTCATAAGTGGCATGAGCAATATAACGCCCACGCTCTACCAGCTCTGGTGTCATTTCAAAGCCAATGGCTCGCGCTTCCTTTCGTGGTAGCGTTTGGGTTTTCAGCTGATACCAGTAGTCCGCAGTATGCGTGGTCAAAATCTCATCTTCGCTCAAACGTGCAGGGGCAAAAAAGTTGTCGGTACTGATAGTGCCTTCAGCCAATAGCCGCTCGGGAATCATGGTATATTTTTGCATAGGAAAGCGGTGTTTTTCCGGCACAGAATATCGAAAAATATCAGAGTAAGCAATTTTTAGCATAGTGTTAGAGGATGTCTTTTTTGAAAAGTATTTTAAGGATAAATAGGTTTAAGCGCTTTGAAAGTAAGGTACAGATGAGACATTGTAAAAGCTATGGATAGCTATGGTAGTCAGTTCATTACTGCACAAATTGCGTTGGCAAAAAGAAGGTTCTAGAATCTGATTGGTGACGTAGCTCGGTCAGCAATGTCGGTAAGTCTTCCGCAGGGTTTTGATTATCGATCAAATCACTAAATATCTCATTCGCGACCGTGGTCATCGCGATGACACTTTGTAATAAATGCTCGATAACATCATTACCGATGCCTACCGCTTCGACATCGATAGCGTGTTTGTAGCGTATCTCGCCATCATTGACATCCATTTCTAGATTGCCGATTAGCAAGTCATAATTTATTTGAGTAATCAGTAGCATCGCCGCGCTTTGATGACTCTCTGGTATTAAAAATGGCAAAATTCCATAGACTGCCAGCAGCTTGTTGTTTTCTTGCACGCGAAACAAATAGCCGCAATCGAGACTTTTATTGCGCATTCTAAGCGATAAGTGATGTGATTGTTGACGGTCATTGTTTTTGTTGCCACTGCTTTTGGGTCGATAGTGAGTATAGTGCCATTGCTTATCATTAAAGTACTGTTTCAGAAAATCGGTAATGGGCGTGTCGCTAGCTTCGTGTTGACTGGCACTCGAGTTAAAGGCGTCAGTTTCTGAATGTTTGCTTTTATTTTTGACATCAGATTGAGAATCAATTTTGGTATCATCATGAGCGTCACTAGTATCCTCATCATCTGTATCACTACTATATATGTCATGAGGCTCTGTTTGCGTCGTATCAATTTCAACTTCATCAGCCTGCGCTGCTGAACCAGTCAGTAACTGTTTGAGTTTTTGCCACAAGCTGAGTGTGTTACGTTGACTCATAAGTATGGTGCTGTCAAATAAATGAATGAGATGGGAAACTGAGACAAATACATCAAGACAGTAAACGACTAGGCATTAAATGCTAAGCCTTTTTTGATATTCGGTTGCTCATAAAACGCTTGTAACATTTCACGAGTATGTGCCGTTAACCACTCGCTTTCAATGGCATCGTGCACCACAGGTAATAGTGCTGTACTTAATTGAGTCATGGCTTGCTCATCAATACGAAGACTCGAAACTACCGTCGCAATAGTATCTGACTGATGATTGCCATACCAAGTATCGATGCTCGCTGCCACAAGGCTGTGTAAGTAAGGTGACTGGCGCAGGCGGTTATAGCTTTGCTGAATGCTGGCTTCGATATGACCGATACTGCTGTTGTCAGGTTCATCACGCAGATAAGTCTGTAGATGACTGACAGGCTGGTCTTTGATTCGCGCCCAACCAGTGATTAATAATCGCGCGACTTCGTCATTTGATAAATGCTCTTGCGCATTGGCTTCTGCGCGGCGTGCTAAATCTTTAATATTACGATGCAAATACGCCTGCAGTTTTTCGTCAAGGTTTCTATTGGTCGCTTTTTCAAAAGAGCTGCGCCCAAATTTCATCAGTTTACCAGCAGCGCCTGCTTTATCCAGCGTGGTTTCCATAAAGTCATTAATGGCATGATATAGCGTTTGGGTTAGCAAATCGGCAAAAGTCTCGTTGCCGACCAGTGTATGAATCAAGATATTGCGTTGCTGATCGTGGCTACCGACATAGTTGGCAAGGGTTTCAACTTGAGTGTCATCCACCAGCTCAGACAGCGGCACGTTATCATTGACTGGATGATAAATAATCGTATGCAAGATATCGCGAATATCTTTACGTATCATATCCGTCATCGGTTGATTGAGTAGCCAGTCATTAATCAGCTGTTGCAAATCATCGGCGCTGACATATTTATTCAATGGCTGTGCAGCAAACCATTGCCACGCTTCCATCGACAGCGGTTCAGCTTGTGTGCGTAACCATTGCTGCATAAACGCAACTTGTGCCTCGATTAAGCCATCTATGGTTAGCGCTGGCATATCTAAATTTTGGTTATCTTTTGAAGTCTGCATAGGTTTTGAGGTCATAATAATCGACAATTTGTTATACTGTGTGGGTGGGGTAAGCATAAAGTATTATGCCATGAACGTCATCTGTGTTTGTGATGAATATTGATTGCCGCTTAATAAATAATGAGAGGTTTTGATGACAGCTCTGAATACCGCCTTACTTGCGCTTGATGAGCTGACCGTTCAGCGCGGCGAAATCCCTCTATGTGAAGGGGTTGTTCTCAATCTGACAGCTGGTAGCATTTGCCATTTAATTGGTGCCAATGGTACTGGTAAGACCACTTTACTGATGCAGCTGGCTGGGTTATTGCCAGTGTTAAGCGGTGAGGTTTATTATCAAGGAGTAGCAAGTTTACCTATTCAGCCTTTGTATGTGTCGCACCAGTTGGGTATACATCCAAGTCTAACGGTCGCACAAAACCTGACCTTTTTGCTGAATTTATATGGGATTAGCCCAAGCGTTACTGATATTGATGACGCCTTGGCTTGGGTCGGATTACAGGGCTTTGAGACGATTAGCTCAAGCCATTTATCTGCTGGGCAAACCCGCCGTATCACCCTTGCAAGGTTATATTTATTGACCTCTGAGGTGACACCATTATGGCTACTTGATGAGCCTTTTACTGCCCTTGATGTCGATATGGTAGCGCGAATGGAAGACAGATTGCGCGATTTTGCTAATGCTGGCGGCGCTATATTAATGACCAGTCATCAGGCCGTTGGTGTTGCCAATCAAGTGCTCGATTTGTCCGATTATATGGTTTGAATACTAGTTTGCATACTCTCAGTATAAGTGTCACAAGCATCCGTAGAAGAGCAAATAAATGATAGAAATAGACGGTCCAGTACAAACAGTGAATAAAAGCTCAAATACTGACTTAGCTGCGGTGCGCGGTATCAGCTTTATGCAGTTATGGCGGCGCGAGTGGCAAGTCAAACAACAGGGTGCCGTGCAGTGGCTTTATCCGCTAGTGCTATTTTTAGTCATTATCACCCTATTTCCGCTAGCAGTGGGTAGCGAGCCTGCGCTATTGCAACGCCTTGGCGTGTCGGCAGTTTGGATTGCTGCTCTATTATCACTGGTCATGGGTGTCGATGGTTTGTTTAAGCCTGCCCTTGATAATGGCACGCTGGCGCAATTGGTCGTTGCCAAAGCGTCATTGCCTCTATGGGTGTTGATTCGTTTGGTTATCCATTGGATTTTTAGTAGTGGTATTGTGGCAGCGCTTAGTTTACTTGCCGTGCCTTTGTTTCAGCTTAGTTGGTTTGAGGCGTGGATATTGATGGCTTCTATTGTGACGGGCAGTCCGATGCTCTTGATGCTGTCAGCGGTCGCGAGTAGTTTGACGCTGTCATTAAAGAATGGTGCGGTGCTGGTGCCTTTGATTGCCTTACCGATGCAGTTACCAGTGTTAATTTTTGCCACAGGAGCGGTTGATTTATTTGCCACTGGTCTCAATGGTTTACCGATACTGGCTTTATTATTAGCAGGCAGTATTATCTCGGTTTTGGTGATGCCATGGGTGATTGCCATGACGTTAAAAATGGCGTGGCTGAATTAGAAACGACATAATTCATGTACAACTCTCTGTATTGAGAGTTTGTAATAAAAAAGGCTATAAAAAACCTTTGTATTAACAGCATGTTGAAAACTGGCAATTTTGCTATAATAGTCAGTTAACTAAGCAAACAATCACTTGTAGATTCTATCCAGTGTTTAACGCCAGCAGGTTAGCAGATAGTCGCGCCCATGATGCGCTATATCGGTTACGACCAATACGCTGTGCCAATAGGTTTATTCCCATGCCCAACTTGAATAACGTCTCATCTCCTAGCTTGTGGCAGCGCATCTGGCAAGGCTTTTTGACCACTGTGGGTACCAAGCAGTTTTTTCGAATTTTTTCGCCTTGGGTCAAGTGGTTAGCCATATTAGCCAGTATTTGCCTATTGATCGGTAGTATCTGGGGTCTCGCTTTTGCGCCGCCTGATTATCTGCAGGGCAATAGCTACCGCATTATCTTTATTCACGTACCCGCTGCCAGTATCGCTATTTCCATCTATTTTGCCTTAGCAGTGCTCGGGGTCATTTTTTTAGTTTGGAAAATAAAAACGGCTAGCTTAGTGGCACAGGCGCTTGCTCCGCTAGGATTCTTGCTCTGTGTGATTAGCTTAATCACGGGTTCTATTTGGGCGAAACCCACTTGGGGTACTTACTGGGTTTGGGATGCTCGCTTGACCTCTATGCTCATTTTGGCGTTTCTGTATGCGGGCGTGATGGCGTTATTTGCTGCGTTTGAGCATACTGCCAATCGTGGTAAAGCCGCCGCCATTTTGTCTATTGTTGGCGCAGTAAATCTACCCATTATCAAGTACTCGGTACAGTGGTGGAACACCTTGCATCAAGGCTCGACCTTTACTTTGACCGCCGCGCCTAAGATGTCAGCAGATATGTGGATGCCATTATTACTGATGATTATTGGTAGTTATTTATTAGTGGCAACATTAGCGATTTATCGTACCAATACCCTTATCTTGTATCGTGATCAAGGCAAAGCGTGGGTCAAAGAATACATTCGCGGGCAAGCTAAGTGACGGTCATGACTGTCGCCAAAAAAAATCACGGCTAGGAAAATATTATGCAGCCTTACTTTTATAGCGTATCTGAATTTCTTGCCATGGGTAAGCATGGCGTGTTCGTTTGGTCATGCTGGGCAATTACCGTTGGCATGATGCTGGCTTTTGTTATTTATAGTCGTAAACAACGACAGGCTTTAATCAAGCAGCTGACCATTCAGCAAGCGCGGCAAGCACAGCGTACTGCTAAAACAACCATGCCTGTCACCAAGCAGCCTAATTAGCTAGTAGGTTCGTCCTATCTAGCATTAGCCGTTAATTTTTAGCCACTCAATCTGCAACTTAGCACTTGATAAAGAGGTGACTGCCACAGAGGTTATAGGGCTTATTGATTTGTCCGAAAAATGCTACCATATAGCCATTAGAAGAGTACGATTAGAAAGACATTTTTAGAACGTTTTTCTAATGGTAGTTTCTTCAAATTTTTCTGTTTTATATATTTGTATGGCATTGACTATAGTTTATAAAACAGTGACTCATCAATGAGGTAGTGGTATGAACGCAGTTCGTCGCAAAAAACTGATGTGGGTTATGTTTACGCTTGCAGGAGCGGCGATAGCCGTGGTATTGGTTCTTTATGCCATTGGGCAACAGACCGATTACTACTTTGATGCTACCGCGATTGCACAAGGTGAAGCACCACAAGATAAGCGTATTCGAGCAGGCGGTATGGTCGTTGCGGGTAGTGTCCAGCGCGCAGAAGACAATCCACTAAACGTTGAGTTTGCCATTACGGACTTTCAATCGACAGTACCTGTGACTTATCAAGGTATTTTGCCAGATTTATTTGCTGAAAACTCAGGCGTCGTCGCGACAGGTAAGATGCAGGGTGACACTTTTGTCGCTGGAGAAGTCTTGGCTAAGCATGATGAAAACTACATGCCGCCAGAAGTGGCCAAATCAATGAAAGAAAACAACCGAAGCGGTGTAGTGCCTCCTTCTGAGCAATATAATCCTGCTGAAAAGGTGCATGAGACGGATACGCTACAGCAGTAGTTATATAGTCCATACCATAGTAAAAGAGCCGCTAATATATTATTAGCGGTTCTTTTTTTACATGAATTTTAGTGCTAATAAGTTTCGATAGTTTCTTACAAGAGCTTAGTCGTCCCATTCAGGCGAGTAATCTGGATGCTTAATTTTGCGCCCATCAGCACGCGCTAAGCTGCTGATTTTCTCAATATCATCCGCACTCAATTGCACTTTCATTGCGTCCAAGTTGCCTTGTAAATGGTCAGGGTTAGCAGTCTTTGGAATGGCAACGCGATGCTTATCTGCCAGAATCCAAGCCAATGATATCTGTGCTGGCGTGACATTATGTTTGTCAGCGATTTCTTTAATAATCTTATTATCGAATACATCACCGCGTGCAAGTGGTGAATAAGCTTCGAGTAGAATGTGGTGATTGTTCAAAAAAGTCTGCAAGGTTTTTTGCTTGATGAACGGATGAAACTCAACCTGATTGACCACAATCGGTACATCAGCATATTTCTCAGCTTCAATAATATTGGCAATATTAAAGTTAGAGACGCCGATATGGCGCGTCAAACCTTGTTTTTGAAGTTCGCACAAGGCAGGAATGGTTTCAGATAAAGGAACACGGTCATCCGGCCAGTGCAATAGTAGCAAATCAACATAATCAGTATCTAAGTCTGCTAAAGAGCGTTTGGCGGCGGCAATCAATTTCTCAGGCTCAAACTTCATATCATCAGGAAAAATCTTTGTGGTCAAAAAGAACTTATCCCGAGATACCCCTGATTGTTTGATACCTTGACCCACTTCTTTTTCATTACCATAAGCTTGAGCGGTATCAATGTGCTCGTAACCCATTTTCAACGCTTGACTGACGACATCAACACAATCTTGACCGGTCGATTGCCATGTACCAAGCCCTAGTACAGGAATATTTGCTTGTCCAGCGGTACGAATATTATAAGTTTTAGCACGCATCTTATTATCCTTGTTATTTATGTATTTATTGATAGAGCATCGAATCATCAATATTCTGATTACCCTTTCTATTTGACCTACCCACTATAGAAAAAATTGGCAGCAAGTAAAAGGGCACGTGACGCTTTCCTACAAAGGACAAACAGGCTGTAACGTCATTTTTAGTAACTGATAGACAGCAGCGCGCGGTTAAAAAATAAAAATCGTAAAATCGAGCCCATAAAAAACGCCCATCACTATCTAGCAATGGGCGTTTACAATCGGGACGAAGACGATATTTAAGTGTTTTGGATTTAAGTGCTTTTGGCTTAAGAGCTTATTGAGCAGCAGCTTCTACAGGTGCAGGTTTTGTTGCGGTATCCGTGTGCGCACTGTGATCAGAGCCCCAGATTTTTGGGTACTTATAACCAGGGAAAGTTTCATGAGCATACTTTTTAAAGGCTTCTGAATTATATGCATTGGTCACATCTTCGACCCATTTTTTGCCAGCATCTGCTGATTTGATGGCTGACCAGTTGACATAAGCAAAGCTAGGCTCTTGAAATAGTGCTTCAGTCAGCTTGATACCAGCATCCGTGGCATAGTTGCCATTGATGACGGCAAAGTCGACTTCATCACGAGCACGTGGCAATTGAGCGGCTTCTAACTCAATTATTTCAATGTCGTATTTGCTGTTATCAGCGATGTCAGTTTTTGATGCCGTTAGCGGATCAATATTGTCTTTTAGCGTGATCCAGCCAAGATCATCCATCATCACCAGCGCACGAGCAAAGTTACTTGGATCATTTGGTGCAGAGACTCTCATGCCTTTATAGACATCATCAAGCGTGGTCTTTTTACCTGAGTAAATGCCAAGTGGAGCAGTAGGTACTTGGAAAACTTCTACCAGATCAAGATTGTTTTCTTTTTTGAAGGTATCAAGATAAGGCTTATGCTGGAAGATGTTGATGTCCAAATCACCTTCAGCCAAGGCAAGGTTTGGGCGTACATAGTCAGTAAAAGCAATCAGCTCAACTTCGTAACCTTGCGCTTCCAGTGAGCTTTTCACTTGGTTGCGCACCATATCGGCGAAGTCACCTTCGGTGGTACCGATGACGATTTTTGTATGCTCAGGATCGATATCGCTAGCGGCAGTCTCTGCTGTTGAGCCTTCAGTAACAGGCTCTTTAGTTGCTTCTGGTGCTGATGAGTTGTTGCAACCAACCAAGACTAGGCTTGATACGCCAACGGCAGCAAATGCAGTCGCTAACTGACGGCTGATATCTGTTAATTTCATGGAGCTTCCTTAATAAGAGGGATGGGATGGAGGGCAAACGCTGGCCATTAAAAAAGCAACATTAGGGATAGTAATGCTGCTAAGTTAACGACTGTTAAGTTAGTATCAAAATTAAAGGGTCTCAGTAACAAAGTCAAGCATTTTGCTTAGGATGAATCGGCATTAAACCCTGAGTATTATTCATATTAGCGTTAACTGACTTTGTCTGAGTCTTTTTTCTATCGTTTATCCAAACGGTTAGCCAACCAATTACCTGATGCTTGAATGGAGACGACCATGACTGATAGGACAATAACGATAAAAATCATCACCTCCGTTTGATAACGATAGTAGCCATAACGAATGGCCAAATCTCCCAGACCACCGCCGCCAATCATACCTGCCGCTGCTGAATAAGAGAGCAGGCTGATACAGAGAATCGTCACGGACAATACCAGTCCTGAGCGTGCTTCATTGAGTAGGACTTTAATAATGGTCAAGGGACGTGCGCCCATAGACTCGGTCGCCTCAATGATACCGCGTGGCACTTCACGTAAGTTTTGCTCGACCAAACGGGCAAAATAAAACGAACCTGCAATGGCGAGTACCAATGAGGCCGCAATCGGTCCAATACCCGTGCCAACGATAGCCTTCGTAAATGGGCTCATGGCAATCATCAAAATGACAAATGGGAAAGCGCGCATAAAGTTGGTGATACCACCAAGCAGACCATACAATGTTTTGTTTTGCAAAAACTGTCGATCACTGGATAAAAACAAAAATACGCCAAACAACCCACCGATGACAATCGCCACCGTCGTTGAGATGCCAAGCATAATAAATGTATCAATAAACGCGTTCATAATCTCTTTGCGCAGGGCAAACAGCTTGTCTATCGAGGCGGACAATTCACTACCAGTTAACATATTTATTTCTCCTGCCTCATTAGTCTTCGTGCACTAAGCCTTTGCCAATCGGGGTGGTCGCTTGAATCAGACCGTCTCTTACATCTGCAACTTCCAAGAGTTGACCTTGATGCAGTAATGCGGCGCGATCACACAGCCTACGGATGACACTCATCTCATGAGTCACAATCACAATGGTGACGCCAAGTTGTTCGTTGATATCACGTAGACAAGTCAACAAGCTGCGGGTCGTCGCAGGATCAAGCGCACTGGTCGGCTCATCAGCCAATAATACTTTAGGACTGGGGGCAATCGCTCGTGCAATACCGACACGCTGTTTTTGTCCGCCTGACAGCTGCGCAGGGTAGTGACCAGCGCGGTCTGTTAGATCAACAATATCTAGACAATCCATGACTCGTTTATGAATGTCGCGGCTCGGATATCCTGAAACAGTTAAATTAAAGGCCACGTTGTCAAAAACAGTACGATTGGACATCAGATTAAACTGCTGAAAAATCATACCAATATTATGCCGGGCGATACGCAATTCACTGGCAGACAAAGTGGTCAAGTCAGTGCCATCGACGATGACTTGACCGGCATCTGGACGCTCAAGCATATTGATTAGGCGTAGTAAAGTAGACTTACCGGCACCCGAGTATCCCATTAGGCCGAAGATTTCGCCTTGCTGGACAGATAACGAGGTCGGTTCAACGGCAGTAAACCAATGTGGTTTGCCATCTTTGTCTTTGATTGATCGGTCGCTTAAAAAACTCTTGGTCACATTGTTTAAGACAATCATGTCATTCATGGAGGGCTCAAAATTCAATAATTTTTTTAATAGTCACAAACGCGCTGTCGGGCCTCTTTAACAATGTAAGAAGCCAATTAAGAAACAACCGTTAATAACCCTATAATAAGGGGCGCTAATATAGCATATTATCGAGCACTTTGGATATGAACATCCGTGACAGGCTTATGATTAATAGCTATTAGTAAGAGGGGGTTTGTAGAATGTGAGTCGCGACGATCGAGTAGAATGAAGTGTCTGTTCATAGCACCTTATATAGTCATTCCACTATAAAAGTATTACTGCGTTAACTTCGCTTGAAGTATTAAATATACATCTATACTCGGTTGCCTTGTACTACTTTTAAATTGAATCGACTATAGCATCGCTGACTAGGTCGTGTCCTTATTTTAAAAATGGTGATAAAAATTGCCGTCAAACAAGGAAAGTAGCGCAAATAATATCGAGATATTGATAAGCTATTTGACGATGTTTGGCAAAAATTAGCCATTTTTAGCCCATTTAAAGGTTAATAGATTGGACTGAAGGCACGTCCTAGTCATGCTGGTGATAATGTGGGTCGTGCTTGACTGGTATGACAACTAAAAACCTGGTATGTCCATTCAACGTATCAGTAATGATGCGCCCTTGATGTGCGGTAACGATTTGTGATACTAGCGATAAGCCTAGTCCAGAACCTTTATTTTTTTGTTGCAACCGCACAAATGGACTAAATACTTCTTCACGTTTGTCTTCTGGAATACCCGTGCCTTCATCAATCACTGCCAATACTGCATATTTCGGTAATGGGCGTACAGGATCGGTCTTGGCTTTTTTTAGATGCTTGGCAAACAAGCCTTCTTTGCGCGGTGTACTGAGTACTTCTGTAGGATTTTGAGTGTTATTTTGAGCATCACCCTTGTCGCGTGTATTGCCACTTTTATTTATTATAGCACCTTTGGATTTAGGAACTGTATCATTCAAGGCAGTACTCTTAGCGTCATTGATAACTGCAGACGGCTCTTCAGTGTCAGGAACTGCTTTCCAAACCATCTTTTTAATTTTGTCAGTCAAATCATTGGTAAAGTTATGATAATTAGCAATCAATGAAGATTCACTGGTGCTTCCAACGGTATCGTTACTGTTGACTGCGTTTGTCAAAGTGCTTGAGTCAGTTTGAATGCTATCCACATCAGTAGATTCTGTTAAGGTCGCGTGGGCTTCAATAGAATCAGTGTCGCTGTTGGCATTACTAATATTACCATTATCGATTTTAGTCTCTATGTTCACATCGGCATCGGCATCGGAATTGAAATCATGCTCAACCGCAATATTTTCTCCGTTTCTATATATCGGTGGTGCTGGCAACACAGTCATAGTATCTGGGGCTTCAGATTTAACTTTATCAGTAATATGAGAAGAATCATTTAACTGCGTATGACTATGAGTATCGTTTTCATTGACATCGATTGGTTCGTGATAGGAGTTAAAATCAGAGCTATTATAATCAGCAAAGCTACTGCAGAGTATCGTTTGTAGCAGGTAATCAGGTATGGTATCTGCTTCATCAATAGTTTGCACACCATACAATAGTACCGTCACGGGCGGCTTGCCGTGTAGCATAGCATTGGTTAACAAGTTACGAATCAAATGGGTCAACATCGATGATTGACCATCGATCACAATATGTTCACCAATGAGTGTCGCTTCAGGATAATGTTGCCGTTCTTGATTCACCAGATCATATAAGTCTAAGCTTTCAACTTGCTGCAAGGCATGACCGGCGTCTAAACGACTCACCAATAAGATACTCTCTACCAAATCATTGAGCCCTGACAAATCGCGGTTAATCGCTTGCGCACGTTTATCAAACTTTGCTTTGGTATCAGATGGTAGCGCCCCTGCGAGCATATCCATCATCTCAATCTGTAAGCGGATACGAGTAATGGGGGTACGTAGCTCATGAGAAGCATGTGCTAAGAGCAGGTTATTGGCATCGATAAGGTGTTCGATTTTTTGTGCTGCTTGATTAAATCCACGCGCTAGTGAGGCGATCTCATCGTTACCACGAGCATTCACCCGTACGGTAAAATCACCATCACCCAGTTGCGCCATCTGCTGGCTCATCTGATTGATGCGCCAAGTGATGGTACGAGCAATCCACCATAGGACACCTGCCATAATCAGTAACAGTAGTAGTGTGCCAGTAAATAAATTCAGCGCAGAAGAGAGTACTGGTTTTTTAGGCGGTAAGCGTGATTCATACAAAAGCGTATAGCCGGTGCTGCTATAAACTTGAGCTTGCTTGGTAGGGGAGGTGTCTGCGAGAGAGGGAAAAACGCGTGAAAATAAAGAGGGCGGTGCGGGCAACTCCAATGGCAAATCGCTGTTATCCGTTTGCATTAGCAATCGACCTTCGCTGTCATACAAGCCCATCTTTGCCTGTAATGACTCATCAAAGATATCAAAGCTCTTTTTGACCACTGCTAGCATAAAGCGCGCTTGCAAGCGATTGTCCTCGCTAACAGAGATATTCAACTCATGCAAGAAAGGGTCTATTTGTCCTAAAATCTGGGTGGCCAATACTTCTGATCGAATACTTGCATCTTTATCGTGCACAAGTTGCGTCAACAGCACCATCGCCACTGCAAATAAAATAAGTGCCAGCATGACACTGGCAAATAATTTGGCAAATACCGAACGAAATCCCAACTGCTGCATTAAACCATCTCTACTATCAGCCGTTTATATCGACTTATACTTCTAATTTGCATAAACAAATTAAAAGTATGGTTTTTATCGATTAATTTGCCACTTTTGTGATCAAACCTGATCAGTGGCAAATTGATAACCAACACCGCGTACGGTAATAATACGTTTTGGCTGGCGTGGGTTGTCTTCAATTAAAGCACGCAGGCGCGAGATATGAACATCAATGGCGCGATCGATATTATCTGAGCTGTCATCATTGGGCATGGCTTGCCACAGTTGCTCGCGATTCAATACTTTACCAGAATGGGTGGCAAAGTAATGCAATAATTGAAACTGATGCGTCGTTAAACGAACAGGCTCATCGTCGATGGTCACTTCATGGCTGTCAGGGAACACGCTCAAACGACCAAAGGTCAAGCTGTCAGACTGGCTATCTGCTTGATTAGGCTGCTCATGACGGCGAATAACAGCACGGATTCGAGCGAGAAGCTCGCGTGGCTCAAAAGGCTTAGATATATAATCATCAGCACCCATCTCAAGTCCCAGCACGCGATCGGTGGTATCGCCTTTCGCTGTCAACATGATAATTGGCACTTTATTGGTCATGTTGTTTTTATTGCCGCGAATTTTTTGACAAACTTGCATACCATCCATGTCAGGCAGCATTAAGTCAAGCACGACCAAATCAATGTCACGCTCTTTAGCATCCAATAGATCAAGCCCTTCTTGACCAAGCCCTGCATGATGGACGTCATAATAATTCATGGTCAGGTAATCGCTGATTAACTCAGCTAGATCAGGATCATCTTCGATTAATAAAATCTGCTTGCTCATGGGTTATCCTCTAGTTGTTGTTATGGTTGGCCAAACGTTTCATCTGTTTTGATATTTTGTATCACGATAAATACATCGCTGATTTTAGGATCTTAAACAGTTAAACGATTAAGCCTCTAGGTTCTCAAACTTTCTAAGATTTCTCAAACTTTCAAGATATTGAATCATTTAATACCAATGATTCAGAATACTCGGTTAATGCTATATATTGTACGGTCATATTGCCTAATTACGCAGTTACAAAACAAGAGAGGCTTTGTTAATGTTTCTACACAATGTAACTGTCGGCATGCATAGCTATGAGACATTGACTTTTTTACCTTTAGCATCAGCTGGTAAATCAGCCAAACAAATCAAACTGTCGTTGCTAATACCCGCAATTAAATATTGCTTTGTGATAGGGTCATATTCGACTACTTCAATAGGCTGGCGTGTTAGGCGCTGATCCTGTCCAATAATCCACACGTTAGCAGTTAACGGTGACAGAGGCTTATATGGTGACGTTTGTAATTCTGTCAAGTCAACATCGTGCAACGCGCGCTTAGGTACGATAGTGCCCACATCTATTTGACCATAATTAACCCGCCCCGTGACTTTCATATCTGGCAATAACTTGTCTCGACTTGCTTCATTGTCAATGACGTTAACATAGACCAACAGCTTTTTCGGCTGGCTGGTCGCTGTCAGTTTACTGACTTGTCCTGTGAACTGTTCCGACATACCTTCAGCTGTAAAATTGACAGTCTGACCAACCGAAAGTTGCGGTTCTGCTTGAATAGGTAGGGTCGCGATAAAGTGTAATTTAGTTTCATCGCTAAGCTGTAATAAAGGCGTGCGCGCCTCTAGTCTTTGACCTGCTTTGGCATATAAGTTTTTTACACGACCAGAAAAACTGGCGCGCACAGTGACCAAATTATACTGATTCTGCTGCGGTTTTGAGCTCGCCGTGCTATTAGCGCTGGTTTGGTCATTGTTTTTAGGATTGCCGACTGCGTTTTTAGGAGTGCCCACTGTGGCGTTTGCTGCTGCCTCTTCTTTGTTAGCAATTGGGTCGTTTTTAGTGGTTGTTGCACCATTTTCTGCTGTAGGCTGATTTGGTTTTGAGCTAGCGTCCGTTTTTTGTGAGTGTGTTTGCTTTACATCAACCGCATCGTTCGTCATCTCAGAATCTGGGGCAACGCTGTTCGATGCCGAAGATTGCTCCTTGGCTGGGTTGGATGCATCTACTGTTTTGCTTTCTGATTGCACGCGTCGAACAATAAGCAGCGGCATATCTTTTTCTACCCATTGACCCTCAGTAACCAGTATTTCTTCGACGTTAATGGGGTATGCAGCGATAAGTTTAGTCTGTTTGATAGGTTCGATCTTACCTTGTAAACCAAGGCTGGGCTGATAACGTGAAGGTTTTATGCTCAATATATGATCTGGCGTCATGGTCACACTATCGTCGGTAATGACAATAGGGGTATCTACAGTCTCACTGTTTTCTGCAGTCACAGGCTCATTGGTAGGCGGTGATGGCTGACAGGCAGCAAGAAGAAAAGCACTCAGTAGATAGGTGCTATTTTTTAAAAATTTAGAAGCCATCATAGCAGTCACCATAGTAGTCATCGTTTTATTATATAGTGAATTGCCACTGGGTGAAATAAGTGCGGAAAACTTAATAAACCGCTGACATTAAGTCTACTAAATCCAGTCATTAGCTAAGCTAGGAGTGACAGCAAGTCTGAACAAATTTTTATATTACTGACCAGTTCGAATATTGGCTCATTCATAACTGGAAATTAGTCGATAACTGTGCTAAAACAAACATAACAAAATACAATGATACATTTTTATCACAAAAGAAAATTATTCAGCAATGTGCCAAGCGTTTCTATATAATGCAGAAATATCATAAGGTTGATGGTTCTTCTACTTCGGGCTTACCTCTTTTATCGTCAAGGTCATCAGTAATAAAAGGTACTTTACCTTGTTTTAGACCAAATACGGTTGCAGTGGACGATAATAAAAGCAAAATAAGTCGTCTAAAAAGCCATAGATTTGGCGCAATTTAGTAAGCTTATTAATTAGAAAGTGCGTATAGTAGCCCATGTTGACGCTCTGTTTGACAGGCAGATACTGGCAGATGATATGTCGACTGTCATAACATATGGTAATGCAAATTTAGCGTCTCATATCAGTCCAATAATGAATGATATGACAGGTTGAAATAACCGTTAAATTTTTGCATTGATGGATGGTATTAAGAATAAATAGTCGTTTATAGGACACTGATAATGGAAAATAATTTTGATGGTTTAAAAGTAATGGTGATTGATGATTCAAAAACCATTCGCCGTACCGCAGAGACTTTATTACAAAAAGCGGGTTGCGAAGTTGTGACCGCCATTGATGGTTTTGATGCTTTAGCAAAAATTGTCGATAACAATCCAGATATTATTTTTGTCGACATTATGATGCCGCGTTTGGATGGCTATCAGACTTGTGCGCTAATAAAAAACAACCCTGATTATGCCAGCAAACCTGTGATTATGTTGTCGTCTAAAGATGGCTTATTTGACAAAGCGCGTGGTCGTATTGTGGGTTCAGATGAGTATCTGACCAAGCCATTTAGTAAAGATGAGCTGTTCGAGGCAATTAATCAGTACCGCTAATATAAATGAGTCCGCTTGTAGATATATCGTTAAATAACGTCTTACGAGTTGGTATGATTTATGCATTGCTATGCTTTATATAGAATCAGATAAATTAGGCTAGGCATTACGGTTAAGAGGTTTAGTATTGATAAAATATTACTAATAACTGCTCAATATTTAACCGAAACTGTTAAGAGAGTTGCCCTGCCATTCATGGTTGGCGTGCTACTTTCAGTCGGATTGTCTCAATAATATAACAACATATCCTTATGGATACTTTCGAAAATAAAGGAAATTCCTATGACTACAGTTTTAGTCATTGACGACTCACCATCTGAGATGGCGAAATTTCGCGACATGCTTGCCAGACATAATTTCAAAGTATTAGAGGCTATAAATGGTGAGCAAGGTTGCCAGATGGCCATTGATCACTTACCAGATGTCATTTTAATGGACGTGGTTATGCCTGAGATGAACGGTTTTCAGGCCACTCGCAAAATTACTCGAGGTAAAACCACCGCGCATATTCCAGTGATTATGATCAGTACCAAAAATCAGGAAACCGATCGAGTTTGGGGAAAACGCCAAGGCGCTAAAGAGTATATGGCTAAGCCCGTTGACGAAAATGGATTGGTTAATATTATTCGTAAAGTAATGGAGTAGATTGTGGCTTCCAGAGGGTTTATTGAGCTTCTGCGTTTAGCAGACTTGGCACGCGCGCGCAAAAGTGGTCGCCGCGGTGGACAAGAGTATGACTGGCAAGGTGTGGTATTCGAGATTGGCGGACAGCGGTTAGTTGCACCGATGGGTCAAGTATCAGAAGTATTGGCCATGCCAGAGTATACCAGCTTGCCTCTAGTGAAGCCTTGGATGCTAGGCATCGCCAATATCCGCGGACGCCTATTGCCAATCACCGATTTGTCTCAGTTTCTACAGGTCCCTAGTCGTTTAACACAAATGAGCCAACGCAAAGTCATTGTCATTGAACATGACAATCTCTTTTCAGGACTGTTAGTGGATCAAGTAATTGGGATTGAACAATTTACGCATGATCAATACCGTACAGAAGCTATAGAGCCTAATTCGCCCTTTGCTCCTTATAATCACGGCAAGTTCTTTAAAAATGAGCAAGATTGGTATGTTTTTATGCCAAGCCTGCTCGCACAAGACTTGCAGTATACCGATGCTGCAATATAGCAGTCGATAACAGCTATCTGGCTGCTATAACGATGACGAAATAATAGCGAATGACATGATACGGTTGGGTGTCAGTATTCATACAGGCTTTGCTAATCACTGTTGTTTTTATAACAATAAGATTGTCAAAGTCAGTCACGATGAGACTTTGATGATTGTTTGAAAGGAATACGTACGATGAGTGATGTTATAAAGAAACCTGTAGCTGGTACGACCAATACAACAGATGGCAAGGACGCTAATAGCAAGTGGAAGTTATTGTTAGGGTTTTTTGTGCTAATAAGTGTGGCCTGCCTGATTTGGCTGGTCAATTCGTTATCGTCAGTAAGTCAGTACTTGGCTGATTTTAATCAATCCGTTACTTTACCAGCGATTATATTTGTCGTAGGGGTATTAGGCATCCTCTTTGCTCTGTATCAGTTACTGAAGCAGCGTGGGGGATCAGAGCGTCTACTCATTGAAAAAGAAACCTTGCGTCGTCGTCAGGAAGCAGAAGCGGAATCTGAGCGAGCGCGTCAAATTCAAGAAGAAAACGAACGTAACCAGATTGCTATTCTACGTTTACTTGATGAATTGGGTGATTTAGCAGAAGGTGATTTGACGGTTAATGCCACCGTATCAGAAGATTTTACTGGGGCAATTGCTGACTCAGTAAACTTTGCGATTGACCAATTACGTCAATTGGTTTTGGTTATTAACAACACGGCTGACCGCGTTTCGCAGTCTTCAGACCAAACACAGATGAATGCAGTCGAACTTGCTGAAGCGTCTGAGCACCAAGCACAAGAAATTGCTGGTGTATCAGCGGCTATTAATGAGATGACAGTATCGATTGACCAAGTTTCGAACAACGCTTCAGAATCAGCGACCGTTGCTCAGCGCTCAGTAGCTATCTCTCATAATGGAGCGGAAGTTGTACAGCGCTCTATTGAAGGTATGAACGTGATTCGTGATCAGATTCAAGAGACCTCAAAACGTATTAAGCGTCTGGGTGAGTCTTCGCAAGAAATTGGTGATATCGTTGGTTTGATTAATGATATTGCTGACCAGACCAACGTTTTGGCATTGAATGCTGCTATTCAGGCATCGATGGCAGGTGAGGCTGGTCGAGGCTTTGCAGTCGTTGCTGATGAAGTCCAACGTCTTGCTGAGCGTTCAGCTAACGCTACCAAACAGATTGAAACCTTGGTAAAAACCATTCAGGCAGATACCAACGAAGCAGTTATGTCAATGGAATCGACGACCTCTGAAGTTGTGCGCGGTGCACGTTTGGCAAAAGATGCTGGTGAAGCCCTAGAAGAAGTGCAGAGCGTTTCTAGTACCTTGGCTGACTTGATTCAAAACATCTCAAACGCCGCTTTGCAGCAGGCAGAATCTGCTGGTCACATCTCTCATACGATGAATATTATTCAAGATATTACCTCACAAACCTCTTCTGGCACAATGGCAACCGCGCGCTCTATTGGTGAGCTGAGCGAAATGGCTGCAGCATTGCAAGAGTCAGTCACTGGTTTTAAAGTATCAAACGATGATGAGCTACTAGAAAATGAGATGTTGGATACCGAAGAAGCGTTATCAGCAAATGTGTAATGACAAGTGTTAACGTCAAGTAGGTGTTAGACCACTGACCGTTTTTAAATTAATGTGTTAATAATATACTGTGCAGATACGATGATTTGCAGCAGTGACTATAGCAGGTGACGTGAATAATTTTACTCAACCAGACAGCAATTCCATCAAAGCAGTCAAACCCTCGTTGATTAAGGGTTTGCTGCAGACAGACAGTTTTGATGTGCAGCAGTGGCAGCGATATATAGAACAAGAGATTGGTTTCGTTCTACCCAATGTCCAGCTGCAATGGTTGATAAATGCGATTGAACACACGGCATTATCACATGGATTGACAGTTGGAAAGCTGTGGTGTCAACTACCAAAAAATGATGAAGTACGCCAGCAGTTATTGGATAAAGTACTGATTCACGAAAGTCGTTTTTTTCGCCATATGCCTTCTATCGATTTTGTCACAAAGTGTGCATTACAGCATCAGCGCCAGCAGCTTACTGCCACTAGTACTGATCGTGGTCACAACAATGATGCTAATGATTTATTTCGCATTTGGAGTGTTGGTTGTGCCAGTGGGCAAGAAACATGGTCATTGGCGATGAGCTTGGCTTCTGAACAATTGATTAATTATACGATATTGGGTACAGATGTTAGCCAACAAGCCATTACAAAAGCACGACTAGGGCAGTATGATAAGCGGCAGCAGACGTTAATTCCAGACCTGTGCCAGCAGTTCGTTCAGTCATTGCGAGCTAAGTGTGATATCAGTCAATCGCATTTTTATAAGGTGTCTACCGCAAAAAAGACGATGACTGGCACTCAGGCAGACTGGCAGATTGCGTCAACGTTACGACGCTATGTTAGCTTCGCTTTACACAATATTATTGAGCAAAAACCACCCACTTCGCACCTTCAGCATGTCATTATCTGTCAAAATATGCTGCTATATTTTCGCAAGTTTGATCAGCGTGATATTTTGGCAAGGCTATCAGAGCAGTGTGCGTTAGGTGGATATATTATATTGGCTCCAGGTGAGGCGTTGTTTTGGCGTCCTTCAAATATGCGCCGTATTGCGCACCCACAGGTTAATGTGTGGCAAAAAATTAATGTCTAGATTAGTGCCTAGACAAGTTAGGATAACCCTATGAAAAACCAGCCCAATGACATAGTGACGCTTGAGTGGTTATTACCACTGTTTAATCAGCAATTATCACAGATATCTGATGGCTGGCAGTTAGACGCTGATAGCACTGATTACGAGCAGATGGTGCAACATTATCATCAGGTTGGTGGCGCGCTAACGATGATTCGCCTTAATTTATTAGCAGATCTTGCCAATAAACTGAGCTTGCTGGCAGACGTTAGCAGTCGCGATAGTATTTCTGCTAACGACCGCCGCATTGGTCAGTTTTCTCATCGCTTGCTACAGCGTGAGTTGAATCAATACGCAGGTATGGGTAATCACAACACCGTTTTAATTGATAATGCTGCTGAGGAGCTTACTCAAGCACTAGCGAAACTAGGGATAGCACCAGATATCTCGGTCAGCTTGGCGAATACTCAGCATAAGAATCTAAATAATCATGCTATCGATGATCATATTATCGACGGTATCAATAGCATCGAAGTGATGATGCCGGCGAATAGAACGGCGACGCATTTAGCTGATTATCACTATCAACAATTATTACTGGTTTGGCGACAGCAAGTACAAGCGTTATTGAGTGCCAATACCAATCAACCGTCCTTATTGACTACACTAGAAAGAGTCAGCCAATACTTATGGCAGACCACTCAACATGATGACTTACAACGCCTTTGGTACTTAACGGAACTGTGGCTAAATGACCTTGCTCATAATGATACCCCATTACCTGAGCATTATGCGTCATTGCTAAGTCAGCTGGATCAAGTAATAGAGTCTCGCACTCAGCAAGCTGAGTTGTCATCAAGCGTTATTCGAAGCTTAATCATAAGAGTGTATATCGAACTAAATAGCCTTGCTCAAAGTAGCAAGCGCACTCAGTCACTCCTAAATGATTTGTCGCAAACGTCGTCAACGGGACCACGTTTTTTACCACGTATACTCAGTGAGCTTGAGACACTTATCTTTACTTTGGATAAGCCAGACACACTTCTCGTTCCTTTACAGAAAATACAAAGTCAACTCGAAGGTCGAGGTTGGACTTATTACGTGTCGCAAATACATGCAATTGTTACAGACATAGAGCAGGCTCTATCATCAGAAACAGGATTTGCGCAAGAACAATGGCAGATTGAGCGTCAGCTTCAAGAGCTATATAACGCTATCTATCATACCGAACAGACGATATCTCTCAAAATAGGGGACGCCGCTTCTTTTACGGCATTGTCTGCAACGTTTGAAGATATTGAAACGCAGTCGGAAGAAAGTCCTGCGACGGCTTCTGTTGGTGGAAGTTTACGTGAGCTGCGCATCGCGGTAGAAGATGTCAAACAAAGCTTCCATGAATATGTACAGCGTCAAGACATTGACTTACTGCCCATTGCTGCTGATTTTACCGATATTGGTGATGCTTTTGCCGACATGGGATTGCCATCAATTCGTCAAACCATGAATGATATGTCAAGCATATTTACACAATTGACCATTCATGAGATTGACGTACTCAGTTGGGATGTGACTCAGGCATTGGCTGAAGGGCTAACGTCTATTGAATTGTTGCTTGATTACCTTGCACAGCAGGTTTTTGACCAGCAGCTATTAATGCGGGCAAATGAGTATACTGCGACTGCCGCCCAACTTCTTACTCACTATATTGCATCGCCAGAGACCATTAAAGACACTTTCCTTACCCAAAAATCCGTAGCGACCAACGTATTGCGTTATGATGATAGTGGCGAGATTGCTCCTGCTAGTAGTCAAAATGATGTTGCTAACCAAGCTTTGACTGATGTAGATAATGAGCGTGTGGTAGGGCAAGACACGGCTGATGGTGATAGTACGGAGAGTGACGCATTAACGCGTGCTCGTGAACAAGTTAAGCCTGATAATTTTGAGATGGACGCAGAGATTCGTGACATCTTTATCGAAGAGGTGACGGAAGTCATTGCTGATTTAGAAGACTTTTTACCTATTTGGCAGCAAGATTCAAAGGATTTAACCCCACTCACTGAGGTGCGTAGAGGGTTCCATACTTTAAAAGGCTCAGGACGTATGGTTGGGGCTTTTAGCATCAGCGAGATGGCATGGTCGATCGAAAATCTGCTCAATCGTCTGTTAGATAAAACGCTGCCTGTTACAGATGACGTCGTAAATCTGGTGATGGATACGGCAAAACGGCTACCAGCATTAGTGATAGATTTTGAAGCGCAACAATCTCCAAGCTTTGATCCTGCTATTACTATTCTACAAAGCCATAATCTCATGACACAGCAACCTATCAATGCTGGGCTGACCATATTAGATGCTGTCACTGCTGATTCAGACTCAGCATTAGAACTATCGCATCCATTTGATGATGATGCTGAACTGCTAACTGCTCTCGACATGAGCAATGAGTCAAACGAGACAACTGCTGATAGTACGAAGAGCACTGCTGTTGCTTCCTTATCTGCTATTGATATTCCAGCGATACTCAAACCCTTTATGCAAGAAACTGAGCAGCTAGCGGCAGATGCTCATGATGCCGATCCTGATATTAAAGAGATATTTTTAGAAGAAGCTGACGAAGTATTGGCTGAGATTGTACCTTTATATGAAGATTGGCGATTATTGCCAGCTGACTTAAGCGGATTGGTGGATATTCGTCGTGGGTTCCATACCTTAAAAGGTTCCGGTCGTATGGTCGGTGCAAATTATACGGCTGAGCTGGCTTGGGCTATAGAAAATATGCTTAATCGCATTTTGGATCATAGTGTGGCTGTCTCAGCAGATATGCGTCAGCTTATTGCCGATGTGCTAGCTGCCTATCCTGCGATGCTAACAGTATTTGAAAATGACAGCCAAAATTATCCAGCGATGGTGCCTTTATGGATCGCATGCGCCAATGCTTATAGCAAACAGCAAGGGGACGAATTTAGCTATTCTGCCTTGTATGAGCAAGCATCAAATAGTTCTGAGGATGAGACCATCCAAGCGTCAGTACTATCGTCTGCTATTGATGAGCATAGCCCGACCCAAGATAATCTTAATACAGCGATAGATACCACGCTGCAGACGATTAATTCTGTCAATGAAATGATAGCAGAAGCGCCTATTTATTTAGCACCGCAAAGCGAAGAAGAAAAAATGTTTTGTGAGATTTTTATCGACGAAGCAGAAGGACTGTGGCAAGATATTGACCAATTCGTTGATGAGCATCAAGATCAGTCTTATATTGAAGTGACGGATGAGATTGTACGCGCATTTCATACCTTGCGAGGGGCTTCAGGTTCTAGCGCTTTAGCAGCGATCAGCGAGGTTAGCGCAACGATAGAGCATAGCTTAGAGTTACTACAGCAGCAAGATACTGCCATGAATGCTCAACATCTAGAAGCATTGGCGAAGTCTGCTACGCTAATGGACGGTTATTTAAACAACTACAAGCAAAACGTTCAGCCGCAAAATATATCGATCGAAGATGCACAAAGTCAGCAAGACATAGCCTCATTGCAAGCCATGCTTGGTGAGCAATACGTCATTAGCGATGATAAGGTCACGGCTGATAACAAACCAACGATAGAGCAGTTGTTAGACAGTAATATTGATGAACTATTGGATGCTGAGTGGGAATTAGATGACGCACTTAATCACTCTGAGACAGCACATGTTCAGGGCTATATATCGCAGCAAATATCGCAAATAGCTTACTTAGCCAATAAAGCAGAAGCGTTTCCAAAATTCACCTCTATTCTCAATGAGTTGGGTCACGCTTATGCCTATTTGAGTGATAATATTGATACGGTAAGAAATATCGATACCCAGTCGGTTTTACACGCTGGTCATGCTCAACTGGTTGGTTTGTTCGATGCATTGGCTGGTAGCACGTCATTGAAGATTGACCAACAAGTTATTGAAGATCTACAACGTATTTACCAAGACGATGATAGCCATGGTGATGAGGGTATCTTTGTCGTGAGAGCCGTTGCAGCACCTGAACTACAGCTTGAATCTATTGATACTGATGCTGAGCTATTAGAGATATTTTTAGAAGAAGCTCAAGAGCTCGATGCCGCGCTGGATGAGAGTTTTAATAAGTGGCGTACTGATATCAGCAATATAAATGCGCTAAAAGTTTTACAGCGCCATCTGCACACTATCAAAGGTGGTGCGCGAATGGCAGGTATTCGTAGTATTGGTGATCTGACCCATGAAGCTGAAAGTGTCTATGAAGCATTCGTAGAAAATAGAAGAATACCGACAGCACAATGGCTTGAAATAATGCAAATAGTGCAAGACACAATGTCGTTGCAAGTACTGCATATCGTAAATCATAAAAAATCATTTTTTGCCTCAGCGCTGATTGAGCAACTACAACAGTTTGTAAAAGCCCAAGCCTTGCCAGAAACGGTAGAGCTAATCATACCTATTCCGAAAACTCACTTCGAACCTGAAGCACAAAGCAGGGTGACTAACAACGCTCACCTCAGCGCTGACGTATCTGATACCTTGAGCCTAGACATGATGATTAAACAGTCATGGGCGAATGGTTTGCCAGATCCTGATATATTGTCGGTGTTTTTAGAAGAGGCTGAGGAGCTCACCAATCGTAATAAGTATCTGCAACTGTTCTTAAAAGATACCAATAACACAACAGCATTACAGGCATTGCAGCGTGATTTGCATACCATCAAAGGTGGCGCACGAATGGTCACCGCAGCTGGTATCGCTGATCTGGCACATGAAATGGAATCGGTTTATACAGATTTTGTAGATAATCGTCGTCCTGCTACCAAAAAAGTATTGGAGTTGCTGGTTGCCAGTCATGACTGGCTTGCTGATGCGATCTCTATCCTTAGACAACATGTCAATCCACCGACGCCTGCGCTATTGATTGAGGCATTGCAGCAATTTAGTAAAAATCCTGACAGCTTAAAGCAAATCCCTAAAGAATCCCTACAATCGCAGCATGAAGCGCTCTTTATTGCTAGAGAGCAGCAAGACTCACAGTATCTGGCAAAAGATATTAGCGAGATGCCCTCTATGCTCAGCAGTACGGGTGAGGAAGATCAGAGTGCCAATAATAACGAGATGATTCGTATCTCAGGTGGTTTGATCGAGCATATGATTAACCTGTCTGGTGAGTCAGCCATCAACCGTGCTCGTATCGATATGGGCATGAGTAGCTTGACCAATAGTATCGAAGATATGGGTATTACGGTACAGCGCTTGGCTGATCAGTTACGCCGAATGGAAATCGAGCTTGAGGCGCAGATCTTGTCGCAGATAGACGATGAGCTGATTAATCACGAAGGGTTCGACCCTCTAGAGATGGATCAATATTCTTCTTTAAATCAGTTATCCAAATCTTTGACAGAGTCAGCCTCAGATTTGATTGATATTAATCATACTCTATTAGAAAAAACACGAGACAGTGAAAGCCTTTTATTACAGCTGTCTCGTACACAGACCGAGTTACAAGATGGGCTTATGAATTCGCGCATGGTGCCGTTTACGCGCTTAACGCCACGTCTTGAGCGTATCGTACGACAAACTGCCAATGAGCTGAATAAATCTGTTGAATTAACGATCATCAATGCCGATGATGAGATGGATAGAACCATTCTAGAGCGCATCACTTCACCGCTTGAACATATGCTCCGTAACGCCGTCGATCATGGTATCGAAAATACCTCAACGCGTTTAAAAGCAGGTAAAGAGCGTAGTGGGCGTATTACTCTTGAGGTAAATCGAGAAGGTAGTGAGATTGTCATTCAGTTAATAGATGACGGTCGCGGCATCGATGTAGAAGCCGTTCGTAATAAAGCCATTTCTCAAGGCTTGATTGATGCAAATGATAATAGCCTAACTGATCTTGATATCATGCAGTATATTTTCCATGCTGGATTGAGTACCAGTAAGCAAGTGACGCAGATTTCTGGACGTGGCGTGGGCATGGACGTGGTCATCAGCGAGATTCGTCAATTAGGTGGTGCTGTATCGGTTGTCTCAGAGTTGGGCAAAGGCTCACGCTTTACGATGCGCTTACCACTGACGGTTGCGGTATCTGATGCATTGGTTGTGCGTGCCGCGGATCGTTATTATGCTATACCTTTGGTACAGATTGAGCGTGTGGTACGGATTAATCCAGAGAAGCTTTATGACTATTATCAGTCAGGTGATGCAACGTTAAACTTTGAAGATGTTGATTATCGAGTGCGTTATTTAAATGAGATTTTGTCAGGCAACGAACTGAATGAGCTGGTCGTTAATACCAATACCAGTTTGCCACTCATTATCATTAAGAATCGTAGCGGACAGAATATTGCATTGCAGGTTGATCAGATTGCAGGGTCACGTATTGAAGTCGTGGTCAAACCTCTAGGACAACAGTTATCGAATCTACCAGGTATTTCAGCAGCGACTATCATGGGCGATGGTTCAGTAATGCTTATCTTAGACCTGATTGCTTTGATGCGTAATGCGCAGTTGGTCAAAAATATCTCGCAATCTGCTGATTCTAAACGGAGTCGTTTAGAGTTTAAGTCTACTATTTTAGTGGTTGATGACTCTGTTACCGTACGTAAAGTGACGTCACGTTTCTTAGAACGCCAAGGGTTTACTGTGGCGGTGGCAAAAGATGGTATCGATGCGATTGAGATATTACAAGACATGATACCAGACATGATATTGCTCGACATTGAGATGCCACGCATGGATGGTTTCGAGGTGGCTACTCAAGTGAGACACAGCAAGCGCTTACAACATATCCCAATCATCATGATCACATCACGTACAGGTGAAAAGCATCGTGAGCGTGCACTGGAGATTGGTGTGAATGATTACATGGGTAAGCCATTCCAAGAGCAAGAGCTACTTAATAAAATCCAGCACATACTGGGTCAAAAGGTCAGCTTAACCTATGAAGGATAATGCACGTGTTTTGGCGCTAAGAGGAAAAAACAAGGACGATATTAAGGTGATGGTAGTGGCAGAAGACCATCATCAGCGTATGGCCTTTTCAGATACTGTACGCAGTTGTGGTTTTAGCCTTGTTGGCTGTATGTCACGGGCGCAACTGCAAGAAAAACAGGGGAGCTCTGATACCTCGATTGACATCTGGCTAATAGATAGTGATTACGACGACAGTGTGGTAGCCGCGACTACGGCATCTAAACCTGCTGCGGTGTTAGTGGGTTTTAGTCAAGCACCTTATCTAAATGAAGCGCCGCAATATGCCAAATGGCAGCGCAAATTAAAGCGTAAGCTGGCACATATGTTGGCATTACCCGTTTTAATGGATGCACCCGTGCACAAACCTGATAATGCTGATGCAGACTGGCGCTACGTAGTATTTTTGGGTGCTTCTATGGGCGGGCCGAGTGCTATAAAAGAATTTTTGGATAACTTGTCGGCGACGCTACCGGTATGTATTTTACTGGCGCACCATTTTAATAAAACGATGATTGGCACACTGCCACGCATCCTGAATCGCCATAATGACTGGCATTGTCAGGTGATTACTTCTTCGCAGCGTTTAAGAGCAGGCCAGTGTCTTATAGCTCCTATTGATAAACAGATTGTTTGTGACTCTACCGGTCGAGTCATATTGCTAGAGCAAGCTTGGGAGGGTGAGTATAAGCCCGCGATTGGTCAGATTCTCAAAAACACCAGTGACGTTTATGGTAGCGAGCTTATCAATATTATATTTTCTGGTATGGGTAATGATGGCTCGCAGTATCTGGATCTCATTCAAGAAAACAACAGTCAATTGTGGGTGCAAGATCCCAGCTTAAGCGCTTGCCCAAGTCAACCTCAGGCGATTATTGATTCAGGGTATTGTGGTTTTATTGGCAGTCCAGCGGATTTAGCACAAAAACTAACAGACTATATTGATGAAAGATTAGTAGTAGCCTCTTTGCATTAACTGATTGTGAGCGATGTATGAAACAAATTTTGAAACATTCGTTTGAGGCAGTGAGCTTACTGACCACAAATAACGGTATGCTTGATGTCACTATTGTGCCAGCATTTGACCAACCTGATTGGCTTATTCCAAGCAGCCTGATTTTGAGTGTGGATGATTATAATGAGCGCACGGCAACCTATGAATGGCAGCAGCAAAAGATAGTAGTATGTCATCTGCTACCACAGGATCAAATGCCAGATACCATGATTGTATTAGAGGGCAATACTACCGATCATCGCTTAGCTTTACAAACGGCAGGCGAGCTGCACCACCGACAAGTGCGTATTTCTGAGGTTAAAGATACTGACGTTCCTGAGCAATTTAACAGCCCTAAGCATGCCGATAATATAGACAGCGACAAAACAGCCCTACCTTTTGATGAAAACGTTATGCTATCCTATCTTTTCCAAACGGTTATGATCGATGATAAGGCTTATTTGGTGCCCGACTTAGATAAAATTGCGCATCAATTGGTCGATTTAGACAGTTAGCTTCTCGCTTATATCGGGGTTTATTTCTACTATCAGAGAAATAGGGTTACCCAATTACTTTGATGATTGCTAATCGTTGAATGAGTGGTTATTTTGTCAATAACATTGATGATAGATAATTAGTGATGAGGGTAATAGGATAGCTCATGAATAGTAGCAATTCAAATGTGTCAAAGTGGCCAGTCAGCAGCCGGATATTTCACTGGATCAGTGCCGTTTTACTGTTGGTTACGTGGATAATGATTCTGTTGTACGATAATCTGGATAACAATCTTTATATTGGGTTGCATAAAGCGTTTGGTATTAGTTTGTTATGTTGGATGATAGCACGGGTGCTTAATCGTGTATTTATTAAGGCGCCGCCACCTGTACCGATGCCAAAGTGGCAGTTATTAGCCTCTAAACTATCGCATTTTGGCTTATATGCCTTATTAATTGCAATGCCAATAGCTGGTTTGCTGATGTCCGTTTATGGTGGACGCCCCGTCGATATTTTTGGCTTGTTTCAAATCTCTGTATTTGTCACACCAGATAGAGAGTTGGCACGCTTTTATAATGACCTGCATACTGATATTATTTGGCCGACCATTATTGCCTTTACACTTATTCATATCGGTGCTGCTCTATATCATCAGTTTGTCAAAAAAGACAA
This sequence comes from Psychrobacter immobilis, assembly GCF_904846185.1. Taxonomy (GTDB): domain Bacteria; phylum Pseudomonadota; class Gammaproteobacteria; order Pseudomonadales; family Moraxellaceae; genus Psychrobacter; species Psychrobacter immobilis_B. The sequence continues at coordinate 153,920 of NZ_CAJGZQ010000003.1, read as the reverse complement.
TTTGATAGCGCGTATAAAATAATGGTCTCAAAATAATCGTAGGCTGCCATAGGTAAACCTACTATTTCATACCATATAAAAAAGCCCTAAGTTATGATACTTAGGGCTTTTTTGTTTTTCTAAGACAGCGCTTATTTTTTGTGTTCAGGTAGACTGATATTCATCTCTAATACGTCTAGGCTGTCCTCAGAACGATGATTGATATTCACATCATCAATCTGTACGCCATTGACGTATTTGTTGACCACTTCTAAAATCTCACGTTTCATTTTTTCGATACGATCAGCTGTTAAGCGGTTGTTTAAGCGATTTTCGCTCGCAACGATAACCTTAAGACGCTCAGTAGCCATATTAGCGCTACCTGCGCTACCACTGTCGTCAGTACCAAATAGGCTACTCCAAAATCCTTTTTTCTTCGTCATCATTGACCTCCAAACCAGCGCTGTAATAGACTCTTTTTCTTCACGTCAATATGACGTAGTGGGCGTTCTTCACCTAAGAAGCGGGCGACGATGTCATCATAACATTGACCAGCAATTGAATCGGTATAATGAATAACTGGCTCACCATGGTTAGATGCTTCAAGCACTGAGTGACTTTCAGGAACAACCCCAAGTAATGGAACTTTTAGGATATCATTTGAAATGGTATCAATGTCCATCATCTCGTTGGCTGCTGCGCGCTCGGCATTATAACGAGTAATAATCAAATGCTCACGTACAGAGCCTTGGTTTTCTTCAACCTTTTTGGTCTGGCTTTGCAAGATACCGATAATACGGTCTGAGTCACGCACTGAGGAAATCTCAGGGTTAGTGACGATGATCGCTTCATCAGCATGATACATGGCGAGTTGTGCACCGCGCTCAATACCAGCTGGTGAATCACAGATAATATAGTCGAACTGTTTAGACAGCTCAGACATGACCTCTGCCACCCCTTCGTCTGTCAGGGCGTCTTTATCACGCGTTTGACTGGCGGGTAGGATATACAAGTTTTCAAGCTGTTTGTCTTTGACCAGTGCTTGCGACAAGCGTGCGCTACCAGTGATGACATCAACAAAATCATAAACAATTCGGTTTTCACAACCCATGATTAAGTCTAGATTACGTAGACCCACATCAAAATCGATAACGACTGTCTTATAGCCACGCAATGCTAAACCTGCGGCAAAAGAGGCACTTGTCGTGGTTTTGCCCACACCGCCTTTACCTGAAGTGATTACAACTATCTTCGCCACAATGGCACACTCCTATGAATCAATGGGATATCTTTTATATAAAAAAATAGCGCAATTGCACATTATTCACATGCTATATATACACTACCTGCGAAGGTAGCCTAGCATAAATAAACAAAAATTTATAGCACGTCCATAGTAAATCAGAAAAACAGCTTATATATGGATCACAAAGCGTTGCTACCTAGAATTTGCTGGTCAATATTGCCTATTGTGAATAATAAAATAGACGCTGACGAGTAGTGTAGATAGTGGCAGAGCTAGCGATTCATCATAGAACAGTTTTGTTAAATAAACTTACTATAATATTAAGTGCGCTGTCTAAACGTCTACTGTTGAGATTTTCTAATAAACGTTTTTTGATAAGCGTCATGTATGATGAAAATCGGCTTAGCCTGTCTACATTTATAAAAATCACGGACGCATCTATTGTTATTAACGGCAAAAGATTTAAGCGTCATCCATTACCGTAAATACTAAGCCTTCACCTTCGACAAATCTTACTTGTACAGATTTGTCAATCACGTGCTCAGGTAAGTTGTCTCGTAAGCAATAAGTTCCCGCTACTGACACCAAAGAAGGGTTAAAAACTTGACAAAAAATACGGGCATCTTTGTCACCAGTAGCGCCAGCAACCAAGCGACCTTGGGCACGACCGTAAACGTGCAAGCTATTATCGGTAATCGCTTCCGCCCCGCTATTGACACTATTGGTCAAAATCAAATCACCGCCCACGTGATTCAGGCTTTGTCCTGAACGTAGCATTTGATCGTAAATTAAACTGGTAATATGCTCAGCGCTCACCAATGTCTCTGCTGTGGCGTGTGCTATCGTTGTTTCTGTGTTTGACTCGCTGATGGCTGCAGTATCATTGGTACTGTCTGAATTGGTGCTGGCTGATTCTGTATGCTTATGATCGGGAGCTTTACTTACTTGCGTTGCAGCTTTCTTGCTAGGTAATATACGCTCAATACGTTTGCCATCAGCAGGGAAGATGGCCAATCGCTGCTCACGGGCTTGCGCATCTAGTGTACCGGTCACGACGCCAATAGGCTGTAAGCCCCACGACCATAAAAGCTCTACCAATGCTGAGAGATCTTGTTCAACCTCGCTATCGATAAGGATGGGGATGTTACTAGATTTATTACTAAGCGTTGCGGCAAGCTGGGCGTCTATCGCGCTTAAATCATCTGTGCTAAATTGCAAACGTGAAAAAGTCAGCATCTTGCCATAAAATGCCAATGCTGGTAATGCTGGTGCGGCGCTCGAGCCTTGGCTGTCGTTGTCTGAAACTGTCATATATAAATCCTCAAGAGATAATTCTGTCGCTGTATCCACGGTGTTGTTTTTATTATCAAGTCATACCATTCATTTGCTTGCCAAGCCTAATGTTTTGTAGGCAGGGCGTGCTATTAGCAGTATGGATTATAGATGAAGCATCTCTTGATGCTTCCACTGCTGCACTTTTACCTGCGCTTCAAATTCAGTCAAACTGTCATCAATGATACTCGAAATCAAGGTATCTAACGCAGTATTATCCGTATCGATACTGGCAATGCCGTTGGCAATTGCTACCATCAATGAATCGAGGCGTTCGGGGTCTAGAAGGCGTTTATTCAGTGCGTAAACGACGTTTTCACCTATATTGTGACCGACGTGTTGCAGCTGTGATTCAATCAAGCTACCGGCAATCGGTATCATGCGTAGGTAGCGACGCAGCTCAGGCGTATTGGCCAAACCCTCTTCAATAGCATTGCCCATCTCGCTGGCTAATATACTGCCGCCACCTGATGCTGCCGTCAACTCCTGTAGTTTTGGTGCTAGCTCTGTGCGCAGTATCGACAGTACTGCTGCCTCAATCTCGTTACGATTACGAGTTATCGTTGATTCAATAAAAGATTTATGCGTTTTAGGATCGGTCAGTTGCTGCCGAAAGTTTTGAATAGTCGTCAATATGACGCGGTCGGATAGCTCTTCTAATAATAAGTCGATATAGAACCTAATCCGATTGATCCATGGCTGCGGCAGCACTTGGTAACCAAGCTGGTATAAGCGTCGCCCAATGATAACCGCTCGGAATAAACGTAAGGCACGCAGCTGCGGAAAGCACCCCAATACCTCATACCAATGGACAAAAGGAAAAAAGAACCAGCGATAGTAGACGTTTTGTTTTATCGCAATCGACCAACGTAGCAGTAGCTCAAAGATCAAAAATAGGGTAAAAAACCCACCAGCGGTACGTAAAGGCTCATGTAAGGTATTTTGATACCAGTTGAGAGCATCGCTAATACTGAGCCATCCTGCGGCATTGCTACTAAAGCTACTCATCAAGATAGCATCAATACTAATCAATAATAGATCGATACTGATGGCAATAATCATCACGATATCGTAAGTGAGTTTTAAGCGATTTGGCGTTGGTCGGTTTGGCGTTGGTCGGTTTGGCGGTGGCAGCGTATTATTAGGCGGCTGATTGGATACAGGCGCTGAGTCTAGAGGCAGGCTAGTAGAAGAGGAAGCGGGCACAGTCAAACCTTATAAATGATAAATAGCACGAAAAATAAGCGGCTCAAATAGTACAGGGCTATCAAGTCACTAACGGTCAAAAAGTCATGGGCTCATGACTATTCACATTATCAATGAATAGAGCCAAAAAACAACCCATCTTTCATTATAATTACGCATTATCATTTACGAGTTAGCATTTACGAATTGACATCTAGCATTCGCATTTTAAACAACAGCGCTCAATCGTGTTTATAAAACGACTTAAAGTAATTCACTGTTGTATGCCGTTGCTCTGTTAACGATGTCTCTAAGCATTCGGAGCTTTAGGGTTTGTTTCAAACTCAGCCAACATATCGGTAATACGCTGATCTTTTTGCTGCCAAATTTGCTCTACCCAATCAAACATTTGAGATTTTACCGCGTCATCATTTTCGTAACCACCATTTTTAATACCGTTAAATAATGCATCAGGCATCTCAATATAACGCACATCGACGCCCAAACGCTTGATGTTACCTTTCCACAAATCACTATAACTTGGTACACCATCAGGATAAACGATGGTCATATCTAGCATGCCATCGATGTCTTCGCTTAGCGCGTTAATGGCTAAAGATAGGCCGCCTGCCCGTGGCTTCAATAAATGAGTATAAGGAGACTGTTGCTTTGCATGTTTGGCTTTGGTGAAACGCGTACCTTCTAAGTAATTCAGTAAAGTAAAAGGTTTGTCTTTTAACAGGGCACAGGCGCGTTTGGCTTCTTCGATGTCTTTGCCTTGTAGAGCAGGATTTTTAGCGACGGCTTCTTTAGAATGCCGACGCATCATTGGGAAGTCTAAAAAGTAAAAGGCTTGACCCACAATCGGAATGTAAATCAGTTCAAATTTGGTAAAAAACCGTGTCAATGGCAAGCGTTTTTCACTAATGTACTGCACGATACTGGTATCGACCCAAGACTGATGGTTGCTGACCAGCAAATATTTACCATTGATGTGAACGTCATCGGGTAAGCTGATGCGCCAATCTTTACGTGGCAACATGTCATCGATCAAGGCACTGTTGCTACTGATCCAATAAGTCGCGATTTTGATGACCGCTTTGTCTGCGATAGGAGCACCAGTGATGACTTTGCCGACACCCATTAACCATAAGGGAATACTACCACCGAAGCTGTTGGCTGCAATAACCCCAGTCGCTGTCGCAAGTGAAACGGCTTTGCCTAACTTAGGGTTGCGTTCGTGTATTTTTCGAATAGTAGATGTCAATCGCATGCTAAATCCTTTTCGGTCAGTCTTATTAGTATATAAATGATTCATTGCCAGTTTTATTGCACAATTTTAGCAGAAACGGTTCAGAGTGTACGAGTGTAAACGTGACTTGTGATAACACCTTGCGCTAATGGGTAGTTAAAAGTGAGAACACAAACGTATCCAATCACTGTGAAAGTCTCATTAAATCATTCTGCACTTCTCATACACAGGTGTGACAAAATATTACACATGATTAGATTGTAATTGCCATAATAATGACGAGTGTATATTCAGCATTTAGATGGAATTAACAGAAAATATTTATAAAAAGCACACTTTGTCTATAATTTTTTAAACTTAAGAGGAAATATTATGCGTAATACATTAATGATTGCAGCAGTAGCGTCAGGTCTAGCTCTTAGCGGTTGTGCTACTGATCCAAACACTGGACAACAACGCTTGAACAAAACTGCCATTGGTACATTGGCAGGTGCTTTAGGCGGCGGCGCAATTTCAAAAGCAACAGGTGGTGATAACACAGGTCGTGATGCCGCGATTGGCGCAGCTTTGGGTGCTGGTGTTGGTTACTACATGGAGCGTCAAGCCAAGCAGCTTGAGCAGCAAATGGCTGGTACAGGTGTAACCGTTACGCCAAATGCGAACGGTAATATTGACCTAGTAATGCCAGGCAACATCACGTTCTCATTTGATGATGCGTCTTTAAACCCATCATTTAGACCAACGCTTGATAAGCTTGCATCAACGCTAAATGAATATAACCAAAACACGATAACGGTTGCTGGTCATACTGATAGCAAAGGTTCTGATGCTTATAACATGAAACTGTCACGCGATCGTGCTTATGCAGTAGCCAACTATTTAAGCGCACGCGGTGTGGCTTCTAGCCGTATCAATGTCGTCGCTTATGGTGAATCTCGTCCAGTTGCTGATAACAGCACCGAGTATGGTCGTCAGCAAAACCGCCGTGTTGAATTAACCATCAATGCGCCAAACAACGTACGTTAATTCATACGATGGTTTAGCTGTCATTATAGTGTTAAAAAAGGTCAGTGATAAACTGGCCTTTTTTTATGCCTGATATTTAGATTTCAAATTAAAAATGATTTTAGGTATCAGGATTCCGTTAGCTTCGAATCAATATAGAATATTTCTGATGCTTTCATTTATAAAACAATTGTTAGCTAAATGGTTATATTAATATTAATTAAATATTGATAATGATTATCAATAACACTATAATTTACAAAGCTTTGTTATTGTGGCGATACTAGGGTAGGTTGTCAGTTCATTTGAGGCTTTTCTACTAGGGTAGGTTGTCAGTTCATTTGAGGCTTTTCTAAATGGACTAAAAATAGCTAAATTTTGTCTAATAGTATCAAATTCTGGTCAATATTTTGATATTATGTGTGCTGTTTTTCTCATTTGACTGTCATTCATCTCATTTTTATCAGCATTATTTAAAATGAAGATATGCCCTAATGCTCTTTATTCAAAGCCCATTTTTCTTTTGCGATACTTTTTGAGGATATGTATGACGATTACCACAGTAACGAGCCGTAAGATTTTACCAACTACTTTAGCTGCTGCGCTTGCAGGGTTGTTAATGGTGTCGGGTTGTACTAAGCAAGCCAAGGAAGACACGGACACTACCGCTGCCGATACGCAAACAGCTGTGCAAGACACAACCGCTGCAGATACGACGAAACTATCAGCGGTTGATCAAGCTTATACCGATAGACTTATGATCAGCTATGCCAACATGGCGCATGCGGCCTATAAAGATTCGCTAGATACTGCTAAAGCCCTGCAAACAGCAGTAGAGACATATGTGACAACACCAACCCAAGCAAACCTTGATGCGGCAAAAGCGGCGTATAAAGCCGCGCGCCAGCCGTATTCGCAAACTGAGATTTTCCGTTTTGATGAAGGCTTTGTGACAGCCAATGATAAACGAGCTCTCGGTAGTATCGATGGTTGGGAAGGACAGGTAAATGCTTGGCCACTTGATGAGGCGCTGATTGATTACGTTAGTGATGGCTATGAAGGTGAATACAATAGCCAAGACAATATCATCAATAGCGATAGCATTACGGTTGGTAGTATCAAACAAGATACCAGTAATATCACCCCTGAGCTATTAGCAGAAATGAATGAGATTGGTGGCAGTGAAGCCAATGTGACGACCGGCTACCATGCGATTGAGTTTATGCTATGGGGACAAGATACCAACGGCGTTGGCGAAGGGGCAGGTAATCGTCCAGTGACTGATTATGCGACTGAAGCAGGTCAATGTACCAGCGGTGAGACGGTCAATGAAGATGCTGGTATATGTGAGCGTCGTGGCGCATTCTTAAAAGCAGCGACTCAATTATTGGTTGATGATTTGACTGCAATGGAAGCTGAGTGGCAGCCTGAGAGTGAGAATACCTTACGTAGCGACCTGATGGCTCGCAAATACGATAATGGTCTACGCCAAATCATGTATCAGATGGGCAGCCTAGCATTGGGTGAGCTTGCTTCTGAGCGTATACAGGTTGCGTTTGTAACGGGCTCTACCGAAGATGAGCACGAATGCTTCAGTGATTTGACCCATCTAAGCTATGCCAACAATGCCCGTGGTATCCAAAATGTCTTTAACGGCAACTATAAGACAGTCGCTGGTAAGAGCGTTGGTGGCTATGGTGTTAAAAACTATCTAGTCGATACGAACAACAAAGAAGCGGCTGATAAATTGGCTACTGACTTTGCTAAGGTAGAAGCCGCCTTTAATGTGATTGTTGAAAAAGGTGAAAAAGAAGGCATCAAAGTTGATCAAATGATTGCCACCGCTGGTCAAGTAAGCAAACAAGGTATTTCAGCTGAAGAGCAAAATACCCGTCGTAGCTGGATTGAAAATAGTATCACTAGCTTACAAGAGCTGACAGCTGGTATCGAAAATGCGGCAAAAGCGGTCGGTATTGACAATTTAGATGCTGACGCAGGTTCGCAGTTTTAACCGATCACGAATTTACTGGCTTAACAGCAAGCATAGCAGTGATTGACATAGCAGTGATCGATAATGCCTGACAAGTCGTTATAAGCTAATGAGAATTATTTTCATGGAAAAATAATTTAGGTATAATACACACGTTGTCGACTACCGTTGGCAGCGTGTTTTTTTACCATATTAAAATAGCCTGATAGGTCAGTACGTCATTACATTGCTGTACCTTATCGACTAGAAGTGAAACACTTTATAGCATGCGATTTTAATGGTTCTAGATTAGAACTAAGGTACTCTTTATGAACACGACGATGAACACCACAAATATTTTCAAAGCCAAAACCCCTGCCTCTTTTTATGCGTCTTTTGTCAGCAAAACTACCCTGTTAAAGCCAACGCTTGGTATTCTATGCGTGCTATCTCTTAGTGCTTGTCAGCCGACGAACAGTGTGTCTGATGATATTTCTGAAAACGAAAAATCTGCCATTAATAATGCTGACAACCCAACGCTAACACCTGAACGCCTCCAAACCATCGAAACGCTCGCTGGCGTACCAATGCAGCAATTGGCAAGCTTTGATCCGCAAGAGGTCAAGCAAGGTGGTGATACAGGAATCAGTATTAGCAGCGCTGAGAGTTACTCTAAACCTTCATCAAACTTGACGGCATCACGAAAAGGGCATTTCTTTATTGGTAATGCGTTCTTTCGGCAGCCGTGGGTGATTGCCCCTGCCAGCACTGACAGCCGCGATGGTCTGGGCGCATTGTTCAATGTTGCTGCCTGTCAGTCGTGCCATGTCAAGGACGGTCGCGGTCATGCACCTATGACCAGTGATGACGATGCCGATAGCTTGCTTATTCGCCTTGCGATGCCAGCGACCACCGATGAGCAGCGTCAGCAACTGCAAAACTCACTTATCGAAAAAGTCGTTCATCCTATGTATGGTGGTCAGCTACAAGATCGAGGTATTCAAGGTGTGCCTGCTGAAGCCAGAATTGCGGTGCAGTGGACAGACAAGCCCGTTACTTTTGCAGATGGTCATATCGAAACATTGCGCGCGCCCACCTTTAATTTAACCAAACCGGGTTATGGTGCGTTTGATGATGATTTGATGGTGTCGCCGCGAGTGGCTTTACCGATGATTGGGCTTGGATTACTTGAGCAAATACCAGATGAAGCGATTAAAAAACAAGCGGTTGATAATAAAAACAGTACGAATGGCGATATCAGTGGTAAGTTCAACTGGGTGATGGATCCACAGACTGGCAAGCATGCCCTTGGACGCTTTGGCTGGAAAGCAGGGCAAACCAAGCTTATCACCCAAAACCAAAGTGCTTTTAATGAAGACATGGGCTTGACCTCAAATATCCGTCCTCATGAATCCTGTATGCCGACACAGACGGCTTGTATGAATGCGACGACTGGGGCTGATGAGCAAGGCAATGGTAAGTCGCCCGTCGAAGTCAATGATGAAGTGGCTAAGTTTGTGGAGTTTTATACGCGAAATTTGGCAGTACCGCATCGGCGTGATGCTGACGATACGCTAGTGCTCGCAGGCAAAAAACGCTTTTATGATATGGGTTGCCAAAGTTGCCATACGCCAAGATATCAGTTGCCAAAAACCGACGATGACCATCTTGAGCAGCATGGGCAAGTGATTTATCCTTATACGGATTTGCTATTACATGACATGGGTGATGATCTTGCCGATCGCACGATTGCTGGAAAATTACCCGCAAAAAATATCCAAGTTGAGTTTTTAGCCAATTCTTATGAATGGCGTACGCCTGCTTTATGGGGCATTGGTCTGGCGCAAACGGTCGATCCACAAGCAACATTTTTGCATGATGGTCGCGCCCGTACGTTGATGGAAGCGGTGCTATGGCACGGCGGTGAAGCCCAAAAGCAACAGCAAAAAGTACTCAAACTCGACAAACAAGGTCGTTCTGAATTGAATGCGTTCTTACAGTCATTATAGAGATAATGTCATTTACCTATGCTAAATGACTGAGTAATAACTGAGAAAATAAGAAAGTGTTGATAAGGTTATCCGCCCAATCAGACACTAGAGATTAAAGCTTGTAAAGATTAGAATTTAAACCATTATTAATAATAACATTGAGAAATTTATGAAAATAAACCATGCTTTAGCGATGGCCTTATCGGCCTTAAGCGCAGGCTTGCTGATCAGCTGTGTTAAACCGGCTGATGACAATAAAGCGCCAGAAGTAGATAGCCAAAAAGTTGCGCAAGACAATGCGGCATCTACAAGCGCAGCAGAAAAAGATAGTAGGGGAGATAAAATTACCGCTGTCGATATTAGTGCCGAGACCGAAAAGACCTATTTGACCCATGTGGCAAATGACATTGTCATTCCAGCCTATGCGGATGCCGCAAAACAGAGTGATTTATTGCATGATTTGGCACAAAAGCATTGTCAGCAAGCACCAGTCAGCGGTGATGAGCTGCAAGCACTGCGCGATCAATGGCTAGTGCTCGCACAAGCATGGGCAGGCGCTGAGATGATTAACTTTGGTCCAGCGACCGCCAGCATGAGTAATTTATATATCAATTACTATCCTGATGAGCGCGGTCTGGTACACAGTGGCGTTGCCGATCTAATCGCTGCCAATCCTAAGCTCACTGCCGAGCAATTGGCTAACGAGAGTGCCATCGTGCAAGGGGTGCCAGGATTAGAAGAAGCGTTATATGCCAATGACAGTCTGGATGCTGCTCAATGTGCTTATGTGATTAGTGCAAGCAGTGCTTTGAGCACGCGCCTAAAAGATATTGAGAAAAACTGGCAGCAAAATGCCACTAGTCTATTAGCTATTGATAAAACGGCTGACAGCGATCAAGGATTGAATCAATGGTTTAATTCTTTACTCTCGTTGGTTGAGACCATGAAGTCTAATGCCATCGATCAACCGTTAGGCTTAACAGGAAAGGCAAAAGGTCATTTGCCAGCCGCTACCGCAGAGCAAAGCCGTGCCATTATCAATGCTAAATTGGCGACATTGAATGAAGCACTGACAGATCCCGTTTTGACCGCTATTTTGGGCAGCAATAATGAAAATGAAGTAGCAGATAATTTATCGACCGCGCTTGCTGATGCCACTACATTATTAGCACAAATGCCAGAAGACTTAGGGACTGCCGATAAAGCCACTCAACAAGAGCTGTATGATCACCTCACGACTATTACACGTATTATTAAGCGCCAATTGATTCCGGCGCTGGGTATCCGTGTGGGCTTTAACAGTACTGATGGCGATTAAGAAATGCACTCTATCGATACTAAGACAGCAAAAAAATCACAGCCGCAGCCAGAAGATAAGCAGTCTAATAATGAGCTGCTGGCAACATCAGCATTGACGATGCTTTCTACTATAATGGGTACCGTAGCGCTTGTCGGTATTCATCATCGTTATCGCAAGCAGCGTCAGCCTGATGCCCGCTTGCAGGATTATGTCGTAGGCATACGTTCGCAGTTGCAGTCGTTAAACTCTACACCAACACCCCAGCTAGCACGGTTTAGTTATGCTTGTCAGCAAGCCGCTACTGCATGGCAACACGCTTATCATTTATCGCTAGATGATAGGAATAATACCAACCATCATAGCGTCGCTGACTTTAGCGCGGCACATACCACCACCGTACTGACGCGACCCATTTGTTGGGTTAGCGGCGTGGCGTCTATGCCAAAAAATAGCGCATTAGCAAATGATGAGCAGCGTGATGACAATGATTTTGGTGTGGTCGGTATTGATGCTGATCGACAAATCGTTTGGCAAACGACCATGCCTGAACGTGTCCATGATATTGTCGTTCAGCCTGTGCTTAGTGATCAAGATAGTACGATGAAGAATCATAGCAGTCGTGACGTCGTGGTGATGGGGCGCCGTCCGAGCGAAAAATTCTGGGTGTTTGATACTGCGACAGGACAAGTAAAATTCGCCATTAACGCTGCAAACAACCGTCATTTTTATGGACACGCTTGTTATAGCCTAGACGGTGAATTGCTGTATGTGACCGAGAATGACACCATAAGTTTGGATGGTAAAATCGGTATCTACGATGCTTACGATAATTATAAAAAAATAGCAGAGTACAACTCGCATGGTATCGGTCCGCACGAGCTGATTATGCATCCTGATGGCGAGACATTAGTGATCGCTAACGGCGGTATCAAAACCGAGCAAGCGTCACGTGAAGAGCTCAATTTAGACAGTATGCGTCCTTCATTGGTTTACCTTAATCGTCATACTGGCGCTTTACTTGAGCAGATTATGCCTGAGCACAATCAAATGAGCGTGCGTCACCTAGCCATGCATGGCGATGGAACGGTGATGATAGGAATTCAATTCCAAGGTGAAAAACATATCAATGTGCCGTTAGTATTGACCCATAAACGCGGTGATACGGATTTTAAACCTCTTATTATGCCCAATGATCAATGGCAGCGCTTCCATCAGTATATCGCCAGTGTAGCGGTCGATAGTGCACGTAACCTACTATGCGTGACCACACCAATTGGCGGTTGTGCAGCGATTTACGATTTAAATACTCGTACATTGATTGATGATGTTAGCCTGCCAGATTGTGCAGGTGCAGCAGTATTGTCTAATAATAATACTGAAAAAGCAGAAGATAATAATGAGCAATCAGGTTTTATCGTTAGTGATGGTCAAGGTCAATTGACCAGATTAACGGTCAATGATTTATCTATAGCAAACTCAGACATCGTCATTACAAATGAAGCTATTGTTAAAGACAGTCAATGCCATATGATGTCCTTTGATAATCATCTGCAAGCGCTCTGAGCATGAATGTACCGCCAGCATATCAGTCTATTTTATTAGACAGCGCTAAACATTGTTTGGCGCAAGCAGGTATTGAGCTACATATCAGCAAAAAGCAGGTTAAAAATATCAACTTTCGCTTAAAACCGCATAAATTACTGGTATCTGTACCACTATTTATTAGCCCAGCACAAGCTGCGCAGGCTGTGATTAAGCGCGTGTCATGGGCGATAGCAAACCATCCGCAAGTATTAGAGCAGTATAAGCGGCAACAACGTCCTTTAGCGCAAGCTTTAACTGCTGATAGTACCTTGCTATTGTGGGGTACAAAGCAACCGTTCACTTTAAACCATGATGAAAAACTTGCCTATCATCGGCAACATCTTTCTGAAGCGATACCTGCATTATTTGCAAAGTGGCAACCGATTGTCGGTGCGACAGCCAATGAGATACGCCTAAAAAAAATGCATACGCGCTGGGGTAGTTGTAACACGCGTGCGCGCCGAATTTGGTTATCTGTGTATCTGCCTGCTTATCCTATTGAATGCACAGAATACGTCATCGTCCATGAGCTGTGTCATTTACACCATGCTAATCATAGTGCGGATTTTTGGCAGGCGGTAGCGAATGCGATGCCTGATTATCAGTATTGGCACGATATGCTGGCAGGGAAGACGGGAAAATTAGATTAAATGATTTATCTGAATAATATCCATAATCGTAAGGCATGTCCTCATTTTCATCACCATCTTTAAAATGAGACACGCTCTAATAAGCCTGATATGATAAGACATAACGATATAAACCGTGTCGTTTAAATAATAATTTTGTCTTCAGGGATGTCATATGGAAAACGTCAATCAAGCGGAACTTTGGCAGCAGCGTTATGAGCAAGACAGTATCGGTTGGGACATGGGACAGGTATCGCCACCGCTCAAAGCTTATATTGACCAACTGCCCGAATCTGCCAAAGAGCAAGCGATTCTGGTGCCGGGTGCGGGCAATGCTTACGAAGTAGGTTATTTACATGAGCAAGGATTTACCAATGTCACCTTGGTTGATTTTGCCCCAGCGCCGATTGCAGCGTTTGCTGAGCGTTATCCTAACTTTCCAGTTGAGCATTTAATCTGTGCCGACTTTTTTGAGTTATCGCCTGAGCAGTATCAGTTTGATTGGGTGCTTGAGCAGACGTTTTTTTGTGCGATAAATCCATCACGCCGTGACGAGTATGTGCAGCAGATGGCAGCGTTACTAAAACCGAATGGTAAGCTGATTGGTTTGCTCTTTGATAAAGACTTTGGACGAGAAGAACCACCGTTTGGCGGCACAAAAGCTGAATATCAGCAGCATTTTGAGCAGCATTTTGATATTGAAATCATGGAGCCAAGCTATAATTCACATCCTGCACGGCAGGGCAGTGAGCTGTTTATTAAGATGCGTGTAAAAGCGTAATTTCGTGCTCAATATTTTTTCGAGCCTGCTTCTCTAAACGTTCATAGTAATAATCTGTCAGATAAAGCGTTGGATGTGCCAGCAATTCTTTTAATACTGCCATGCGTCCGACGCGATAATCGCCATCTAAGACATGCGCATACTCTTGGCGTACGGCGTGAGCATAGTGTTCATACACCGACCAAGATGACCCTAAAATACTTAAGTCCATATCTAGTAAATAAGCGGCATCGCTGTATTTCTCTCTCTCTTTAGTTTCGTTTGACCAGTTGTCAATTTGATGACTAGCCGTCATCATAATCAACGCGTAGATATGTTGGCATTGCTCTGCACTTAAATAACCCGTTAATGACTCTACTACATATTCTGCACTTTTAAGCTCGTTATCTGAGCGCGTCGGTTCATATATCACATCATGATACAACAGTGCTAACGCAATGATATTCGGCTCATGCAAATTATCCTTAACCTGCTCAAACTGCCCAAACAACTGCTGAATATGCTGCAAGCTATGATAAGCACGCTGTGGCTCGTTATAACGCATGGCGATATCTTGCCAAAGTATGCTCACTTGCTCTAGCGTGATATGGTTACACATAGCAGATAAATGCTGCGTAAAAATCGTACCAAGCTCAGTATTTAGTTGCGACAAATCGTCCATTGTTAACCTTCGTTTGATAACTGCTGGCAATTTACAACCAACAGATTATTCTTTATTAGCAGCATCTTCAAATGCTTGCTTAAACACTTTACCTAATAAGTTGACGTCATCGACACGAGCATAATTTAGACGGGTGACAAAAGCAATATGGCGGTGTGGCCCTTTTTCTGCTAATGGTACGGCTACCGCATTTTGGTTCTGCAGATGCAGCTGGTCGAGCGCCATTTCTGGCACCAATGTCGTCCCCATATTGGCAAGTGCCATCTGTATAAGGGTGTTTAAGCTAGCATCTGAAAAGCTTGACTTCATCTGTGCACGGTCAAAATGACAGACAGAAAGGGTTTGATCGGTCAAGCAATGCCCTTCGCCGAGCAGCATAAGATTGGCGGTAGCCAGCTCATCCGCGTTGATGGTTTCAAGCTTGGCATGCACATCATCTTTTGGGAATACGGCAAAGAAATCCTCGCTCCAAAACTCAAAGCTGTGCAAACCATCGACCGCATAAGGCAGCGCAATAATAGCCGTATCAATATGACCGTAACGCACTTGCTCTAGCAAACGCTCCGTTTGTTGCTCAACGATGGTCATACGAAACTCAGGATATTGAGCACGCAGGGCAGGTAAGACTTTTGGCAGTAGATAAGGCGCAATCGTTGGAATGATACCGACAGTCATCGGATACGCCAGCGGCGATTGATGGCTATGGGCGCGTGTGGTCAAATCATTGACTTCAGAAAAAACTCGCTGCGCCCGCGTTAAAATGTCTTCACCGATAGGGGTAATCAATACCTGCTTATTATTACGCTCAAAAATCTGCGTATCCAGTTGCTTTTCTAACTCGGCGATACCCAAGCTCAGTGCCGATTGTGAGATATTACAGTCTTCTGCTGCACGTTTGAAGTGACGGTGCTTGGCCACTGCTAAAGCAAACTCAAGTTGACGTAAAGTAATCATAAAACCTCTCTATTAATGGGTTTTTAAGGCGATATATTAGGCTGATTCATTTGGTGTACCAATTCGATATCCACACTCGATGTCATCTTAACGTAACCTAACGGCTGTATAGTGACTGACGCATGCTCTATAGTGGCTGATGCATAATGCACTGATGATAAAAAGTAGAGAGAATAGTTTAACAAGTTTAATAAAACAAAACATCACATTAAAAACTTTTAACTGGATTAACGATAGAATTCGCGTATAGTTTGTCAGGTAGCCCAAAGCAGTAAAGGCTTAATAGAAACAATCATACCAAGAAATTTCAATTAACTTAACTATCAATCAACTATAAAGGAGCCAATCATGGCGTCTATTATCAATCAAGAAATCCCAGAATTTTCAGCTGATGCGTACGTTAATGGTGAATTCAAAACCATCACTTCAGAAGATGTAAAAGGCAACTGGGCAATCTTTTTATTCTACCCAGCTGACTTTACCTTTGTTTGCCCAACTGAACTTGAAGACATGGCGGCTCATTATGACGAGCTTAAAGGTTTGGGCGTAGAAGTATACTCAGTATCTACGGATACTCATTTCACGCATAAAGCATGGCATGATTCTTCAGAAGCGATCGGTAAAGTACAATACCCAATGATCGGTGATCCTACTGGCCGTATCACTCGTGGCTTTAACGTCATGATCGAAGAAGCAGGTTTGGCTGAACGCGGTACATTCCTAGTTGATCCAGACGGCTTGATTCAAGTTGCTGAGATTCATGCTGGTGGTATTGGCCGTAGTGCAAAAGACATGCTACGTAAAGTAAAAGCAGCTCAATATGTTCGTGAAAACGATGGCGAAGTTTGCCCTGCCGCTTGGGAAGCTGGTCAAGAAACGCTAAAACCAAGTCTTGATCTTGTTGGTAAAATCTAACTCTTGATTTAACGAACTGGTTCAATACTTTAGATATTTGTAGTGCTGTATATCCTACTTTGAGTTAAATCAGCATTATAAATGAAGACCCCATCAGCATAAGTTGATGGGGTCTTTTTGTGTTATTTATCAATAAATGTTTTTATTCATGCATCGTGATAATAAGTGAAGCGCTAAGCATGAGATTGTAGTTTATTTTTATCAATTATCTTATAAATCTCATCTTTTAAATGCAGTTTTCGTCGTTTCATCAGTTCAATTTCTTCATCGCGACTGGTGTGTGTCACCAAGTTTTTATCCAACTGATTAATCTGCTGATCTAGCTGGGTATGCTCATCAAAGATCGTCGCAAAATGACTGTCTTTTAGCTTAAGCTCAGCAATAATGTCTTTGTTATCTTGCCATGTATCAGTCTTTCTCATGTTGTCATCCTTGTTATGAAGCGCAAGTTTGCAGTAAGCATCCGCGCATGGTCGTAAGATTGTTTTGATGAATTGCTATGATTTCGAGACTTGATTTTATTAAGCCAAAACACTATTTAGCTCAATATGGATAAGACCTAATAGTAGCAGAAAGCGTCTTTGATAAACTTGCATAAAAGACAATCTGCAACGAGGGAAATAAGAGTTTTTCTTATTAGCCTCATTTGATTGTAGCGAAAAAATAGCCTTGTTACCATGAGAATAATCTACATGTAGATTAATATTTAATTTTAAATAATAATTAATGATTGGTTTTATAAAACATAAGGTTTGAGTTTCTCAGCTTGCCGAAACCCTCAGAACCTATGATAATAGAGACATCAAAGGGCATAAACTTATGGCCTATAATATTTTAGATAAAATTATTAATACCAAATAGTCTATATTTGAACGAGCAACTTGACAGTTGCCGTTACATATCCAGTAATGATGAGGAACAAACATGATAGATAAAAGTTTATTAGATGCCATCAAAAGTTATAGCGAAAAAATGACTCGTCCAATTACCTTTGTATTGGGTAGTGGCGAACATAGCAAGCGTGCTGAATTGATTGATTTTTTGACTAAAATCGCTGGCACCACAGATAAAATCAATTTTGATGCAACAGCAACTGATGATAGCTTACCAAGTCCAATTAGCTTTAAAGTGGTCAGTCATGTCGATGGTGAATTGACTGATACGGGTATCGTCTTTAGTGGTATTCCCGGTGGTCATGAATTTACCTCGCTGATTTTGGCTATTTTGCAAGCCGGTGGTCATACGCTAAAATTGGATGAAAGTATTCAAAAGCTGATTAAGCGTTTTAATAAGCCACTACAGTTTCAAACTTACGTGTCGCTATCTTGCCATAGTTGCCCAGAAGTGGTGCAAGCGCTCAACCAGTTTGCACTATTGAACGATGGTATTAGCAACGAGATGATTGATGGTGCTCTATTCCAAGAGCAGGTTGATGCTAATAACATCCAAGGTGTACCAGCGGTATTCTTAAATGGTAAACCGTTTGCCAATGGTCTCATCGACACGGCAAAATTGATTGGAAAGTTGCAAGAGCAATTTCCTGACTTGTTAGCAGAAGCTGCTGACGATGCTGAGCAGTTAGAGCAGCAAGATGTGACGATTATTGGTGCAGGTCCAGCTGGCGTTGCCGCTGCGATTTATACCGCTCGTAAAGGCTTAAAAGTGACGATGGTTGCTGATCGTATCGGCGGACAGGTGAAAGACACGCAGGATATCGAAAACTTGATTTCTGTGCCTTTAACGACTGGTACTGAGCTGTCAGCGAACTTTGAAAAGCATTTACGCGAATACGATATTACTTTAAAAGAGCACGTCAGCGTCAAAGAAATTAGTGAGACAGAAGATGAAAACTATCGCATTCATCTAAATACGGGTGAGACGTTTGAGACACGCAGTATTATCTTAGCGACGGGTGCTCAGTGGCGTAAGCTTGGTGTTCCAGGTGAAGAAGAAAACATCGGTAAAGGCGTGGCTTTCTGTGCTCACTGTGATGGCCCATTCTTTAAGGGTAAAGATATTGCTGTCGTCGGTGGTGGTAACTCTGGTATCGAAGCGGCATTAGATCTTGCTGGTATCGTGAAGCATGTGACCGTGCTTGAGTTCGCGGATGATTTAAAAGCGGATCAGGTGTTGATTAACAAAGCCAAAGAGAAAGCCAATATCGAATTTATCACTGGCGCAGCGACGCAAGAAATTAAAGCGACTGATGGTAAAGTGACTTCGATCGTTTATCAAGATCGCAGCACAGGTGATACTCATGAGCGTGACTTGGCAGGGGTGTTTGTACAGATCGGCTTAGTACCGAACTCTGCGTTTGTCAAAGGCTTTGTTGATTTGAACCGTTTTGGCGAGATTGAGATTGATGAGCGCTGCCGTACTGATCGCAAAGGTATCTTTGCTTGTGGTGACGTCACGACTGTGCCATTTAAGCAGATTAATATTGCGATGGGTGAAGGTAGCAAAGCGGCATTATCAGCGTTTGAGTACTTGGTTATGCAGTAAGTTATTTCACGCTAAATTTAGTCTAACAAGCCACCTCTTTTGAGGTGGTTTTTTTATGGGTGCTGATATACTACTTGTAAAAATTTATCAATTAACTTATGTTCGTTAATATTTTATGAGAGCCTTAATAGTGAAAAATAAATATGCAGTTCGCAAAAATAATCATTGGGTTAAATGTCTGGTTTTTATATCGTTTATATTTAGTGTAACCAATGCTTATGCAGGGCAAACGGTCAATGAGATTCTGAATGAATACTATCCTATCTATAATGAGGCTAAGCAGTGTCGAGGTATTATGGCTAATAACGGTTCATCAGATGGCGAAGGCACACTTTATCAAAACGGTTACTGTATTAAAATTGATAGACAATTAAAGGTACAAGCCAAGCAGGGTACAAGGCTATATATATCGGTCATTGGCGATATCGGTTTTAATGAAGACGGTAGCGAAGCGTATGGAGCACACGTATTTTCTGGTCTAGTAGGCATGTTTGTTCTAAAGCCACAAGGTTCAGGCTGGGAAGTAGAATCTGCCAATCCAGCGATGAATGCAGGTGCTTCTGGTAAAGGTCTAAAAGACTGGAAGCTGATACAAGTTGCCCCTGATAAATGGGGATTTATTAACATTCATAGTGATTCGCATTGGGTTCATTCAGGCTCGGCTTTTATTTTACTTACACCAGACAAGAGTAATATTAGAAGAAGCTGGGTAGAAGCCAAGTATGAACATTCTAATGGAGGATCTGGGTCAGCAGGAGGTTGTAGCAATCCTGATGCCAGTACTTGTACACTTTTAAAGGCTAAGCTAGGCGTTGATAAGAAGACGATAATTAATGGTTTTTATCCGTTAGAGATTACGCTAAACGGTTTTGAAGATGATAAGGTATATAAAAATCAAGTCTATCTTATTAAGTATCAACCCCGATTAGGGTATCAAGTACCTAATGATTATCCAATGAAAGATGTAAGCTTTTGATTCATATTCATAACTATATTCGTGTTTCATAAAAATGAACGATAAAAATTTTGAGAGCTTCAAAGGAAGTATTTAAGATGTTCAAATCTAATTTAGGATTACTCAGCTTAAGAAAAGTAGCGTTCCTTATTACAGTCACATTAATATGCGGTACAGCCTCTGCTGCTGATAGTGTGATGGATATCCTCAAGCCGTACTATCCGCTTTATAATGAAGCATTAGGGTGTCATGGCGCGATTGCTCCTTCTGGTTCCGTCAATGGTTTAACTAGAGAGCCTTATATGACGGGCTATTGCATCGATATTGATAGGCAAAAGGTCATAGAGACGGATAAAGGTAAACGTTTATATATAGTGATGAAAGGTAACGCTAGTTTTAACGAGGATGGTGAAGCGTTGGAGTATACCGACACTCGCTTTGACAGTGGTTTAGTCGGTATGTTTGTTTTAAAGCCTAAAGGTGAAGGCTGGCAAGTTGAGTCGGCCAATCCTTATATGAATGCAGGCAGTAATGGTCTTGGTTTAAGTGGTTGGGATTTAGAACAGTTTGCGACAAATACGTGGGGCTTTATAAATGAGCATGGTGATACGCATCAAGGTTATTACAGTGATAGTCTTGTCATATTGACACCTAGTGGCAGCGGTATTACACAGAGTTGGATAGGTATTAATTTTAATAACGAAAATGCGGGGAAATGCGAAGACGATATGTCAGAGTGCGATAATACCAAAACTACCTTTACTATCGATAGTCATAAAACCGTTAATGGGTTTTATCCTTTAGAAATAACACTCAATGGATTTGTGAAAGGCAAGAAATATCATAACGCTACTTATCGTATTAATTATCAAAAAAACAAAGGCTATATAGAGCCTAATGAATATCCTTTAAAAGATAATTATTAAGCTCGTTTTCAATGATTCACTTTTGGTCAGCCAACACCCCAACCACCGACAGTATCTCACCTGCTTCATCTTCTTTAATTACGCGAGTTTCTTCAAGTGCTGCCTCTCGCCAAGCCTGTAGATGAGGATTGTTTAACATCGTTTCACAATATTGTTTGGTCGTTGATTTCAATGCTATGTCAGAGGCATCGGCATACGTTTGCAAGCGTAGAATAACTGGTGCGAAAAAAGCATCAGCAGCCGTAAATGAACCAAACAAGTAGCCGTCTTTTGAGCGCTCTTTCAGGCAATCTTCGAATATTGTTTCTATACGCGCGATATCATTTAAGCAGGCATTGCTAGGTTGTATTTTTGCTTTAGCTCGAATGTTCATCGGCATCTCACTACGAATGCCCATGAACCCTGAGTGCATCTCAGCGATGATGCTTTGGCAATAAGCGCTATTTATTCTGTTGCTAGTATTGGTCTCAGCGTCAGACTTCTTCAATCCTGTCCAAAGATCTAATTCTGTCAAATAATCATTGGCGTGAATGGCTATCGCTAAAGTATCCCATACCGTAACTTTTTCATCACCTTGACCATAAACCAGAACCGGTACTTTGCCTGTTGGCGCATGTTCATTGAGAATGGGTATCGCGGATGGATGAAACAGTTCAATCAGTTGCTCATCAAAATCAATATTAAAAGCTTTGAGTAATAGCCAAGCTCGTAATGACCATGACGAATAGTTTTTATTGCCGATAATGAGAAGTGGTTTTTGCATCATAAAATCCTATCAAATTATATAAATAAAATTTGATTATGTACCCAATGCTGAAAATTGACCAGTCTATAGTTTAGTAATTCCAATAAAAAACACCCATCCAAAATTTGGACGGGCGTTTTTTCAGCAGTAGCGATTATATTTAAATCACTATCAATCGTCTAATAAATCCATACGCTTTGCCGCTTCATAAATACCTGTTGAGCGGTTGCCAGTACGGCAAAAGATCAGCATTGGCTGTTCAGCTTGATTAAAGAAATCAGCAAATTCTTCGACATGGTTTTGATTAAGCTCACTACCAGCGAAAGACACTTCTTTATAAGCAAGACCTGCTTTTTTAGCGGCAGCTTCAATCTCAGCGCTGGTCGGTTGATTCGGCTCTTCACCATCTGGACGGTTGTTAATAATGGTTTTAAAACCATTTTCAGCAATCATAGGTACTTGATCAGGGGTGATTTGTCCGGTAATACTAATTTGATGGCTCATAAGAGCTCCTTTTTATTTTTTAGCGTAAAAACGAAACTTTTGCGCTTGGATTAAAATATTTCAATAAGGTATAGCGGTTTTTACAACAAACCTTGCATCAATGCGCTTTGATACAACAATTTAGCACGTGCACCTGTTCCGCAAAACATCAATATTGGTTTAGGCATAGAGCGATAAAACGCCGCAAACTGCTCGACAGTCGCCATGCTCAAGCGCTCATCATCAAAGGGTAAATGATGATAAGTAAGGTTGGCTTTTGTCGTCGCACTGGTAAAGTCGCCGCTATTGGGCTGCGTTTCTGTCTCGGCATCAGGACGAATATTGAGCACGGAGCGGTAGCCAAGCTCAGCAATCTTGGTGCATTGGCTTGGATAAATTTGCTTATAAATGGTTAAGTTATCGGTCATAAGTAGCTTCGGTCGCGTATATTAAAAGACGTTTGGAGGTATCGTATTGTAGCTAAGTGCCATTTTATAAAGGCTGTACTTTAGGTATCTCTTCTAAAGGCTGTATTTTTTAAGGGCTTATACCAATTTAGCATAACACAGCTTTTATCATATCTATATTTTGTCACAGCATAATAATAATTATGCTTGATTGAGCAACATAGTCTCACAGACCGATTAGAAATCCTTTAGCGCATTTACCGCATCCATCGTGCTTAAATAAACTTGACCTGAGAGGTTAGTAATGACCGGAGTATGCTCGATGATGTCCATTACTGGCCCTTTAATAAAGCTAAAGTTTAAATGTTTATTTTGGTTCAACAGCTCTTGATTGAGGCTAATCAGCATCTCTTGTCCGGTCAAATCAATATGATTGACTGCTGACATGATGAGTATGACCTCATGCGCTTCTGGATATTGCTGAGTGGCTTGTATGACCCTACGATGGACGGATTCACTATTGCCAAAAAATAAGCTCTCATCGATACGCAGCATCAATAAATTGCTAAAGGTCACCACATCGTGACGGTTTATATTGCGAAAATGCCCTGTGCCAGCTAGCTGCCCAACCACAGCGACGTGCGGTTTACTCGATTGCCAAATGAGGCTAGCAAACGACACCATCAAACCAATCACCAAGCCAGTATTTAATCCAAATATCAATACGCCGATGAATGCCGCCAAAAAGCTGGCCGCATCTAGGCGGTCGCGTTGCCATGCCGACTTCAAGGTTGCCATATCAATGAGACCGATGATCGATGCCATGATGGTTGCACCCAATAAAGCGTAGGGCAGTGGTGCGAGTACATTGCCAAAAGCGATTAAAGCAGCAATCATGACCAGCACAGTTACTAAACTTGCAACTGGTGTTTTGGCCCCTGAGTCGGCATTGATAGCGGTGCGCGAAAAGCCGCCAGCGACGGTAAAGCCTTGAAAAAAGCCACCTGCCATATTGGCAAGCCCCAGTCCAGTCAGCTCCCTATTGGCGTTAAAAGCCTCACCGCGCAGGCGTGCATAGTTGCTGGCGACGGAGCTGCTAGAGACAAAGATAATCAATGCCATTAAACCTGCGCTAGGTAATAAATTCAGCGCTTCATCGAAGTCTGGTACATAGGGCAGAGTAAAGGTTGGTAAGCCTTGTGGAATATTCCCAATCGTGGCCACGCCGTTCGTGGTCCAGTGTAAGCTAATGCTCAAAACAATCGCAATACCGAGCAAAATAAGCGGAAATAGTCGCTCAGCCCATTTGGCATAAGACGCTGATAACCAAGACTTCCATAGCCATTTGCTACCGTAGCGACTGGCCACCAACAGTGCAAAAGCAATGACGCCAATAACTAAGGTTAGCGGATGTAGCTGGCGTGCATACATTTGCGTGCTTGATAGATAACCGATTAAGTTATTTCCCGCAATAGGAATCGCGGTCAGATATTTAAGCTGACTGATAAAAATTAATACGGCGGCACCACTGATAAAGCCTGCTGAAACGCCGCGACTGATAAACTGCATAATCCAGCCCAGTTTGAGCCGCCCTGCTAGCCATAACATCGTACCAACCATCAATGACAGCAAACTTGCCATCAATATATACTGCTGAGAGCCCTCTGTAGCATAAGGATGTAGGCTACTGGCTGTCATAATCGCTGTAATAGCGACAGGCCCTACTGCTTGCACATTACTCGAGCCTATCCATGCATAGACCAGCACGGGAACGATGGCCGCGTAGAGTCCATAGACGGGTGGTAATCCTGCCAATACCGCATAACCTAAGCTTTGCGGAATGACGAGCACCCCAACCACCAACCCAGCAACAACGTCAGTTGGCAGGGCAGACAGCTGGTATTGACGCAACCAAGCAGGAATCAGACGAGCGGCAATAGAAGGCATAGCAATATGTCATCACAATATATAGTCAATCTTATATAAATCAGATACGGTGTCAGGCTCGCTTAGTCTACTATTGGTAGTACTTTCGCTTGCCTTCCTTGTATCTAAACTATATTGAACCGACTATAGTAGAAAAAATTGAATAAAAGAAAAGAAAAGAAAAGGTTAAATACAGCCAAGCGCTAAATTCATAAAGTTATGCTGAAAAATGACGCTAACAAGTGATGCTAAAAACTCAAGCCAACAAACTAGCTGTCAGTTTTGGCACAAAAGCGTTCATACAATAAATGTAACACCGCCAAGGCATCGTCGCTGGCAATACTATAATAGATTTGCTTGCCTTCACGGCGGGTCGTCACCAGCGCATCTTTGCGTAGAATACCAAGCTGCTGTGACAAGCTTGGCTGACCAACACCGACTAAGCTTTCAAGCTCGCTGACGCAATATTCTCCTTGAGTCAACTGACATAAGAGTAATAAGCGATCTGGATGTGAAAGCGACTTTAACAATTGGCTGGCTTGCATGGACGCTTGCTGCATTTGCTCAGTAAGGTCTTTAGGGGCAAAGTCTGCTACGCTAGATGACGCATCATCAATGCTAGTAGTCGAGGTGCTCAATGCTGAAGTAGAAGTAGTCAGAGCAAGCTCCTTATATAAGACATAATAAAAAATTTAGGATTAATAGCTAAGATAAGATTAATTATCAATGATATTGCCACGGATAGCAAGTTATCATTATTTACATTATATAAATTGATAAAATGTTAAATCGTTGCTATATTGATATGCATCGTTGATAAATATGTGGCGGTCAATACGATAAGCTGAAGCCGGTGCATATTATACTGAACAATTTATCAAAAAATAAAATATTCATCTAAAAGCCAAGAGGTAGCCATGCAAGTTCATTCATTCTTACATAGCGACACAGAAACTTATACTCACGTACTCGCGGACGTTCAACAACAAGTCTGTGCCATCATCGATCCTGTATTGGATTTTGATGCTAAGTCAGGGCGCACGAGTACTACTAGCGTCGATGAGGTGATAGAGTTCGTCCGCGAGCATGGTTGGAAGCTGGTTTACATCATAGAGACTCATGCGCATGCTGATCATATATCCGCCGCGATACATGTCAAAGACACACTTGGCGGGCAGTTGGTAATCGGTCAACATATCACCGAAGTGCAAAAAATATTTAAGCAAATATTCAACTTTGATACCAGCTTTCGCACCGATGCCAGCCAGTTCGATATTCTAACGGATGAGGGCGATACCTTGGCGCTTGGCAATATTACTATTACGGTCATGTATGTACCGGGTCATACGCCGGCAGATATGGCCTATATTGCTACTGATGATGAAAAGACCGTGGTCTTTGTTGGTGATACTTTATTTGCTCCTGATGTCGGGACGGCTCGCTGTGACTTTCCAGGTGGGGATGCCAAGACGCTGTACCACTCAATCAAGAAGCTCCTTGCGCTCCCTGAAGATACGATAATATATCTGTGCCATGATTATCCAAGCAAGGGTCGTCAACACTGTCCAACCACGACTGTCGCTGCACAGAAACTGGGCAATATCCATGTCAAAGATGGCATCAATGAAGCAGAGTTTGTGCAAATGCGTGAGCGCCGCGATGCCACTCTTGACATGCCGCGTCTAATTATTCCATCGGTACAAGTAAACATCGATGCAGGTCATTTCCCAGAGCCAGAAGACAATGGTACCCGTTATCTCAAAGTACCGATTAATGTACTTGGGCAATAAGACAGATATCAGGATAAGCAGACATCAGAATAAGCAAACATTATAAACATGCATCACGTTACGTAAGCACAATACGAGTATAAGCCATCATAATGCTAGTCTTTACCGTAAACACATGGCTATATTACTCCTCTACCATTAAGCCTTCACACTTAAGGATTGAACCATGGAAATTAATATCGGCAGTACTGAGCGTTTACTACGTATCATCGCGGGTGTTGTGATTATCGGCTTGGGTTTGTATTTTCAAAGCTGGTGGGGCGTGATTGGCTTAGTGCCTTTACTCACGGGACTCTTCCGCTTTTGTCCTTTGTATAAAATGCTTGGGGTGAATACCTGCAAGCGTTAAAAAGTCGCTAGATTTATTGTCATAAATACATAATCAAGCATGGGTATTGGATACTTTGATCGACCAATACCCATGCTACTTGTATAGGAGTCTTATAATGAGTGAGCAAAACTCTCATCTGGTCTGCCCACATTGTCAGGCAACCAACCGCATACCAGCAGCCAAACTTAGTGCTGCGCCAAATTGTGGCAAATGTGGTCAGCCGTTATTAACGGGGAGTCCTCATGAACTAAACGCCCAAACGGTTCGTAAAGTCATTCAAAAAAATGAAGTCTTGACCATCGTTGATTTTTGGGCGAGTTGGTGTCAGCCGTGTCTGATGATGGCACCGCAGTTCAAGACGGCAGCCAGTCAGTTGCCACAAGTAGTGTTTGCCAAAATACAAACCGATAAATATGAGCAAGCGGCGGCACCTTATAATATTCGCAGTTTGCCAACCATGGTGGCTTTTAAAAATGGTAGAGAGATAGCACGGCAGTCAGGTGCGTTACCTAGCGATCAAATTGTTCAGTGGGTACAAAGCTTACATTCTTGAGTTTTAACGGATTATGATTATAAAAAAGCCAGTATGCTTATTGCATGCTGGCTTTTTTATAACAAATACTATCTAAAGTCATCAAAGAGTTGAGCAGTTAAATATTACTTATCAAACTTAACTTATTAAATATAATCTATTACACATAATCTATCACGTATTACTCGCCATAAATCTTAACACCATTGGCAAAGCTACAATGCTGAATGCGGGCGGATTGAATGATGGCATCACGCTCGCCATAGAGCCGTGATAATTTTGCATCGCGCGCCTTGGTATTGTTGCTTTTGCCAACGCCAAAGCTAATATTAGGGGAGATGCCCCAACGTCCCGCAGAAACCCCAACCCCGACACCTGAGGCGGATAAAGTTGATTGCTCATTGCGCGCCGCGTCGACATAGCGATTGACGCGGGCATATTCTTGACTAAGGGCTTGGCAATCGTAACTTTGATACGTGCTTGGCGGCACATATTGTGGCGTGACATTGCCCGTCGAGGCACAGCCTGAGAGACCAAAAATGCCAGCTGTCGCCAGTAGTGTCGCTGCAGTAAGAGTTTTCATAGTGGCTCCATTAGGCTAGATTGAGGCGATTGTATTTATGTAAGATAGCAAAAATAATGGGATTAAGATATTGAAAATATAGCACTTATTAAATATTTTCAATGCTGGTAATATAAGTATTTGTGCAATAAAAATGTCATATGTTTATTAAAATAAGTTACCAGGTTTAGCAAAGGCTAGTACCACAATGCCCACATATGCCGCTCCAGCAATAAGAATACCGGTCTTTCTTTGACTAGATGTGGCGTGGTTATTAAACGCTTTGATACTGGCACTGATAGCCGCAACGAGTAAGATTACTTTTGCAAATACCCATTGTATGGGTGCATTGGCACTCATCAGCTGCATTAGCATGACTGCCCCTGACACAATAATGAGGGCATAGAGAACGTGCGAAGAGATTTTAACCACGCGTGGCGCTTGCTTGTTTGAGCTTAATACCAAATAGCTCTGATATAAAAATAGGGCAATGAGCAATACAGCCATGAGCATGTGTAGATGTTTCATGAGATATTATTTCCTTTAAAGGTGCAGTTTCAGCGCTTAATGGTTACATATAATTATGGTATGGAAAGCCCTACCTTCGCAATAGTTCGTTATTAGCCCTTGTTTTGTCCAGCACATAACGGACTATCAGGGCTTTGACCTTGCCATTCTATTGGGGTGTAAGCATGAATCGCTAAAGCATGAATTTGACCGCCTTGCGAGGTTAATAAGGAGTTTGCCATTCCATATACAAGCTGATGCCGTGCGACCAATCTTTTGCCTTCAAAAGCATCACTAACAATCGTAAGCTTAAAATGGCTTTCTTTACCATCAAAATAGCCAGAATGATTCATTGACTCATTCAACAATTCTATATGTTGCGGCTGCAACGCTTGTAGCTCAGCATTGAGCGCATCAGCGGTCGGTGTTTTACTCATAATGATCTTTCCATATATTTTGCCTAATAGTACTTGGCGGTATCATACTTAGCAATTTGTGAATTGCAAATAATGCCCATTATAGCAGACGCTATTAGCGGTAAAGCCTGCTATTAAGTGGCGTGTGCCTGTAAGCGATTAAACTTTTGAGCTATCCTGTTTTTAAAAAATATAGCAATGAAAGATATTCTTTTTAACATACTGTCTTTAATGACGATAAATAATAGCCAGTCATGGCAAGTAGCGGTATCTGTTAGCTATCAGCATAAAAAAGCAGAGCACAATTTATAACATGTACTCTGCTTTTATAAGTAACAATCATTATAAGTAACAGCCATTTACTCAAAGCATGAAATCTAACAATCTCGTTAGCGACGCGCTTTTTGATAAAGCGGCATCACTTTAGGCATTAACGATTGCAATTGAGCAATACGATTGCTGCTGGTCGGGTGAGTGCTTAAGAACTGTGGTGGCTCACCTTGGCTCGCGCTTTGCATTTTTTGCCATAAGGTAACCGCTGCTTGCGGGTTATAGCCAGCACGTGCCATTAACTCTAAACCAATTTGATCGGCTTCAGCTTCTTGTGTACGACTGTGCGGACGGCTCAGTCCCAAATCCCCAGCAACGTTTGCTAGTTCAGCTTGACCTTGTGACAGTCCAAATATACTAGCAGCCACGCCGATACCAGTCTGTGTCGCATATTGACGTGAGAGACGTTCACGTGAGTGCTCACGCAGCGCATGTGACATCTCATGACCCATAATAGCCGCAATCTCGTCATCCGTGAGATTCAGGCGGTCAATGATACCCGAGTAAAACATGATTTTACCACCTGGTACCACAAAGGCATTCAGCTCATTAGATTTGATCGTATGCACTTCCCATTGCCATTTCGCCGCATCTGGACGGTAGACACCGACCTGACCGACCAAACGATTAGCGATGTTCTTTAAGCGATTAAGCTGAGCCTTATTGGTATCTAGCACGCCGCGCGCTTTTGCTTCTTGCAACGTTTTGGCATAACTCTGTGCAGACAGCTGCAAAACTTGCTCACTAGAAACCAGTAATAGCTGCTGACGGTCAACGCCAACGGCACCAGTACTGGTGGTGCTGGTACAACCTGTCAGTGCTAGTGCCGACAATGAAGCGGCCATCACGGTGCTGGTCAGTAATTTTTTCATAATAAACATCCTCACTGTAAATGATAAAAAATAAAATAAAACAAAGCGGCTATTAATAATAAAGCGGTTGTCGTTAAAGTGATTATCGTTGAAACAATTATCGTTCAAATGACTCGTATTAAATTTTTTGTGGAATAAAGAGTCAAAGCAGCAAGTAAGGCAATTTTTTATTAATGTTCTACCTATGCTTGCTACGTGACCTCAACAGTAAAATTTTACCCGAACTGTCATTAGGCATAAGTATAATAATGTTACTAAGGCAAAACCAATGCAGGAAAAGTAACAATACAACGTAGGATTGTAAGTGAGAGGGACGTTGACACCAACAAATCTATTTTTCGATACTAACGTCTATAAACTTGATAGGCGGCATAAATCTCAGTCAAAAAATAGTCTCATAGGCAATGAGATACTACCTACAAGGACAGAGCTTTAGATTTCTAACATTATTGTGAAAAATAATTGATATTATTTAAAATAAATAATTATCGCTAAATCAATTATTTATGATAATTACATCAATAAATAGCGAGTTAAAGACATAATATTGGAAATAAACGTTAAAAATGAGGTTGACAGGGTTAGAATATCTGATAGAATAGCCAGCCTATCGAGACGGAGTTGTTGTTAACAACACTACAATTCGATAATCAGCGGGAATAGCTCAGTGGTAGAGCATAACCTTGCCAAGGTTGGGGTCGAGAGTTCGAATCTCTTTTCCCGCTCCAAATATGGCTTGAAAAAGCATCAAAGCCTCACTTTATTGTGAGGCTTTTTTTTGTCCTGATTTTAAGGGTTGTCATTGTTTCTTAAGAATATTTCGATGACATTCCAAGCTACTATCGACGGAATTCACGACATAGATTACTAAAAGTTGTAGCGCCAAAACTAAGTTACAAAAGGTGGTCAATTTGACACATTAGCCTCAGTTTAATCACGCATAATTATATAGATCGTTTAAACGAATATAACAACAAATAATCCATCTATAAACATGATGATAATAAGGAATAATTATGCAAGAATTCAAACATAGAGCATTTAATGAATTATTTGATCTGTCAGGAAAAACCGCAATTGTGACGGGTGGTGCAAATGGTATTGGTAAAGCAACGGCGTTACGTCTAGCACAAGCTGGGGCAAATATCGCTGTTGCTGATTTAAAATTAGAAGACGCAAAGGCTGCGGTCAAGGATATCGAAGCTTATGGTGTAAAAGGCTTGGCAGTCGAATGTAATATCTTAAAAGATGAAGATTTGGTCGCTATGGTAGATAAGGTCGTCGCTGAATTTGGCACTGTGAATATTTTAATCAATAATGCTGGTGGCGGCGGCGGTGGTCGTGAAAACCCAGCCACAGCATCGGTCGATGATATTCGCCGTGACTTTGAGTTGAATGTTTTTAGTTGCTGGCGCTTGTCTCAATTATGCGTGCCACACATGAAAGCGTCGGGTTATGGCTCGATTGTATTTACCACTTCGATGTCGAGTATCAATAAAAGCCCGAAAATGAGTGGTTATGCGGGATCAAAAGCGGCTGTCAATCATATGGTGGCGAACTTGGCACATGATTTTGGCCCTGAGGTACGCGTCAACGCGGTTGGCCCTGGTGCAACGCGTACTGATGCGTTAAAAACTGTACTAACACCAGAAATCGAAAAGAAAATGCTAGAGCATACGCCGATTCAACGTTTGGGTGAAGCTGATGATATCGCTGGTGCTATGCTGTACTTTGCCGCACCACTATCTGAGTGGGTCAGTGGTCAAACCATATTTGTGAATGGCGGCGGTGTGCAAACCTTGGACTAAGCTTATCTGCATATAAAAGTATTTAAACCATGATGTTAATGCTATAGTAAATAGTAAAAAAACCGTTATGAAAAGCGTCATCCAATGTATAGTTGGGTGACGCTTTTATCGTTTTAAGCCTATGTTTCATGATAAAGGTGCTGGCGCATTGATAGGCTGTATCTTTCAATTGACTGAATGTACTCAATTAAAGAGTATTCAAGTTACTCAAGTTATTAAAAGCAAATATGGGCGACCTCATTGCAAAAATTTTGCTTGCCATGCTTAAAGCCTGCGATGGCTTGCGAATTGATTCTAATCGCTTCTACCGCGTCTTTCGCTTCTAATATGACTAGGGTAGCCAGTGCTCCTACTTTAATCTCCGTTTGCCGTGACAAAAGCTTCGCTGCATTTTTGCTAATCATATCGAATACCTCCGCTATCTGCTCATCTTTTGCTAATTGAGTGATATTGGCATACATATTTGCCATTCTAATTAGTGAGGCATCACCGTAAGGCGTGAAAGCATTTAAAATATTATTACTAGAAATAGTCGTATTGATGCCCATTGCTAATAGCTCATTGGCGTTGACCATGCCTCTAGGAATGAGCGCCTCATAATTACGTCCATTCAAAAATATGTCGGTGGCTGGTAACACTGTCAAGGTAATGTCAGCGAATTTCAGTAAGGCAGCCATTTCTATACGCTTGTCTTTGTCCATCGCCGATAATTTAGTCACATGACCAATAGACACGCGACCTTGATAATGGCGCTTGATGGTTTCTTCAACCAATTTTGGAATGCTCGAGCCTTGTGGATCCAGATCAAAATCCAGATGAAAATCAACATCGACGTCAAACTGCTCAGCCAAGTCAAACACCATTTCAATATGCTTGTGAGGATTCTCATCTTTGTATGGGCAACCACCAACCAAATCAGCGCCCTGTGACAATGCCAGTTTAAGTAGCTCATGAGTATGCAGGTCATTGGTCAATCCTGATTGCGCAAAGGCGCAAATCTCTATATCGATGGCAAATGCATAGGTGTCGCGGGCTTTTTTGATGGCATTAAAGGCACGCATCTCTGTTTTTGAATCTGTTTCAACAAAGGTGCGCAGACCAACGGTGCCTTTTTTAATCGCCATCTCAATCACTCGTGAAGCACGATTAAACACATCTACTTCTGTAAAATCCTTTTTAGCCTTACCTGTTTCTTCAACAGCCTCGTTTAAATCACCTTGCTCTATAGTACAGCGATCAAGGATGCAGGCTTTATCAAGGTGAATGTGGCTCTCATAGAATCCTGTACAGACAAAGTAACCTTTAGCATCGTAAATTGCTTTTGGCGCATCATCACGTTCAGTTTTTTCCGCAACATCGTCAATGCTCTCAATATAAGCGCCGCTTATACTGATATTGACCAAGTTTTTATGATTGGGTAATTGGGCATTTTTTATAAGTAAATCGGACATCGTTTTTCCTTGTTTTTTTGCTTGGAGTGATTCAACGATCAATGGCATTTTAGTGTCAAGAGTGGGGGTTTTGAACTTTAAATCCGCATGACTATTCGATGTTTTTATTTTTTCCTACCCAACGGTCGTTTTTTGTTCATGAGTGGTTAGGGGCAAGCGTCATCGAGTCTAATATATGGAGTATAATGACCACCGCTACGGTATGTAGACTTTGTTTATCAATAGACTATATCGTTTTTACCAAAAAACATACTTAGTTATTGATATTTTATTGTTATAATTATCTTATAAGTTTTAGGTGTATGTTAAGATATACTAATAATAAAAAGAGTAAATAATAAGCTAAATTTAGCTTCATACCTTTAAATTACGAAGGCACTTCTGTGATGGAATGACTTCATTCAAATACAATCAGATAAATAGGAAAAAGTATGTCAAATATCGATGAGTCGTTACAAGAATTAATGAATCTTGATGGTGCAATGGGTGGCTGTATCGTCGACTATATGTCAGGCATGGTACTTGGTATGGCTGGCGGCGGCGTTGACTTAGAACTTGCAGCAGCAGGTAACTCGCAAGTGGTAAAGGCGAAGGTCGCAACGATGAAATCACTAGATATCAAAGGTGAAATCGAAGATATGTTGATCACCTTGGAGTCTCAACTGCACATCATCCGTCCTACAGCCAAGCATGAAGACTTGTTTATTTATTTGGTGCTTGATAAATCAAAAGCCAATCTTGCATTAGCCCGCCGTAAGGTACAATCGGTAGAAAATAAACTAGAAGTATAATTCGGTTGGTCGTGTTCAAAAAATGAGTGATTTATCAAACTCTCCTTGTTGCTTATCGCGCCTTAAATAAGACAAGACTGGCAACAAGGTCAAATTCACTATGTACGTACTGTACATAGCGAATTATTATTTTATAAGCAGTAGGAATAACTTAACGAGCGTGAGCCGTTTTATCAAGTGGTGGCAAAATGAAGTGTATTGCATACGTCAGTAGAGTGCCTATCAGTGATCGCACTATTCGAATGCCTACTGGGTTATCAGACATCGTTAGCGTCTCTCGTAAGCATAATCCAAAATCGCAAATTACGGGTATCATCTCTTACCGTGACGGTCAGTATCTGCAAGTGCTAGAAGGCCCTTATCTGGAAGTAGACAAGTTAATGAGTAAGATAGCTTCTGATCCTAGACATGAAGATCTTTGGGTGTTTCTGGATGTGCGCGTGATCAAACGCAGCTTTAATAATTGGGCTGTGAGCGTGTTCGATTTTGTGGATCAAGGCAACTTTTTTAATGCGTTCATTGAGAATAATAGCGCTGTGTTAAACAGCTTTAATGAGTATCAACAAAGACGTATTCAACCGTTTATTGATATAAAAAAATCTGATACGGTGCCTGAAAAGTATTATGAAGGTAAGGATTTAAGATTGCTGGCATGGCCTGATCTCAACAATGAAAGCCAGCCGCAAATGATTATGAACCTGTGTATCAAATTGACTAAAAAGCCTTATTCGTTTAATGCACTAGCGGACAGTGGTGATTTTGGCAGCCATCATCAAGTCACACAGATTATCAGAGAGTTTGATCGTTTAGGTTTATTGAGTGTCACAGAGGCAGCACCGATACATGAGCAAACCGTAAATGAGAAAAAACCTAATAAATTTTATGGTGCGATCAAAAAATTCCTAGGAATGAGGTAAAAAATTGAATTATCAGAAACTAGCAATCATTGGGGAAGTAGGTGCTGGAAAGACTCGGTTGGTCAAAACCCTAAGCGAGATAAGCCCCATCGAAACAGAAGCAAAATCTAGTATCGATATCGGTAAAGAGTACACGACGGTCGGTATCGATTATGGGCGCATCACTCTGTCTGACGATATGGCGCTAGGTATTTACGGTGTGCCAGGTCAAGAGCGGTTTTCTTTTTTATGGGAGTTTGTCAATCAGTCGCTATGGGGATTGCTCATTTTGATTAGATATGGCGAGACACCCGATTATGCCAATTTAGATAAGCTGTTACACTTTTTTGCACCAGAAAAAAATCAGACCACGTGTATCATTGGCATCACTCATTGCGAAGATGCTGACAAAGATAGTCTTTCAGCACTGGGACAAGAAATAAGAGTGATGTTGATGCAGCATAATGTGGTGGCACCTGTGCTCTATACAGATCCTAGGAACAGAGAGTCCGCTGTGTCTCTGTTGTCATTATTTAATACCCTTAATAATCAAGACTAATGCCAGATATGACTATGTTAAAAGAAAAATTAGACGAAAAATCACCAGCAAAAATAGCGTTATTAAGCCACATGAAAGCATTGTGTGACGCCAATAGAGAAGTCATATTGGTTAGCTTATGCACCACAGATGGCTTTCCCATTAGTTGCTTTTCGATCAGTGAATTGAGCAATCAAACGGACAAGTTTGCAGCGATGAGTAGCACACTATCAGCACTGAGTGATTCATCCGCGAGTCAAATGAAGCAGGGCAAGTGCGACATCACTATCGTCGAAGCCACTGCTGGAAATATGCTATTTGTCAAAACTGACTATATTGGTAAACCTTGTGTATTGACTGTGGTAGCGCAGAATAAGATGGCACTAGCAGAAGCAAGATATAAAACCAAAAAACTGATTGGTGTCATTTCTGCTATCACTGAGTAAGGCTCACAAGTAACCAAGATTGCTGGATTCGGTAGGGCTATAAGCGATAATTCGACTGTGATAGACATGTGATATTATTTGCGTGAGCAAATATCGACACTGTATTCAGATATCGACCTTGTATAAAGGTAATGCCCTGACCTTTGACGGCCATATCTACCAAAACTCAGCATTAGTGGCATTAATTTTGGCATGAATCCTGTGCTTAAGCTTTCTGCCTTCTTCGTCCGTCAGCTCTAAATTGCTTCTTTTGCCCAGACCATATTGTAAAAATTCATGATTTCTCAAATCTGCTAGCGTCTCAAGTAATCCCATTCTGCTCAGATAGTCGGGACTGGTACAGAGCGAATAACGAGTCAGCGCCAGCCGTTTTGCTTGGTCGCTGGAATCTTGCAGCTCTTAATACTCGACCAGCTCATACCCTTCTTCGATCAAATCAATGTGTCGATCAGAAAAACCCAACTCAACGTTTAGAACGGGACAGCCAGTGCTGTATCTGCCGGTGATGGCGCGTAATGAAGAATTTCTACAGTACATTGCGTAGAGGCTTGTCGCGTATTAACTATCGGGCGAATAGGCTGAACTTATGCTGTTGGCTCTATTCTAAAATGAATGGTTCTATTCTGAAGTAAACGGTTCTGCTGTGGTTATTTGACGCTATGTTTACAGTGTTATTGTTCTGAAAGTTAGAGTAGTTAATTACAGTCAATAAATTTTTTTGATAGCTTATTTTTCATAATTTGTTCTTTGCTAGCTTAATATACAAAGCACCACTTAACGGATTGTCGAGCGGTGCTTTTTTGAGCAAAAAGATCAATTTTAGATGGTGGTTTTTTAGGTACTAATTCTAACGATACTGAGCTTAAAGATACTAAGCTTAAAGATACTATCAAGGATAAATAGTTAGGCTTGGCTTTTTTTACGACCCATCAAGCTATTAGCTACCCATGCTGGACCAATTAATAAAAATTGTAAGTCTTCAAAAAACGAGGGTTTTTTGCCTTCAATTTTATGACCAATGAACTGTCCAATCCAAGCAACCACAAAAATAGCCGCCCAAACCTTAAAGCCCCATGGTAATAATGCCATTGCTGACAAACAGATAAGAATAAACATTCCCATCGCCAAGAATAACGGCGTGGATAAACGCATATAAAATAACAATACCAACGCGCTAAGTACCAAGGTAAACCAAACTGATAGCGACATGCCCATGCCTAACAGGCTGACAAATATAGTAGGAACGCATAGCCAATGGATTTTTTTATTGACTAGGTTTTGATGACTGACAGAATATTCACTAAGCCATTGCTCAAGTGTGCGTTTAGACAGCCGCTTTTGCTGAGTACGAGACATACTAACCTCCATGTTAGTAGATGAATTGAAAAATCTCTCCTATCAGTTGTAGCACTAATTGAGCCAGTCCACCACATTATCTGATAGACGCCACAGTCAAAACCTATAACGTTATCAACATGTTTGCCAATATCTGCGAGCTCTTTGGTTTTATTCTTTTGAGATATCACCACTTATGACCATACAAGATAACCGTTAACCTTGTTCACTGCGCTGCCATTCATACAAACCAATAAAGGCGTTTATTTGATATATCATGGTTTGAATGGCAAAAATGTAATTGCCCGACATTAAATTGACGATGAGCCAGACAAAGTTAACGATAATCCATAACCACCAGTTAAATGAATAGCGCAAAATCATCGCGGCTTGTGCAGTAATGGAGAGGACAAAAGCAATGACGTTGATCCAAAAGAAGGAGATAAATCCTAGGAATTTGCTATTATCATCTTCAACCACTGCATAGCCATAGCTGGCGAGTAAATCATTCACCGTGGGGAAAAGTGCGAGACCAATAATAATAAAGGCGGCGGTAATCAACCAAACCGCTTTGCTCGCCGCCTTTGGTATCATGTCGCCATCAGGATCGGTATGTTTTGACCAATAAAAAATACCGTAGACATGGGTGAAAAAGTTAAAGAGCGGCGCGAGCATCAAACCGACTGCACCAGACGTCGCCTGCACGACGACTTCTCCCGCAGTCGCTGCCATTCCCAACCCGTTGCCCATGACATTTTTGCGAAATGATAGCGAAACCACACAGACCAAACCAACGAAAGACACGCCCAAATAAAACATATCAAGTGTGGTGTGTTCTGTCGTGAGCCAAAAACCTGCGGATAATGCTATCACCCCGCAAATGAACCAAGTGACAATCCATTGCATCGCCCACTTTCCAGTAATATTATCTAATAGCTGAATACGCATAAAGCCTTTTTCCTTAAAGTATTAAAACTACAATGAGTTCTTATTTTATTTTTTAGTATCATATTATTTTTGTATTATCGCTATTCTTGCCATCGCTATTTTTACCATCTCCTCTATCTGCCATAAACATACTGATCGATAAGCAGCAGCGCTTGCTGATAGCGCGCATCGTAATCTGGCTGATCAACCATGTGTGGTTTGATATCATGACGAGCAAAAATATCGACGAGACGTTGCTCAAAGCGTCCACGCGCCTCAGGCGTGCCCAATGAGCGCATGCCATCATCAATCCACGGCGTATTGTTATCCAGCATAATGGTATGATCTAAGCGAAACTCATCGATACAAGCCGCCACAAAAGGATGGCTGCGACCTTCATATTCTTCACAAAATGCTTGAGTGGTCACAAAATCGGTATCAACGATGGTGACAGGAGCGGTCGCATTAGCCGCCGCATCTCTTATAGCTTGAGCATGCTGAAGGGCAATCGGACCATAGTCATTGTATTGTAGACCGACTTCACTACCGCCCAAATCTGTACCGACATATAAGCGTCCCATCTCTAAAGCAAAGCTGGCGCCATAATAATTGGCCAGTTTATGCACCAATGTGGTCTTACCCGAACTTTCGCCGCCAACAATCGCCACCGTTTTGGTATAGTCGCCGCGCGCTTGCGGGTGAATGGCTGACCAATGCGCGACTGGATTACGAGCGATGGCATAAGAATCAAACTCAGGCTGTAGCGGGGTCGTGACGACTGGTATCGATAATCGCTCATAGACACCACTCTGCGCCAATGGATGGTTTTCTGCGACAAACAATACTGTATCTGCTGGTAAGTCGAGCGCTGTCGTCAAACGTTGTAGTTTGGCATTGCTGGCAGGAATGTCGATTGTCACATCAACGAAGCTATCATGTAGCGGCAGCTCAATCTCATGAGTGGTATGAATCTGGATAAATGGCAAATCAGCACACGCCATCTGTAGCCAACGTGCTTTGTCTTGCAAAGTAATGTCAAAGTCTGGATGCGGTGCTGGATGCGCCATAATGATAATATGCAAGGTTTTCGCTTGTCCTGCCGCAGCCAATATACTGCGCATTTGACCTAAGTGTAGTGGCTCAAAATGTCCAATCATCAATCCTGACTCGTACATAGCTTTCCTTAATTTTTAGTCATGCTTCATCGCACTAATTTTATAGATAGACTGCTGGAATATCTGTTATTTACCAGCATGTTATAAAGGTTTAAGGCGATTTACAGGTAGGTTATTGTAAAGGGGTGTTTTTTTATACGACTGTTTTCTGATAAAAATATGACCAAGCTATTAATTTAACTGTAATTGTTTGAGTATCTCACCATTTCTGAAGTTTCATCTACACAATATCTATGTGCTGAAAATGGCTAAATATTGGATTTGTAACAACATGTGTAATATGGCAGCAATAAAGCTAATCGTGAAACATTTTGAAATAATTATTTAAAATCAGCAGTTTATGAGGTTTTATGACAGATTAGGGCAAGCTTGGTTAGCATAAACTCACAAAGTACGTCTATACGTTCAACAGATAAATATTAAATAGTTGCTATACTTATTCATAAGTTAAGAAGGCTAAGTAGTTTCCTGACTAGAATCGGAAAAAAAGCATAAAAATAGAAGAAAAAAAGTAAAAAGCAGAATTTTGAATAACAATAGAAATGATAGAGAGGTATTTGATTTGGCTAAACTAGCAAAACTACATCGCTCACAGAACAATCGCATGATAGCAGGTGTGATGGGCGGCATTGCCGAATACGTTGGTTGGTCACCAACTTGGGTGAGAGTATTATTCGTGATTATCTCATCTTTGAGTGCAGCAGTACCTGGCATCTTAATTTATATAATTTTATGGATAATCATGCCAAAAGCGACTAATGCCTCTTACCAGTAAGGTTATTTCATATTTGCTCGTATCTTTTTAACAGCTTAATAGCAGTATCGTTTTAATAGAATTACTATAGAAATTAGTTCAGATAGATTTTTACCAAAAAAAGAGAATAGCAGTTCGACTAAAAAACAAAAAGCCTGACTCATCAGGATACCAAAGACATACCTTTCCTCCTGCCCAGATGCTCGCGCATTTGGGTATTTTTTTATCTGCTACTTTTGTGCCTTCTATATTGCAGTAGTTTGATTACAAATGAGCCTTATAACGACTGGTTTAGGTCTGCAGCATAAATTTAATTGATGTAAATATAGATAAAATAGTCAATTTTTAGTAAGGTGAGCAGGCAAATAGAGTCGTTGCCGAATAGGCTATACGAGTGCTATCAAAACTTTATTTATAAATATCCATTCCACAGTGGCTTTACTATGAAAACCCAAACTATGACATCCCAAGCGACAACTCCGATGATAGAAAATACAGACCCTCAACCGATGACGTTTCAGGATTTAATCCTAACCCTACAGAATTATTGGGCAGATAAGGGCTGTGTTATCTTGCAGCCTTATGATATGGAAGTCGGCGCGGGTACTTTTCACACCGCGACATTTTTACGCTCGTTAGGTCCTGAGCGTTGGAATGCTGCCTATGTGCAGCCATCACGTCGTCCAACTGATGGTCGCTACGGTGACAACCCCAACCGCTTGCAGCATTACTATCAGTTTCAAGTGGTGCTAAAGCCAAATCCACCCAATATCCAAGAGCTGTATTTGGACTCGCTAAGAGCCATTGGTATCGATCCGTTGGTACATGATGTGCGTTTCGTCGAAGACAACTGGGAGTCGCCTACGCTAGGTGCGTGGGGACTTGGTTGGGAGATTTGGCTTAACGGTATGGAAGTGACCCAGTTTACCTACTTCCAGCAAGTGGGCGGCATTGAGTGTTTCCCAGTAACTGGCGAAATCACTTATGGTCTTGAACGCTTGGCGATGTATGTGCAAGGCGTTGATAGCGTTTACGATTTGGTTTGGGCAGATGGTGAATTTGGTCGTGTGACTTATGGCGATGTTTTTCATCAAAATGAAGTGGAACAGTCTACCTATAACTTTGAGCACGCTGATGTGCCAATGATGGGTCAGATGTTTGACTTTTATGAGCAGCAAGCAGATAAATTGGTTGCTGAAGGGTTGCCATTACCTGCCTATGAGATGGTACTAAAAGCCTCACATGCTTTTAATTTACTCGACGCTCGTGGTGCGATTTCAGTGACCGAACGTCAGCGTTTTATCCTACGTGTGCGTACGCTTGCCCGTAAGGTTGCCATTGGTTACGTTGAAGCACGCGCAAAATTGGGTTTTCCATTAGCGGATGAGGCGCATCGTCAAGCGGCGCTCGATAAGTATTTGCCCAAAGAAGACGCTGCAACTGAAAGTACAGAAAATAATCAAGCTACTGACAACAACCAAACTACTAATAAATAGGAGCATCCCATGAGTACTATTCTATTTGAACTGGGGTGTGAAGAGCTACCTCCAAAAAGCCTAAAACCTCTACGTGATGCGCTACAAGCGAGTGTCACTGAACAATTGAATGAAGCAGAAATTAGCTTCGATAGTATCAAAGCCTTTGCTGCCCCGCGTCGTTTAGCGCTTCAAATTCAGGGCATTAGCGATAAGCAGCCGGATCGTAGCGAGCAAAAGCGCGGTCCTGCGATTAAAGCTGCCTTTGATGCGGAAGGTAATCCAACACGTGCAGCAATGGGTTTTGCCAAGGGTTTAGGCATTGAAGCCAGTGAGCTGATAACGATTAACACCGACAAAGGTAATTATGTTGGTTATGAGCAAGTCATTCATGGTCAAGCAACTACTGAACTGTTAGCTACCATTTTTCAGACTGCACTAGACAATCTACCGATTGCTAAGCGTATGCGTTCAGGTGCCAGCCGCAATGAATTTGTGCGTCCAGTCCAGTGGGCGGTATTGATGCAAGATAGTACTGTCATTGATGCGACTATCCAAGGCCATCAAACAGGCACGCAAACTCGTGGCCACCGCTTCCATAGTCCTAACTATCATGAGATTGCGCACGCCAATGACTACGAAGAATTACTAGGCGGTTTAAAAGTCGTGGCTGATTTTGATAAGCGTCAAATGCTGATCAAAAACCAAGTCAAAGCACTAGCAGATGAGGTCAATGCTGATGCTATCGTGCCGCAAGATTTGTTGGATGAAGTCACCGCATTGGTTGATTTTCCGATTGCACTGCGAGCAAGCTTTGAGCCACGTTTTTTACAGGTACCGCAAGAAGCGCTTATCTCTACCATGCAAGCGGATCAGAAGTATTTTTGCTTAACTGATAAAGCAGGCAAGTTGCAGCCTTACTTTATTTTTATTACCAACATTGAGTCAAAAGATCCCAATCAAATTATCGAAGGTAATGAGAAAGTCGTACGTCCGCGTTTAGCCGATGCCGAGTTTTTCTTCTTGCAAGACCAGAAGCAGCCATTGTTTGCGTTGACAGAAAGCCTCAAAACTCGCGTTTTCCAAGACAAGCTGGGTACGATTTGGGAAAAATCTGAGCGTATTGCCAAGCTTGCCGCCTTTATTGCCGCCTTGATGCAACAGCAAGGTCAGCAGATTGATATCGATGAAACGGTGCGTGCGGGTATTTTATCCAAAGCAGATTTAGCTAGCTCGCTCGTAGGTGAATATCCTGAATTACAAGGCATTGCAGGCACTTATTATGCGCGTTTGAATAATGAGCCTGAAGCAGTCGCGGCAAGTTTAGAAGAGCAATATTTGCCCAAGTTCAGCGGTGACGTATTACCACAAACACCAATTGGCATTTGCTTAGCATTAGCCGACCGTTTAGATACGCTTGTTGGTATTTTTGCCATTGACCAAGCACCGACGGGTTCAAAAGATCCGTTCAGCCTACGTCGTTCAGCCATCGGTATCTTGCGTATTTTGATCGAAAAGCAATTGCCAATTAATCTGGTTGCGCTCGTTGAACAAGCAATCAAAGGCTATAGTGACGCTGAAGGCAGCAAGATTGAAAAAATGGGTGATACGTTTACTCAGGTCATGGCATTCTTAAACTCGCGCTATCGTGCGATGTATACCGAGCAGGGCGTGAGCGTCGATATCATTCAGGCCGTGCAAGCGATTAACCCGCATATGCCGCTTGATTTTGATCAGCGTATTCGCGCTGTTCAAACGTTTAGCGAATTGTCACAAGCTTCAATGCTTGCTGATTCAAACAAGCGTGTCGCCAATATATTGGCCAAATCAGAAGTGAGTGTCGCTGATACTGTCGATGAATCGCTATTGTCTGAATCTGCCGAGCAAAGTTTATATGCAAGCGTGCTGCAAGCGCAGACGGCGGTTAAACCGCTGCTAGAACAAGCGGATTACACACAAGTATTGCAAACGCTTGCCAGCTTAGATGAGCCGTTGACGCAATTCTTTGATAATGTGATGGTCAACAGTGAAGACGCCGCCCTTAAAAACAACCGCTTAGCGCTGCTTAAGCAAGTACGCGCATTGTTTTTAACCGTCGCTGATATCAGTGAGTTGCAGCTATAGTTTTACTAATATAGATCGCTCACTTTATTTTCTGTTTAATACAAAAACTGGCCCGCTATGGCCAGTTTTTTACACCGTATCATGGCATTTATTGATAAATTACCATGATAAATGGATGGACAATTAACTCGCTAAAGCATAGCACTATCGTCAGTATTGATGGTTAAGTTATACTGTTCAGACGTATTGAATAATCCGCCAAACGGCTTTTATCATTCATAGCGCTTACTCATATTTAAAGGAGCACTGCCGTGTTTGCTGTTATCATTATCATCATCGTTATTTGGATAGTAATGTGGGGGTTTTATAAATTTATGTACCCGCGTGCGCCCAAA
Source organism: Psychrobacter immobilis (assembly GCF_904846185.1). Classification (GTDB taxonomy): domain Bacteria; phylum Pseudomonadota; class Gammaproteobacteria; order Pseudomonadales; family Moraxellaceae; genus Psychrobacter; species Psychrobacter immobilis_B. The sequence continues at coordinate 109,798 of NZ_CAJGZQ010000003.1, read as the reverse complement.
AGCATGATGCCAAAAAAAGGGGATGTGATTACACCGCGTCAGTGCAATTTTTGTGGCAACAGCTTGGCTGAATACCGCGGCGTCCTTGAAACCAAGCCCAACTTGGCTGCAAATAGTGAAAGTGCTATTGGTGAAAACCAAGCATTGTTTTTTTGCAATTATGAGCATCAAGCAGATTTTCATGCAGGTAAGGTTTATAACCCTAATGTATAAATAATTATATTATGACTTAGGCATAAAAAAGCGCTTGGCTCATCAGAGCGAAGCGCTTATTGTTTCGTCGCCTAATATGCGCTTATAAAACAGACTGTGCGTCTTTCATAATTTTATTTAATAGCGCTTCGGATTGTTTGTCTTGCTGTAGTCGATCTTCATCGCTTCTTTGATTGGTGTGTATTTTTTCATACAAATTCAAGCAGCACAGTACTAAGATACTTTCTTGACTGAGGCTTGGCGCATCTCGTTTGAGATCTAGTGCATGGTTATTGATATACGAGACAGCTGAGAGCAGCTCTTCTTGTTCGTGTACTGGGCAATAAATAGGATAAGTGACACCCGCAATTGCAATATCAACCTTTTTGATTTGTGGTTCAGGGATAGTGGTTTTCACAGTAGCACTCGACGTATTTGAACCAGTTGCAGCGACTGGTTGTAGTTTAGAAGAAATATTCTGCTGTTGGCCATTTTGTGGCTGTTTCTCTATAGAGTTTTTGTGGTCATCGGTCATGATAAATCCTACAATGTTTGGTCAGTAAAATGAGTAATATAAGATATTACCGTTTTGATTTTGTCGGTTTCATTAGCAAGCAGTGATGATCGGTCATCGCTCATTGCCATCACTGATCAGCCTTCTACTTGATCGATGTGGGTTAAGCGTTTTAATACAACTTGTGTACGCTCCGCTGCCAATTGATTCTTTTTCTGCAGCTCACTGTTTTGCTGTTTAATATCGCTATATTGCTGCTTTAATTCATTATTTTGTTGCTGTAACTGGCTGTTTTGTTGTTGCAATTGACTGACCTGTTTTTGCAGTTTGTCTTGCTCTTCGCCTATCATATGATGCGCTTCAGCCAAGCTTTGGTAGCGCTTGTCGAGATCGTTCAATTGTTTTTTGGCACCGTCGCGTTCGCTATGACTAGTGTTGAGCTTGGTCGTTAATGCTGCAAGCTCTTGAGGGTCGCTAACAGGATGCTGTTTGAGGCTGCTAAGTTCAGCACTGACAAGCTGATACTGTTTTTTTATGTCGAGTATCATTTTTTCTAATATTCTAAGTTGATCATACATAGTCAGTTTTTATCCTTAACAAGTAAGCGTGAATGAATTTAGTTCTCTGCGTTTAATAATGCCATAGGTGACCGCATAATATCTATATCAACAAAGTAATTACCTATATTAGGTGTTGTTTGTTTATTTTTATTAGCCATGGTTTGATTGATAATATCAAGCGATGTCTCACACCTATTTTATTCGTCTATTTTTATTTTTTAAGCAATATTTTTTAAGCAATAATCAATCACTAGGATCTTTATTATGAATGACAATATATCTGGCTGGAATACATGGCTGACTGCTTTTGATGACTGGACTGACGTGTCTATCAGCGAAGTGCACGGCTTGATGACAGGGCTTATGACTGCCTGTAATGCGCCTGATGAGCAAGTATGGGCTAAGGTATTTGAGGAGCTCAGTTTTGCGCCTTTACCTGATGAGGCATTGACACTGTTAACAGAAGAAGCGGAAGACACGGTTTTTCAGCTTAAAGACAAAGACGATGCTTATTCTTACACGCCATTAATACCAGATGATGAACATGATTTGTACGAGCGCGTGATGGCATTGAAACAGTGGGCAAATGGTTTTATGACGGGTTTTGGGATTACCGACTGTGGTCTAAGTGGTGACGAAAATGAGATGTTGTCTGATTTGGCTAAAATCGGTGGTATTCGCTTAGAAGATGACGAAAACTTTGAAGGTGGCGAAGAGTCTTATCTGCATATTTATGAGTTTGCGCGCATGGTGCCAGTGAGCTTTGCCACCCGCACGCGTAAACCTGTCAAAGATATTGCCCTGATTGCTGGACTGGCTATCGATGCAAAAACCACCAAAGAGCTGCAGGCAGAAGGCAAGTTACCAAAGCCAATGCCACCAGTCGTTGATGCGATGAATCAAAACCGTCCTTCATAATAAAGACGCTATCGTAAATGCTTTGATATGAGTTGATATTCAACACGTCCTAGTATGAAGTGATAAAAGGAGATGGAGATGATAACTGACAATGATATGATTCATTTACGCCGCTCTATTGAGCTTGCTACTGAAGCTTTCGAGGCGGGCGATGAGCCATTTGGTAGCGTATTAGTCGACGGCGACGGTCATGTGCTGCATGAAGATCGCAATCGTGCCAATTCTGTCGATGCTACTTATCATCCTGAGATTGCCGTTGCTAAATGGGCCGCAGAGAATATGACTACTGACGCGCGTACAAAAGCGGTGGTTTATACCTCAGGCGAACATTGTGCCATGTGCTCCGCTGCTCATGCGTGGGCAGGGCTTGGTCGTATCGTTTATGTCAGCTCATCAAAACAGTTGGATGAATGGATGGAGGAGATGGGCGTAAAATCCTCATCACCAATTAACTCATTAAGTATTCAAGAAGTAGCACCAAATGTACCAGTACAAGGTCCGATTGCAGGCTTGGATGAAGAGGTAAAAGATTTACAAAGGCGTTCATTGCAAAAAAGCTAACGCTTTCTATTTTTACCATTCCAGAAATTACAGTAGCGAAAAATGAGTGCGAGTACTACATCTAATAGGCTTGGAAAATTTAACATCGCTAACCGTATTTCTAAAATCGGTATTATATCGTGATAAGGATATTTCATGACTTCGAACAATAATAATCAGCTCAAAAATACGTCTTACCCTGCGCATAGTATCGATTGGCTAACGCGTTTGATTGGCTTTGATACGGTCAGTCGCCATTCAAATTTAGCCTTGATTAAAGATGTGCAAGCCTACTGTGAACAATTGGGTTTGATAGTAGACTTGACTTTTAATGAAGCCAAAAACAAAGCCAATCTATTCGTTACTGTGCCAGCAGGGGCAAACGCTGACGAAGTCAATCATGGTCTCGTGCTGTCTGGTCATACTGACGTCGTGCCAGTCGACGGGCAAGCATGGACATCAGAGCCTTTTACCGCGACGATACGTGGCAATAAGCTATACGGACGCGGTGCGTGTGATATGAAAGGCTTTATCGCTTGTGCATTGACGTTATTACCACGCGCTGTGCAGTTATCAAATAGCGGTCAGTTACGTCGTCCACTGCATTTAGCATTGTCATTCGATGAAGAAGTGGGCTGTTTGGGTGCGCCATTGATACTGGCAGATTTGAAAGCGCGTGGTATCACACCTGATTATTGTATCGTCGGTGAGCCAACCAATATGACGATGGTTGTGGCACATAAAGGCATTGCCGTTTATCGTTGCCGCGTCCATGGTAAGTCTGCGCATTCGTCATTGACCGCCCAAGGTGTCAATGCTATCAGCTATGCCAGTCGTTTGATTGGTTATGTCGATGAGTTGGCAGAAGAGATTAGTCATCGCAGTGATAATGATGCACTGTTCGATGTGCCTTATTCCACATTGTCTGTAGGCACGATTCGAGGTGGGACGGCAACCAATATTGTCCCCAATCTGTGCGAGTTTACCTTTGACTATCGTAATCTGCCGCATATGACGCAAGAGGATATTCTTGCACCGATTCAAGCGAAAGTGGCAGAATTAAATGCCCAGATGCAGGCACGTGCTGCCGATACTGGCATTGAGCTGATGCAAGAAGAAAGCGTACCGGCAATGACTGATAACGACAGTGCTGAATTGCAATCGTTAATAGCCGCACTGACTGGAGATAACGAGCGTCATAAAGTGGCTTATGCAACTGAGGGCGGGCAATTTACCAATGCTGGTATCCCAACGATTATCTGCGGTCCCGGTAGTATTGAGCAAGCACATAAAGCCGATGAATATGTCGAGCTGAGTGAAATTGAGCGCTGTGATAGTTTTTTACAGAAGTTATTAGACAGCTGTACGATCAATTGATGGATTGAATCAGCAAGTGTTCCTTTCTGTTATCAGCAAGTGACGAGTTAGCATAAAATACACCGTCGTTATGGCGGTGTTTATTTTTTAGCAGTTTGGCATTATTACGATAAATTTTTATAAATAACAAAGTAGGGGTTGGTCGATGTCTTGGCATCTGTTTGCAGTATTCTTTGCAAGTACGTTTTTTATTTCAGCGACCCCAGGTCCCAATATGCTGCTCGCGTTTCAGTATGGCATGAACTATGGCGTAAAGCGCACATTGTGGACGCTGGCAGGACTGAGCCTTGGGCTATTTATATTACTGCTTTCGACCCTACTTGGACTCGATGTGATTAGTCGCCAGTCGCCTTGGTTGTTGACAATCATTAAAGCAGTGGGTGCGGCTTATTTAATCTATCTGGGTATTAGCTCTTGGCGCGATGTAGGCGATGGCAGCTTGATGAGTGATGCTCGTGAAATGAGCGAAGAAGTCGCGGCTGAATATTCTATTTCTGACAGTGAAGATACAGCTGGTACACCGCAGCCACGTTCGCTCTCAAGCGAAGCGGTGAGAATCTTGCCAAGCAATGTGACCTTGTTTCGTACAGGTGTATGGGTATCGCTATCCAACCCCAAAGCCATCTTATTTTTTGCCGCTTTCTTCCCCAAATTTATCAATTTTAGTGCGCCGTTATGGCCGCAATATTTTTTATTAACGATAGGGTTGTTCTTAAGTGAAACAATTTGGCAAATCGTTTATACCTTGGGTGGTACAAAACTGGCAAGTTGGCTCGATGTTGGCAATCGTTTAGCGTGGCTCAATCGTGGTTGCGGCGTCATATTTATCATCATTGCAGCCGCTTTATTGGCTGAAGTAATAAATGGTTTTGTGGTTTAAAAAACGAATCTAATGGGTTACGTTTTATCGGCGCTTTCTACGTGAGCTTGACAAAAGTAATTCACCCTGCACACTGAGACAGGTAGCTTAGTTTGATCTATTAGGTATTTTATGATTGGGCAGATGATCGTATGTTAAATATTGAGATAAAAATTTTAAGTGTTAATGAGCTTAACGATTTCAGAACTATCAGACTTTCAGCTCTAGAAAAATCTCCAAGAATGTTTGGATCTACATATGTAGCAGAAGTAGCAAAACCCCCAATTTTTTTTGAAAATTGCTTATCAAGTTCAACTGTATTTGGTGCCTATCATAAAAATAAAATCATAGGTTTAGCCACCTTCACACAAGAAACTGGAATAAAGTTTTCTCATAAAGCGTATCTATCCAGTGTATTCATTGAACCTGAATTCCGAGAAAAAGGCATAGCAAGTCAATTGCTTAGGGAAGTTGTGGAGTATAGTAAAAAATATGTGGAACAAATTTTACTTACTGTAGCTGATGATAATAAGCCTGCTATTAATTTCTATAAAAATTTTGGTTTTCAAACTTATGGAATAGAACCAATGGCATTGAAAGATAATGAGGAATATATTAATGAGATCTTAATGAAGTGTTTTGTGTTATAGCACTTTTACTGTGTTCAAAAGTCAATATCTGAATATGTCTTTACAGCAATCATTTAGAAAGTTAAGTATCGTTTGCACTCTCTTTGAGAGCTTGATAAAACTAACCCACTTTATGAATTAAAAAGCCGTTCACTATCATAGCGAACGGCTTTTTTGTTTTTACTCAAACTTATAATATAACGGTTACGCCAATACTTCTATTAGCTCACCCTTGACCATATGTGGACTGACGAAATCAGTAATACGTACGCTCACGAGTTTACCCAACATCTCATCCATTTTTTCGACATCATGAGGGAACATGACCGTACGAGTGTTATCCGCTGTGCCGATTAAGCAATCAGGATGACGGTTGGCAACTTGTTCCACCAAGACACGAGTGGTGGTTCCAACCATCTCATGCGTTTTCGCTAGTGTTGAATCAATGATGACTTTTTGGAATTCTGCCAAGCGCTCTTTTTTAGTTTTGAAACTCACATCATCTGGCAATTCTGCTGCTGGCGTGCCCGGACGCTTAGAGTAGATAAAGCTGTAAGAATGATCGAAATTCAATTCTTTTGCCAAGTTTAGTGTATCTTGGAAGTCTTGATCCGTCTCGCCAGGGAAGCCAATGATAAAGTCACTCGATAAGTGAATATCAGGGCGAATGGCTTTAAGTTTATTAATCTGATTGATATACACATCAATCGTATGGTTGCGTTTCATCGCTGCCAAGATAGCGTTTGAACCGCTTTGTACGGGTAGATGTAAGTGCGATACTAGCTCTGGTAATTGTGCATACGCATCAATGATGTCATCGGTGAACTCTAGTGGATGGCTGGTCGTATAGCGAATACGCTCAACGCCATCGACATGTGAGACATAATGTAACAGCTCAGCGAATCGGCAAATGCTGCCGTCATCTTTTTCACCACGATAGCCGTTGACGTTTTGACCCAATAGGTTGATTTCACGAATACCTTGAGCGGCAAGACTGTCAATTTCAGCCAATACGTCATCAAGTGGGCGTGACAATTCTTCACCGCGGGTATAAGGCACCACGCAAAATGAGCAATACTTCGAGCAGCCTTCCATAATAGAAACAAAAGCTTTAAATCCCTCTACTTTTGGCTCTGGTAAAAAGTCAAACTTCTCGATACTTGGGAATGACACATCAATCGTACCGATACGGTTTTTAGGCGCGATTTCACGCTGCTCATTTGATTGATCATACAGCTCTGGTAGACGATGCAAGGTTTGCGGGCCAAATACCATATCGACATAAGGCGCGCGCTTTTGAATATTATCACCTTCTTGAGAGGCAACACAGCCGCCAACACCGATCACAAGATCAGGACGCTTTTCTTTTAATTTGCGCCAGCGACCCAATTCTGAAAACACCTTTTCTTGCGCTTTTTCGCGGATAGAGCAAGTATTCATCAGCAATACATCGGCTTCATCAATGTCATGCGTCACTTCCATACCGTGGGAATCACCGAGCACGTCCAGCATTTTGCCAGAATCATAGACGTTCATCTGACAGCCCTGCGTGGTGACAAAGACTTTTTTAGTCGCTGTTTTGACAGGTGCTTGGGCTGAACTTGATTCTTTGAGTGCAGTGACAGCAGGCGCAGTAGCGGTTGTTTCAGCGACAGCAGTGTCATCGATGCGGGGATTAAATACAGTAACACTCATAAGGATAAGTCCATGATTGACTAAAAATATAGCGTGATAGGTGATTAACAGGTGGCGTATTTTATCACAACCCTATGACAATGTGAAAAATTAGCAGGGTCAATTGTTGGTCGTCATGATAAATTATTTATAATAGTATCAATTGTTTACTGCTACTAGTAACGCGTTTGGCAAAAATTATGGCTTGCTATCACTTCTATGTTACACCGTGCTATCGTATTTATTAACAAAAGGTAAAGGTGATGGTTGAAAGTGCAACGAGTATAGTATGATGAATGCGACCATATTAGCGCGATTGATTAAATCGCGATTTACGCCGTTTTGGCATTGTTATGCTAAACATATTATTTAGCCAAATCATTTGGACACATTACAAAGAGAGTCAGTATGACAAAGCCGCAGGTTGCTCATAGCATCAAGGATAGAGAATCTATTAAGCAAAATGAAGATGCAAAACGATTGAAAGCAAGGACGCTACGAGTCAGTGCGTTAAGTTTGGCGACAGCAATGAGTGCGCTAGGATTGTCACAGGTGGCTTGTGCTGAGCTGACGTGGGGCGAAGAGGACAGTTATCAGCAAGAAGGCAGCTATCAACAAAACAGTGGCTATCAGTCAGACAATGGTGTGAGCTCATTTACAGCAGCGGCAATTGCGGCAGAACGCGGTGATGTCAGTGCCTTATACAATTATGAGCAAGCAATGAGCGGCGGTTTGTTTGCTATGTATCCCACTTATTGGCGGATGAATTTAGATCTTAATTCGCAAAGTTCGGCGGCGGTATCACAGTTTGTGCGTCAATATCCAAATACGGTGATGGCAGAAAAGCTGGTGGCGGATTTTGCTGAGACTAAAGCAGGCTCCAATGATTACGCCTCAGTACGCCAAGTTGCGAATTTAATTACCAATGCGGATGCCAGTGAGCGCTGTGCGGTTGCGCTTGGGTTCAATAATGGTGGCGATACTATGCGGGCTATGGCAGCCAAGTCTGAAGTTTGGTTGACGACCAAAAAGCAGCCAGCCTTGTGTGACCAGCTCGCGATGGAGATGAATAATAACGCGCTGATTAGCAATCAGGATCGCGCGGCGCGGCTCAAGCGTATGCTACGTAAAGGTAAAACGGGTGACATTATGGCATTGTCATCACGTTTAGGAACGCCCATTGCTTATTCAGCATTGAGTGAGATTCAACTGAATCCGTCTGCTTTTTTTAGCCGTTTTAGTCGAGAACCTGCCAGTCAAAACAATCAATACTTATATCTATATGCTATGGGACGCGTTGCTGACAAGTCTTACCGTGAAGCTGCATTACAGTTAGATTTTGATGTTAAGCAAGACAATCAGCGTTCAGTTAAATTGTTGAATGGGGAGACTCGTCGCTATGCGTATCGCATCCTTGGGGTGCAACGTATGAATCATAATACGGATGATGGTTTTAATGCTGAGGCGGTTGACTGGTTCCGCAATAGCCTAGACGAAGATTTTAATTTTGAAGAAGCCGAAGATTATGCCATGGCAGCGATTCGCTTTAGCCGCTGGGACGATGTGGTCGAAGCCATCTCAAAAATGGAGGCTGAAACCCAAAAAAGTGACCAGTGGCAATATTGGCTGGCTCGCGCTTACGAGCAATCGAGCGATGCTAACAAGCGTAATACTGCTAAAAAAATGTATCAAAACTTGGCAAAAAATAATGACTATTATGGCTTAATGGCAAAGGATAAAGTGGGTCAGCGTTTTGATGCCAGTCGTTTGGGTGGTAATAACTTACCAAATGTCAGTACCGCTGATCGCGCACGTGTCATGCAAGATGCCAACTTTGCGCGTGCTTTTGCTCTATATAATGCTGACGCCAGCCGTGCCTATGCCAATCGTGAATGGAACTGGGCGGTAAAGCAGGCGCGCGACAAGCGTGATGATAACTTGATTATTGCCGCTGCTCGTCAAGCCTATGATATGGGCTGGCTCGACCGAGCAATTTATGCTGTTGATAATACTGATAGAGTAGACAGCTTAGCGTTATCACATCCGATGCCGCATCAAGATGCAGTCGTACGTTATAGTCAGTCTGCTGGTATCGATCCTGCTTGGGCTTATGGCATCATGCGTCAAGAAAGTCGTTTTGTTGCATCAGCACGCTCAAACGTTGGTGCCAGTGGTTTGATGCAGGTGATGCCTGACACGGCAAAATATATTGCTCGAAATTTGGGTGAGACCTATAGCGCCAGCCGTGCCAATAGTGGCGATACCAATATTCGTTATGGCACGTGGTATATGGGTGATATTTTCGGTAAGCTAAACCGTCAACCTGTGTTGGCAACGGCTGGCTATAATGCGGGTCCGAACAATGCCAAGCGTTGGCAACCAGTATATGGTTCGCTCGCAGCCGACCAGTACGTCGAGTCGATTGCCTTTCCTGAAACCCGTAATTACGTTAAACACGTGATGGAAAATGCCACCATTTATAGCAGTCTATTAGGTCGTAGTCAGCCTATTAGCCAGCGCATGGGCACGATACCTGCCGCGTTCTAAAATGCTAATGTATAAATTAAAAAAACCATTCGTGAGCAATCATTAATGGTTTTTTTATGTCACTTTTGATCGTGCAATCAAAACTAGTTTTGTCTTGACGCGATGCCTAATTCGACGCCCAACCTCGCTGATGATGACATGCTAACGTTGCGATATTTTTGTACTATTGATGCTATCATTAGCTTATGTTTACGTTTCTGCTATAGATTAAAAAAAACGTTTTGCTACCATTGCATCAATTAGTGTCTTTTATACGTGCTTATAATAAGTGCTTATCAATCAACGCACACATTTTTGTTAGCTCTATTCTTAGTTTTATCAGTGTTTATACGTCGAACACTATGAGCTAAACGATAGCCCATGTTTTTATCATTGCTAGATGCCTTCAGCCCCTATGATCAAAAAATATTTCAATCTGTCTCTGTTATCCAAAGTTCGGCATCAGTCATCTATTCAGCAGATGCAGGTGCGCTCGCTATCTACTCTGACGCCAGATTTAAACCAATCAAGCTCGATAACTAATACATCTATGGATAAACTAAATACGATGCTAAGTATCGGTGCATTAGTGATATTGCAAGGCGTTATGATGATGCCGGTACATGCCGCGAGCGCTGTTAAGAGCGGACAGCGTGTGTTGATGATTGAGATGACGCCAGCATTGTGTAGCATACAGCCGACACGTGCCCGCATGCGTCAATGCTTGGAAGGTTATTCGTTGACAGTATCAGGTTTAGATATGGGCTATGGTGAGCGCTGTGGACGCGGTAGTGAGCCACGTCTGACACCGTTACAGTTAAAAGTCGTCAACCGTATTATGCCTGATACGACAGTGCGTAGCCAAGCTTGGCAGCGTTATGGGGCGTGTAGTCCGCTTAGTGCCAGTAGTTATTTCCGCCAGATTACCAATTACGCTGGCGCATTAAAGCTGCCTAACGAGCTTAATACGGGTAATAGCTATACAGTTTCTAAATCTCGATTTATCAGTCAAATGACCCAGCTTAACAGCGGTATGTCCTCAAACAGTATTGATTTGATTTGCCAAGCGGGCAGTCGTCGTCAATCAACATTGACGGATATCCATATTTGTTATGAAGGGAGCGAATTTGGCACATGTCATAATGTTGTGAATAATTGTGGCAGTAAGTTCGTCATTTCGGGTGGAAAATAGTTTTTTTAGCCTATTTAAATGCTTATTGTTTGAATTGAGGACACGCCCTAATAATACTCGCTTATTTTAAGTGTTGTATCCACTGTATACAACGCTTCTCAATGCTGTTATCAGCTGCCTTTTATTGCTTTCTAGCACTGTATCCGTATAGGTTTACAGTAGGTATAAAAATCCTCCCGTATAAAATGTAACAATATAATCGGTGGTCGGCGTCTTATTGTCTCTAGACGATTTGCTGAACGAAGTGCTACACTAGCTCTCGGTTTATGACTGCTATATTCAGTAGGCAAGTCGCTATTTACAACGATAGTCATCAATTAGAACCATCAATCAGAATCATGAATTATCTAATCTATAATTAGGGAGTATTCAATGTCAATGAAACAGCCTTTACGTGTTGCCGTCACTGGTGCCGCTGGTAATATCAGCTATGCTATGTTATTTCGTATTGCATCTGGCGAGATGCTAGGTAAAGATCAGCCAGTTATTTTGCAATTGCTTGAAATCGCTCCAGCACTTGACGCCCTAAAGGGTGTGGTCATGGAATTAGAAGATTGTGCATTCCCTTTATTAGCAGGTGTTGTGCAGACTGATGATGCGACCGTTGCATTCAAAGATGTTGACTATGCTTTGCTAGTCGGTTCACGTCCGCGTGGTCCAGGTATGGAACGTAAAGATTTGCTAGAAGCCAACGCTGCAATTTTCTCAGCACAAGGTAAAGCGCTGAATGACGTTGCAAGCCGTGACGTAAAAGTATTGGTTGTTGGTAACCCTGCCAACACCAACGCCCTTATCGCTCAGCGTAATGCACCAGATCTTGATCCACGTAACTTTACTGCGATGACTCGTCTAGATCACAACCGTGCCATGGCACAGTTGGCTGGCAAAACTGACAGCACCGTCAATGACGTGAAAAAAATGATCATCTGGGGCAACCATTCATCAACGCAGTATCCTGATCTGACTGCTGCTACTGTCAACGGTAAGCCTGCATTAGATTTGGTTGATCGCGAATGGTACGAAGCGACTTATATCCCAGAAGTACAACAACGTGGCGCAGCAATCATTAAAGCACGCGGTGCATCATCTGCCGCTTCTGCTGCCAATGCTGCCATTGCACACGTACGTACGTGGGCATTGGGTACTGATGAGAATGATTGGGTATCAATGGGCGTTTATTCAAACGGCGAATACGGTATCGCAAAAGGCTTGATTTACTCATTCCCATGCACGTGCACTAACGGCGACTGGTCTATCGTAGACGGCGTTGATGTATCATCAGATTTCTCTAAAGAGAAAATGGCAGCGACTGAGCAAGAGCTTAGCGAAGAACGTGATGCGGTCGCTCATTTACTACCATAAGCAGCCAATGTCATAAAGCTGTTATATAGAAATTGATCTAAAAAAGCCCTCTATATTAGAGGGCTTTTTTATGTCTTGTCTGCCTATCCAAATACAATTGATAACGTTAGATACACGTTGATTAACAGCTATTAAAATAAAGCTTGCTACAATAAATGTGTCAATTTAGATAATAAACACAAAGACACTCGTACCATTTAAGGAGAAAAACATGTTGGGTGAACCAGAATACAATATGAATGAATTATTTGCACAGTTGGGACTTGATAGCTCAGATGCAGCGATTGACAGTTTTATCGAAAATAATCAGTTGGATAAAGAAGAGAAGTTGATAGAAGCGAGCATTTGGACAGACAATCAGCGTACTTTTCTACAAGAAGAATGGGAAAAAGATGCGGAATGGGTAGAGGTCATCGATGACTTAAACGTACGTATGCATCCAAATGCTTAGAAAAACCCCATTAAATAAAAACCCACTAACGTTATAAACGCTGTGGGTTTTTTTATAAATTATAGATATCGAGGGTCGCATTTAAGCTTAATAGCAACCTAAATGGGCTGCTGCTCTCGCCACTCAATCAATGCTTTCACATCATTATGGATGCCTGTTTTTAATGCTTCTAAGCCATCATAATGTCGTTCACCATGTAAATAATGCAAAAATCGAACCTGTAAAGTTGATCCATATAAATCGGCATTTAATTCTGGGAAATGAACTTCCAAACGCCAATCATGTTGTTTATCGACAGAGGGTCTGGTGCCGATATTGGCTGTCCCAAAGAGGCTATTGGAACGTAATCCTGAGATACCTGATTTGCCATCTATAGCAAGTGCCGATAAGCCATCAGCAATCACTTTCCCATCCTCGTCGAGGCTGACGACATCAACAGCAAAGATACCATGCAGGGCAGGTTTTAAACGCTGTAGGTCAATATTTGCAGTAGGAAAGTCCATTGTGCGACCTATTTTATCGCCACCAACGACCATTCCTGTAATCGCATAATCGCGACCAAGTAGCGCATTAGCAGCGTCAATATCACCAGCCAATAGTAAGTCTCGAACGCGAGTAGAGCTGATACGTGCCGCTTTACCACTATTATCGATGACGGTATGTAGGTTGGTCACATCTAAGCCATAATTCCGTAAAAACTGACTGTCGCCAGTACGGTCATGACCAAATTTGAAGTCATCACCCAACACCAACGCTTTGACATTTAAGCGCAGGGCTAAAATATCCGCAAATGCTTGGGCGGATAGCGAGCGAAACTCTGCATCAAATCCTGCCACAATCAAGGTCTCAACGCCATATTCCGCTAACAAAGCTTGTTTTTCAGCGAGATTGGTGAGTCGAGCAGGCGCGGTGGCTGGCGCAAAAAATTCACGAGGCTGTGGCTCAAATATCATGACAGCAGAACCAAGATTTTGTGCATGCGCAATATCACGGACTTGTTCAAGCATCGCTTGATGACCAAGATGGACACCATCGAAGTTACCGATAGTGAGCACACAGGGCGCTAAATTTACTGGGCTAGTATTTGCAGTCAAATTACTTGGCGAGGCAATCAGTTGCTCAAGAAAATAGGTGTTCATAAATTTTCAGCTATGATAGATAAAACCAGATAAAAAACACACCCGTACCAAAATCAATGTGTTTAAAGTCAGCCATTATAAAGTAAAATGACCACACTAACATCCTATAGTCTACTGACAATAAAAGTATGGCGCTATCCGCTCTGTCATCTTAAAATACCGTGATGTTTGTCCACATGCTTTTGTAATGACCCTCTTTATGGATGGATTGTCTTGCAACAATTATCACTCATAGACTATTAATTAATAATTACGGAGACCTTATGTCCGTTGCTGCCTTGAATGCTGTACCAACTGTTTTGTTAGAACACTATCTCACTGATGAGTTTGTCGTGCAGCGTGCAAGTAGAGACGACTTGTCAGAGATTTTGGCGATTTACAATCAGGCTATTGCAGGTAAGCAAGCCACTGCCAATCTTACCCCAGTGACTTGTGAAGAGCGTGCAGATTGGTTTGATGAGCATATAAACAGTCCGACGCGTCCTATTTATGTCGTAAAAGCGATGCATAAGACCACGCAGAATGCAGCGAAAACAGAGACAGCAACAATCGTCGCTTGGGGTAGCTTTAGCGATTTATATGCACGACCGGCTTATCATATCAGCACTGAGATTAGTATCTACTTGCATCAGGATTATCACGGTCAAGGGTTGGGCAGCTTATTGACATGCTGGATGTTGACACAAGCGCCAAGCCTAGGCATTCATAATGTAATCGCGCTTATTTTTGCGCACAATCAGCCAAGCTTAGGATTGTTCCGTAAGCTTGGTTTTGAGCAATGGGGATATATGCCAAAAGTGTGTGATATGCAAAGCTTTATCGCTGATGTTGTAATGCTGGGTAAAGCGGTGACATCGGATGATGATTCAGATAAGTAAGCTAAAATAGCTTAACCCAAGATCTTCCATTGACCTTCTATCTTCTGTAGCTGATAGGTCAATGGTGCAGGTTCGCTTTGTCCTTTTAGCATCAGCTCCCCAATGATGGTGGCACGGGTTTTATCATCACTGTATTTAGTATCGGTAATAGTGACGCCATCAACCGTTTGCTGAAAGGCATACTGGGTTTTAGCCAGCTCTTCTTCGAAGTTTGCCATATCTACTTTATAATATTTAACAGCTTCCTTTACCTCGCCATAATACAAGCTATCTAGTGCTTGCTTTACAGTATCTTCTGGTGTGCCAGCTTGGGTCGTATTGGTTACGAGGCTCTTTTGCTTGGGCGCAGAAGTGACTGGATTGATATCATCACTATCAATAGCCGTTTCATCTTTACCACTCTCAGCCGCCTGCTTGCTGTCAACTGTGCTATTCGCATCCACTGCTGACGTTTGATTAGCAGCGCTATTTTCAGCATTAATGCTTTCATCAGCACTGCCTTCAGCGATGGCTGCCGTATCTTCGGCACTATTAGCTGTCTTATCGTTATCGCTACAAGCACTTAAAAGCAGTCCAGTGCTAAGGACACCAGCAGTCAGGATGGTTGGTAAGCGTAGTAAGGTTGCTCGTTCGGTTATCATTATTAGCCCTCAGATTTCATTTATTCGTTAATGGTTAATTATGGCAACTATCCGCATCCTTCACTATCCATTCTCTTACTAAGCTTGTTTTGGTTTCGTAAGTGAAGCTGCTTAACCATGCTTTAGCTGGCGCGGACGGAAACCAGTGGCTAGTAATACCACGCCATAAACCAGCGCCCCTACGGCACACATAATGAGCAAAGCGGCGATACGTCGCCACTGCGCATCATCGCTAGGGAAATAAGGCAGCATGACATAAAGTACGCCAATCATAGCGCTGGTCGCAATCGCAAACTGGGTGAATAGTTTTTTCCAATGACTGCCAAAGCGGAAAATATCACGTTTATGTAAGAAGTAATATAATAAGCCTGCGTTCACAAAAGCTGCGCCCGTGGTTGCTAAGGCCAAGCCGCCATGTAGTGGAATCTCTAAGAAATAAAATATACCGATGAAAATGATACTAAAAATCATGTTGGCAAAGACAGAAATGATACCGATTTTTACAGGTGTTCTGGTATCTTGACGGGCAAAAAAAGCAGGGGCAAAGATTTTAATAAGCATAAAGCCTAAAATGCCACCAGCCATACTACGTAATGCGAGCGAACTCATCTGCGCATCGCGTAAGGTAAATTCACCGCGCAAAAACAGTGCTTGCATCAGTACATCGGCAAGTATAAACAACGCTGCTGATGCAGGGACACCGACTAAAATGATTAAGCGTGCCGCCCAATCGATGGTCTTTTTAAAGCTAACATCATCTTTTTGGGCTTCGCTTTTCGATAAACTGGGCAAAATGACTGTACCGATTGCCACGCCAATCAAGCCTAATGGCAGCTCACTCATACGCTCTGCGGCATACAGCCAAGAAACCGAACCGCCAATCATCAATGACGCAAAAATGGTATTGAGCAGTAAATTAATCTGAGTGACAGAGACCCCAAAGATGGCAGGCAGCATGAGTTTTAAAATACGGCGAACGCCTTCATGCTGAAAGTCAACCTTGGGTGCGACCAGCAGCTTTTGTTGCCATAGCTGCGGCAGCTGCAGTAAGAATTGCAACAATCCTGCGATAGCGACTGCATAGCCTAGCGCCATGATAGGAACATCGAACATAGGGGCAAAAATTAGCGCGCCACCAATCATACATAGGTTCAATAACACGGGTGCAAAAGCAGGCGCAGCAAAGCGTCCGTAGCTTTGTAAAATGCCACTGGCAAAGGCGGTCATAGAAATAAATAGCAAATAAGGAAAGGTCAGACGCAGTAATTCAGCGGTAATAGCAAATTTACCTGGTTGATCAGCAAAACCAGGCGCGAATAAAGTCACGACCCAAGGTGCCATTAAAATAACAACGACGGTAAGCATCGACAAAATTAACAACAGAGCGCCTGAAGTACGACTGACTAAGATTTGTACCTGCTGCAAACTATATTTTTCTTTGTATTCAGATAGCACAGGGACAAAGGCTTGACTAAAGGCACCTTCTGCAAATAAACGCCGCAAAAAGTTTGGGATTTTGAAGGCGACTAAAAAGGCATCCATCAGACCACCAGCGCCAAAGACGCCTAACAATACGACATCGCGTACCAGACCTAAGATACGAGACAGCATGGTCATACTACTGACCACCATGGTTGAACGAAATAACCGACTTTTTGCCATGAGAACCTATTGTGCTAATTTGTTTAATGAAGGTTGTTTACTAAGTTGCTGCTATCAAAAAGCTGACGAATTATAGCATTTTCATAATCGAGATAAATGGATTGGATGTGGAATATGATGCGTACAGTTAATAGAGCTTGTAACAAGATTGACAAAATAATTATCCATACAACTTAACCTTCAAGAATGTTGGCGACCATCTCACGTAATTTTGCCCATTCAAAATAATCACCGGGATCTGTTTTGCGACCAGGGGCAATATCGCTATGACCTGTTAGATGACGACGAGTTTTGGGGTAGGTGGCATAAATGGCACAGACCACTTTTGCAAGTACCTCATATTGTGCGGCGGTGAAGGACACAAAATCAGACCCTTCAAGCTCAATACCGATGCTATAATCATTACATTCAGGGCGACCCAAATAGCTAGAGCGTCCAGCATGCCACGCGCGCTTATTAAAATTGACAAACTGAGTCATCGTGCCATCACGCTCGATAAATAAGTGAGCCGAAACCTCCGCGCCTTTAATCGTTTGAAAATAGGGATGCGCCGCCCAGTCTAGCTGATTAGTAAATAATGCTTTAACGTAGTGGATGCCGTCAGCATCAGATGCTCCGAACTCGTTCGGAGGTAGGCTGATATTATGAATAACAATAGTATCAATACTCATATCTGTTGGTCGCAGATTGCAGTTTGGTGATGCAAGGTATGTGGCGGCAGATAATCTGCCATCGTTAATCGTTATTGGTGTTATGGACATAATATTCTCTTTTATCATGATATTAATAAGTGGGCATTGACTGCTGGTTGTTAGCCATTTTTTTTTCATCAATTAATAGCCATTCTGACAGTAGCTACCTTGGTAACAGTAGCTTTGATAGTAACAACTTTGATAACAGCCACTTTGACTAAGATATTTCAATGATCTAGCTCGTATATGGTTTTTGAGATTATTTTAGTGGACGATCCAATCGGCATTATCAACCAGCCATCAATCACGCTATCGGCGTATGAATAATAACGTGCGAGGTTTACCCCATGTCTCTAAAGCCTAATTTTTTATCTGTAGATTGTACCCTAACTACTATGAGTCAACGAGCGCGTTTACCACTTGCTATTGCAGGATTGTTACTCTCTGCACAAGCGCAAGCTTTTTTGCCAACCCCAGCATCATTAGTAACGACAGGAGCATTAGCGCCTACGCCACAAGCTGCTGCAATCGCTAATAATACGCCAGATAATGCTGCTCAAGAAGACACCCAAGGGCTAGAAAAAAGTAACGTTGAGCAATTATTAGTCAAGTGGCGTGAGCAAGCAGCAACACAAAATTTAGCCCAAGATACGACATGGCGACGTTTGTTATATTTCTTTGATGATCAAAAGAATTTGATTGGTAAGAAAAAAGACACCAGTATGGTTGATGAGGCTGACTTTTTTTTGAGTGAGCATGGTCGGCAAGACTCGAATGCCGAGCTTGATGCGTTACTCGTCGCCCTCGCTAATGAGGTAGCGACAACGAATAACCGTACTTTCAAAAAAGATACTGCCAACAATTCGGTATTATGTCGTTTTCCAGCGCGTGTACAATGGTTGACCGATACATTGAACATTGATAAGGCGACGCTACAAGTTGACTGTCCGGAGTTGAATGAATGGATGCAAAAGATCGCCCCCGAGCAGCTATCTATCATGTTTGCCCAAGAATATTTAGACAACCCTTTATCAGCCTTTGCTCATACCTTATTGCGTATCGACTCAAAATCGAGCGTGGCTGATCCGAGCCAGATTCATCACGCGGTTGCGTTGAATTATACGGTTGGTGGTAATCCAAAAGACAATTTTGTGGTGTATGCCATCAAGTCAATGACCGGCGGTTATGACAATCTCATTGAAATTGATCCTTATCCCGCAAGGCTGGCGAAATATCTGCAAGAAGATGAGCGCGATGCGTGGACATATCAATTGGATTTGACACCAGCGGAAGTGCAGCAGATTATGTTACACGTTTGGGAAACCAAAGATTTAAAATTGCCGTATTACTTCACCACAGATAACTGTGCGTCTGAGATTTTGCGCTTAATTGATGTGGTGCGTCCGCAGCAGCACTTATTGAGTCGCCTGCCTTATGCCGTGATTCCCTCAGATGTCGTGCAGTTGCTTGATGATGAAGGCTTACTTGCCAGCACCAACTATACCCCTGCTGATAGCACTTTACGCCAAGCGCAGTTAAACAAGGTCAAAGAGCAGCGCGAGCAATTCGGCTATCACAACAGCGCCAAGCAGACGATCAATGAGATTAAATCTGCCCAACTTAATGCGGTTTCGAGCATGTCAGCTGATGGACAGACGTTATTGCAGCCTAATATAGCGGTATCAGATAATAATCCAATAGACAGACATCCGCTGCAACTGGCTCATATGGGACTAGGGCAGCGCGGTGATAATAACTATATCGATTTAGGCTTACGAGCGGGCTATCATGATATTCTTGATCGTCCCTCAGGATTCCCACAGTTTTTTGACTTAGAAGGCGCATCTGCGACTTTGCGTCTGTACGACACCGATAATGACAAAGCCAATCAGCCAAACAGTGTGGTTTTGCAAAATGTGACATTGATTCGTGGGCGCTCATTTAATCCGGTCAATTCTGCCAAAAAAGGCAAAACGTGGGGCGCCAGCATCGAGGCGACGCGTGTGAATGATGGCTCCCAGCAAGACGGTCGCGATCATTTAGTTGGGAGCTTGGGCTATGAATCAGGTTGGTCATGGGCATTTGGCACGCCTCGCACAGGTACAGGCGAGATGCCGCCGCAGCTATGCTATACCTTTTTGTCCGGCACAGCGCAGGCAGGGCGCGGTATCAATAAAGGCTTTCGCGTTGGTGCTGGCGTCAATGCAGGCTGTCGTTATCAGATTAACAATCAGTTACGCGCGCAGGCTGAATTGCAACTGCCATATTGGTATCATGGCAGCAGCGATGACTCTAACGTGCGTGGTCATTATTGGCAGCCGATATCGACATTAGGGCTGCAGTATGATATCGATAAAAAACAAGCATTACGCATTAATGCCAACTACGAATGGCAAGATCGTGTTGATGCCAATGAAGACGTACAGCTGTCGTACAGACGCTATTTTTAACATTTATTACTGAAAAGATGTATAGGTTATTAAAAAGATGTATAAGCAGTCATTAGAAATGGCGTTCGAATAAAGGATAAATGATGAGTACGCAAAATTTATTGATTATCGGTCAAGGTGATATTGGTTTGCCAGTCAGCAACCAGCTGGCACAGGACGGCTTGAATGTCACAGGTTTGGCTCGTGGTGAGCGCCATCATTACTCTTTGGATGATAACGCTGAATTTATGCAAGCCGATGCATTGACTCTGACGGCTGAGCAGCTGCGAGATTTTACGGCGATAGCGATTATCGTTACCCCCGATGATTATTCGACCAGCGGCTATCATAATAGCTACTTAGCAATTAGCCAGCATTTGGCAACGCTTGCGGACAAACTTAACAACCTTTCACGCATTGTTTTTATTTCATCAACGGGTGTTTATGGGCAAGATAATGGCGAATGGATTGATGACAATACTGCACCTGTGACGCCAGAGCGTGAAGCATCGCAGGTGATATTGCAAGCAGAACAAGTCCTGCAACAAGGCTTTGATGATAAAGCCATTATTATTCGTCCAAGCGGTATTTATGGACGCGCGCGTCTCATGCGTCTGCGTAAAGCCCGCGAGCCACAAAAGGAAGCAGTGGCAGCCGCGCATTGGAGCAATCGGGTTATGGATCGCGATTTGGTCGCTATCATCGCTAACGTACTGACTATCGATGCGCCCAAGCCCCTTTATATTGCTACTGATTATGCGCCAGTCACGACTTTAGAGTTGGGCGTCTGGTTAAGTCAGCAGATCAATGAAAAGCCTCCTGCTCTTGACGATAAAAAAGTAGCGGTTACGGGGAAACGCTTGCACAGTAATATTCCATTAGCTTGGTTGGCATATCCTGATTGGCAAGTCGGTTACCGTGATATTTTGCGCCATCAAGAACAACATCAAGAGTAATATGCCAGTTTGATTTAATTAGAATTGTTTTTATATTTTATAGTCTATGGAGATTTCATGACCCAGCCTTCTACTTCTGACAATCATTTACCCAGTGCTGATTTTACAGCAGCAGGCGGTATAACTTCAGAAGGCAATGCTGAGCAGTCGTCTATCTTGCCAGATAGTACCCAACCTGCGATTGTACATCCTAATTTTGACCCGAGTCGCTTGGCACTTGATCCTGCCAGACCCTTGAGCGATATTCCAGAGCCTGCTAGGCGCTTAAATGGTCAATTGCAAAGACTTTATGGTCGCTCTGCGCGTTTTTATCAGCCTAAAGAACACAGCTTGTCAAAATGGGCGCTGATTGCTTCAGAAGTACTGGGCGAGCATCTGTCATTATTGCGGGCGGCAGAGCTTGTCGAGTTTCCAGACAGCTTTTATCACAATCACAGCGCGCAACCATTATTATCATCATTACATGGTATGACTTTGCTCGACATGGCTGATATTCAGCAGGCGCTTCGTGCTTATCCAAAACTGCATCGTTACGGTTTTGCACTGAATGGCTCTTCTGTAAGTACCGATACGAGCGTTAGTAGTAATGCTAAAAACACACAGTCTTCTTTCCGTGTATTGACCAAACGGTATAATCCAGATGAGTTGCTCAACAGTGTTTACGCCGAAGATTGGCAGGTGGTGTTGCAGCCGCAGCAATTTGAGACAGGCGAGGGCAGTTTGGCTACTGACATTATGGCATGTAGCGTCGCTGTCCATGCATTGAGGCAGTGCGAGACACGCAAAAGTATCAATCACCGCTATAGCGCCGCGCAAATCTGTCAGCACATACGCAGTTATCTGCTGAGTCAAATCATTTGTGAGCCATCGCAGCGTCATGCCTACCGTCAAATACGCATTTTTACAGGACATGTTATTGTTGCCGCGTATCATTTAGGTTGGGAGATACAAGTGAGCGATGACGGTCAGTGTTATTTTAATCTCTCATCGCGCAGTGGCCTATTGACTCGTTATCCTAACATGCAGGATTACGACATCAATGGTTGGTCAAGCTGATCAATAATGCGTACAATAACGCCAATTTTTTGCTCTTCTTTTTGTCAATAGGAACGCTTCCATGCTTAATGCCTCAATGCCTAATGCGCAACACCCTTCTTTCTCCTCACATCAATTTATCCAACTGGCTTTAGACAATCAAGTTCTCAAATTTGGCGAGTTTGTCCTCAAGTCTGGTCGTATCAGTCCGTATTTTTTTAATGCAGGCTTGCTGGCGTCGGGTGAGATGTTGTCGTTGCTCGCGTGTGGTTATGCTGATGCCTTGGCTGAGCAAATGGCTGCTAGTCATAACGGTACAGATGAGCAGGAGCTGGTGATATTTGGGGCAGCGTATAAAGGTATTCCTTTTGTGGCAGCAACCGCGCAAGCTTTATGGATTCATCATGGTATCAATGCCAAGTGGGGCTATAACCGTAAAGAAGCCAAAACTCATGGCGAAGGTGGCAACTTAGTAGGCGCTGACGTTAGTGGTAAAGCAGTCTGGGTACTCGATGATGTCATTACCGCTGGTACGGCGATGCGCGAAGTGGTTGAGATTTTAGAGCAAGCAGGCGCTAGCGTTGCTGGTATTATCGTTGCCCTTGACCGTAAAGAAAAAGGTCAGGCTGAGCATTCTGCTATTCAAGAGCTGGCGTCGACATTAGAGGTACCAGTGCGTGCACTCGTCGATATCGATGATTTAATCAGTTATTTGGCAGATGACCATGGCGTACAAAGCGGTCAGCATAAAGATGCGACCCAACTTGCCAAGATGCAACATTATCGCGCGCAGTACGGCGTATAGTTGGGTACTGAGTTCGAAGCTGTTCTGTATTAATAATATAACGTAAGTGAGCCTTATCATGAGCCAAGAAAATCAAAAAAAATCGTTAAACATACTCGTTATTATGGATCCTATCGAGCAGGTTAATTATAAAAAAGACACGACCCTTGCTATGATGTGGTCGGCACAAGACCGTGGGCACAGCCTTGGCTATTGTCAGATTCATGATTTGTGGTTGGATCGTGGGCAACTGATGGTTGATACGCAGCCAGTGACCGTCAAGCGTGATCCTGAAGATTTTTATACATTAGAGGATAAAGCGACAGCGCCAATCAGCGACTATGACGTGGTGTTGATGCGTAAAGATCCGCCGTTTGACATGCGTTTTATTTATGCCACTTATATGCTTGATCATGCCAAAGCGGCAGGCGTGCTAGTGGTCAATGACCCACAAGCGATACGTGATTGTAATGAAAAGCTGTTTGCGACTTGGTTTAGCGATTATATGAGCCCAACGATTGTGACCAGTAAACAGGCGCATATTCGCAAGTTTATCGCTGAGCAGCAAGACGTCATTGTTAAGCCATTAGATGGTATGGGCGGCACGGGTATTTTCCGTTTGACTGCCGATAGTCCAAATATCGGTGTCACGCTTGAGGTTTTAACCGAGCTTGAAACCTTGCCGATTATGGCGCAGCGTTATTTGCCAGAGATCAAAGAAGGCGATAAGCGCGTGTTGATCGTTGATGGTGAAGTAGTCGATTATAGCTTGGCGCGTATTCCTACCAAAGGCGAGACCCGTGGTAATCTTGCGGCGGGTGGTAGCGGTATTGCGATGCCGCTCACTGATGTCGAACGTCAAGTGGCAGAAGTCGTGGCACCTATTGTTAAAGAAAAAGGTCTAATGTTCGTCGGGCTCGATTTAATCGGTGGTCGTATTACCGAGATTAATGTCACCAGCCCAACGTGTGTACGTGAGATTGATGATCAATGCGGTACAGATATTGCGACCGATTTTATCATCGCCATTGAGAATAAAGTAGCAGTTTGCGCAACACTGTAAGGATAGAGTGATTTATCACTAAGCTATGCGCACAATACTTAAAAAACAGTGTGCTAAGATAGATTGATAAACAGCATCTTTTCATAGCGCATAAAAAGGCGATAAAACGTCATTTATAAACGATGCTTTTATGATTTTTCGATAGTATTTATAAAAGCCAAGTCGTGATTGCTCGCGGCTTGGATTTTTGTTATTGACAGTGCATAAAGTGCTATATATCAGCCAACGATTTACACTATACTATGCGAGATTTTATAGGGTCATTATTGGCTGATGACTAAGATGATTATAGGATAATAAGTCCTTCATATAAATAAAGAAAAGATAGGCAGGCGTTCATGAAAGCACCGCATATATTAATGATGGCCGCGGGTACTGGTGGGCATGTGTTCCCAGCACTGGCAGTGGCTGAGGAATTGACTCAGCGTGGTGCGGTTATTCATTGGCTAGGCACGCCAAATGGTATGGAAAATGGCTTGGTTGCACCGACTGGTTATCCTTTTCATGCGATTGAGATGCAGGGTTTACGCGGTAAAGGAATCGGGCGTTTATTGAAGTTGCCAGTGACTTTATTGTCAGCGACGATGGCAGTTATAAAGGTGATTCGTAATAATCAAATTGACATAGTTGTCGGTTTCGGTGGTTATGTGACAGCGCCTGGCGGTATCGCCGCACGTCTGACCAATACGCCTCTGATTATCCATGAACAAAATGCCATTGCAGGCATGAGTAATCGCTATCTATCCAAGATTGCAACCAAGGTGCTGCAAGCATTTGAGGATACCTTTGCCAATAGTGCACAGGATGCTAAGCTTGAAACGGTGGGTAACCCAGTACGCAATGCCATCACTGGTGTCTCTGAACCGACGGTGCGTTATGATGTTAATGACAACTCACCGCTCAAATTGTTGGTGGTGGGTGGCTCACTTGGTGCACAAGCCTTAAACGACACTGTGCCAAAAGCGCTGGTATTGCTCAATCAGCCTTTTGAAGTGCGTCACCAATGCGGGCGTAACAATGAGGCTGCCACACAAGCGGCTTACGATGAGCAAGACTTGAGTATGCACAAGTTTGTGGTACAGCCTTTTATCGACGATATGGCCGCCGCTTATAATTGGGCAGATGTTATTGTTTGCCGAGCAGGCGCATTGACGGTTACGGAAATCCAGAACGTTGGTATTGCCGCAATTTTTGTACCGCTGCCGCACGCGGTAGATGACCATCAGACTGCTAATGCCCGCACTTTAACCTCACACGATGCGGCGATTTTGTTACCGCAGTCTGAGTTGACAGCGCAGCGTTTGAGCAATGAGCTTGCTGCCCTTAATCGAGAGAAGTGCCTAGCGATGGCCAAAAAAGGCCATGCCCTTGCCAATCGAAGTGCGAGCAAGCAAGTTGCTGATATTATTTGGCAAACGCTGTAGCCTATATTCTTATAACTGACTGTTTTTATTACCAATTATTTTGATACACTAAATTTTATTAGCCTTTGATAAAGAGAAGCCCTATGTCTAACCCTGCGAAAGCTCTACCTAAGCGTTTGATTGAAATACCAGAAATGCGTCGTATTCAGCATTTGCATTTTGTCGGTATTGGTGGCTCGGGGATGTGCGGTATCGCGGAGGTGATGAACAATCAAGGTTATCAAGTAAGTGGTTCTGATATCGCTGAGAGCTTAGTGACCAAACGTTTGGCAAAGATTGGTATTGATATTGCGATCGGTCATGATTCTAAGAACATCGCTAATGCTGATGTCATCGTTGTATCGTCAGCGATTGATCGCAGCAACCCTGAAGTAAAAGCGGCACTAGAAGCGCGTTTGCCAGTGGTTCGCCGTGCCGATATGCTGGGCGAGTTGATGCGTTATCGTCACGGTATCGCTGTTGCTGGTGCTCATGGCAAAACCACGACGACCAGTTTGTTGACTACCATGATGGCAGAAGGGCAACTCGATCCTACCTACGTGATTGGCGGTAAGTTGAATGCATCTGGTAAAAATGCTGCACTGGGTAGCAGTCGTTTCTTGGTGGCAGAAGCCGATGAGTCTGATGCGTCGTTTTTATCGTTACATCCGATGGCCGCGATTGTCACCAATATCGATCAAGACCATATGGAAACGTATGAGAATAGTTTTGATAAATTAAAAGCCGCTTATATTCAGTTTTTACAAAATATGCCATTCTATGGTTTGGCGGTGGTCTGCGGTGACGATCCTGAATTGTATGCGATGATTGATGATATTGGTCGTCCCGTACTGACCTTTGGACTTGAGACTTTTAACGACGTTCAAGCCATCGACTTGGTAACGGAAGGTACTAAAACTCACTTCACGGTACTGCGCCGTGACCGTGAACCTTTACGTTTGACTCTCAATATTCCTGGTACTCACAACGTTTACAATGCACTTGCTGCTATTACCATGGCGACTGATGAAGGGGTGGATGACGAAGCGATCAAACGCGCTCTGCAAAAATTTGAAGGCGTTGGTCGCCGTTTTGAGCAGCATGCCTCTGTCAATCTTGATGATGGTAATGTTTTATTGATTGACGATTATGGTCATCACCCAAAAGAAGTCGATGCCACCATTAAAGCGGCCCGTCAAAGCTTCCCTGAACGTCGTTTGGTAATGATGTTTCAGCCGCACCGTTATAGTCGTACGCGTGATTGCTTCGATGATTTTGTTGAAGTACTCTCTAGCGTTGATGAATTATTATTATTAGACGTATATTCAGCAGGTGAAAGCCCAATTACTGGCGCTGATACCAAATCATTGGCGCGTAGTATTCGGTTGCGCGGTGAAGTTGAACCGACGATTATTGACAAGGACAATTTAGCTCCTGTCATGCAGCGTTTATTAAAAGCCAATGACATGCTCATTACTCAAGGTGCAGGTAATGTAGGGCAGATCGCTGTCGACTTGGCTGCCAATAACCTTTACATTAAGTAAGCTAAAAAATTCTAGGAACGATCTTCATGACGACTGATACTAAAGAAAATACCAGCACTCAAAATTTAGATAATTTAGATAGCAATGATGCCACTCTAAACACGACGACCAGTGATGCAAAAGATGCCAGACAGTTTGGTAAAGTGGCGGTTGTCTATGGCGGCAGTAGCAATGAACGCAGCGTATCGTTAGACAGCGGTGCTGCCGTATTGCAGGCGCTACAAAACCAAGGCGTTGATGCCACTCATTTCGATCCTAAGCATCAAGACATCACAGAGCTACGCGAGTATGACCGCGTGTTCAACGTACTGCATGGTCGCGGCGGCGAGGATGGTTTGTTGCAAGGTGTGCTGCAATGGTTTGATATTCCGCAGACGGGTTCAGGGATTTTGGCATCAGCGCTGGGTATGGATAAGGTTCGTACCAAGCAATTATGGCAAGGTTGTGGGTTAGCAACCGCTCCATTTTCATTGTTAACAGCTGAGACTGACTGGCAGCAAGTGGTGAATATGCTTGGCTTGCCGCTGATTATCAAACCAGTCCATGAAGGCTCAAGTATCGGTATGACCAAAGTCAATAACCTTGATGAATTGCCTGCCGCTTATGCAACGGCGGTGCAGTGCGGTGACGCGGTGATGGCTGAGCGCTGGATTACTGGGCGCGAATTTACCATTGTTATTATCGATGACGAAGCTTATCCGGTTATTCGCCTTGAGCCTGCTGATATTACCAACTTCTACGATTTTGAAGCCAAGTATAATCGTAATGATACCAGTTACTATATTCCGTGTGGTTTGAGCGCTGCTGATGAAAAGCATTTACAAGATCTGAGCCTTGCAGCGTTCCGTGCCGTTGATGCCAAAGGCTGGGGACGCATCGATGCTATGCAAGATGAAGCAGGCAACTTCTGGTTGCTTGAAATCAATACAGTGCCAGGCATGACCAGCCATAGCTTGGTTCCGATGGCAGCCAAGGCTCGAGGCATGGACTTTGATGCATTGTGCTGGCATATTTTAGCGCAGACATTAGAGTGACTGGTATAGCAGTTATTGCTTAAATAGTTATTTAGCATTGCTACTTTTCAATATTGTTCATTCTTTAACATTGTTCATAATGCTATTGATATTTATTGAGACAGTTGTCATTAATAGGCTGTCTTAATAAACCAGTGATAAAACTTATGAATCATTAGATTTGAATTTTTCTTATAGCCTAAGAATACTAGTAGACGAGAACGGGTTAATGTATCACTAGAGCTGCTATACCACAGCGTCATGTAAACTTGTGTAAATTCGTTGTCACTAGTAGGGGTTAAGCTATTGTTTA
This sequence comes from Psychrobacter immobilis, assembly GCF_904846185.1. Lineage (GTDB taxonomy): Bacteria > Pseudomonadota > Gammaproteobacteria > Pseudomonadales > Moraxellaceae > Psychrobacter > Psychrobacter immobilis_B. Next base: position 81,452 of record NZ_CAJGZQ010000003.1, on the reverse strand, counting down.
ACCATAAAATACGTTAATATTGTAATTATAGGTCTGTTTTAGTGATATTTCTGTTTTCTATGAATTTAGCCCATAAGTTATTCATAAATTAAGAAAAATGTTACGTTTAAATGAGCATAATGTCATCCTATAAATCGTTTTAGTAAAATATTTTGATAATATGTCAACTTAATAGGCCTCTGCAAAAATATGCAGATTTACATTTATAAATAGCATGATCAGTTTTATGCAAATATAGGGACAAAGGTCGTTATGGCTCAAACTGTCAACGAGGTAACTGACTTGATGAGTGATAAAACCCGTCGCCCAAACTCTAAGTTCCAAGTACCGACTTCGCTCAAATATTTTTTTATGGTATTGGTACTAGGGTTGCTCGTACTGATATTGATAATGGGTGGAAAAGCGTTGCGTGATGCACCGCCAGCTTCTATCCATGTGAATAATCAGGGTTTGACCGTTACCCAATATCGCGCATTGCAACAGGTTATGAATCAACAAAAGGTAAGCAGCTTTTTTACCTCTGATTTGCAAGCGTTAAGAGATATTACGACGGGTCTGGCTTGGGTTGATCAGGTCAGTATTTCTCGTGATTGGCAACGGGGCATAGTCGTTACCGCATTACCTAAGCAAGCGGTTGCTAATTTTGGTACAGAGCGTTTGGTGGATGCAAAAGGTGCGGTTTTTGTCCCTGCTGATAGTAAAGATCTGACGCAAGAACGCTTCGCCACCTTACAAGGTGAGATAACGCAAGCCCCAGTTATCATGCAGCAGATGCAGCAAGTTAACGACTGGTATGCGCCACTTGGTATGCAAGTCGAAGATATTATCCTGTCACCAAGAATGACTTGGCTGATTCGTTTTGACAATGGACTGCGTGTGATTGTTGATAACGAGAATACTGCGCAAAAGCTGCTGAGTTTAAGTCAGCTGCTCGGCAATCAATTAAGTGAGCGTCGAGGCGAAATACAGTCTGTAGATTTGCGCTATAAAAATGGCTTTACCATCGCTTGGGATATGGCACAGCCAAAAATTGATGAAGCAGAATAACGATAGATAGATAGATAGCATAAGCAAAAACTGGTTAGCATTTTAGTTTGAGCTATTTTGATAGTTTGTAGCACAGAATATACAACATCATAGCGTGTTGATAACGCTTTTTTTAATGATCTAATGGAGACGTCATTTGGTCTCCTGTTTAGCGATAATTTGTCTGGTACCATGAAAAATACTGAAAATCTGGTTGTTGTCCATCTAAGTGCCACGGCAGTCTATGTCGTCATTGGTAACGTTGTCTCTGCAAAAGACATCCGTATTCTAGGCGTGGGACAAGTCAAAAATAGCGATTTTTACCAAGGTCAAATAAAACACCGTGAACGTCTACAAGGTGCTATTAAACAAGCCATTCAAGAAGCAGAAGATACTGCCAATTGCCGCGTGCACAGCGTGTGGTTGACCTTAGCGACACCGGAATTATCGAGCAAAAATAGTGCAGGCGAGGTACGTGTAGAAGATGAGGCGGTACGTGCCAAAGATATGGTGCAGGCGTTGTCTAATGCCAAGTCACGCGATCTATCATCAGACTATTATTTAATGCATTGCTGTCAGCAGGGTATCTATGTTGATGATCAAGATTTCATGGTGGATGATGCGATCGAAATGATGGCGCATAATATTACTGTGATGTATCACATGATGATGATGCCCGTTGCTAGTCGTCAGAATATCCAAAAATTACTGCAAAGCTGTGATGTTGGTATTGACCACATTGTATTTGATGCAGTGACGAGTGCTGAATATAGTTTGATGAGTGACGAGCGCCAGCAAGGGGTCTGTTTGGTAGATATTGGTGCTAGTACGACCAGTATTTGCGTTTATAAAGAAAACAAGCTCATATTTACCCATTGTATCGCGACAGGCAGCCACGAAGTGACGATGGATATCTCAGCTGATTTTGGTATCTCCATGATTGAAGCTGAAAAGCTGAAAAAAACCCATGGTACTGTCGATGTCAATAGTGTCGATCCCAGCTCGTTCTTTATCTTTAAACCACAAGGAACAGGTGACGAGATTAATATTGGTATTTATAATCTAGCCCGCATTATTGAAGCGCGCTATGTGCAGATATTTACGGAAGTTGCTCGTCAATTGCATGAGGCTGATCTCATCGGCTATATCGACAAAGGTATCGTACTCACAGGTGGCGGTACGGCGATTAAAGGTATGATACCCTTTACCAAAAAATTGCTCAAAATGCCCGTAGTATTAACCAACACTCATCCTGCTATTAGTGCTCATAATCATTTTGATAATGATGAGTCATTTAAGCAGCTAAACAGTCAAGTGAATGATCGTGCTTATCAAACGGCATTTGGTACACTATTATATAGTCAAAGCGAGCAGTTTCGCCGTAGTGAAAAAAGCGAGCCTGAAGCGATTCAAAAAAATCGAGTCACTGGTGTTTTTCAAAGTGCAGGGCAGCGTTTTGCTAGTGTACTCAAAAAGATATTATAATCTGTTAGCAAAACATACTTATATTAAGCAGCATAAGAGTATGCAGCTATATAATAGGCAAGAATACGAAAAGTAACACCCTGTACCATACTGGCATATTTTGGCTAGCACAATTATCTAAGCCATTGCCCTGTTTTATTTAAATACAATTATATATAGTAAGTCGATAGCGCGCCATATAAGTGTGTTACCAAGTATCGACCATCACGCTATCTGCAACTGGAGAAACCTTTTTATGTCAAAATACACCATGCCAGATGATAACCAGCCTCAAAATAACGGCCAAGCAAGCTTCACTGTATTCGGTGTTGGTGGTGGTGGCGGTAATGCGGTTGAACATATGGTACAACAAGGGATTAGAGGTGTAACGTTCGTCTGTGCTAATACGGATAAACAAGCGCTTGATCGTTTAACTGCACCGCATAAATTACAACTTGGCGCAAAAACGAATCGCGGTTTGGGCGCAGGGGCGAACCCAGAAGTTGGGCGTGAAGCAGCAGAGAGCGAAGAAGAAGCCATCCGTGCATTACTCGAACATTCAGACATGGTGTTCATTACTGCTGGTATGGGCGGTGGTACGGGTACGGGTGCAGCGCCTGTGGTTGCTCGTATTGCTAAAGAAATGGAAGTGTTGACAGTTGCCGTCGTGACTACGCCATTTAAGTTTGAAGGTGGCAAACGTATCAAGGCTGCTAAAGCTGGTATTGAGCAATTGACTAACTTTGTTGATTCTATCATTACGATTCCGAATGATAAGTTGATGAGTGTCTATGGCAATATCTCTATGCAAGATGCCTTTAAAAAAGCGGACGATGTGTTATTACATGCGGTTCAAGGTATTGCTGAAACTATCGCTAGTGAGGGTATGATCAATATCGACTTTAACGATATCCGCACTGCTATGACTGCCAAAGGTCATGCAATGATGGGTATCGGCCGTGCTAGCGGCGATGATCGTGCGCGTCAAGCAACTGAGAAAGCCATCAGATCACCATTACTTGATGACTTGCGTTTAGAAAATGCAAAAGGTCTGTTGGTTAACGTAATTTCTTCTGAATCACTCTCATTGGATGAGATGAGCAAAATCAGTGTTATTGTCGAAGAAATTACAGATATTGACGATGCACATATTTTCTATGGTTCAGTGATTGATGAAAAAATGGGTGATGACTTACATGTCACTGTCATCGCAACTGGTTTGACGTTAGATGAAAACGCTGGGCAAGAGCCAGAAGTAGTTGAGGCACCAGTTCCTTCTGTCAATAGCACTCAGCCTGTTGACCCTAACGTGCATACCAGTGCTTTAAACAGCCAGAAGCAATCGCAAGCTCAGATGTATCAAGAAACGGCTAGTGCTACTCGCTCAAGCGCGCCTCAAGAGCAGGCGAAAACCAAAACCAATAGCATTCAAGACTATCTAAAACGTCAACAAAATAAATAATATTTTCAGATGTTTGAGATAAAAAAAGCCAGTACTAAGTTGCTGGCTTTTTTGTGCCTATAGAAAATGTCCATATATTAGCAAACTGATTCAGCTATGAGTGCGCTCTATTTATAAGAGTAGCCTCTCGATGCGAAAATAATCATTAATAAATAAGCGTATAAAACAATTTATGATTGTAACATTTGGCTGTTATTTCCCTGTTTTAACAGAGGCAATGTGATCAATAAGACATGAGAACCATCAAAATTTATTGACGATAAGTGTTATCAATCAAGGAGATAAGGAAATTAGCGAGTTTTAACTATGGCGAACTAGGGGCGGGTAATGATACACTATGGCAATTGTAACAAAATATGTGAGAAGACAGCCATGAACCAAAGAACCATAAAAACTGCTATTGCTGTTACAGGTATTGGTCTCCATAGTGGTCAGCCTGTTGACTTAGAGTTTCATCCGCAACCTATTGATACAGGTATTGTTTTCGAGCGTTCTGATATCGAAGGCAGTCAGCCGATTCCAGCCAGTGCTTTTTTAGTACAAGACACTATGATGTCGTCAAACCTAGTGTTTGGTGGCACACGTGTGGGGACGGTCGAGCATTTGCTTAGTGCCATTGCAGGACTTGGCGTGGATAACCTTTTAATTCGTGTATCGGCCTCAGAGATACCGATTATGGATGGTAGTGCTGCTCCTTTTGTAGCGTTGCTGCTTGACGCAGGATTCTGCGAGCAAGACGCTTTAAAGAAGTTTATAAAAATCGTCAGACCCGTAAGAGTAAAAGTAGACGATAAATGGGCAGAACTGCGTCCTTATGAAGGGTTTGAGCTGAATTTTGAGATTGATTTTGATCATCCTGCTATCGACAAAGATTTTCAGCATGCCCAGTTGCAGTTTTCGACGCAAAACTTCATTGAGCAATTGAGTTCAGCCCGTACTTTTGGATTTTTACGAGATATAGAAGCCTTACGTCAGAATAATTTGGCGTTAGGAGGCAGTATGGATAATGCTATTGTTATTGATGAGGCAAATATTCTTAACGAAGAAGGTCTGCGCTTTAATGATGAGTTCGTTCGCCATAAAATTTTGGATGCTTTAGGTGATTTATATTTGATTGGCTATCCGATTTTGGGTCGATTTAATGCTTATAAATCTGGTCACGCGTTAAACAATTTATTGGTACGTGAGATACTATCTGACCATAATAATTTTGAAATTGTAACTTTTGATGACAATGTAACCTGTCCAATTCAGTATTTACCTCTCGAAGGTTTGACTGTTGAAGGATGAATACAGGAATATACACGAAGTATCGAAACATTTACGCAATATTACATAATCCGGCTGTAATTACATTCTAATAATATTCGTTTTTTTGAATGTATTGTTTAGATTATTTTAACAATTCTGCTCTAGAGTAGAGAATATCAAAGCTGTGGATAGTTTTTCAATCATCTGTTGGTGACGTTCATAATGTGAACGGAGCTAGCAGGTGATTTTTTTTGTTTGCGTCATTACAAAATCGCAGCGTTATCAGCTGATTTTTACGGTTTTGTTTACACAACTTTACATAGTAACATTAATAATTTCAATGATTTGCCAGACGTAAAAGTGCTTTTTTGAGATTTTCATCAGTGGTGACATGCTCTGCGGCCTGTGATATAGTCCGCTTTGTGTTTTGGCTAAGAGCCTGATTTTCATTGGCTTTACTAGATTTTGACAAAGTTGCTGATAGTTGTTTAGATGAATGATTATCAGCTGAATTTTTAGCTACGACGACGCGAATTTGCTTGAGTTGTTTAAATGTAATTGACTCCTCTGTTAGGACTTGCAAATAAGCGCTCTGCAAATAGCGAATATGATTGGCAGCAGTCATTGAGCCCACACTGAGTATTAATTGCTCGGAGGTGAGGCCTACGACCCAACAGGTATTAAGAATTTCTTCAGGTAGACAATCTACCAATAACTCTTTTACCTCGTTAGTCGCTTCTATGTATAGCCGCATATTGTCAGCAAGCGTTCGGGGTAGTGCGCTACCAGCAAAAGCTTGATGGTCGATAAGTTGGGCAAGCCGATTTGGCTGTTTTTTTGACATCGTGATGACTCATCTAATAGGTGACAAAATCGATATTCATAATTGACATGCTAAAAGCAATTGATACTGAACGATTTGCGAGACAGTGAACTAAGCGGAATATGGTATTAACAGATAATACCAGTATTAGTCACTACAGAAAGAATAGCGGGCTGTTTTAATAAGGATTTTATCATGTTTTGTAATGATCATCTCCTCTAAACTAATTGATGCTTTGTCATGGATGACGAGCGGTCTTGTATTAACAATAGGTAGTAAATTTATGAAACAAGCTTTATTAATTTTGTCAGTATTGGGAATGGGTATAGCACAGACAAGTGGTGCTGTCGAAACAACCTTTCAACCAAATAATACCTTGAGTCATACCATCACAAATATTTCTGCTTCTTCGAACTACGGTTCTAGTCGCAATATCTATAGCACTAACAGTGGTGCTCATGTATATAGCAACGATGAGATCAGTCAAGCCATTGATAATTTAAGTGCGCATGCCAAGCAAAAAGAATACCAGCTTGCTTCGCTTACTAGCCGTTTGTCTTATGAGCAGCGTCAGCAGCAATCAAGCCGCGCTCCTGATCGCAATTCTGCTCCTGCTATCGCAGCGGCAAGTGCATCGCGAGTAGCACTGTCTAGAAGCTCTGGCTACTGTGCTCGCTATGTACGTAAAGCGCTACAATCAGCAGGTTACGAATTTACGCCTAACCCTTCAGCTTATCAGTATGCCTCTCGCGGCACACTTGCTCAAGCAGGTTTTACCAAGATCAGTAATGATATGCAGCCACAAGTGGGTGACGTCGTTGTCTATAATCGTACGTCAAACCGTCCACATGGTCATATCCAGATCTTTGATGGAAACGATTGGGTATCTGATTTCCGCCAAAACAGCATTAGCCCATACAGTGGCACTTACAGCTATACGACATGGCGTGATTCGCAATATGTCGATGATGCATCAGACCGTGGTATTTACCTCGCGATGGCTGACAAATAATAGCCAGTTAGATGTAGCCTAAGTTAAAAGTTTTCTCCAAACCCAGTAATGCCTTTATAGCGTTGCTGGTTTTTTTTGCGCTTGGAGTTGTGATGCTTAAGTTAAAAGTAGAGTTAAAGCTCAAATCTCGACCAGTGGCTACGATTGTGAAAGTCAGGAGGGGAGGCGTGGTTTGGGGCAAAATATAAAGCAATCTCACCAAACCATAAAATAACGCAAGGATGTATTTGCTCAATCACACTATTTGCGATGGTGTATTGCTTATTGGATCGTTGGATTACTGGTACATTAAAGCTGCGCTCATAATGATGAGGTTTATTTGCGATTGATGGATCATTAGATAAAGGGTTTCTCACGTACCTTAATGTTGGAGTTACATCGTTTATCCAATTAATAAACGCGCGCGCTTGTCCATCAGCTGCATATAAGGGTGTTGGTGGTAAGGTGGCAGGATTACGATAGCTTTCAAATTGATATAGCGCGTAACGACCGTCTGGATTGGCATTAATCTCGATATAGGGCGTTGCCTTTTGAGCATTCGTTAGATTTTCATCATTTATCAGATGACCAGCGATAAAACACTCAAGGCAAGTCTCTTCCCACAAGTAATCATCGAATTTTACTTGCGCTTGCTGCCACATTGACCAGTTTAGCTGCTTTGCTAGCATGTGGTTGGGCAGGGTGAGTTGATAGGTTAGCCTTAAGTATAGTGATGGCTGTCGAATAATCTGAGCACGCACATTTATACAGATGCGCTGCAACTCATCCACTGTTACACCCAGTTGCTGCGCATCGTTTACTATGGTTTCGGTGGCCACATAGAGATTGAATGATTGATTCATAAGTTAAGACTCGACAATGAAAATATAGAAGTAACTATAAGAAAAATGGTACCGACTAAGCGAGCTAATATTACACGCTAAGTAAATCTAAAACGAGCAGACAACATAAAAGCCGCGAGCAAGATGCATCGCGGCTTTTACATTTATCGTCACCATGTGGCTATGATTTGAGTTGATATGGCATACCATACCATCACTCAAACCAGCTGGTCATCACATATTATTATGCATGACGTGCTAAGTTAGACAATTTTGGGTTGGCGTTTGGATTTTTACGTAGTAACAATGCCATACGACCAATAGAATGAACCAAAGACGCGTTAGCCGCTTTGGCAAGTTCCGCACCGATGACATCGCGCTCTTCTTTTGTGCCAGCAGGCAGTTTTACTTTGATGAGCTCATGATCTGATAGCGCGCGATCAATCTCTTCAGTAATGGTTGGGGTAATACCTTTGTTGCCAATCATGACGATAGGTTTGAGGTCGTGACCAATGCCTCTTAGGCGTTTGATGGTAGCGTTATCGAGTTGCATAGAATTCCTAGGTGTTGGTAAAAATAAAAGACAGTGCTATTAAGAGCAGTTGACGACCATTATAGATAATCTGTGGTCATCTTGCATGAGATCAGCAGGATTTTGCACGATTTTACGTGATGAAAATGTTAAACTGAATGTTTGGGCACATTATAAACGCTACTGTCTGATAAATCAGTGTTTTAACCAATAGAATTTAGTCAGTTTAAGACTGCAAATGTATAAAGATCTTGATTGATAGTATATTCGAATGAATTTAAACCATATCGAAAGTGCTTCATAAATCTTTTAGCTACTTCAGTAATATGTATGAATGTTTTGCAAAGCAATAGGAGCAGGTATTTTGGCCACGCGTATCGAAAATAAAAAACTGTCAAAGAGTAGTAGCGCTTGGATGAAAGAGCATATTGACGATCATTATGTGCAAAAAGCGCAAAAAGATGGCTATCGTGCCCGTGCCGCCTATAAACTATTAGAAATTAATGAAAAGACCAATATTATTAAAAAAGGCATGACGGTTGTAGATTTGGGCAGTGCTCCAGGCAGTTGGTCTCAAGTGGCAGGTCAGCTAGTAGGCGAAAAAGGTATTTTGATTGCCTCTGATATTCTGCCGATGGATACATTGCCTGATGTGACCTTTATTCAAGGCGACTTTCGCGAAGCAGAAGTGTTTGATGCGATCATGGCAGAGGTTGGTGATAGACAGGTCGATGTAGTGCTGTCCGATATGGCACCAAATACGGCAGGAAACAGCGCAATCGATCAGCCACGTATGATGTATTTATGCGAGCTGGCAGTGGACTTCGCGCTTGCAACCTTACCAGAAGGTGGCGCACTTATTATGAAAGTGTTTCAAGGTGAAGGCACACAAGAATTACGCAAGCAGATGCAGCAGGATTTTAGTAAAATCCGTAGTATCAAGCCGGGTGCATCACGACCACGGTCAAAAGAGATGTTTTGGATAGCGATTAAATAATCATAACGTCGTTGTGTCATAGCCATTGTAAGCGAGATAATGTGTCACCATAACATAGTCTCATGAGCGCATTGAACCCGCTACAATCGTTAACTGAATAATAGCGAAACCTGCTTGAATTATGCAGGTTAGCACCACATATCATGGTATATTAACTTTGTTTCAAGCATATGTTTTAGGCAAAGTCGTCTGACAATAAGCGCCTGATGTGCTCATCTACGATAGATATATAGGTCATTGATATTTATAACTTGTGAAAGCGGTCCCTATGCAGCATTTGAGTTGTATGAGTCGAATCATAAATTTTGGCTATGAATATATCTACTAAAAAATGAGCGATACGTTTATAGACGTCACGTGTTTAACAAACACACCAATAAGTAAGGGATGGGAATAACTAGTGAGCGACATGGTAAAAAATACCTTATTGTGGCTGGTGGTAATCGGCGTTTTGGTGCTGGTGTTTAGCGGCTTTGATCAATCATCCGAGCCGGATAGCCTTAACTACTCTGAGTTTGTGACCGCTGTGTCAGAAAACCAAGTAGCCAGCGTTGAAATCGATGGCGAGCAAATCACCGGCGAAAAGAAAAATGGTTCATCTTTTGAGACCATTAGACCAGCTGTGTCAGATGACGAGCTGATGCCATTGCTGCGTGAGAACCAAGTCGAAGTCCAAGGGACTGCCCCAAAACGCCAAAGCGTGTTGATGCAATTACTGATAGCCAGTTTCCCAATTCTATTGATTATTGGTCTGTTTCTATTCTTCATGCGTAACATGCAAGGCGGCGCTGGCGGTAAAGGCGGCGGCCCTATGAGCTTTGGTAAGTCAAAAGCTAAAATGCTGACTGAAGACCAAATCAAGGTGAACTTTGAAGATGTGGCTGGTTGTGAAGAGGCCAAAGAAGAAGTGGTTGAAGTGGTCGAGTTTTTACGCGACCCTGATAAATTTACCAAACTGGGTGCGACGATTCCACGTGGTATCTTAATGGTAGGTCCTCCAGGTACCGGTAAAACCTTGTTAGCCAGAGCCATTGCTGGTGAAGCTAAAGTGCCGTTCTTCTCAATCTCAGGTTCTGATTTTGTTGAAATGTTTGTCGGTGTCGGTGCCTCACGTGTACGCGATATGTTCGAACAGGCTAAAAAGAGCGCGCCTTGCATCATCTTTATTGATGAAATTGATGCGGTCGGTCGTCATCGTGGCTCTGGTATGGGCGGTGGTAATGATGAGCGTGAGCAGACACTGAACCAATTATTGGTCGAAATGGATGGTTTTGAAGGCAATGAAGGCGTGATCGTCATTGCAGCGACCAACCGTGCGGATGTGCTTGATAAAGCGCTATTGCGTCCAGGTCGTTTTGACCGTCAGGTACAAGTGGGCTTGCCAGATATCAAAGGCCGTGAGCAAATTCTTAAAGTGCATTTGAGAAAGCTGCCGAATACTATCGGTGTGGATGCCAATGCACTGGCTCGTGGTACGCCTGGATTTAGTGGTGCGCAGCTGGCCAACCTTGTCAACGAAGCGGCATTGTTTGCAGCACGTCGCAACAAGACCAGCGTTGATATGAATGACTTTGAAGATGCAAAAGACAAGCTATATATGGGTCCTGAGCGTAAATCAATGGTCATCCGTGAAGAGGAGCGCCGTGCGACCGCTTATCATGAAGCAGGTCACGCCTTAGTCGCTGAGCTACTACCAGGTACCGATCCTGTGCATAAAGTAACGATCATGCCGCGTGGTTTTGCGCTTGGGGTTACTTGGCAGTTGCCAGAGCATGACCAAACCAGTATGTATAAATCAAAAATGCTGAGCGATATTGCTATCTTATTCGGCGGTCGTATCGCTGAAGAAGTCTTTATCAATCAAATGTCGACGGGTGCTTCTAACGACTTCGAACGTGCAACCAAGATGGCTCGCGCCATGGTGACGAAGTACGGTATGTCTGATGCGCTTGGTATTATGGTTTATGAAGATGAGGACAGCTCGCAAGGCTATTTTGGCTCTAGCAGTCGTACGATTTCAGAAGCCACGCAGCAAAAGGTCGATGAAGAAGTTCGCCGTATGTTAGAGGAGCAATATGATATCGCGCGTGAATTGATTGAAGGCAATCAAGAAAAAATGCATGCGATGGTAGATGCTCTAATGAAGTGGGAAACGATTGACCGTGATCAGTTGCAAGATATCTTAGCAGGTGAAGACCCTCGTCCACCTAGAGTTTATCAGCACAATGAAGTCAACTTATCGAAAAATGATATTAAAACAACCAACTCAACACCGCCACCGTTACCAGCGATGTAGTTGTCAGTTGATTCATATCCAATAGAAGAAGCCCTTTATCATAAAGGGCTTTTTTTGTTGTCCATATTTCGTGAAGGGTTTAGTACAGAATAGAGTTTACTGGTATCATGAGCACAGCGCATAACAAGCACAGTGCATAACAAGCAGTCTGCAATAATTAGAATGTTTTGATGAGAGATAATTTGGTTATGTCCTTATTTCAGCCCTTACCCAGCTATAAGATATCAAGTCGTGATAAAACACTAGATCTATCGCAGCCTCATATTATGGGTATTCTTAATGTCACACCCGATTCGTTTTCAGACGGTGGACAGTTCAATGTGATAGATAAGGCTGTTGCGCATTGTCAGCAAATAATAGAAGAAGGTGCGACTATTATCGACATTGGCGGTGAGTCTACTCGCCCCAATGCGGATGCTGTGGGCACTTCTGAAGAGATGCAACGTGTTGTGCCAGTGGTTCGAGCCATTAGGCAGCAATGCGGGGAGGATATTTGGCTATCCATTGATACCAGTAATCCAGAGGTTATGAAAGCGGCTTTTGACGCTGGTGCTGATATTTGGAATGATGTACGCGCACTCAAACGCGAGGGTGCAGCAGTACTAGCTGCTGAGCTTGATATACCCATCATGCTGATGCACATGCGCGGTGAGCCAACAACGATGAATAATTTGGCACAATATGACGACATCATTAGTGACGTAAGGGCTGAGCTATTATCGCGCATTGACGAAGTAACAAAAATCGGTGTTAAGCATGAGAAAATTATTATAGACCCAGGCTTTGGTTTTGCGAAGGATTATGAGCATCATTGTGCACTATTAAGCCAGCTTGGCAGGCTACAAGCGCTTGGTTTACCGATGATGTTTGGCATTTCGCGCAAACGTTTTTTAGCGGAAGTACTGAGCAAGAGTGGCGTCGAAGTCGTTGCTACTACTAACGCGGTAGATCGTGATGTGGTAGGTACGGCAGCTAGTATCTTTGCCCTACAGCAAGGCGCTGGCATTATACGCACCCATAATGTGGCGATGATGCAGCAAGCAGTCGCCTTATGGTGTCAATTATCTGCGCATAACTATCCTTAACCTTAATTTAAAATGATGAGAGTACTTTTATGACCACACCGATTCAGCCAGAACCAACCAACGAACAGCGCCGCATTATCTATCAAGCACGCCGCGGATTAAAAGAGTTAGACTTTTATATTGACCTTTATGTCAAAGAGATTTACTTAACGGCAGAGCCTGCTGAACAAGAGACGTTTGCAGAAATGCTGACTCATGAAGACCCTGATTTGTTGGATTATTTCACCAATCAAAATCGTCCAGAAAACGAAGAAATATGGGCGTTAGTCAATAAAATTAAAACATGGCGTCATACCAAAGATTTGACTTAAAGACTGATTTAGATATAAAAAATGGTTGTTCAGAGCTGGCATAGCTAAGCCTGAGCAACATAATGGTCTGCCGTTTTTTTTGGTGATAAAATATGACCTTGGCAAATTCGTTGCGTATTGATACGGCTATTCGTCCTGCCAGCTATTTGCGTTTGCTGCTTTATAGTGGGTTGACCGCCGTCATGGTTGTACTGGCGTGGCTTGCTTCTTTACTGTTATGGCAATATGTGCTTATTTTAATCGTTACCGCCGTGGTGATTATTTATTTGACATTATCACGACCCATACTGCTGCACCTTAGCCAGCCACCGCTTAGCTATCGTGTTGATCAACATTGGCAGTTACTGCTCCGTACAGGTCGCGGTGATGAGCTATGGCAGGCACAGTTAAGCAATGTCTCTGGATATCGATGGGCGATAAGCTTTGAATTTAATGTTGTAGAGCCTTATCAGCGCTCTTTATCAGTGACCATCTTTCGAGATCAAGTGAGCCCTGAACAATGGCGAGAGTTGAACATTTTGGCTAGATTATATTGAATATTCATAAATGGTGCTTATCAGTCCCATTGCCGAATGTTCAATATGCCTAACATAAACGCCGAAAATACGAGTTAAGGTAATATTTTTTTATAGTGTCCAATGGGGGATTTTTTTCAAGAATTTACGAACACCTACATGTCATAACAAAACACCTATCTGGATAGCGAAAAAGATTTGTTATATTGCAAGAGAATTGTGAATCGCATAAGTAAATCAAGCTGTTGCTTGATATATTAAATTAGCAGCGAAATTTTTAGCGGTTTATAGATAATAAATAATATGACAAAAAGGAATCGAGAATGAGCTTATTAGGGAATTTGGTTAGTCAGGTAGCCCGTCGTGCGATGGATCCTGAAGATGCGCAGCGTAATCCTGTAAATCAACGCATTGATCCACGTCGTACAGGTGGTCTTGGGGATATATTGGGTAGCGTACTAGGCGGTACTAGTCAAACTGGTGGCTACAATCCACGCCAGTATGATCGTCAGCCAGACAATGGTTTTGGCTTAGATGATATTCTAGGTGGGTTAACAGGCGGTGGACTCACTGGTGGCAATCAAAGTGGCGGCGTCAATTCTAATGCCGGCGGTCTTGGAGACATATTAGGCAGTGTGCTAGGTGGTCAAGCCATGGGTAGTCAAACGAGAAAATCTGGATTCGGTGGTAAAGGTATGCTAATCGCTGCACTTATGCCAATGGTACTAAGCTGGATCAAACGCAATGGCGGCTTGAGTGGTGCATTATCGAAAATCACAGGTATGGGTTATGAAAACCAAGCCCGTTCTTGGATGAGTAACCAACAAGACAATGACAACCTTGATCCAAATGATATCAGTCAGTTATTCGATGAAAATGAGATTCAGCAGGTTGTAGCACATACTGGTGCTAATGACGTAGAAGTCCGTCAAGGTCTTGCTGAATTGCTGCCAGAAGTAATGAATCAGCTGACACCAAGTGGCAATTTGGATAATGAATCTGAAGCCAATGAAGAGATTGATCAAATCATCAATCAGTTATCTAGTCGACTAGGTGCGTTAAAATAAACTTATCTTTTAAATAAAGTCGCAATCGTTAATGCCAAAAAGTTAATACCATAAAAAAGAGTACGTTATCCAACGTGCTCTTTTTTATGGCTGTTAGTTTAACCCTACTATCGGTACTCTATTACTGAATATTTACTCTTTGTTCTAAACAGATATGTTAAAAATGGTGAATAATAGAAAAATGATTTTATAAATCTTATAAGATAGTCATATGATTCATTGAGTCTTTTGTCGCAGTGGGGCTACTTTGATAGTCCTTTATATAATATGACTGCGTGATGGTATAAGCATTTATAAGGATAGTTAATCATGCCATTTAAGCCTATTCAAGCAGCGGTTGCCATTTTGGTCGGCTTGATCATTTGGTTTGTGATACCAGTGCCTACTGGCGTTACGCCTGAAGCATGGCACATGCTGGCGTTATTCATCGCCACTATTGTCGCTATTATCGGCAAAGTATTACCCATTGGTGCAATTGCTATCATTGCCGTCACCCTAGTCGCACTGACAGGCGTGACTAGTGATAGCCCAGCACAAGCCATTAGTGATGCATTATCAAGCTACTCAAGTCCGTTGATTTGGCTAATTGGTATTGCAGTCATGATATCGCGTGGCTTGATAAAAACGGGTTTGGGTCGACGTATTGCCTATTATTTTATTTCTATTTTTGGTAAAAAAACCATCGGCGTGGCTTATTCTTTGACTGCGGCTGAATTGATGATAGCACCCATTACGCCCTCCAATACGGCGCGTGGCGGCGGTATTATTCATCCTATTATGAAGTCTATCGCGCAAAGCTTTCACTCAACACCTGAGGAAGGCACTCAAAATAAGATTGGTCGTTATTTGGCGATGGTGAATTATCATGCCAACCCGATTACCTCTGGGATGTTTATCACGGCTACTGCGCCCAACCCTTTGGTTGTAGATTTGGTGAATAAAGCCACAGGCGGTGATATTCAGCTGTCATGGACCACTTGGGCAGTGGCGATGTTTGTACCTGGTATGCTATGCCTG
The DNA here is from genome assembly GCF_904846185.1 of Psychrobacter immobilis. GTDB lineage: Bacteria > Pseudomonadota > Gammaproteobacteria > Pseudomonadales > Moraxellaceae > Psychrobacter > Psychrobacter immobilis_B. The sequence continues at coordinate 65,773 of NZ_CAJGZQ010000003.1, read as the reverse complement.
CTTGTGATGCCGTTAGTCATTTATATAATTTATCCACCTGATGTTAAAATCACGCCTGATGCAAAAGGTTTTGCCAAAGAAAATTTGGCAGAAATGGGAAAAATAAGTAGCCAAGAAAAAATTATGCTCGGGGTATTTGCTCTGATGCTGTTATTGTGGGCGAATATTCCCGCATTGATATTAGGTGAGCAATATAGCGTTGATGCTACCACCACAGCATTTATTGGTTTGACGACCTTAATATTGACTGGGGTACTGACTTGGGACGATATTTTAAAAGAGAAGTCAGCATGGGATACCATTATTTGGTTTGGCGCCCTTATTATGATGGCCGCTTATCTTAATAAGCTTGGACTGATAAGCTGGTTCTCTGGCAATATCGAATCGATGATTGGCACGACTGGGCTTGGCTGGATAGGGGCTGTGACTATTTTGACCCTAGTGTACTTATATATTCATTATTTCTTTGCTAGTACCACGGCTCATATTACTGCACTATTTGCAGCATTTTATGCGGTGGGTTTAAGCTTGGGCGCACCGCCGATGTTATATGCGCTGATCTTAGCTGCAGCGGGCAACATCATGATGACGCTTACGCATTATGCAACCGGTACCGCGCCAGTCATTTTTAACTCTGGTTATGTGACGTTAAGAGAGTGGTGGAGTATTGGCGCGATTATGAGTGTGGTCAATTTGGTCATCTGGATCGGTGCTGGTTTGATTTGGTGGAAAGTGCTCGGCTATTATTAATAGATCGCTCAAGTCATATTGTCTTATGTACAGATGGGTGTTTTTAAAAAAAGGTGAGGGTGGCTTAAAAGCGCTCATCTAATGTGTCTAAAGTATAATTGAGCGCGGCAAAACATATATCGCTCTGAAAGCCTCGATATTGCAAAAACCGTAGCTGCTTTGCTTTGTCTTTTTGTTCAGTGGGTATGTCATCGCCGTACTTCTTAGTGCGCGCTGTGACTGCCAGTTTGAGCCAATCGATACCATCTACCAGATTATCTGCACTATCATCTACAAACTCCCTAAACTCTTCTGACTCTGCATTTGCCATATCGATTAACTCATCGATATTACTGGGCATGGTAATTTTTTTACGATAAAACTCTTGCTTGATACGCCCACGTCCCCGACCTTTACGGATATTTTCACGAATGAGCATGAGCGTCGTGCGATAATCACTTTGGTAGCCTTTTTCCTCAAAATCATCGAGTAGCGCATCAATTTTATCTGGGGCTTGCTCTTTATCAATAAGCTTTTGCTTAAGCTCAGCCTTGCCGTACTCACGGCGCGATAAATAATAAAAAGCTAACCAACGCAAGCGGCTTTCGGCTTTGATCTCATCTATTTCTGCTTGTCGTTGTTCAGGCGTGCGCAAATAGGCTTTAAGAGCAGCGGGTAGGTTATCCATCTGACTGTCGACTGTGCTATGCACAGAAGTGTTGGTAATGGCAGCATCGATTGTATACTGTGATTCTTTGTTAAATTCATCATCAGTAGCCGCGCTATCATCTGGTTCACTATGAATATTTTGTTTAACTTCAGCCAGCATCTCTTTGATACTTTGCGCTTCTGGTTGCTGATAAGCAGGCACGTCACTAGGCTCAGGGCTAAAGTTAGCCGCTGGGTGAAAACGCTTTTTACGTTTCTTGGTTTGAGCAGAATTTTTATTGGTAAAAGAGTGAGCCTCGACGGATTCTACTGAAAAGTCAGCATCGTCAGATAATGAATGGTCTTCATGATAGTAAGTTGAATGCTTACGTGTCTTAGTCGTTTTTTTAGGATCGCCTTGATAGGAATGCTGAGAAAATTTGGAGGATTCAGAGGGTTTAGAAGTTTTTTTTGATTTGATAGTAGGATCACTCGCTGAATCGGCATCTGATTCAGCAAGTATTTCAGCTAAGGTTTTAATGTTCATAACAATTTAATTTTCATAACAAGTCATGATTATTGATAACGATTAATAATTGTGCCGTTATTGTACAGGGTCAGAGACCAACGCTTCATTGGCTTTATCTTCGGCTTTGGTCTCTTTCTTTGATCCAAGCTTTTCTTCACGGATTTTAGCTTCGATTTCTTGCGCAATCGCAGGGTTTTCTTTTAAGAACAGCACAGAATTGGCTTTACCTTGACCAATTTTTTCGTCGCCATAGCTATACCAAGAGCCTGCTTTGCCAACTGCACCAATTTCAACACCCAAGTCAATCACTTCGGCTAAGTGGTTGGTACCTTCACCATAAGTAATTTCAAACTCTGCTTGGCGGAAAGGCGGTGCCATTTTGTTTTTGATAACTTTGACACGGGTTTGGTTACCGATGATTTCATCACCATTTTTGACCGCACCGATACGGCGAATGTCCATACGCACTGAGGCGTAAAACTTAAGCGCGTTACCACCAGTCGTGGTCTCAGGGCTACCAAACATCACACCAATTTTCATACGAATTTGGTTAATAAATACCACCATACAGTTAGAGCGTTTGGCGTTACCTGTGATTTTACGTAGTGCTTGGCTCATCAGACGTGCTTGCAAGCCCATATGTGAGTCGCCCATCTCGCCTTCAATCTCTGCGCGCGGCGTCAAGGCAGCGACTGAGTCAATGACGATCATATCGATAGCACCAGAGCGCACCAACATGTCAGTAATTTCAAGCGCTTGCTCACCATTATCAGGCTGAGAAAGCAATAGTTCATCAGTATTCACGCCAAGCTTACGCGCATAAACAGGGTCAAGCGCATGCTCAGCATCAATAAAGGCGCAGGTGCCTCCTTGCTTCTGACATTCTGCAATCGCCTGTAGCGTCATGGTCGTTTTACCTGAGCTTTCTGGGCCATAAATCTCTACGATACGGCCTTTTGGTAGACCACCAATGCCAAGTGCAATATCCAGACCCAACGAACCTGTTGATACTACATCGACATCCATAATAGCTGAGTCGTCACCTAAATGCATGATGGTATTCTTACCAAACTGCTTTTCGATTTGACCGAGTGCTGCTTTAAGGGCTTTGGCTTTATTGTCGTCCATACTGGATTCCTTGTCTTCAATCATTGGTTAAAACTATAAATTTGGTATGATAAATAAAATGTTTGTAGCTAAGAAGGTTAACGGCTCAATAGTATTGATGGCTATCTAAATAATAGGCAGCGTTCGTTCAATGTCTATCTATAATGAATGGGTTAGGGTATCGATGATGTAAACAGTAATATTAGATATATCACTCTACTATACAGTAAAATCAAATAACGATAAAAGTAAAATTAAGTTCATAATCAGCGCCAACAGATGTAATTTGTAGGGAACATTATGCTCGTTGAGCCTTAACTGTTTTCTAAAGTGCGGTTGATTAGATAAGGTGATTATAACAAAAACCAAGGAGCATATAGAGGATACAATGATGCTAAACGACACTAACTGTCGCATTGTATATAAGTGATAACTTGTGTAATCTAGTTGATGAATATATCCTAATTTTGGATAGGATAATGCCGCCCTTTGTCAATAGCATTAAAAGTTGTCCACAAGAAATAAAGAGTCTAAATTTAGCTTTTGTGAAACATCAGTGAGGATTAATTTAATTTAAAAATATATTAAAAATAAATTACAGTATTATGAAATACGTTATAACCCATTGATTTAAAATGTTTTTTAAATTGTATAAAAAATGAACGATTTTACCTCATCCTTTGAGCTATCTAGGGAAATTGTTGTCAAGTGCGTACTTATGCACAGGGTTATCCACAGCTTATGGGGAGAACTCATGAATCCCTTATACTATCAATGTTTGAGTAGGTAGGTAACCTGTGAGTGTGGCCCTGCAATATATTTTTTACCCCTATATGTAGCATTATTAATTTAAAAACTCTATGAAAATAGACGATGTTTCACGTATTAAAAAATTTTTATTATTTTTAATAAAAATACTTATAGCTTGTCTATTAAGGGTTGTAGCTGAAAAAAATCAAATAATATTGTCATTAGATAATTTGCAAGCACAAAAAAGCGGCTAAATAATTTAGCCGCTATGCAGAAGTCACCGAAGATAAGTGAGCCAAATCTAGTCTTTGATATAGATTAAATCCCAAACGCCATGTCCACTATTTATACCGCGGCGCTCAAATTTGGTCATTGGACGAAAGTCAGGGCGGTCGGTGAAGTTACCTGCGCCTGCTTGATTGGTTAAACCAGTAAAACCGTCTAATACTTCAACCATCCAAAAGGCATAATGCTCCCAGTCGGTTGCGGTATGGAACCAGCCGCCTTGCTTTAGACTACGAGTCACAATCGCCATGCGTTCAGCACTGACGAAGCGGCGTTTGTGATGGCGCTTTTTTTGCCATGGGTCAGGGAAGTAAAGCTGGATGCGATCAATATGGTTTTCTGGTAGTTGCTTGAGCAATTGGATGGCGTCACCGTTGATGATTTTGACATTGGTTAGCGCTTGTGTACCTGCCATATAGGCGCATTTACCGATACCCGGCTCGTGCACTTCGATACCAACGAAATTGCGGCTAGGTTCTGCTGCTGCCATCTCAATGAACGAATCACCCAGTCCAAAACCGATCTCTAAAGTAAGGGGTGCTTCACTACCGTTAGGGCTATCAGCGAATAGCGTTCGTAGATTGTCAATACCATCAAGATTGCCATCACCGAAACTGTTATTGACCAAATACTCAGCAAATTCTGGCGCGGTTAGTGCCAGTTCGGCGTTTTTATTCATGTGCGTACGTCGTTTCATAAAAGTATTGACGATACGTAGATGTTTGCTTTCTTCAGGTTCACTCTCATTGCTAATACGGGCTTCAATGTCAGTATTAGTATTGCTTTCGGTGTTAGTACTGAGGACTTTTTGCTCATCAGTAGTACTCGTACTATCGATGTGATCATTAATATCAGGATGTGGACTCATAGGATTGACAAGGCTTCATAAAATGGGTGATGTATGCTTATTATAAGTTAAATCTATACAGCTGTGAACGGACAATAATTTTTTAATATTGTTATCGTTCATTCAGCATAAAAAAGTGAAAGCGCTGACCTTGTTTGACGTATCACATATAGATTGGCGTTCGGTTACCTTGACTTTCTTTTACATTGAATTAACGGTATTTATCTGTCGTTTTACTGTTCTGCACATCGGTTTTGGCGTTATCATATAAAGTGAGTAATGGATTTAAATTTTTCTTCATCGTTAATAGGGGTCATCTATGCTATTTATCGAGACGAATTCGCCGCCCCCTTTTTATCAAGAACAGCTGACTCCTGCTAAGCGTACACAACTTGATAAATGGTTTATCGGTCACCGTAGCCAGCATTATTATCTGAAACGTTTTGAGCAGTTCGATGCGCAAGGTTATCTGTCGCCAAAATGGCATTGGGCAGCATTTTTTGTGACGTTTCCTTGGCTCCTCTATCGCAAACGCTATATGGATGCGATTGTCTATAGCGTAGCAGGCTGGTCGTTTATCCAGCTCAATGTGGCACTGGTATTGGTTGCGTTTGAATTTTTGGCGATGTCCTTCATCCCTGATGCTTACCAGATGGCGACACGCATAGGTATTGCTGCGATCATTTGGTTGTTTTGGTCATTTATGGTGGCGCGTTGGACGGATGCGTATTATTACCGCATGGCGCGACGTGAGATTGCAGATGCTATCGATGATTATCCGCGTGATGAAGCAGCGCAAAAGGCACATCTGCGCCGAGAAGGTGGGGTCAGTCTATTTGGGCTAGGATTGGGGTTTGGTATTTTTGCCTTTGCTTTAATGGTTATTAAGATACAGTTTTTACCAATTATTGCCAAGCCAAAAGCCAATGAAGTGCTATTCGATGCGTATGATACCGCTAAAACGGCACAAAATCGTGTGGCACTGATTTATCAACAGACAGGGCAATGTCCAATGGATTTGCCTATCGATACAGGCACTCAGCAGATACGAATTGATATCGATAAAAAGGCCGCTGGCGTAGTAGAAACGGATTGTGCAGTCATTGCGACCATACAAAATGTTCAGTTCCCTATCCGCTATCTAAATCAGCAGACACTGGTTTTTTACCATGTGCCAGACAGCGATAGTTGGAACTGTACAAGTTCACTAAATAAGAAACTGGCACCAGCAAGCTGTATGCCTGATTAAAACATACAAATACTTATGTGTTAGAGTCAGTTGCAACGTCGTCCTTTTTATCAACGGGTGTTGCTTTACTTTTTAGCGCGTCATAAAAATCCGTTAAGTCCATTTTTCGGGCTTTATCAATGTCTTCATCAAACAAGCTTTCTAGCTCTGCCATCGCTGATTGTGCGGATTCAATCATGCTGGCTTCATCATCATAGATCGCTTGCTGACGTTCAATCAAGTCATCGTCGTAATCGCGGAAGGTTTGCACTGTCTCGCGCGCTTTTTCTGGTGAGATGCCAAGCAGTTGTAGCGATTCACGCGACATATCCAAGGACGATAGGTAAGTCTCACGCCAAATATGACGCACACCGACCTCACGCAATCGATAATAATGCTGACGGTCACGTGCCCTTGCCAAGACAATCAAGTCTGGATAGTTTTTACGTAAGTATTGAGCCGTGGTGATAGAGCGCTCTAAATCATCGATGGCCAAAATAAACACACGGGCTTTTTTAATACCAGCCGCGCGCAATATCTCAGGGTTTTTTGGGTCGCCATAATAGACTTGGTTACCAAATTTACGAACGAAATCGACACGATTCGCTGAGCGTTCAATGGCGGTAAATTCGATGTTGTGCATGCGTAGTACACGACCAATAATCTGACCAACGCGCCCAAAGCCAGCAATAATGACTTGATGTTCATGATCGGGGATGGCATCGTATTCGCGGCTGGGTTTGCTTTTGGCAAATAACGGCTCACCGATTTTCTCAAGTAACAAAAATGCCAGTGGTGTGAGCGCCATGGAGATGGTGACGATAAGGTTCAGGGTGTTAGCAAGCTCAGGTCGCAACACATTTTGAGCAGTAGCGACACTGAATAAAACAAAAGCAAATTCACCACCTTGAGCGAGCGTCACACCTAGTCTGATACTGGTTGGCCAGCGATTGCCTGATATCTTTGCAATGGCGGTAATGACACCAAATTTGATAGCCATCAATGCCATTGCACAGCCGATGATAAAGATAGGTTTTGCCAAAATGAGTTTGACATCAGTCAGCATACCGACCGACATAAAAAATAAGCCAAGTAGCAACCCTTTAAACGGCTCAATACTGGCTTCTAGCTCATGGCGATACTCAGAATCTGCAAGCAGTACCCCTGTCAAAAAAGCACCCAATGCCATGGATAAACCAATTTGACCCATCAAAATAGACACACCCATCACGATAAATAGCGCAACGGCGGTCAGCAGTTCTGATGCACCACTAGAGGCTACAAACTTAAAGAAGGGACGAACGACATAACGACTAGCAAAAATCAGTCCAGCAAAAACCGCAAAAACTTTGCCAAAATAAATCAAATCATAACTTTGTTCGCGCACCCCTGATAGGAAAGGAATGACGGCTAGCAAAGGGATAACCGCAATATCTTGGAATAATAAAATCGTGAACGCTTCACGACCGTGGGTGCTAGAAAGCTGCTGTTTTTCCGTCAGTATTTGTAGTACAAAAGCTGTGGACGACAAGGCAAGGCCAAAACCGACGATAAAAGCAGTATCGAGCTGTAAGCCAAAAATTTGATGTAACAGCCCCATTAATAATGTGCCAGTCAGACCAACTTGCAAACCACCGAGGACAAATATCGAACGCCGCAGTGCCCATAATCGTGAGGGTTGCAGCTCAAGCCCGATAATGAATAGCAGCATGACCACGCCAAACTCAGAGAAGTGTAATAAGCTCTCAGCATCGCCTGCGACGTCTAGACCACTGGGCCCCAATATCAATCCTGTAATGAGATAACCTAAGACCGTCGCAATGCCAAAACGTTTACCAAGGGGTACAAAGAGCAGGGCTGCTCCTAAGAAGATTGTAGCTTGTAACATTAAATTTGGTGAGCCGGTGGCGGCAGCGAACATCTGGAATCCTTAGCAATCATGATAAAATAAGCGGTACAATACGGGCATGGCAAAAATAAAAAATCTTAGCATACGTTATTTTTTACGATAAATCTTCCACACACCATTATCGGCAAGTGGATTGTTATAAGCATCGTTACGGCGCTTACGCGGGGTCTGGCGACTGTCTACGATTTTGAAATCGGGCAGCGCATGGACGATAAGACCCGTTCGATAAAAACGTACGCGTTCAGGCTCCAGCATCTCGCCCTTGCTATCACGGCAAAATACATAGGCGCGCAAATCAATAAATTCACGATGCGCCACCAAACGCGCCTCATCATCATTATCGAATACTGCACTCATACGCGCAATTTCATCAGCACTATAGTCACCACACTTATCAGTAAGCGCACCGACCGAACCGAAGCTTTTGGATTCTTTTGCACGGGTCTTGGTCAAATGTAGCCTTTGCACATGATAGATAAATTGCGGTATCTCAAGACTGGCTGGTAGCGGCAGATGATCGGGCGGTAGGTTGGCCGCAGGATAAAACGCCATGGCGCGCTCAAGCAGATTATGCCAACGCTGCTGATATGCTTGGACTTCGGCGATATTGCCTTCATAAATTGGCATATCACGAATTTGACGTAAAATATCAGGTGGAAACTGCTCATCTCGAAAGCTAGCAATGTCTTCTTGCAATGTCGATAACAATGCTTTGGCATGCTTTTTACCCTCTGCTGAGATAGGGTCATCAATGTGGCTTGGAGCAACAAAAGGAGCTGAGCGTCTCGACATGGCAGAAAATAATCCATTAATGGTAAATTGGGTGTTTCAGCTTTAAGTATACAGAATTTATATGAAAAATATGGCAGTGCGGCTAAATTTCCCATCATTTTTAACATGCTATTACAATGCTAAAAATCGGTGTGATATAAGCTTATTTAAAATAAAGCCTGTTTATGTCGGCGCATAAGAAGTTAAATTCATGCACGATGATTAGCCAACTGATAGTAAGTTGCGCGGATTATTGAAGATTTTTAGCAAAATAATTTTAAGGATTTTCGAGGCAGGACTGGCGCGGTTATTTGGATTTTGGTTGCTGCTTGCGTCATATATGGCAGCTGGTTATTTGACATCTGATTATTTAACGCACATCAGGACTGACGCATGAGAGTTTTGGATTTGAATCATATTCTTATCGTTGGGGTTAGGTATCTGATTAATCACAGCGCTTTGGCTAATTGGGTGCATACGGCGTTATGATTGCCGTCACTTGATAAAATGTCGCAAATCATAGGCGACGTTCAAATGGATATTTAAATGAAGAATGGTCTTTTCAATGTTTAATGTCTGACTTTCAAAGTCTGATTTTCAATGTCTTATGCTTAATGATTGTGACCAATATGATTATTGCCCTCTGCTTGTTGTTCTGAGATGTCGCAGACCAGCGCATCGCTATGTGCCTCAGTCTGCGGATGTGATGCGCTTTCTACCTGAATGGTGGCATGATGGATACCAAGCGTAAGCAAGCTTTGTTCTAAATTGGCAATCAATATGCTGGATTCATGAATACTGATCTCGCCATCGACAACGACGTGACAAGACAAGGCATTTAGACCACTGGTAATACTCCAAACATGCAAATCATGGACTTCTTGTACTTGCGGATGGGTAAGCAGTTTTTTTTCGACATCCACTAAGGATATGCCTTCTGGCGTGCCTTCCATCAAAATATGTACGGAATCACGCACGACGCGATAACCACTAAATAATATCAGTATCGCGACAATCACCGAGGCCGCTGCATCCGCCCAAATCCAGCCGAAGCTCATCATCAAAAGCGCGGCAATAATAGCGGCAACCGAACCCATTAAGTCACTCAATACATGCAGGTAAGCGCTTTGCATATTAAGATTGACTGGTTTTTTACCCGCATTTTTTCCTTGAGTGTCTTCAAGACTATCTTTATGACTACCAGCATGACTGTGACCATGTGCATCTTCGCCGCGACTGCCTCGATGCATCAGCCACGCAACCAAAATATTGACCAACATACCGATAGTAGCAACGATAAGCATGCCTTGGGTAGCAATTTCAGGCGGTGAATTAAAGCGCTTAATCGCCTCATAAAAAATCATTAGCGCAATAATGACCAGCGTCGCACCATTGACTGTTGCGACTAAAATCTCAAAGCGTTTATAACCAAACGTCTTTTGATGAGTGGCTGCTTTTTCACCAATCTTAAAGGCCATTAACGTCGCGCCAAGTGCGATTGCATCACTTAGCATGTGACCTGCATCAGATAATAGCGCCAAACTTCCAGTCAGCCAGCCACCGATGGCTTCAATAAACATATAGCCTGTGATAATGATAAAGCTAAACAGCAAGGTGCGCTGATAGCCCTTGGTATCTCGCGGGGCTGTTGTTTGCTCTAAGTGTTCATCGTGATCGTGAGTGGCTTGATTGTCATGAGTGTAGTTGCTCTCATCCTCTTTATGCAGATGGTTAGCCACATTAACAGTATCATTCTGATGAGAATGGTTGCCTTGTTCAGCGTTTGATTTATTTTGACTCATAACAACACTCAGAATGACAGAAGAGGAAATTTGATTGCTTATAAGGCTGGGCTTGCTGTTCGCGGACTAGCCAGATATAAAGAATTTAGCATATTTAATAAACGCTTGCTGTATCTAGGCAGTAAACGATGAATGAGCTATTTTGAATAACCTTCTTTATTAACGGCGAGCTACAGCAGATTAATTGGGTTTAAAGAGTAATAGTGAGAAGTTACCAGCCAACAGGGTCAATATCCAGAGTCAGCTTCAGATATTTGGCGCTTGGAAGGGCAAGTACAGGCTGCCACCATTGGTTTAATACATGGTGTAATTGTTGTCGATTTTTGCCTAAAAGTAGCAGTTGTACGTGGTAGCGACTGTTCTTTTTACTCATTGGTGCATCGATAGGTCCTAGTACGGCGAGATTATGTCCATTTGGCAGAATGGCGATGGCATCTTTAAGGGCTTGGGTCGTGGCAGCAAGGGTTTTACCTTCACAGCGTATCAGGGCAGCATGACTGTGTGGCGGTAAACCCATCATTTTACGCTCTTGCAATAGCTCACGAGCAAAAGACAAATAACCATCTTTGACCAGTTTTAATAGCAGCTCATTATCTGGTTGCAGCGTTTGAATGAGTACACGACCAGATTTATCACCGCGACCGGCACGCCCAGCCACCTGAACCATCAATTGCGCAGTATGTTCCGGCGAGCGAAAGTCGGCGGACAAGAAACCACGATCGGCGTTTGGCAAGCAGACAAGCGTAACATTGGGGAAATGATGACCTTTGGCGACCATTTGCGTGCCAACCAAGATGGCAGGATTGCCTTGATTGATACGCTGATAGATATTCTCCCAGCTGTCTTTACGCCTGGTGGTATCGCGATCGATTTGGATAATGGGATATAGCTCTTTGCTGGTTTGCGGATTGGCAAAAATCGCATGCAGGTTTTCGCTGAGCCTTGTCGTGCCCATCCCTTTGGCATCCAAATTTTGACTGCCACAATCAGGGCAAACTTTTGGAATATAAGCTTGCCAGTCGCAGTGGTGGCATTTTAGATAGGAGCTACTATAAGCGTTGTGTTGGGAATGGCTATTGTAATGAACGGTTAAATGCGCGTCGCAGCGCGGACAATCTGCCTGCCAACCGCAAGCTTCGCATAGCAAAACTGGCGCATAGCCGCGACGGTTTAAAAATATTAATACTTGATCGCCCGCTTCTAGCGTTTGCCGTATTGCCCCAATAAGCGCATCGGTCAGCCCAGTATCATAGCGCGCGCCGTCGTCCGTCGTTTGTTGATGAGTACTTTGCAGGCGCGCATCAATCAGCTGCATGGTCGCAAGCTTCGCATTACCGGGACGAGTTTGCAGTTGGCACTCCACCAGCTTACCGTCATCGACCAGTTTTAGATGCTCAAGAGATGGCGTCGCCGTACCCAGTACGACAGGGATATTGGCTTGTAGTCCGCGATAAAGTGCCACGTCGGCGGCATGATATCGCAAGGTATCTTGCTGCTTATAAGAGCCATCATGCGCTTCATCAACGACAATTAAGCCCAAATCTGCAAAAGGATATAGCACCGCTGAGCGTGTCCCAATAATGATTTGAGCGTGACCCGTACGGCAGTCTTGCCAGCCTTGTAAGCGATGAGTATTATTCATGCCAGAATGCAATAAGACAATATGAGCGGCAAAGCGACTGGCGAAACGCGCGCGCGTTTGCGGTGTCAATCCAATCTCTGGTACCAAAATCAATATCTGCTTGCCAGCTTCCAATACGGCTTGCATCGTTTGCAGATAGACTTCTGTCTTGCCACTACCAGTGATGCCATTTAATAAAAATCCCGTGTAGCGCTTGGCTTCATGAGCCGCAATAATGGCGGTAACGGCGAGTTGTTGCTCGTCATTGAGATCAAGGGGCATTTTTGCTAATTTAACAGGCGCAGGTGATTGTTTGGTCTGAATATAGCGCTCGATTAAACCTTTGTCTTCAAGCGCCTTTAAAAAACTCCGCTCCATGCCCTCTAGTAATAAAACATCTTCACTCGCGCCGCGCTCGCCATGCAGCTTAAGCATATCAAATTGTTGTTTTTGCTTTTTGGCGTTGGTACGAAAGTCATCGTCGCTTGCATGCGGAAAAATTCGCCAATGGGTAATCAGTAAATCCAGCGGCTTACCTTGACGAACGAGAGTTGGCAGCATGACTGCTAAAACGTCACCAAGCGGGTAGTGGTAATAACGCGCCAGCCAATGTGCCAGCTTTAGCATACTGGTCTCTAAAATAGGCTCAGCATCCAAGCATTTATTGATAGGTTTTAGCTTATTAAGTGGCACGCTGCTATTTGCTTCTGGAATATGAGCAACGACGATACCGATTAAAGTTTGACGACCAAAGGATACTTCGACACGGCAGCCAATATGGGGTAAAGAAGGGCTTGATAAGGCGTTTATATCTGCTGGTACGCTATAGTCAAATACCCGATAAAGGGGCACGGGTAGAGCAACTTGTACCAACATAGAATGCGTTCCCAGTTTCAGGTAAATGTTTTTTGGATAAACAGTTTTTAGATAACCAGCTTTTGGATAACTGGATTGTAATATTGATAAGAATAATAGCAGTAAGCCCAAATAGTGTTATTTGGGCTTACTCTGGCATTACTTTTTAGCAGTGGCTTTTTTGACGTAACGACTGGAGAATTAAGTACGTCTATGTATTAAGCCTCACCATTTACATGATGATATTGCTTCATTTACTCAATATATAAAATTGACTCAATCTCGACCACACCGCCTTTAGGTAACGCTGCTACTTGGACGGCTGCACGAGCAGGATATGGCTCGCTTAGATTGGCAACGAATACTTCGTTTAAAACAGCAAAATCACTCAAATCTGTTAATGACACGTTAAATTTAACCACGTCATTTAAGCTGCCACCAGCCGCTTCACAGATGGCTTTGATATTTTCGAACACTTGCTCAGCCTGTGCTTTAAAACCTTCTTTTAATTCCATGGTATCAGGGTCAAAACCCAGTTGTCCTGAAATATAGACGGTGTTACCGACTTTGACGGCTTGCGAATAAGTACCAACGGCAGCAGGTGCTTTATCAGTTTGAATGGTTTGACGAGTCATATTATATATCCTTTTTATCTTTTTCTGGTTTGGTAGGTAAGGGCGCATTATTCATCATTTACATTTCATTTTTCATCGTGCAAATGATGACACGCTCTACGTTTATTTGCTAAAAATCAAAAAACACAGTTTATCATTATTTCAGGTCTTTCTAAAATTTTCTAAATCCATTATTCAATGTTCTATTGAGTGAGTGTTGGTGGCAATGTATCACGCGCACTACACCACGTGCACTACACCACGTGCACTACACCACGTGCACTACACCTTATTACCAGCACTACAGCTGATACAGCCTGATGATATTTGGAAAACCTAGCAAGGAGCGTAGTTCGCGAATGCCTTGTGCTAGATGATTGCGGCTACGAACGATGATATGAATGATGGTATCACTACTGCGCACGTCTACTTTTTCTACCCCGATATTTAATTGGCGTAAATGATAGATGACTTCAGTAATTTGTTCGTCGCTGAGGGCAATAGATAGCTTTAAATAAGCTGGAAAGCGAATCTTTCCGGTATTTTTTATGTCATGCTCGCCAGCGTCACCTTGTTTTACGGCCTTGTCATTACGCCAGCGCAGTTGTATAACCTGATAAGGATTGTCTTTACGAATATCGTCAAGTGAAAAGCACTTGTGTCGATGAACAACCAGACCGTGACGGGACAAGTGACCGACAATAGGGTCACCATAAATAGGATGACAACAATTGGCAAAATCAAGCTCAACCCCAGACGCATTGACTATCAGCTGCTGTGGTTGGGTCATATCATCGCTGTGTTCTTGTGCTTGCAAATCATTGACTTCATCGCTAAACAAGCGAGTTACTACCAGCTGTGGTAATAACGTACCAGAGCTTATTTGCTCGAATAGTTCGGATTTTTCGGTCAAGCCACGCCATTCAGTGAGGTTTTTCCAATCACTATCGGTTAAGTCATCGAGACTTTTTTGATAGGTTTTTAGCGCCCGATCTAAGGCTTGTTGACCATGGTGTTGCTTATCAGCAGGAGACAAGTCTTTAAACCAACGCAAAATCTCTTCACGCGCTTTATTGGTCACGACAAATCCTAGCCATTCTGCTTTTGGTTCTGAGTGGCTATTGACTTCTATTTCAACCAGCTGCCCATTCTTAACGACTGTGCCAAGTTTGGCTTTTTTGCCATCGATATTGGCGCCAACGGCTACATTGCCGACCATCGGTCCGACAGCGTAAGCAAAGTCTAGTGCGGTTGCGCCTTGTGGTAGCTCATAAGCGCGACCCTTTGGACTATAGCAGATGATTTTACTGGAGTGTAGGTAATCCATCAGCTCATTAATGGTAGAGACTGCCGCTGAAAAGTCTGGGCTATTTTCATCTAAGCTGTCTTCATCGACCAAGTCTTTCATATTGCGTAATGAGGCTTGGATAACCGATTGGCTAACGTCTGAGGCATGCTCTGCACCGATGACACCAAGCCGCGCTGCGCTTTGCATTTGCTTGGTCAAAATCGTCACTTTGACGACATCGTTATCGCGCTCATAGATAAGCGTGAGCGACTGATTGCCACCCGGTAGCGGACGACGAATATTATCAGCGATATGAGAATCATCAATCTGGTATTTTTTAATTAAGTAATAGGCCAGCTTGTCACAGGCTTCGACATTATCGAGGACAATCTCAAAGGCATAATGACGGAGCAGAGCGTTGATTTCACCGCGATTGCGGAAAAACTGACGGTAGATGACCACGCGATTGTCTAAAACTTTGACCAGACCATTCAACCCCAAATTATTGAGGACAATACTTAAATAGCGATGTATGGCCTCTCTTTGAAAGTTACGCCCAAGCCCGTGCTGTAGTAGCTTGTCAGAAAGTTTGTTGTACATGTCAGAATCAAGGTTACGGTAACAGAGCACCTCAATATAATCGGCAATATCATTGAGACCCATTAGCCGCGCAAACGGCACATAAAAGTCCAACGTTTCTTGTGCTGTGGTGCGTTGTTTTTCGGGGCGTACCGCATCTAGTGTCGACATATTATGTAAGCGGTCAGCAAGCTTAATAATCAATACGCGTGGGTCGGCAAGGGTGGCTGTCAAAATTTTATGAAAGGTGGCTGCTTTGTTTTGCTGTTTATTGTGTGAGGACGACTTTAGCTTAGTCACACCGTCGACCAGTCTCGCCACTATTTTGCCATAGCGCTGCTCAATCTGCTCATCGCTCACCTCGGTGTCTTCGACCGTATCATGCAAAATCGCTGCAATAATCGTATCTCGATCCAAACGAAAACCTGCCAGTATCTCGGCCACCGCAATCGGGTGGGTGATATAAGGCTCTCCTGATTTACGCTTATCTTTGATGTGCGCAATATCACCGAACTCACAGGCATCAATAATATCACGGCGTTCAGCAGCAGTTAGGTAACCTACTGAGCGCAGTAAATTATATTGAGCCTCATCGACTAAATGATGGCTGAGTTTGGGTAAGGTTTGACTCATAAAGTAACGATCCTATTTTCCATTACCTGTTTGCCTGACTGTCTATCGGGTAAATGGTGACTGAATGAATGCTGGAATACTATAAATATAAAAAATTTCGAGAAAAAAATAGGTAGACCATCCTCTAATTAATCGTAAATCGCATTCAATGTCAACTGCTAAGCGAACAGGTGCTATAAAAATTTAGAAATTCTAACTCAATGGTAGGTTTTCAGGTATAAATGGTGACTAAAACAGTCAAAGCAATATCACAGCAACCAGCCATTACAACCAAAAAACCACAGCCTATGCTGTGGTCTCTCGTCAATATGTCATCACTGTGTGGATTTGTCTTATAAGGCAGTGGTTAGCTTTATAGGCTTCATACGACAAATCTTCAATGCTGTATCTTAATAATACAGTGTCTTAAAAACCATGATCGCCTGACAGTGCCAAATCTAATGAACTGGTGGCAAAGTTGTGCTCTGGCTGATTTAGGATATCGCGAGTGATTTTACCAGCAGCGATTTCACGCAATGCCAATACCGTAGGCTTGTCATTATCCACATCAACCAATGGTTCTGCGATACCTTTGGCCAATTGACGTGCGCGTTTGCTTGCCACCAAAATCAGTTCAAAGCGATTATCAACATTATCCAAACAATCTTCAATCGTCACTCGTGCCATATGTAGCTACCTCGGTTGTTTTTATTAGTCACGGAGCTTGCCCGCCACTCAATAAAAATAATATCAAAATATAAAGGGGGATAGCGAGACATTATAGCATTTTTTGCCCAGCCGCGTAGTTGCTTTTTGCGTGTCTATTAACGTATCTATTAATAAGCGCTCATCGACTGAGTTGACAGTAGTATTTCGCTCTTGCTTTACTCTTCTACTTTATTACTAAGTAAATTGCTGATGGTGCGATGATACCGCTGCTGTTGACGCTTAAGCGTCTGCCTGTCCGCCACGATAATGGCTTTTAGCTCAGTCAAAGCGACCTCAAAATTGTCATTAATAATCACAAAATCAAAATGGACATATTGCGCCATCTCAGTCACTGCGCCAGCCAGACGTTGCTCTATTACCTCCATAGTATCTTGCCCACGCGTCGATAGACGCTGACGTAAAGTGGCAATACTTGGCGGTAAAATAAAAATCATAATGGCGTCAGTAAAGATTTTTTTGACTTGTAGTGCGCCCTGCCAATCAATCTCTAAAATAACATCGACGCCTGCTTCTAACTGCGTCCGCACGCTTTGCTCCGAGGTGCCATAGTAATTACCAAAGACCTCAGCATGTTCTAAAAACTTGTTTTCACCGATAGCAGTCACAAACTTTTCGACATCGGTAAAATGATAATGATGACCATCAATTTCGCCGGGACGCGGCGTGCGCGTGGTGTGTGATACGCTGACGGTTAAGTCGTTAGTCGTGGCAAGTAGCTGCTTTACCAGTGAGGTTTTGCCCGTACCTGAGGCGGCAGTAATAATAAATAATGAACCTGTCATACAATGTGTCCTAATGGAGTGTGTGCTAGTCAAATCTGTGCGAGTAAAAGAGCCAAAGCTGTTTTAGTAAACAATTCAAAACTGGTAAAAAGAAAAATCGCCATCATGTATGGCGATAGACATTGTCATCGATGCACTATTATAAACTGCTTTTGTGGCTTTTATTTTAATTAAAGCCGCCTTTGACCAGTCGTTATCATCGAAGCGGCGTAAAGATGGCATAGGGCGACTTAGTATAAATCACATTTTTGGTGCATTAAGTGCAGTTAACGCTGCCACTATGGAGAAATACTTTGAACGTATGAATATGTGGGTGCTTCTAGTTAAAACAGCCTCTAGTACCGTGCTATTTTCAAAGGCAATAAAAGTAAATTATGCTAAAGTAGCGTAATGAATTCATCCCAATTTTTGAGTTAAAGCTTTTGACAGTAATGTCGTGTATTTAAGCTTTAATAATAAATTATCTAATGATAGGCTCTCTTATGCAAATTTATCTTGCCAATCCACGTGGATTTTGTGCTGGTGTGGATCGCGCGATTGCGATTGTGAACGAAGCATTGACACGTTTTGAACCGCCTATTTATGTCCGTCACGAGGTGGTACATAATAAATTTGTCGTCTCTGATTTGGCCAATCGCGGTGCGGTCTTTGTGGAAGAACTTCATGAAGTGCCAGATGGCTCTATCGTTATTTTTTCTGCTCATGGCGTATCAAAAGCTGTTGAAGATGAGGCTGAGCGCCGTGATTTGACGGTATTTGATGCCACTTGTCCGCTGGTCACTAAGGTACATATCGAAGTCGCTAAATTTGCGCAAGAGGGTATGGATGCGGTATTGATTGGGCATGCTGGACATCCTGAAGTGGAAGGCACGATGGGGCGCTTTAACCGTCGCCACGGCGGTCACATTCATTTGGTTGAAAACGAAGCTGACGTGGCAGCATTGAGCGTAAAAAATGCCGAACGTTTGGCATTTGTTACCCAAACGACCTTATCTATGGATGACACAGCGCGCGTTATCGATGCACTGCGTGAAAAATTCCCTAGTATTCAAGGTCCGCGCAAAGACGATATCTGTTATGCCACGCAAAACCGCCAAGATGCGGTAAAAGACTTAGCCAGTCGCTGTGAGGTGGTCTTGGTGGTTGGCTCGCCCAATTCATCAAACTCTAATCGTCTGCGTGAGCTGGCTGAGCGGATGAGTTGCCGTGCGTATTTAATCGACAATGCCAGTGAGATGGATAAAAGCTGGTTGGATGGTGTGCAGAGTATAGGCGTCACCGCTGGCGCATCAGCACCCGAAGTACTGATTCAAGAAGTGCTACAGCAGCTGCAAGATTGGGGTGGTGATTTACCGAGTGAGCTATCAGGGATCGAAGAAAATGTCACTTTCAGTCTGCCTAAAGCCTTGCGTATCCCAGTCACCCAAGTGGGTAAGTAGATAAGGCTTTGTACAAGACATCTAATAGGTAACGTATAGTAGGTAACGCAAAATGAAAAAGCAAAAAAAAGGATTTGTATTGGCAGAAGCCACTCTCGGTGAGGTTAACAAACAATTGAAAGTGAATTTGTTTGTCATCGTGGTGGTGGGATTCGTGTTAGGTAGTAATATTCTGCATTTTATGCGAGAAAAGAGTGTTTTTTATGGTGTATTAATTGCCGCGATGGTCGTTGCATTATTTTTTGTCATTAAGAGTCGACAGGTTCTTAAACTAAAACAACAAGAGCTTATCAAATAAATCATAGGACAGTCATGTCAGCTTATTATAACTTTATCAAACGCGAACAGCGAGAAGACGGCGTCAACGTCGCACATTATCAGCCAACCAAACATGCCCAAGGTGCTTGGAATGAGCATGAACAGCATATGGCACCAGCGACAGGATTGCTCACGGCTGAGCTCAACGGTTATGCGCCGCAAGAAAACATGCGTATCGCTCGTATCAGTCTAGATATTTTAGGATTGATTCCACTGGATGACTTTACCATTACCACGCGTTGTATTCGTCCGGGCAAGACCATTGAGCTGATTGAATCAGTCATGAGCAGTCGCGGTCGTGATGCGATTATTGCGCGGGCATGGCGTCTAATGACCCAAGATACCAGCGAGATTGCAGGCATTGAAGACCAAAAAGCGGCACATAAGCCCGAAGAGTTGCCCATTTGGGAAGACATGAAAGGCTGGCCGGGCGGGTTTATTGAAAGTGTGCGTTTGGTCGCTGATGATACACAGCGTCGCCCAGGACGCGGTATGGTCTGGATTACTAATGATGTGGAAATGATCGAGGGCAAGCCGACTGATGACTTGGTGCATCTATTGGGCATGGTCGATACGGCCAATGGCGTTGTGCCTCGGCTTGGGCTTGGCTTGTCAGAATTAGAATGGATGTTTCCCAATACGGATTTGCAAATTCATATGCACCGCGCGCCGCAAGGTCGCTGGCTTGGCATCGAAGCGGTGCAGCAGTATGGCAATGATGGCATTGGTTTAACGAGCGCTGTGTTGCATGACGTTCATGGCCCTTTTGGTCGTAGTGAGCAAATTTTGACCATTCGTCCGATGCCGCGTTAATTGCTCGGTGGTATTTAATTAAGCTCTATTTAATATGGTCGATTCGCTTTAAAAAAGTGATAGCAAGACTGATAGAGAGTGCTTGCACTGTTAATATTTATCATTGTTAATAACAACCATCCTAAGGAGTAAAGTATTTGGATGAGTAAAAACAAGTTAAGTGGTTCTGAAAAACAAAACGAAAGCATGTAATTAATTAATTATACAAATCAATGGTAATGGGTTGTAATAGTATCTAACCACAGAACATGACTGTCATTAGACATTACTATGAAAAAAACAAACCGTTTTTCGAACAAGCTGACAACTATTCTGGAACTATTAATAGAAGCGTATTCAGAATAGGTTTTGTACTTTAATCCATTTGCTATTCACAGGAGTATGACTATGAGCAACGATATGAGCGATAAAAAATGTCCTTATGCACCGACCCAATTGACCATGGGCAATGGTGCACCAGTGGCAGACAATCAAAACAGCATGACCGCCGGCAAACGCGGTCCATTATTGGCGCAAGATGTTTGGCTCAATGAAAAGTTAGGAAATTTCGTCCGTGAAGTGATTCCAGAGCGCCGTATGCACGCCAAAGGTTCTGGCGCATTTGGTACTTTTACCGTGACCAATGACATCACTAATTATACCCGTGCGGATATTTTTAGCGAAGTGGGTAAGCAGACAGAGATGTTTGCGCGCTTTAGTACCGTCGCAGGTGAGCGCGGCGCGGCTGATGCCGAGCGCGACATTCGCGGTTTTGCTTTGAAATTCTACACCGAAGAAGGTAACTGGGATATGGTGGGAAATAATACACCTGTGTTCTTCTTACGTGATCCGCGCAAATTCCCAGACTTGAATAAAGCCGTCAAACGTGATCCACGTACCAATATGCGTTCGGCGACCAACAACTGGGACTTTTGGACTTTATTACCTGAAGCCTTACATCAAGTTACTATCGTTATGAGTGATCGCGGTCTGCCAGCCTCGTACAGAAATATGCATGGTTTTGGCTCGCACACATATAGTTTTTGGAACGAAGCCAAAGAACGTTTTTGGGTAAAATTCCATTTCCGCACGCAACAAGGCATTAAGAACTTGACCGATGCAGAAGCGGCAGAGGTGGTTGGTTCTGATCGTGAGAGTCATCAAAAAGACTTGTACGATGCCATCGAAAATGGCGATTTCCCAAAATGGAAAATGTATGTGCAAATCATGCCAGAAGCTGAGGCGGATATCGTTCCTTATCATCCGTTTGACTTGACCAAGGTATGGCCAAAAGGTGATTATCCACTGATTGAAGTGGGTGAGTTTGAATTAAATAAAAACTCTGACAACTACTTTGTCGATGTGGAACAAGCTGCATTTGCCCCAAGTAATTTAGTACCGGGTATCAGCGTTTCACCGGATAAAATGCTACAAAACCGCTTGGTTAACTATGCCGATGCTCAGCGTTATCGTGTCGGTGTCAATCATCAACAGATTCCTGTCAATAAGCCGCGTTGCCCTGTGATGAGCAATCATCGTGATGGTCAAGGCCGTGTCGATGATAACTATGGCAGTCGCCCGCATTATGAGCCAAACAGCTTTAGCCAGTGGCAAGAGCAACCTGATTATGCTGAGCCACCATTAAAAATTGACGGCTATGCGGCGCATTATGATTTCCGTGAAGATGATAGCGATTATTTTAGCCAACCTCGCGCATTGTTTAATTTGATGAGTGCTGAGCAACAACAAGTGCTATTTGAAAACACAGCAAATAATATGGCTGGTGTGCCGGACTTTATTCAGTATCGCCACATTCGCAACTGTAACTGGTGTGATGCTGCTTATGGCGCAGGCGTTGCCAAAGCACTAGGCTTAACGGTTGAAGATGCTATGAATGCTCGTGAGTCAGATCCAGCGCTGCATTTGCCAAGCTGCTTATAGTTGATAGGTTTATCTGAAAACGTATTACTAAATCTATTTGCTAAACCTATTATCGATATAACGACACCGCCTTAGGAAACTAGGGCGGTGTTTTTGTTGAATTGTACTTTTTAGCTTGAAATATTCTGCTGTGCCCCTATTAGTATAAACAGCTTAGCGATATTCGAAATTGAACTGCTTAATTTGTACCTGAGTAAAGACAATCGAATGCTTGCTATTTTATGATACGTTTTTGACATAAATTAAAGGAGTTTTTTATGAGTGAACAGACCCCAGCAGATAATAAAAATGTTGATGATATTAATGTTAATAAAGACACTGCTAATGGCGGTGCCGCTAATGAAAGCACCCCTGAATTAAAAAAACATACCTTTGAGGCGGAAGTAGCGCAACTGCTACA
Source organism: Psychrobacter immobilis (assembly GCF_904846185.1). GTDB lineage: Bacteria > Pseudomonadota > Gammaproteobacteria > Pseudomonadales > Moraxellaceae > Psychrobacter > Psychrobacter immobilis_B. Next base: position 43,198 of record NZ_CAJGZQ010000003.1, on the reverse strand, counting down.
TCTAGTGACCCATTCGCTTTATTCTAATTCTGATATCTTTGTGCGTGAGCTGGTTTCAAACGCCTCTGATGCCTGTGATAAATTGCGCTTTGAAGCGACCAATGATGACAGTCTTTATGAAGACGATGGCGAGCTGCGCATTCGCATTGCTGTCGATGAAGATGCCAAAACCATCACCTTTACCGATAATGGTATCGGCATGAACGAAGCTGATGCCATCGAAAACTTGGGTACGATTGCCAAGTCCGGTACTAAAGCATTTTTAGACAAGCTGTCTGAATCACAAAAGCAAGATGGTCAATTAATCGGACAGTTTGGGGTTGGCTTCTATTCAGGTTTTATCGTTGCCGATACGATTAGCGTTGAAACACGTAAAGCGGGCGAGCCTGCGGATAAGGGCGTGCGCTGGGTATCAGATGGTACGGGTAGCTTTACCGTTGAGCCTATCACTAAAGAAACTCGTGGCACTGCCATTACTTTGCATTTAAAAGAGCAATATTCTGAGGGTGAAGACAGCTATTTAGACCGTGGCAAAATTAAGCAGTTGGTTAATAAATACTCAGACCATATCAGCTTACCGATTCAGATGCGTAAAGAAATCTGGCAAGAAGACGAGGTTGAAGAAGGAAGCGACACGCCTGCCAATGGTCAAATGGTCTTAACGGACGAATGGGAAACTATCAATAAAGCCAGCGCGCTATGGACACGTTCAGCCTCTGAGATTGAAGATGATGAGTATGTCGATTTTTATAAAAATATTACCTATGACATGGACGCGCCACTAGCATGGACGCACAATCGTGTTGAAGGCCGTGTGCAGTATACTCAGCTGCTATATATTCCAAAAAAAGCCCCTGTCGATTTATATACTCGTGACCAGCAGCATGGACTAAAGCTATACGTGAAGCGCGTCTTTATTATGGATGAAGCTGAGCAATTATTGCCAATGTACCTGCGTTTCGTGAAAGGGGTCATTGATTCAGCCGACTTGCCATTGAACGTCAGCCGCGAGCTATTACAAGAGTCGCGTGATGTAAAATCAATCCGTGATGGTAACGCGCGTCGTATTTTGACGTTGCTGGCCAGTCTAGCCAACAGTGAAGACAGTGATAAGCAAGAAAAATTCGCGCAGTTCTACGCTGAATTTGGTGATGTTATCAAAGAAGGCGTTGGCGAAGACATGGGCAATCAAGAACGTATTGCCAAATTGCTACGTTATGCGACCAGTACTCAGGATAGTGTGACGACCAGCTTTGAAGACTATAAAGCGCGTATGAAGGAGGGTCAAAAAGCCATCTATTATCTAACGGCTGACAATCTAGCAGCTGCTAAAAATAGCCCACAACTTGAGCTGTTTAAAAAGAAAGGTATCGAAGTTATTTTGATGACCAGCCGTGTCGATGAATGGGCAATGAACTTCTTGACCTCATTTGATGAGACACCGCTACAAAACATCGCGAAAGGTGCCGTTGATTTGGGCGACTTGCAAGACGAAGCCGAAAAAGCGGAAGCTGAAAAAGCGCAAGAAACCATGAAGCCTGTTGTCGATAAACTTAAAGCAGCGTTAGGCGAACGTGCCAAAGACGTTAAAGTATCGACGCGTTTGGTTGATAGTCCTGCCTGCTTGGTCGTTGGTGAAGGTGAGCTATCACCACAAATGATTCAGATGCTTAAACAAATGGGTCAAGATGTGCCAGAAAGCAAGCCGACATTAGAGGTCAACCCTGATCATCCATTGATTAAAAAGCTTGAAAGTAGCGAGCAATCTGACGTCGATTTTGATAAATTGGCGCAAGTAATTTTTGACCAAGCCTTACTAGCAGATGGCGGTCAATTAGATGATCCAGCCGCTTATTTAAGACGTGTGAATGAGCTTTTGATGAGATAGTAGTGAGTCTTTGATACAGTCATGATTGAGAAAAAAGGAGGTCTTGGATTCAAGACCTCCTTTTTTATATGTTCTTAGCCAAATTTAAGCGCATTTTACAAATCAGCCTTATCCTCTTGACCGACAATCCGTTACAATCGCGTTATATTAGCGAGCTAAACTGTTTAGTCATATTTTTAGTCTTTGCTATTCGTCTCTTAAAATCATCTCATTGTGAATTGCATGTAATCTTGATGTCCATATGCTATATAAAAAATGTGAATTAATGACATTTCGTAGGTAGCTGCCACACCAAAAATCATCATCAACTCACTTTCTTTTCTCGACTGGCTAGAGGTCTAAGTCTTTGTCACTTGCGTCGTTAAAAACCGTATCGCTTCAGCGTTTTTCGCTCAATTTCGCTGCCAATATTATTGCAACCTTGTGGATGCTAGTAGGGTCGACGCGCGCGTTTTCTTGGGTAAAACCTACCTTTATCCAGTTTGCCGTATTTGCACTATTGGCACTCGGTAGTAATGTACTGTTTTCTTGGTTAGCCGCGGAAAATGGCAGTATCTTTAATGAGCAAGGGTTGGTCAGCTACTTGATTTGGCCGATGATAATTTTATTGGGCGGCATCATTTTGGCACGGCGTTCTGGCAATCAAACGTTGGTGTTTGTGCCCGTGGTATTGTGGTTAGTGGCTGATACCTTATCTGCATTATTACAAAGTTTGGTGCAGTTTTTGGGCAGTTATGGTTGGTTGCCAGATTGGAGCTATTCACTTTTACCCATACTGTTTTTGGTGCTGTTTTTATGGCAGACCTTGGCGTTATTATGGATTTTTTCTCGTCGTCTACGCATACCGTGGTGGGAGCGGGTCATTGTATTGGTAGGTGCAGTCGCACTGTTGACGATTTGGCAGCGTAATGTCGCGGACCAGCCTATATTTAAGCAGATTCCTGTAGAGCCTGTTTTAGCAGAAGCAGCATTATATGAGCAACCTCGTTTGTTACAGCAAGCATTAAATAGTATCGATCCCAGTACTTCAGGCAAGACCGACTGGTATTTTATGGGTGTGGCAGGATTCTCTGGCCAAGATGTTTTTCGCTCTGAGATTAATAAAGTGCGTGAGCTATTCGATGTGCGTTTTGGCACCAGTGGACATTCACTCTCCTTGATCAACAATACTTATAGTTGGCTTGATGAGCCAATCGCTACCAAAACCAGTATTCTGCGCGGATTAAAGAAAATTGGTCAGCAGATGAATGCCGATGAGGATGTGTTATTCCTAACCTTGTCTTCACACGGCAACGAAAATATCATTCAATTAGCAAATCCACCATTAGCAATGGAGAATCTAGATGCCGCATGGTTACGGGAGGCGCTAGACGCTTCAGGTATTCGCTGGCGGGTGATTGTGGTATCTGCTTGCTATTCAGGCTCATTTATCGATGAATTGGCCTCCCCAACCACGGTGGTGATTACCGCATCAGCGGTGGATAAGGCATCGTTTGGCTGTACCAATACTGCTGAGATGACCTATTTTGGGCAAGCGTTTTTTGCTGAAAGCCTGCGTGGCAATACCAGTTTTGAATCTGCCTTTAAAGATGCCCGTTTGCGTGTGAATGAGCGTGAAAGTGCGATGGGTTTTGAACCCTCAGAGCCGCAGATGGTGATTGGTAGTCTGATGGAGACTGCTTTGCCAGCATTCGAACAAGTATTGTTTGATAAAACTCGACCACCAGTCGCCAGCATTATTAATGACAGTGATTCTATCGCCATTAATATCGTAGAGGATAGTGCTTCTGCTCAGCCAGTGGCTAATACTGCGATCACTGCCAATTAACAACTAACAGTAAATCCAAAACCCGCAACCCAAAAATCACGATGAGCCGTATTAAGCTCGTTTATTCAATAATCTGTAATATTGATACTCGCTTTCCTTACTACTCTAGTTTTTGCGAATGGTATAATGATTGAGTACTAAGTGAGTTTGGAGAAGTACTAGTATTACTTTACCAATGCTTTTTATAAGTCATCGTGTACTTTACTTTGGATAAAAAGGATGTCGCTTATGAACAACTCTTATAAACACAGTCTATCTACTAACTCAAAAATCACGCAGATCAGCGTCAACCGCTGTTTCGATGGTGAGCAGCATTACTATAGCCATCAATCATTATCGACCAAAACGCCGATGACCTTTAGCATTTATCTGCCAGATGAAGCGCTTGCTGGTCGCCGTTGTCCTGCGATTCTATATTTATCAGGTCTCACTTGCAATGCTGATAATGTCACCCACAAAGCGCATTTTCAGCAAAAATGCAGCGAGCTTGGCATGATATTTATCGCCCCTGATACATCACCTCGAAGTAGTGATGACAGCGATGTGCCAAACGACGACCGCTATTTTGTCGGTCAGGGTGCCAGCTATTATGTCGATGCGACGCAAGCACCTTGGTCAGAGCATTTTAATATGCAAAGCTATATCGTTGATGAGTTATATGACTTGTTACGCTCAGAATTTCCTATTGACAGTATCGGCGTGACAGGGCATTCGATGGGCGGTCACGGAGCATTACTATTGGGCTTTAAGTTTCCAGGCAAGTTTGTGAGTGTCTCAGCTTTATCGCCTGTGTGCGCGGCCAGTGAGTCGGCATGGGGGCAAGCCGCTTATACAGAATACTTCGGCGATGATAAATCACGATGGGCGCAGGCAGATGCTGCGCAGATGATTGAAAAATCGGGGCAGCAGTATGCAAGTATCTTGGTGGATCAAGGCGCGGCTGATAATTTTTTGGCAGAAGGTCAACTGCAAACCACCAAATTACAACGCGCTTGTGACAAAGCCAATCAGCCCTTAACCTTGCGTTATCAGGCGGGTCACGATCATAGCTACTATTTTATCCAAACGGTGATTAACGATCATATTGAACATCACTGGCGTATGGCGCAAATGAGCTAAGTCCAGTATTAGAATGATGCTCTGATCGATAAATTTACAGACAGTTACGCTGATTATTTAGTCAAGCGTACTTATTGATATAAAATAGATTAATGTAAAATAGAAGTTGGCTAAGTATCTGTTAAGCATCTTTAAAGGTAAGGTTTTATGGTAAGTAATCTGACAGCATTAGTAGTCGATGGTTTGGCTTGTAAGCAGCAAACCGTTCAGTCATCGCTTGCGACCATGCAAGCCGATATGACCGCGGCTCTAAAAAATAATCAGCATGCTGATATTAGTACTGAATCAAATGACAGACAGACACGTTCAGATGAGCTTATCGCAACTGTAGTCAATGAGTCGGGTGATAAAGTGCTAGATGACGCGCAAGTCTCACGAGTGATAGAAATGGCGTGGGAGGACAGAACACCGTTTGGGGCGATAGAGCATAGCTATGGTCTCAATGAAGCAGGCGTGATTAAGCTGATGCGCCAAACGCTAAAGCCGTCATCTTTTCGCTTATGGCGTCAGCGTGTCAGTAATCGCGCGACCAAACATCAAGCTAAGCGAGGCTTCGATGTCGGTCGTGCTTATTGCAAAACCCAGTATAAGCAGCGCTAGTGGTTTGAGTTCTTAATATTATTGCTTTAAAGGCACAGTTTTTTTAAGCCAGTACTTAGTTTCTTTTTATTTTATTCGTATTTTATTTCAACAGAATCAGGTAGCTCAACTATGATTATTCCTTCTAAACCTTATCTTATTGCCCCATCAATACTCTCAGCTGATTTTGCACGTCTAGGTGAAGAAGTTGAAAGGGTGTTGGAATCAGGTGCTGATGTGATTCATTTTGATGTAATGGACAACCATTATGTACCCAATCTCACCTTTGGCAGTATGATTTGTAAGGCGCTACGTGATTATGGGATTGATGCACCAATCGATGTGCATTTGATGGTCTCGCCAGTTGACGGCATGATTGAGCAGTTTTTGGAAGCAGGTGCGAGTGTTATCACTTTTCATCCAGAAGCCAGCGCCCATATTGATCGCTCTTTACAGCTGATCAAAGATGGCGGTGCTGAATGTGGTTTAGTATTGAATCCCGCAACGCCATTACATTATTTAGACTATGTGATGGACAAGGTAGATCAAATTTTATTGATGAGCGTCAACCCAGGTTTTGGCGGTCAGTCATTTATTGAAGGGACGTTAGAAAAAGTTCGCCAAGTTCGTCAGCGCATCATCACCAGTGGTCGTGATATCAGATTAGAAGTAGATGGCGGTATCAAAGCCAGTAATATCCGAGCCATTGCCGAAGCGGGTGCTGATATGTTTGTGGCAGGGTCGGCGATCTTTAACCAAGATGACTATAAAGTGGCTATTGATGCTATGCGTGCTGAGCTGGCTTTGGCTAATGGTAATGAATAACCACGGTCTTATGTGATTGGTAAATACGTTCGTCAGTCATTTTCGTCATAAAAGAATAGTAGCAAAATGTGCTGTATAACGGATAACGATGCATAACGGCAAGTTACGTAAAGGTGAAATATGGACACAAAAAACTCAATCAATTCGTCAGAATCACCTGAGTCAGAGCAAAGCACTGAGCAGCCAATTCAGAATGAGACACAGCAACGCAGCTTGGTGCCAAAGGGTATTACTATTGGCTTGGCTGTATTTGCCTTGGTTCTAAGTCTGGCAGGTTACGGCTTTCGGCTAATGGTGGGTGATGATACTGGTGAAGTATTACGTCATGCTGCGGTCATTGTGCCTGCATTTATGCTGGGCATTCCCCTGTTTTTTTGGCTAGGTTCGAAGATACTTAACAAAGTTAAAGGCATGCATATAGAGAGCTGGAATGCTATTAGCTTGGGTTATTTAACCTCTTGTATATCGATGCTATGGTTGATGGGTACTTACAGTTAGAGTCTTATGAGCAGAGATAAAGCTGTTTGGTAAATAGTGCATTGCAATATTTATGATAGGCTGTTTTTACACAATTTTTAATTATTAAGTCACGTGCTACAAGCGTGACTGGAATTTTACATGAGAATCATACCGACCAAGATTGCCAATATCATCTATCCAAAAGATCTACCCAATGGCTTATTCACCAGCTTAATTATCGCCTGTTTGCTGCTAGGGCTGGCATCATTGCGTAACGGTACTGATTTACAAGGCTGGCTCAATGTCATCGAAAATTGGCTGCTTATGCTGTTGATATTTCCGACCGCCACCGCCACTGTAGCCTTACCGTTTAAATATCGAGATCCGACATTAGAGTTAAAGCTCATGTATTATCTCGGTATGTTTGTTGCCTTTTTATTTACTGTGGCAAAATTACGCTACTGGCGCTAATACTATTAGTGATAGCACACCTAAAAAGCCTTTATGTAGAAGACTTATGTGACAAGCCTTGAATTTCAAGACCAAAGCGTCCATTGTATGACTAAGATAGTTTTACCCGTATTACTGTAAAACAATAATGTTGCGACGCGCGATTTTTCTTGCAAGTATTAGACGGGACAATGAGGAACCAATTAATGCCATACGATATTGATAATGATATAGAAGTAGATAACGAAAGTACGGATCAATTTGCAGGATTTGCCAAAGAGACTACCCTTGAGTTGGTAGAGGCAGAAGATGGTCGCTTATTGTTACGTGACGCGGAACAAGACGAAGCGCCGCTGATGACCATTGATTTTTCTGAAAAGCTTAAAGAGCTGCTCGGTAGTGACACCCAAGCGATAGGTCAGCATATGATTCATGCCGCGATTCAGGTCATTATGCAAAAGCAGATGAGCCAATGGCATGCGCATGTTTATGACAAAGAGCCGACGCACTATAGTTAGTGATGAGATGGGTTGCTGTTAAGTTGGCTAGTAGTCGTTAATTAAAATAATCATCATTAAAAGTAGCAAGCGTAAAAAAGGGTATATCAATTGATATACCCTTTTTTTTCAAGTAACTTATATATAGAACGTATTTATAAAAATATATTCTATAAATTATAGCAATTATTTGATTTTAGCTTCTTTAAACATCACGTGCTGACGAATTTTTGGATCGAATTTCTTCATTTCCATTTTGCCAGGCATAGTGCGTTTGTTTTTAGTAGTGGTGTAGTAATACCCAGTACCAGCTGTTGATACTAATTTAATTTTATCTCTCATGATAGCTTTCCTGTAAATGAGGGGTCTTCAAACGATAGGTACGGATCTAAAATATTAAGTAACTACATAAGATGTAGCAGAAAAGCAGCTTAAATGACGAAAATTATCGAAATATTAAGCTGCTATTCTTAACTTATACTTTTTGACCTTGTGCGCGCATATCTGCTAACACTTTATCGATACCAAGTTTGTCAATAGTGCGCATACCTTTGGTAGACACACGTAGACGTACAAAACGATTTTCAGACTCTACCCAAAAACGATGGTTATGAAGGTTTGGTAGAAAGCGACGACGGGTTTTGTTGTTTGCGTGCGAAACATTATTACCCACCATAGGGCGCTTTCCAGTCACTTGGCAAACTCGAGACATGGCGAACTCCTAATCTATGAGGTATGAGTTTTTCTCATACCAGTCTGGGCAAGTTGCACGTTTTTGCGGCATGGACACAGCAAGCGGCAGCTTTGCACCAAACAAAACTATATGAATGTTGAGTTGATATTGCTGTTATCTAAAGGCAAATAACAAGCGTACCAATTCAGAAAATTTTAAAGCCGACATTTATACCATAAAAGAGATGAATACTCAAATATTTTTATGATTATTGTCGATCTAAAGGATGGCTATTATACCCTGAAATTCACTGGCTATGTTGTTGATTATTTAATAGTAAAAATTAATTTTTAGTTGTAAGTTATAACAAAAGTCAGTAAAGTTGCTGTTATATATTTAATACAATCTGTTAATACAACGGGTATTAATGTAAATCTATGTATCATTACCAATCTATTATGATTCTGTGTAATGATTTTCGCTTATTTGCTCGAATAAATTACTGCTGACGCGGAGTCCAAAACATGTCATATAGCTCATTGCCTTTTACCTCTAAACTGTTTCAGCTCACTTCTTTGACTTGTGCTTTAGCATTGGCAGGCTGCGGTGGCGGCGGTGACGGTGATACCGTAGATTCTGTTGCACCGGCGCCTGATTTGGGTGTCACGCAACCTGGTACTGGTGGTAATGGTAATACTGGTGGTGGCGAACAAGTGCCAGACGTCGAGCCAGACTTCTTTATCCAAAAACTGAGTACAGCGCCTACTATTATTGAGTTGTCTGATGAGCAAGCAGCCTTTAGCGTTACGGTTAAAGCTGTTGAAAAAGTATCTGGTGGAGCGATGGTTGGTAAAGCCGTGACTCTAAAAGTAGTGGATTCTGAAAATAACGGTATCACTATCGAAGGTCAAAGCACCCAAACCACGGACAATGATGGCAATGCAGTATATGCATTAAAGCTCAATCCGCAAGCAGTTGCTGATAAAGATGACCTGATAAAAAATGGTTTTACGTTAGTAGCGACTGCTAAGAAAGCAGATGGCACTGCGGTTGCACCGCAAGAGCTAAAAGTTTCAGTCAGCAAAAAAGGTAGTGGTGACGGTACCCAAGTTATCGAAAGTGAGCTTGATATCAGTACTTCGTTAACTACGAGCTCGGTCTCCAATAACGTTTTAAACGTATATGGTGATACGGCAACCCTTAGTGTTATTGCCAAAAATAGTAAAGGTGCTCGCGTCAAAGATGTAGCGGTTGGCTTAGGTATTGCCAACGTCAAAGGAATTGCTATCGTTGGCGGTAGCACTAAAGTTACTGATGATAACGGTCTAGCGACATTTACAATTCAAGTTGATGATAAATTATCAGTCGCTGACCGTACAGCGCTAGTAGGTAAAGCCATTGCTTATGCTATCAATATTGCAGAAGAAAGTGGCGCTACTAAAGAAACTAAAGGTGAATTCAAAGCAGCGCTTCCTGTCTCTGATTATGCTTTAACAGCGACTGGTAGCTCTAGTCGTCTTAGTGCTTATGGCGACAGTCAAACTATTGCTATTACTGCTACTGCTAAAAATTCTAAAGTACCGACAGCTATCAGTGGGTCGACAGCTACCATCAAAATTAATAATGAATTGACTGGCGTGAGCCTAAGCTCTAACAAAGTGACTTTTAATGCTCAAGGGCAAGCCAATGTGACCTTGAACGTTGATGCGACTGTGAGTGAGGCTGACCGCAAGACGCTTATCAAAGACGGTATTAGCTATACGGTTGTCTTAACTGAGCCTAATCGTTCATCAACCTCAAAAACAGCTTCTAGCATAGTTTATCTACCTACTGCAGAATATAAAATCAACTTTAATGAAAGCAACAAGAAAGAACTATCAAGCTCAGGTGGTAGTGCTGTTATTAGCTTCCGTGTTAACAATAGTCGCGGCGGTATCATTGCAGGTCAGAAAGTTACAGCAAGCTTGCCCAAGGACTTAGCTAATGCTGGTCTATTAACGCTACAGAATAACTCTGAGCAAGTAACAGACAGTAAAGGAGAAGTTAGCTACACAGTACGAGTGCCTAACAACTTAACAGAAGATCAGAAATTGAAGTTAGAAAAGGCGACAACATTTGCTTTAACAGCAAGCATCATCGAGTCTTCAGGAGTACCGAGCTCTGTCAGTAGCGAGCAGATTCGTATTGGTTCAGACATAGGTCAAAGTGATATTCAATTATCAGCACAAAGCTTACCTACGACGGTTAGCGCGCTAGCAGAACAGTTCAAACTGCAAGTTTCTGGTAAACGTAAGAACGGTAGTGCAGCAGTGGGTCGTACAGTCAAAGTAGTGTTAGATCAAAGTACAAGTACTGGAATCACTATTATCGGTAATGAGCTTATTACTGATAGTAGTGGAATAGCAGAATTTAGTATTGGCATCAGCAAAAGCTTAACGCCAACGCAACGTGAAAATTTGATAAAGTCGGGCATTGGTTATACAGCGGTAATAACGGACGAGGATGGCACTCAGTCTAGGTTGCCAGGAAATATCAAAGTTGAGCAGCCAGTAACCAGCATTCAGTTTGCTTCTATTGCGACACCATCTATCAGTGAGCTAGGTGGTAACGGTAATATCAATGTTAAGCTTACGACTAAAGGTAGCAATGTTAAGCCAGTTTCAGATAAAGAAATTACTATTCAATTGGGAGCCAAGGCACTTAGTTATGGAGTCACTGTCACTCAGTCGGCGATGACTGACTTCAATGGTGATGCCTTATTTGCGGTTAATATACCAAGTGATCTAACAGCCGCTGAACGTACCGACCTTAAAAATACTGGTATTAACTATCAACTGTCTTATGTCGAAAACGGTATTGTCTATAACTCTGCAGCCACAAAAGTCACCATTATCACTCCAGTGGTCACTCTAAATATTCTGAATGCTACCAATAATATTAACAGCCAAGCAGGCTATATCCTCAATAACGTTGGTAGTAATGCTAGCATACAAGCCCAGTTGAATGACCAATCCTCTGGTGAGCAAATTGCCAATCAGCCTATTAAGTTAGTGTTTAATAATAGTGCATTAGCAGGATTGCTGACGGTCAACGGTCAAATCGGCTCTTCTAATATCACTGCAAATACGAATGAAAATGGTCTCGTCAGCTTCAATGTCGTGGTTTCAAACGATCTGACTGCTGAGCAAAAAGCTGCGCTAAGTACAGAAGTTTTGACAGCGACTTTGACTGAGACACTGACAGGTAAGAAGCAGCAAGTTAATGTCAAAGTCCAGTCTATGGCTTCTGCTATTTCTTTGCTTGTTAATTCATCAAAAGCTCTAAACTTAAACGGTGGTGAAACACAGATTGAAGTAGTGACAAAAGACAAAAAAGGTAACGTAGTTACTGGTCAAAAAGTTTTCCTTGCACTGCCAGCTTCTGTTGCTAGTAAAGGAGTTACCTTGGTATCTGACAGTCAAACGACTGACAGTTCGGGTAAAGCTGTATTCACTATCGCCGTGCCCAATAACTTAACTGAATCACAAAAATCTGCTATCGGTAGTAGCATTAGTATTGCTTTATCTGCTGCTGACGTTAACGGCAACATTGTTACTCAAGCAGCCAATGTCACAACTGTGACACCAGATGTAAACGGTACAAAAGAAAGCCTAACTATAGGCGCAAATAAAGTCGTCAATACCAAAGGTGATACTTTTAAAGTATTCGTTCGTTTAGAGAATGAAGATGGCGCTGTTGCCAATCGCGAAGTAAGTTTAAATGTTGATGATCCTCTAAGAACAGGCGTTAGCGTTTCCAATGGTACTGCTAATACTAACAGTGATGGTGTGGCGACATTTAACCTGACACTTGAAGGTGGTGCTAACGTTAATCAAGCGATTTTAGAAGCTGGCATTCGTTTGACGGCGACCACAACGACTGCTGAAAATGTTGAGTTAGAGCAAAACTACATTGTCGCAGTAGATACTGCAACAATTGAGAGCTATCAGCTATTGGCATCATCTGATAAGCCAACATTGACTACAGGCGGCGACCAAACGCAAGCCTCGTTTGTCGTAACAGACAGTCAGGGCGGCATACTCATAGGCGTACCAGTACAGCTAAGTATCGAAAACTTAGAGTCAAGCGGTGCCGCACTGACCACATCAAGTACAGTTATAAGCGATGAGGCTGGCAGGGTTGATGTCGGTGTATTGTTAGCAGCCAACAGTATCAATGCTCGCCTAAATCACAGTGTCGTGATCAATGCTAAGATCGTCACACCGCAATATGATGCTAATGGTACTGTCAGTATGCAAGTACGTGAACAAAAATCCCTAAGCTTATCTGCAATCGGGACTACGCTCACACTAACGGCATCTGAAACAAACCTAAAAGATAATAGTACGACCACTTTGTCATCTATCTTAACGGATGGAGCAGGGCGCGCGATTGCTAATGCCAAAGTAGAGCTTGTTGATAGCGAAGGTGAAGTCATTGCAGATGATACGACTACTGATACAGATGGTAAAGCCAGCTTTACTGTCAATGAAAGTGACTTGGTTTTTGATAATAACGGTAATTTACGTGTCTTTGTAAGAGCCTCGGGTGAGCGCGCATTAACGATTCAGCGCAGTACCAGTAGTGTTGATTTGGTCAAGGTATCGCAATCAGGTATTAGCTTCATCAATATCGAAGACGTTTATGATGTCAATGTTGCCCAAAATATCAACATACAAATTCGTACTAACTCTACAGCCGAAGCGACTGCGTTGCTTGGTAAGCGTTTGGAAGTGCAGACGACGATTGGAACATTTGGCAATAATAGTGTCATCTCAACCAAAGCGATAACAGCTGCCAATATTCAAGGTAATATCATTACAGTTCCAGTCGTACTGACATCGACACTTGCTGGTACTGCAGTATTGCAAGCGACAGTGCTTGGTGAGATGAGCAATGGTCAGCTCAAGTATCAAACAACCGTAGATACGCGTTTTAGAGCCACCACGCCAGCTAAGATGTTGTTTCAAGCAGTGAAATCAGTCATCACACCCGGCAGTAGCACAGAAGTTGTTGCCACGGTTAAAGACAAAAATGATGTGCCAGTAGAAGGGCAAACAGTTGTATTCAGTCGTGCTGCAGATTCATCAGCTGGCCGCTTATCTGCTGCTACCGCAGTGACAAACAGCAAAGGCGAGGCGCGTGTGGTATATCAAGCCAATGCCAGCTCACCTATCGGTGGCGTGATTATTAATGCTCGCTTATTAAACGACAATGCCAGCATTGGCACCAAAACAACTAATATTACGGTATCGAAAGAAGCGGTTTATACAACCTTAGCGTTTAGTAATGTCTTATCTACTGATAATATTTATTACACGGTTCGCGGTTCAATATCTGTTATGGATGGCTCAGGGCGCGCGGTACCAAATAAAGAAGTATCGATCAAGTCTTATGCTATTGAATATGCTCAAGGTAAAGTTTGTTTGCTTGATAGCAATGTGACTTATCAAGCGGCCAATACTACAGACACCGATGGTAATGTGAATACACCTGAACCTATAACTTTTGCAGAATTAGTTCCTGTACTGCAGAAGACGGATTGGATTATTAGTGAAGACAGTCCTGAATATAACTATACTTTAGATAGTGATGAAGATGTGAATAGCAACAATAGTCTTGATGCTATCAATCCCGTAGCAATTATTGGTGGCACACTATCTGATGACGGTTATTCATTCGTGACTGATGAAGAAGGTCGTGCAGACTTTGAGATTCGCTATCCAATTCGTTATTCAAGCTGGGTAAAAGTGCGTTTTGAGGCTTCTACTTTCTTAAATGGCAGTGAAAATACTCAAAGTATTAACTATTCTCTACCATATTTGGCAAGTGACTTGAGAGTAGAGGATCCAAACTTATTCTCTCCTTGGATTGGTGATACCAGCCCGTTTGGTGATGCTGGTGTGGTGTGTGTAAACAGTTTGAGTGTCAATATTAATGCCGAGAAAAATACATCTAAAATAGTATTATCTCCTTATCAAGCCAGTTACTCTGTGTCTATTAACGGCGTAAGTCCAACGACAACAGCACAAGGCTATAACAGCTTTATTGTAGACTTCAATCAAGCATTTGAATTGGGTTCTACAATAGGTGTTAATAGTAACGGTTCAGGATTTTCTAGAAATATTACAATCGAATAAACCACACTCTAGTAGGTAATCTGCTCAGTCACATACTACTATCAAGCAAAACCCCCCAACCACACGTTGGGGGTTTTTGTATTTATAACCTCAATAACGAAATACAACCAACTCAATCAGCAAAGTTAGGTAAAAGCGATTAGAATAGTCGGTTTCCTATGCTAATGACCGTATTGAAAGTCAGTAGCAAGTTTAATTTTTTGATTGGGCGTACTATGTCAGACACTGCAACGATTACTTCAGCAAAAAACTCATCTCATAAACTATCTAATAACCTGTCTAATAAGACGACAATCGATACTGCCACGCTATTGATTAAATGCCGTGATCAAGCCGGTATCGTGCAAGCGGTATCTGAGTTTATCCATCGCTATGGCGCTAATATCATCACTCTCGATCAGTATTCAACTGCTCATGAGGGTGGTCAATATTTTATGCGTTTAGAGTTTGCTTTAGCAGGATTGAGCGAGATTATTGAGAATTTTGAAGCCAGTTTTGCGCATACGGTAGCCAAGCGCCATAACATGGCTTGGCGTTTACATAATAATGCGATTAAGACGAAAGTTGGCATTTTAGTATCAAAGTTTGATCATGCATTGTTGGATTTACTGTGGCGGCATCAGCGAGGTTTACTTGACTGCGAGATTACCTCTGTCGTTAGTAATCACGAAGACTTGCGTCAATCGGTAGAAAACTTTGGCATCACTTTCCATCATGTGCCAGTGACCAAAGACAATAAATCAGAGGCAGAAGAGCAAATTCATGAGTTGATGGAAGGCAATGATTTGCTAGTGTTGGCGCGTTATATGCAGATATTATCGTCTGATTTTGTCAAGCGATGGCCGATGCAAGTCATCAATATTCACCATTCATTTTTGCCTGCATTTGTGGGAGCTGACCCTTATCGTCAAGCTTATGATAAAGGTGTGAAACTCATCGGCGCGACTGCGCATTACGTCACCGCTGAGCTTGATCAAGGTCCTATCATTGAGCAAGATGTACACCGAGTCACTCACCGTCAAGGTGTGACGGAGCTGCGCGCTATTGGTCGTGATATCGAGCGTAATGTCTTGGCACGCGCTGTGAACTGGCATGTACAAAACCGCGTGATTGTAGCGGGTAATAAAACCGTGGTTTTTAATTAGCCTTTAATTAGAGCGATTTTAAATTGAGAAGTGCTGGTTAACAGAAGGTTAAAAAAAGCCGTGGGTATTATTCATTAATACTCACGGCTTTTTTCTGGATCTATTGCTATTGCAGCGCTGATTTTATATCAGCATCTCTAACACAAACTTGCTGCCCACAAAGCCGATAGCTAATAGGATAAAAGCATAGATAGTCATATTAGCGGCACGTTTGCCCCGCCATCCAGCACGCCAATTACCGACCAGTAGCGCCCCAAACAATAACCAAGACAGCAGGCTAAACACGGTCTTATGCACAATATGCTGCGCCATCAAATCCTCTACATAGATAAAGCCAATGCCCAATGCGATACTCAGCAGGACAAAACCGACCAATAGCATATCGAATAATAGACTCTCCATACTTTGTAGTGACGGTAGTTTATTGACCCAAAAACGATGAATAGAGTGGTGCTTGAGTTCGCGTATTTGTAGGCGCAAAAATAGCGCTTGCACCGCTGCCATCAGCAGCACACAATAGGCGGCAAGTGACAGTAATATATGAGCTTCAAGCCCAATACTGATATTTGTAATAGGTTGATAAGGCGCACGGCCAATATAGCCAATTGTCAACCCTACCAATGCTGTTGGCGCTGCCAGTATGCCCAGACTAACAATGGGGCGATACAAACAAAATAAAAAATAGAAGAACAAAAAGAATAAGCTGATTAGGCTAATGATATTAAAAAGATTGAAATTTAGCCCGTAAAGCGTAACAACATAAGGATAAAGTAGCGCCGCATGCGCGAGCATGCCGACCATCAATAATCCCAAACTGATGCCTTTATGGATAGGCTTATCCCGAGTCAGCGCCCAACTAAGGTAAGCGCTGACTAAGATATAGGCTAGGCTAGCAAGTAAGAATGCAAAGTGCACAGATATAATGCCTCATCTCATACTGAGCGTAAAATAGCCGCTCAATTTAATGCTAAAGTGGTATTATCGGAATGATTAGAATAATCGTCCAATTTATCATAAAATGGGTGCCAATTGAGCACCAACTTGCTTATTCCTTATAAATGCTTGGCCAAGTTTGCTTGAATAAGCGCTCATATGCCTAGCTTATAAAGCGATTGTCTATAAGTCATAAAGCGCCGCGCCAAGCTTTGGTAATGCTGTATTTGCTAAATCATTATAATTTTGGCATCGTCTTGGTGCTATAGTATTGATAATAGACTATTTTTTATCATTGTTTTTATGAAGATACGATTAAATGCTTTACAGTATTCCCTAATAATATTTATCCGCCATTTAAGCTGAAGCCAGTTTTAGCTAAGTATTGTTTTAAGTAAGCATTATTTTAAGTAAATATTGTTTTCACCAAGAATTATTTTAACTGAGAGTTATTTATGTTTGATACCTTAACAGAACGCTTATCGTCGAGCCTGCGCAATATCGTCGGTACTGGGCAGTTGACCGAAGACAACATCAAAGATACCCTGCGTGAAGTGCGTATGGCGCTACTAGAAGCCGACGTCGCGCTACCCGTCACCCGTGACTTTGTGAAGCGCGTCAAAGAGCAAGCGCTTGGTGCAGAAGTACTCAAAGAGTTGGCACCGGGGCAAGCCTTTGTCAAAATCGTCCATGACGAGCTGACCGAAATGATGGGCAGTGCCAATCAGCAGCTTGAGATGACGGGTAAGCCACCTGTTGTTTATCTACTAGCTGGTTTGCAAGGGGCAGGTAAAACCACGACTGCCGGTAAATTAGCGAAGTTTTTACAAGAGCGTCATAAGAAAAAGGTCATGCTAGTATCCGCTGACGTCTATCGTCCAGCGGCGATTGCTCAGCTTGAGCAAGTGGCAGGTCAAGTGAATGCCAAGTTTGTTAATTCAAGTAGCGACGAAAACCCGATTGATATTGCGCTGCGTGCTATCGAAGAAGCAAAGATTCAGTACCAAGATATTTTGATTATTGATACCGCTGGTCGTCTGGCTATCGATGAGACTATGATGGCTGAGATTAAGGCGTTAACCGCGGCAGTCAATCCTTCTGAAACCTTGTTCGTCGTCGATGCGATGACGGGTCAAGATGCGGCAAATACTGCTAAAGCCTTTAATGATGCGCTGCCATTAACGGGTGTGATTTTAACTAAGACGGATGGTGATGCGCGCGGTGGTGCGGCACTTTCTGTACGTGCGATTACTGGCAAACCGATTAAGTTTTTAGGTCGCGGTGAAAAATTAGATGCGTTAGAGCTGTTCCATCCTGAACGTATCGCTCAACGTATACTTGGTATGGGTGACGTCTTAAGCCTAGTCGAAGAAGTTGAACAAAAAATCGACCGTGATAAAGCCGAAAAAATGGCGAAAAAGATGCAAAAGGGCGGTGATTTCGACCTTGAGGATCTATTGACCCAGTTCCAACAAATGAAAAGCATGGGCGGCATGGCAGGCTTCTTAGATAAGATGCCAGGTATGGGTGGCTCGGATATGCAAAAAGCGGTTGAAGATGCTAAGCCAGAAGAAAAAGTACGTGAAATGGAAGCATTGATTAATTCAATGACGCCATTTGAGCGCAAAAATCCCGATAAAATTAACCCAAGCCGTAAGCGCCGTATTGCCGCAGGTTCTGGACGTGAGATTCAAGACGTCAATCGTTTGCTCAAACAACACAAGCAAATGGCAAAAATGATGAAAATGATCTCTAAGCCTGAAGGCATCAGTAAAATGATGAAATCGATGCAAGGGTTGATGGGTGGTGGCGGTGCTGGTGGCGGCGGTGGCGGTCCTTTATTTGGTGGCGGCGGTCAGCAAGGCGGCGTCAAGGATGTGAATCCACAACAAATGGCTAAGCAGATGGGTCTAGATCCAAACAACATGCCAAGCACCGAAGAGATGCAAAAACAAATGCAGGAAATGCAAAACCAAGCGCCAAAAAAGTTTAAAACCCGTTTTTAATTGATAGATGCTTAGATTGCTATAGTATTCAATTCTTAATGAAAACCCCAAGGTGCAAGTCGCTTTGGGTTTTTTTATGTCTGTCATGTTCCCATAAATATTGATGGATTAAGTATGAAAATTTAGAAATTAATAAAATTTGCCTATCCTAAATGCTATGATAGGCGCTGTTTTATAATGCTAAGTGAATAGGCGGAGGTGATGATGTTTTTAGCAATGGATACCGTGTTTGATCAGTGTTCGATCGCGATTTTAGATGCCAGTGGTCAAGTGCTATCGAGTCATACGGAGACGGGTAAACGCCAGCAAACCCAGCAAATTCTACCGATGATTGACGCCGCTTTGTCCGAGGCTAAGCTCAACCTTGCTGATTTACAAGCCTTGATATTTAACCGTGGTCCTGGTGCCTTTAGTGGCATACGGATTAATACGGCAGTAGTACAAGCATTGTCTGTCGCCCATGATATTCCTTGTGTCGGAGTCTCAAGCCTACAAGCGATTGCGCAAGCGGCGTATCAGAAATATGGCGTGACCGAAGTGTATAGCGCCCTTGATGCGCGTATGCAGCAAGTTTATTTTGGGCAATATGTGCTAATAGACAACCTTATGCAGGCGGTTAATCAAGAAAATGGCAAAGATACCGAGCAGTTGCTCGATTATGATAGCCAGACCGTGCTTAATATTCCCATTGCTGGCAATGGTGCGCCGTTATTAACATTACATGACGGTCAGATCATTCAGGCAGATATTCACCCTGATGCTACTGTGATAGGGCAGCTTGGTATGGCTCAATTTATGGCGACAGGCGGTACAGAAGCCTCGCAAGCGTTACCAAAGTATCTTCGCAATCAAGCGTGGAAAACGCTAAAAGAGCAAGGTAAGGCGTAACCATCATATTAATGCCAGCCATTATCAGCGCTATATAAAATATAAAAATACTCTAAAACACTATTAGCCAATAGATCCATATTTAGGAAAGCCATCGTGGATATCATTTTATTAATTCAAGCTATTATCATGGGTATCGTTGAAGGTATCACTGAATTTTTACCCATCTCTAGCACTGGCTACTTGATTTTATCAGCGGATTTGCTGGGCTTTTGGACCAAAGAAAAAGTCGATTTATTTGTGGTAGTGGTGCAGCTTGGCGCTATCTTAGCGGTCATTTATGATTACTGGGACAGACTATGGCAAGCGCTTATGGGTCTGCTGACAGGCAAAGCTGAAGGCATGAGTAATCCAAGACAGCTTGGACTTAGCTTGATTGTGGCGACTATTCCGGTGATGATCGTTGGTTTTACCTTCGCCGATGAGATTAAATCATATTTATTTAATCCTATCGTCGTGGCAATTATGCTGATTATCGGTGGCTTATTGATATTCTATGTAGAAAATCGCCCTAAAACGATTATTGCGCAAGAAGCAGAAGACGTCAATCTAAAAACCGCGTTGATGATTGGTCTGCTGCAATGTCTGGCATTGATACCGGGAACATCACGCTCAGGCGCGACAATTATCGGCGCGCTATGGCTCGGCGTCTCACGCAAAGCTTCCGCTGAATTTTCTTTCTTTTTGGGTATTCCAGTCATCGTGGGCGCGGCATTATTAGATTTGCTGAAGCATCATGACGTATTGACCAATAGCGAGGATTGGCTGGTATTAGGTATAGGTACGGTGGTGTCATTTATCGTCGCCTTACTCTGTATCCGTTTGCTAGTAGAATGGGTCAGTCGTCGTGATTTTAAAATCTTTGCGTGGTTACGCATTATTACTGGCATCATTGTATTAATAGCGGCTTGGGGTTTTGGTTATCAAATGGCAGGCTAGAGCCGATTGTAGGATTGGGTCTATAAGCCGCGAATAGGAAAGTAGAGATGACTGCTTCACGCCAAGGGTTCAAAGAGAGTAGTAACATTATGCACTGCCAACTTTTCTACGTGAATGAGTCACAGTACACGCAGGTTGAAAGCCTGCAAACACTGATTGCTATACATAAACTGCCCATTATTTTACACCTTGAGCTGTTTACCGATAAGCTTAGTCAAAAACGTCGCCAGCAGTTAAGCCAGACAGCTACCCAACCTATATTGTTGTTGGATGAAAAAAATAAGCTATCATGGCTGAGCGATGGGTTAAGCGTTGCACCAGAATGGGATAAGCTGCAACGCCGTGTGGTGAGCGCGGGGCGTAAGTCTGAGTTATTATTACAAGCAGTCAAAATCACATCTGACAGTCAGGTTATCGATGCTACAGCAGGCTTTGGTCATGACAGTTTGATATTAGCCAGTACGGGCGCACAGGTCATTATGCTCGAGCAGCAGCCCTTGATGGCATTGTTATTGTTAGTAGAGCAGCAGCGTATGAGTGGGCTAGCAAATTGGCAAAAGCTGATGCACCGTCTGCATATTATCAATACCGATGCGCTTGGCTATTTTGCAACTCTAGCAGCGGATGCGATAGATGACACTAAAGAAATCGATATGAAAGCAGTCGATGTGGTGTATCTGGATCCTATGTTTCCGGAAGACAGTTATCAAGATAGCAAAACGGGTAAAGGCGCTAAAGTGGGCAAGCACATGCAAGCCTTACACCAATTGGCTAGCCCACCAACGCTAGAACAAGAAGAACAGTTGCTACAAAGTGCGCAAGCAGTCATCCGTCAAAAGGTACAGAACACAAACATACAGGGGCGCGTGGTCGTTAAGCGTCCGCAATTTGCGCCGTTACTTGCGCATCAACAACCAAGTGAGAGCTGGCATAACGAAGCCGTACGCTTTGATGGTTATTTTGTTTAATAGCCGTTTCTCATCATAATAAATGCGCCTAGCTGTTGAACTAAGTTATTTGACTCAGTTATTGAGCTTAGAGCGCGCAGTTAGCAACTTCATATTTGTAAAATTTAGAGTGATTGGATTTAGGAGCAGGGAATGTCGACGCTAATTATTTGGATCATGGGTGCAGGATTATTATTAATAAACATTATTTTGCGCACCCGAATATTAAGGCTAGAAGCTCGTTTAAAAGAATTGAGTCGCCCTGAAGATTACTTGAGATTCTTGCGGCAGCAAGCCGCACAAAAAGACAAAATCCCTGCCATTAAAGCTTTACGTAAACAATATCCTGAGCTGTCGCTCATCGAAGCAAATAAACTGTGGCAGCAAATTCAGTAGCTCGCCAATGTATTAATAATTCAATGTAATAGCACTTCATATAAGAGCTGCCGAAAAAGTAGGCAAACATGCACAAAAAAACCTTCTATTAATGATAATAAAAAGCCATGACATTTAACGACAAACTACAAGCTTACCTGCAGCTGACGCGCTTTGATAAACCAGTAGGTATTGAGCTATTATTATGGCCAACGCTATGGGGCGTAATGCTGGCGGCGATGGGTCAAGCGCAACAGCAAGGTTCAAGTGCAGGTCTACCAAGTCTTAAGATGTTGGTGATTTTTGCGCTGGGCGCAATTTTTATGCGGGCGGCAGGTTGCGCGATCAATGATTTTGCCGATCGTAAGGTCGATGGTCATGTGACCCGCACCAAAGGACGTCCATTAGCTGATGGGCGTCTGTCTGCTAAAGAAGCAATCGCTGCTTTTTTAGTATTGGTATTACTCAGCGCCAGTTTGCTGTTCTTTTTGCCGATAGCCGTATTTTACTGGTCGCTTGGCGCAGTGTTATTGGCATTCATTTATCCATTTATGAAGCGTTTTACCCATTTGCCGCAAGTATTTTTAGCAGCGGCGTTTGGTTGGGCGATACCGATGGCGTATGTGGCGATACAAGGTGCGCCTGATATTTGGTGTTGGCTATTATTTGTCGCTTATATGTGTTGGACCGTGGCTTATGATACCCAATATGCTATGGCTGACCGTGAAGATGATTTAAAAATTGGGGTCAAATCAACGGCCATATTATTTGGTCGTTATGATGTGATTATTATCTCGCTGCTACAAACATTGTTTTTGCTTATTATGGGCGCGGTCATTTGGCATTACTTTGCACCGACAAGCTTAGGCCTGACGCCAGTATTTGGCTTGGCGTTAGTGGCGATGATGTTTGCTAAGCAAAATAGCGCTTGTGCTACTCGTAATGCAAGAGCCTGTTTTCAGGCGTTTTTAGCCAATATATGGGTAGGGCGTTACGTCTTTGCTCTCATTGCAATCGCTTGTCTATGGACGACTTTTAATGGATAATTTCAAAAAGCTCTCAAAGTCAAAAGCGAAAAAATCTTCTGATGCCAATGCACCTGTCATCGATTATCAAGCAAAGTTAGCTGAGCACGGATTAACACGCGAACAAGTGATCGCCACCGAGCGTAAATTGGCTAAGTTTGCTAATACGATGGATTCGCTGGTACGTGTGCCTTTTACCAAACAAGGCATGGGTGCAGATGCGGCGCTTTCGACGATTCCGCTGGCAGGAGATTTAGCGGGACTGGCTTTAACCAGCTATGCTTTTGTATTAGGGCGTCAGTTGGGAGTGCCAGCGCATAAAATGACGCCTGCGGTCAGACTGGCACTCATTGATATGGTCGTTGGTATCGTACCGGGTATTGGCACGTTGCTCGATATTTTTATTCGCCCCAGTCGTAAGACTTTAGGCATCGTGCATGAGCATCTGCACGATGAATATGGTATTACTGAAACGATGCACATGGATCGGCCGTTTTTGCATCAATCGCTAGAAGACAAACAGCGTAGCCGTTTTGGCGCTTTTTGGCACAATCCTATCATTGCATGGCTGTATTTGCACATTCCCGATCTGTTGGGATTGATCGTTATTGTAGTGGTTGGTTGGGGACTGTGGGCAGTAATCAGTTGGCTGGTCAGTCTGTTTGGCAACGTAACTGGATTTGGATAGAGAAAAGTTAATAGCATTAAAAAGGCGGCAAATATCATAAATATTTGTCGCCTTTTTAATGCTCAAGAGATTTCTGTTCGTAATGTTTAAAGGTGCTAAGCTGTATTTTTTAATCAATTACTCAGTGATGAGCTCTGCTTCGGCACTGACTGCATCAAAGCTAGTAATTTTGTTATTTTGGACAAGGTCGATAGTACCACCACCAGCATGACTGACCAGTTGGATACTGCCATCGGTTGATCGATAAGTTGGGTTATTGCCTTGACCTTCAGGTGCACTTAGTGTCATTTTTGGTTTATTAGGTAGGCTAATGATAGCGTTGAGTACGCCTGCTGCTGAGGTTTCAAAAACGACCGAGAGTGATTCACCAGCCGCATTTTTATAACGGACATCAGTAATTTGCGCACCTTTAAAGGCTTGTTCTGGATTTGGTGTTATGGCAGTATTGTTTGCTACCGAGTCTGTTGCACTAAGGTCATTTTCTAGCTCAGTTAAGCTTACATCTTGTTCTGAGCTTACTTCAGAATTTGCGATATCATCACCATTATCAGCGGTCGTATCAACATTAATATTGCTAGTCACGGGTGTGGTTTGTACCGCCGCTTCAGAGATTGTTTCGTTATCTGTCTCAGGCTCTGGTGTTTTTTGGCAAGCACTCAATAGTGAGAGACTTAAAAAAATAGCAGAAATTGCCTGAAAATAGGGCTTTGATTTTGCAATTGTAAGAGCATCGATTTTCATGATAATACGGCTATCCATTGGCAGAGTTTTTGTTTAAATATAGTGAACGACGTAGACTTATTTATCCCTCACAGTCAAATATGACCGTCATTTGCTATTACTATCAATTTCTTGCTTACTATTTACAGGCATTATTATTTCAGTTTTAGATTGTCGGCTGCCATACCGCTTTCTTTATACACGTCATCTAAGTATCGACGGCTGGCAAGTAGCTTGTCTACAACGCCACTTTGGCTTTGGATATTGAGCTTTTGAGAAAAGTCTAAAATCGAGTTTAATTGATCTAATACCATGTCATAGCTGGTATTTTGTTTGTCGGTATCAATAATGACTGTTTTGGCATAATGTTTATCGAGGCTAAGGTAGTCGCCAATCAATTCTGGAACACGTGTGGTGATGAGTTTATTGAGAGTAAATAGCTGTGATTCAGTGATTTCTTCATGATGGGTAGACTCATATTGTTGTCCAATATCATCCATCACAGATCGAAACGCCTTAGGTACTTGCTCGTCATAAAGTAGCTTGATAAAAGGATGTCGAGCTGAAAAATTAATCATGCTGAGCCCGTTAGCTCGCTCATGATTTACCTCGTTGTTTACCGCCATATCTGCTTTAGACTGGGTAGCGACAAGATTCGCAGAAGCCAAGTATTCTTGATGCCGCTGTATAGAAGCAATCTGTGTGTGCTTAGACTTTTCTTTCATCACAAAAAATATGGGCACAATAACAATTAGGCTAAGCAAAATGAGTAAGGTAAAAAAAGACATGTCGGGACTCTGTCATAAAAAATGCTATTTATTAAAAAAAAGTTTTTAGATTACAATATAACATGCTTGTGTTATGTTAAGGCAAAATAGCGGTCGATAAAAGTTGTATCTGGCTACTGTTTATCTCGCTATTATGTATCTTATCACTATATCTTTTACGACTAAGTGCTTGCCTATTTCTAATTAAGGAAGATGATGAATAATGACACGATTACTAAGAGTCAGCTAGCCGCTTATAAACCAACTACTGCTTATGTCGGGACTTCTTGGGCGGTGATGTTGGTGGGTGTCCTAGCGTATTTACTTGGCTTATGGAATGCACAGAGTATGTTATTAAATGAAAAAGGCTATTATATAGCGGTGCTGGCGCTAGGTCTTTATTCAGCAATTAGTTTGCAAAAAACCCTTCGTGATCGTAGTGAAGGTATTCCAACAACCAATATGTATTATCTAATCAGCTGGGCGGCTCTTGGATTATCCATTGTGCTAATCGCTATTGGTTTGATGAATGCGGGAAGTTTAAGCTTAAGTGAAAAGGGCTTTTATATGATGGCATTTACCATGAGTTTATTTGCTGCAGTGACCATTCAAAAAAACACCCGTGACGAAGCACAGATTCGCACTTTAACTGCACCAATGATTACGACTGACACTCAAAGTAGTACTAAAATTGGTCATCAAGAGTCCCGCGACTCTGACACTGGAAAATCACTTTTTGGTGCGGTTAAATCTAGAATGGAAGGCAGTGATTAAACCTTTGACTAAACATTTCAAGTAAGCGGTGTTTGTAAACGCGTACGATTTGGCGACAGGCGCGCAAGCATCGCTGTTGATAAGGGGGCAAATGCTCCTAACATCATATCTGTTAATGCTTCAGCACATATTGGTGCGATGGCATACCCTTTAGCACCCATGGCACTCATCACCCAAGTTCGTTTGCTGTCTGCTAACGCTCCAACGATGGGGTGATAATCAGGCGTTTGCGTGCGAATCCCCGCCCGTCCTTGCCACAAACTAATATCTGTTGGAATAATCGAGTCCATCTCAGGAATGGCAGTCACTAGTTTGTCGCGGCTAATCTGATGCTCTTCTGTGCGGATATCTATGTCGGTATCATTACGTATAAAGCTTGCGCCTAATAAAAACTGAGATTGCTGTTCTACAACATCGTTCAATTGTGCATCGCCTGTTTGCACGGTAAATAACGCACAGTAACCGCTGTATTTAAGCGGTATTTTGGGCAATATGGTGAGCTGCTCGGTTGTGGGCGTAAACCAAGAAAGCTGACCACGAATTTTACGACAATCAAAAATACGCTTGTCCAGTTGATGACTCTCAAAAGCTGCACAAATGACCACATTATCAGCGCTAATGGATATCGTCTGCTTATCCTGATTATTGCCTGCGATACAAACACTTTCTTTTGTTTCGCTAATACTCTTAACGTCTACTTGCTGAAAGTGGATGAGCGGATGCATTAGGATAGTATCTTTTAATGCTTGTGGATTGACCAAGCCAGACTGTGGTAAATATAAATTCTCTGATAAATCCTGTGTTTTTAACCCGCTGACAGTTTGCGCCTGCTCATGGGATAGTGTGGTGGCCATCTCATCGGGATAATCAGCGATTTGCTCTGTGCCAATATTGGCTTTCATAAGCAGATCAAGAGCGCCCGTTGGTTCAAGTATTGGCACTAATGCTGATTTTTCAGCGTCTACATTTAAGCATCGATATAGCCTGCTGCTATAGAGATAGCCTATGGTATGCAAATGTTCATCGACATGATGAATGGGCGTCATCTTGGGAGCGAGCAGAGCACGAGGGTTGCCTGATGCGCCCGCCAAAGGTGCTGATTTATCTAGCAAGGTGACTTGAATACCACGATTGGCCAATGACCAAGCCGTTAATAGCCCTGAAACGCCAGCGCCAATGACAATGCTATGGGCGGGCAGGTTGTCAGTGGGTTTGGCAGATTGGCTATCGTTGTCGGGCGCAGCGGTGCTAGCATTATTGTAAGAGGTTATGTTTTTACTATTGTTGCCATTATTATTGTCAGTTAAGTTTATGGTATCCAACATGATCGCCGTTAGCATTTCGTTCTTACGACCAAAGCCTTTCACTTTTTTGATCTGAAAGCCACAATCTTGCAGCGCACGTTTGACGATACCGGCACAGCTATAGGTGGCGGCAGTTGTATTGGGGCGTGATAAACGCTGCATTTGTGCAAAAATACTATCCGCCCACAAGGTACTATTGCAAGAGGGCGCAAAACCATCTAAAAACCAAGCGTCAACATAAGGTACATGCGAGCTAGAAGAGTTACTTGATAGTTTGGCTAAGCTCTCAGCTGCGTCACCCAACCATATATCAACGGTCAAATTATCATCAAAGAAACTCAAACGATGACAGCCCGCGATAAGAGGCGGATAGGCCGCTAATAATAGCTCAATCAGTGTTGTCAATTCAGGCGCGCGCTGTCCCCATAAGGCAAGTATTTGGGTAAGGTCGGTAAGGGGTATCGGGAACTTTTCAGTGGTAATAAAATGCAGTTTTGCAGTTGCTAATTGAGGGTGTATATCCCGCAGCTGTCGCCATAGCTGCCATGTAGCGAGAAAATTCAGTCCAGTACCAAAGCCCAATTCAGCAATCGTAAAGCATTGCTTTGGTGCAAGATTGGTCAGTCGTTCAGGTAGTTGATTGTGCACCAAAAACACATGACGCGATTCCGCTAAACCATCAGCATTTGAGAAGTAAACATCACCAAACTCACCCGATACCGGCACTTTATTACCCGTATCATCCATCTGCCAATCAATCTTGGCAGGGGTGATATTTGATGAGTGAATGCTTAGTGACTGAGTGTTTTTGGAGGGTGTCGACGGTGTATCAGTATCTTTTGATTCGAACATGGATTTAGACATAGACAGTCACATAAGATAAATCAATAAAAAGCGCGTGGTACTAGTTACCAGCGTTCACGGCGGACAAACACCAACCAAGAAATGAAAATACCGACCAGTAAGCTAATTAAGACAGTAAATGCACCGTATAAAAAAAGCTGACCTTTGCTCTCGTAGACCAAAACATTCACTTGAGTTTGCAAGTCATTCAACTCGCGCTGCAACTGTGCATTACGGCTTAATAGCTGCTGATTGGCATCGGATAACGCCTTATCAGATGGTTGTAATTGCGCCGCCAATGTATCGCTGATATTCATCACTGAGTTTTTTGTTGGTTGAGCGGTCGATATTGGTTGAGCTGGCACGGGTGTCGTGAGTGTTGGATCAGCCACATCGATAGTTGTCACCGTCGGCGCAGACTGTGCTGAAACAGTAGCCATAAAAATCATACTAACAATGCTACGCTGATAAGAGCGACTTTTTAACAAAGATAGGCACTGAATCACGATTTTGCTACTTTAACTGATGCGCTGTCATCCGCTTTTGGCAATGTATGGATAAAGGGTTTGATATCTACGTGACTGTACACGCCATCACGTAAGTAAGGCTCATCGTTTGCCCATGCTTGCGCTGCTTCTGCAGAGTCAAAGTCAGCAATAATTAAGCTGCCTGACATCTCACCTTTGCCATGCTCGATGGGTGTTGGACCAGCGATAATCAGTCGATTGTCATGATCTAAAGCTTGCAAGCGTTCGACATGTTCAGCACGGGTAATCTGACGTTGTGCGCTGCTATTGGCCACGTCATGACCAATAATGGCAAATAAGGACATGAGACTTCCTTGATTAATAAAAATTATGATTAATTTAAAGTGTTTTGCTTAATGCGCCCGAGCTAATTGCGATTAATGATTGTCGCTATTGGCATTTAGAAATAGTATTGGCTTTATTATAAAATGATAGAAAATGATAGAAAATGATAGAAAATGATAAATTGAGTATTATTTGACGGTTTTATCCGTGAGCGCAGGGTTGAGGTGCTTTTTTAATACGGCAAACTGGGCGATGACGAACACCAACATAATCGGAATCCAGCCATAAGTTTTAAAGTTAATCCATGCCTCATCTGACATCGTAAACGCTGTGATATAATGCAGTATGCCCATAAAGGCGAAGAATAGTGCCCAAGCGAGAGTGAGTTTTTTCCAACCACTCATCGTTAGCAAAAAAACATCTTTCATCGCCAGTTGCATCAGTGGCTTATTAATCGCAGCACTCACCAGAAGTGTTAGTGCAAAGATACCGTTGATAATGGGTGACTTCCAACGAAGATAGATATCATCACGCAATAATAAAGTACCACCACAAAACAAAATGGTTAATAGTAAGACAACCCATTGCTGTTTATCAAACGTGCCTTTTTGGCGAATAAAATGAATGGCATAAACAATGATAGTGGCGATGAGCAACGCACCTGCCCCCGCTAGGATACCACTGTAGCGAGCAGCAATAAAAAAGGCAATTAAAGGAATAAAGTCTAATAAAGCTTTCATAGCAAAGGGGATGTCCGACAAAAACGTATGGGGTAGTTTACACGTCTACTGCGCCAAAAAAAAGCAATCAACACGATAATCATGCGATATCACAGGCCTGCGTAGCAATATCTGATGATTATGACTCATAATCATGACAACTGCCAAATATAACGGCTTATTGCCAATGTGCTCATTTTTTATTTTCTACACTTTTAATTTTTAATGCTAAGGCTTCTCTTATGAAATTCGATTTACATTGTCACAGCACTTGCTCTGATGGTACTTATGCACCAACGGAAGTAGTGCAGCGCGCCCATGCGGCCGGCGTCAATGTATTGGCATTGACTGATCACGATACGCTGGCAGGAATTGATGAGGCGCGTGCGGCTGCCATTGCCTGCGATATGCAGCTGATTAATGGGGTTGAGATAAGCTGTGAGCACACACTTATTGGTGGTTATGGCAAAAATAAATCAACCAATAAAATCATCCATGTGCTGGGGCTAGATTTTACCGATCGCGAAAAAATGCATGCAACGCTGCAGCAATTACAGGATAGCCGTGCCACGCGTGGTCAGCGAATCACTGAAAAGCTCAGCGCGCTATTGGATATTAACTATGATGAGCTGTGGCAAGCCGTACTTGATAAAGCTGGCGGCAATCCACAAGCGGTCGGGCGTGCGCATATTGGTCAAGTATTGTTTGAGCGCGGTGAAGTCAAGACAGTACAAAAAGCCTTTGATAAGTATTTGGCAGATAATAAGCCTGCTTATGTGGCGATTGATGCACTGAGCATGGCTGACGGCATTGAGCTGATCCATGCTTGTGGTGGCAAGGCGGTGTTGGCGCATCCCACGCGCTATCAGCTTTCAGCAACACGAGTCCGTAAACTGATTGAAGAGTTTGCTGGTCTTGGTGGCGATGCTTGTGAGCTGCCGTCGAATAGCGAACCGGTTAGTACTCGCAGAATGGTTGATCGCAGTATCGCTGCCCACAATCTTGTCGCCTCGATCGGTAGTGACTTTCATGGTAGCAATATGCCGTGGCGTCGTTTGGGTGATGTACCGACAATGAACCCTGATCAGCAGGGAGTTTGGCAGTCTTTTGCAATGTTTTCTTAGCCAAAAATTCATTGCTGAGTACAGTTTTAAATGTTGACTAAGCTCAAACATCAATTGACAGGTTATCCAAAAAACATACGTCATATATTGACGCATGAAGGCACTAAATAGATTGATAACTGCGACAGAAATTGCCACACTAGATGAGTGGGATTCATTTTTACAAATGAAATTGTCGGGGTTAACTCCTATTTAGTTGACAAAATGTAGTACCGACACTCGCATTCTTATCTACTTAAGTTTTGGGAATGATATAAGGTAAAAAGTCATATCATTTATTATTGTTGATTCAGGCTTTTGATTTTTATTTAATGGTTTTAATGTCGACTTAATAACTTTCAATATTTGCGGTAGCCCTACTATGGCTGTATCGATATCTCATCTAGGCTACACCAAGCTATCTCAAGCAATTTTTGAGTGGCAAGCTGCTGATAAAACGTCATTACTGGCTTTATTTATGGTGATGGAGGTATCTTTACACTGGCTATGGTGCTTATTTGTTTGGTGGCGCCGTGATGTTTATGATACCTATGTTGATATAGCCCTGCTTTATCCACTATGGTTCGGCGTGACACTGGTAGCTTTGTTTTTATTATGGATGACCAGTCGTTTTTCACCTGTCAAAAAAGCCAATAGCAATTTGTATAAGTGGCAAGGCATATTAATTACGGTCTATAGTGCTTATATTGCAATGGTTATTTTAGTTTTAGGACATAGTAGCTTGGTCGCAGGCGTCTCTTTAGTCGGCGGTGCGATATTGGGGATGATGCTTATACGTCGGCGCTATGTATGGAGAGCATTTTTAGGGCACGCAGCCGTCATTCTGGCAGTCACATTTATTCCTTATCTTGGCGTTACTTTGCCCAATCTGCGTCAAATGACGCTCACAGTCATTCCTCTTGATACCTATTATAGTTATATCAATTATAGTGAAATTACGACAATCGAAAACGCCATCTCTGCCTCTATTTTTCAAAATGGCACACTAAACTGGGACAGTGTTGATCAATTGCGCCGATCTTCCGCTTTTTTTTGGCGTTCTACACATATTTATATGGCGCTACCAAAAGCTATTTTTATTATCTATATGTTTCGTACTTTGTTGCTAATATTAGATGACAGTAAAAAGGAAATTCTGCAGCATGCCAATCAAGATGAGCTAACTCAACTCAAAAGTCGCCGTTACGGGATGATGCAAATGAAGCAGGTGCTGAAGTCAGTAGAAGACCATCAAGATATCAGCGTTATTTTATTGGATTTGGATTGGTTTAAAGAGGTCAATGACAGTTACGGTCATGAGATCGGGGATCGAGTATTGGTAGAGGTCGCACAGACGCTCTTGCAGTCTTTAACTGATGAAACAATCGTGAGTCGCTATGGCGGTGAGGAGTTTTTGATTGTATTGCCAGATACAAAGCACGACACAGCTATGATAATTGCTGAACAATTACGGCGTGTTATCGCTAAACACGTCATCATTCTCGATGACGATACAGCCTTTAGTGTGACTGCCAGCTTGGGGCTATATACACTGACCCATGGCGAGCGTAATTGTATAAAACAAGCCTGCGAAACTCTGAATAAAAAGGATGCCTCGCAGTCGCTTGCTAAATCGCAGAGAATCCCCTCGTATAGTAGCAAACGCGTGAATCGTAAAATTCCCGCAGTGCAGCTACCTCATGATATTTGCCAGCGCTTAATTTGTATGGCAGATAAGGCTTTGTATGAAGCCAAAGGCCGTGGCCGTGATCAAGTGGTGAGTGCCAACGAGATGTTGGCAGCAAAAAATAATAATATTGAGGCGCTCTATGGCACATAGCTAACTGCCATAGTCGAAGGGTCGCATGCGCTTTAGTGTATTAATTGTTTTACTAAGCTTGCCAAGACACTGGTGGCAAAGCTACCTGTCGTTAACGTAAATTTGAGCACCAATGTCTGTTTATTATCTTTATCCTGCCATTCCCAAGACAGCGCTTCAATAGGTAGGCGCAGCGCGCGTCGCTGTGCTTTTACATCGCGCTGCTCTAAGCCATTGGCTAAGCGCGCCAGTAGCGGATTTTGCTGAATCACATTTTTCTCAGTACTTGCCGCCATGCCGCTGACTTTATCATTATCCTTGCCCCATAATGCAGCAGTGGGATGGATGTCACCCGTCTCAAGGCGTGAACGCAACGTGTCGTCTATGGCTTCGCTAGTAAATATTGATCCTGAACCCTCTAAGTTAAACACTTCGCCTGCCAGCCCAGTACTCCAGCTGCCATCACGCACTCGTACTGCCAATACCTCATTGAAAATTAAGCTACGTGCGGCAGACAGCTCCATTGTATTCTGCTCACGTGGCGCGTGCTTGCGTTTGCTCTTTTTGGGTTGTGCTCGACTTTGCTGTAGTGGGCGCGCAAACAGCGATAATGCTTCTCTAATATTATTGCCATTTCGTCCAAAACGCTGAGGGCCAAAATAATTTGGCACGCCATTTATAGCGATGCTTGCTAAATGCTGTTCGACATCTTGCTTCGCCGACAATAATTGCTCAGGTGCTGGCAATGCTGTATCAAAATCAGCAAATTGGATATCACGCAAGGTAATAATGAATTGATTGGCGCGATGCGTGCCGCGATTGAGCTTTTTGTTGTGCCATTGCTGGTCGAGGATAGTGACCGATTCATTGGCTCCGATATCGACTGGTGCAAACTCAGCCGCTGGCAGCTGTTTTTTTGGAATTCGCAAGCTGAACCACTGGGTTGTCAATGCATGGCGATCCTTAAGACCTGAATAACCAACATCACGCAGAGGAATCTCTGCCCACTCTGACAGCAGTTTGGCAAGATAAGCGGTATTCATCCCTGATTTTTGGATATGCAGCCATAAATGCTCACCTTCACCGGTGAATTCGAGCGGCAATAGCTCATTAACGATAAAGTCTGTTGCGTGGGCTTTATAGGTTGCTTGCTGCACAGGTGGTTGAAGAGGCTGCGGTAACTGGGCAGTATCCGTCGCTGCGGTAATATCGATACTTGCCATATCAAACTGCTCATTATTAAACGACCCATTAGCAGGTAACTCGTTATCAGGTTGAGTACTTTCAAGAGCGGATTGAGGGCTAGCATTAATATCGGTCATGTCATCACGAGAAGTCATAAAGTCGTCTTTTATGTTGAGGATAAAATTTAAAAAGAATAGGTAAGCATAGGGATTAACAGTTAACGATTACGTTTTGCAACGCAGGAAACATATAAAAAAATAGCGTGTGCGAAAGTGTCTTGCTACTATCAATGGATAGCGTTTTAAAAAAACATTTAAATAAACGTATCGGGAATAGTATTTTTCGTTGAAACTGGCCGATGCGATAGGGTTATTTTCAACACGTTTGATTCAGGGAATCATTATAACTGTTAAGGAAGACTTATGACCAATACAACGATTGACACAGTGACTATTAATAAGGCCGATATTGCCAGTGGCGGCATGAAATCTTACAAGCAAGATGATGATAGTATCATTTTAATCACCCGCGACGACGATGAGTTTCAGGCGTTCGATGGCAAATGCCCGCACGCAGGCGCAGATTTAGGCACAGGATTACGTTGTGGCAATCGCGTGGTCTGTCCTTGGCATCATGCGACTTTTGATAGCCGTGATGGGACGCTATTAGAGCCAGTCGCGACAGCAGGCTTGACTCAATATGAAGTGACCGATAACGGCGACAGCTTAACGGTGAATACCTCAGCGAAGATAGACAAAAAGATTGCAAATGATAAGCTTATCGAGACGCATACTCTCATCGTGGGCGGCGGCGCAGCAGGTTTTATGACAGCGCATCAGCTGCGTAACACTGGCTATGGCGGCAAAATCACCTTGATTAGTGCTGATGATAAAGCCCCTTATAACCGTCCATTATTGTCCAAAGCATTTTTAGCGGGCAATATGCCTGAAGAGAAGCTTCTACTAGGCGGTGCAGATTGGGCGAGCAAACATGATATTAAGTTGCGCTTAAATCAAACCGTCAGCGAAGTATTGCCCAATGAACGTACCATTATCATTAAAGATAAAAATGGTTGTAGTGACAGACAAACTGCTGATTTTTTAGTGGTTGCAACAGGCGCTGAGCCAAAGATACCGCCTTTTAAAGGGGCTGAGCTTGATGGCGTTTATACGCTGCGTAGTATGGATGATGCCAAATTGATAAAAGCGGCCAGTCATGACCAGCGTGTGGTTATTATCGGTACTGGTTTTATCGGTATGGAGGTCGCTTCCGCATTGGCACAAGCAGGCACGACGGCTTCTATTACGGTCATCGGACAAGAGCATCGGGTAATGGGAAATATCGTCTCAGAAACCGTCAGTAATGCGCTGATCAAGCTGCATGAAGAAAATGGCATTCAGTTTGTCTTTGATGCCACGGTCAATGAAATCGCTGAGGTCAAAAGGGTTGTTAATCTGTCTGAGAGTGAAGAAGAAAACCAAGCCTTTTCGCAAGTTGGCGGTATTAAATTAGCAAATGGTGAGCAAGTTGATGCAGACATCGTGATTTTAGGGACTGGCGTAGCACCACGTATAGAACTGTTCGAAGAAGTAAATGCGCCAGATGGCGTGCAAGTGGATGAGCATTTACAGCTGCGTGATGGGGTCTATGCATTGGGTGATATTGCGAAAGCTTCTGGACAAATGGGGCGCATGCGCATCGAACATTGGCGCGTGGCCTTGCAACATGGCTTAGTGACTGCGGCTGCGATATTGAATGATGATAATGTTGACTCGCTCGCCGCGCGCATCCC
This sequence comes from Psychrobacter immobilis, assembly GCF_904846185.1. Lineage (GTDB taxonomy): Bacteria > Pseudomonadota > Gammaproteobacteria > Pseudomonadales > Moraxellaceae > Psychrobacter > Psychrobacter immobilis_B. The sequence goes on along the minus strand of NZ_CAJGZQ010000003.1, from coordinate 7,917 downwards.
GTTCTTTTGGACGATGCAATATGGCAAGAGCTTACGCTATAGTGGTCATGCTGCGACACCCGATCATAATATCTTGTTTGGTTCACCAGATACGTTAGATTATATCGAATACTACTTTGATGATGATGGGGAAGACACACGTGCTAGTGCGGCTAGCACTTTAGGGCGTGATAAAGAATTGGTTGCCTTTTCTGAACTGCTCCGCCGTGGTCATGCGCCAACGCGTGCACAGCTTCAGGCAGGATTTAATATTATCGACCAAGCACTGGCGTTATCGCCCTAGTACTCAAGATGGATACATATTACTATTAAGGCTGACCTATCGATTTGGGTCAGTTTTTTTAATACAAACAAGGAAAGGAAAAATTATAATATGAATAAAAAACATCTAGATGAAAATAACTTGGAGAGAGAGTCCGTGTTTTTGCGACAAGCGCAAGCCGATGATATTAGTGCACTTGAGCAATTATTAAATCGCTGTTATCGCGAGACATCAGGCTGGACCAATGAGGCGGATTTAATTGGTGGTATTCGAACCACGTCAGCCGAGCTCGCTGCCGTGATTAATGACCCTAATCACTATTACTTTGTCTATCCAAAAACGACAACGGGCGACCGTGATGGAGAGGAAACGGGTGAGATACTCGGTTGTATCGCTGTCGATATCAAAACCGATGCTGACTCAAATAACAAAGCCTACATCGGTATGTTTGCGGTAGATCCAGAGCTGCAGGGGCATGGCGTTGGCAATGTGATTTTGCAAGCGGCAGAAACCTTTGCTACTCGTCATCTACAATCAGATGAGCAAGCAGCAGATAGAAAAACTGCACGTTTGACCATGTCTATCTTGAGTCATCGTCCTGAGCTGTTGGCTTACTATCAGCGCCGAGGTTATGAGCTAAATGGTAATAAAATGCCATTTCCAAATGACGGCAATAATGGTGAGCCAAAGCGTGAAGATTTAGAATTATTGGAGTTAGAAAAAATGGTTCATTAAAGAATATTGAATGTTTAAAGGCTGATTTTATTAACCCCAAAAATGACCAAAGGTCATAAATAGCCCAACACTTAGTAATATAAATGCCACGATGATTAAGCGCTTGAACCAGTTAAAAGCGGGCAAGCGCGTGGCATTGTCATCAGACATCAGATAAGCAAACAAAAATAACAAACTTGCTGCCAAGGTCATAATTCCCAGACCAATCGGTAATATAAAAAAGTACACCTGCCACACAGTTATCTCGCAACGGTTTTGAATACCACATCATAGCAGTATCGTGAATGTACTGTCAGTATGCCCCGCACGTTAATTCCTTCATCTCATTAGATTATTAAAGCTATTCATCATAAATATAAACTTGTATTCTAAAATTAAGTTGGGTATTTAGAAGTAATTCTGTATAGTGAAGTAACATTATAGATACATTGAGATTGAGATGACTAATCTGAAAAAATTGGCAGTCATAGCATTACTAACACCGCTATTTGTCGCATGCTCTAATGCACCTTCTGAAAGCACAGTTGAAGCGTTAATCGAGGCACAATACGAGCAAGCCAATAGTATGATGGACGATGCGATGGCGAACGCAGGCAATGATGAGATGGCAAAGGCGATGAGCGGCATGATGGAGGGTATGATGCCAAAGCTTGAACGCGTCGAAAATATCAACTGTGACACTGTCGAGGGCGACAATACTTATATGTGCACCGCTGATATCACTCAGACAATCGCGGGGGAGAGCCGCACTAACAAGACCAATTTCAAGGTTTATCAAGTGAACGATGAATGGGTATTAGGTAATTAAAGCAGAGCTATGTTTTTTAAAGTTACTCATAACAAAATTATCAGAAATTTCAAGTCACATTTACTTTATTCTTAGAGAAATAAAATGCTAAAAAAAATCGCTTTTCTAACGATTACATCAATACTATTTGCCGGTTGTGCTTCTGTACCCACTGAAAATATCGAAGTATCTAGCGTACTCAAGCAAGTGAAAGCACCTAGTGCCAACAATGCTGGTCTATATATTTATCGTAGCAATAGTGTGGTGGGTGGAGCTCTAAAGAAAGATGTGTGGGTAGATGATGAATGTATTGGTGAAACTGCACGAGGCACTTTTTTCTATCATGAAGTACTAGGAAATATGCCGCACAAAGTTTCTACCGAATCTGAATTTTCTCCTAACGATTTAATGATTGAGACTACAGCGGGTAATAACTACTTTGTAAAACAATATATTAAGCCAGGTTTAATTGTCGGTGGTGCGGGTGTTAAACTGGTACCTGAAAGTGAAGGCAGGGAAGCAATCGCTGACCTCAAACTCGGCATAAAAGGGACTTGTAGCAAGTAGTGCAAGTCATTATCTATAAAGAAAGGCTACCTCATTAAGGGTAGCCTTTCTACTAATTTAGCCCAGTCTTTCTATCAAACTAGCGCATTGTCACAAACTCTTCTGAGCCAGTTGGATGAATGGCAACTGTATTGTCAAAGTCCGCTTTAGTCGCGCCCATTTTGATCGCGACGGCAAAGCCCTGAATCATCTCATCGACACCAAAGCCAAGACCGTGTAGACCAATAACTTTTTCCTCATCGCCTAAGCATACCATCTTCATCATACACTTCTGACGATGCTGGGTCACCGCGCTATACATCGAGGTAAAGGTCGATTTATAACATTTGATATTTTCTTTGCCATAGCGCTCAACCGCGTCGATTTCAGACAAGCCAATCGTACCAATAGCAGGATGGGTAAAGATAACCGTCGGTATCAACGTATAGTCCAAATGCTCATTAGGCTTGTTGTTAAACAAGCGCTCTGAAAGACGACGACCTGCTGCAATCGCCACGGGTGTTAAATCCACACTGTTTTCGATAATATCGCCGACCGCATAGATGTTCTTAACATTGGTATTTTGGAACTTATCGACTTTGATTTTGCCAATTTCGTTCGTTTCTACACCCGTCACTTGCAGGTTGATATTGTCTGTCGATGGCGCACGACCAATCGCCCAAATCAAACAATCTGTCGTGTCTAAGCTGCCATTTTCGGTACACAAAGTCAGACTGCCATCTTCGTTTTTATTGACTTCCGTGAGCGTAGTATTGGTATGCAATTGAATACCGTCTTGCTCCATCTCTATTAGCAACGCCTCTACTACACTGTGGTCAAATGAGCGCAGCGGCGAGTGCTGGCGTACATATAAATGCACCTCAGCGCCCAAACTGTTCAACACGCCTGCGATTTCAACAGCGATATATCCAGCTCCCACAATTGCCACGCGTTTTGGCAAATGATTCAACGCAAAAAAGCCGTCAGAATCGATACCGTATTCTGCGCCCTTGATATCTGGCTGAATCGGGTGACCGCCGGTGGCAATCAAAATATGGTCAGCGGTAATCAGCTCACCATTTACTTCTACCGTATTGGTATCGACAAATTTGGCAAAGCCTTTGATCACTTCTACGCCATTTTTGGCCAAGTTATTGTCATAAGAGCGATGAATATTTTCGATATATTGTTGACGGCTCTGCACCAGTTTTTGAAAGTCAAAACCTTTAACATCCACATCAAAGCCATAGTCTGGTGCATATTTATGAATAGCCTCGGCAATTTGCGCGCCGTACCACATCACTTTCTTAGGTACACAGCCCAAATTCACACAAGTGCCGCCCAACTGGTTGGCTTCGATAATGGCGCATTTTTTGCCATAGCTCGCCGCACGGTTGATGGAAGCAATGCCACCGCTACCGCCGCCAATGGCGATATAGTCATAATGTTTTGTCATGGTTAAGTCTCTTTATTCAGGAAGTATTGATGCGTATTGGTGCAATTTTGCCGTCTATTATTTTTTAATTCTGTTGTTTTGAACTCTATTGTGATGGGTATCATTATTAATCTTACAAGGTTTTGCTTATAAGGATATGCCAGCTAGCATCAGAATATAAAAGCATTTAGGCAAAAATAGCCTGACATCTAATCATCCTATCTAAACCCAACTGGACTCATCTAAACTTACTTAAACAATGGCACGTCGTCTATAAAATAACAGTCCCGGAATAGATAAGCCAAGCACCAATCCTGAGGTGACAAATAAAGCTTCGAACAAGTACACCATCATTTGGCTAAATAACTCGTCTGAAAAGCCAAAATAACCAATCTGTACCATACTAACCATCGCCTTATAAGCGGCGATACCAGGCATCATACAAATGACACTAGGCGAGATAAGTGCTTTGGGCGGTAGGGTATACTTTTTAGAAAAGTAGACACCCAAAAAGCTAGCAAGCATCGCCCCAAAAAAGCTGGCAACCACGAGATGTACATGCTGATAAACGAGAGCAGTCTTTAATCCGAAGCCAAAAGCAGTCATCAGCAAACAAGGCAAAATATAGCGTTTGGGTACGCTGAACATGAGCGTCCAACCAAGGGTAATAATACATGAAAGCATCACAGTTTCAATGAACCACATCTCAAAACCCCCAATGCTGTATGCGTAGTAAAACCAGCGCCATCACGATACCAACGCACGCGGATAGGGTGAGCATATAGGTAAACACCGCACGCCCAACGCCAATATTTACATAGCCTTTTAAGATATCTGAGAAAGAATTGATCAAAGGAAAGCTGGGCACCAGTAGCAACACGCTAGAGGCAACTGCAATATCGGCATTATTACCAATATCAAAATAGTAGGTCGTCGCTCCAATTAAAGAAGCAATAAAAGCGGTCACAATGACGGTGATAAAAGGATTAAAGTGATGCTTGGACAGATAAATACGGGTGAACATCGCTACCATACCCGCAATAAATGTCACGGCGGTAATCGACCAACTGCCACCATTCAGATACGCAAACGCTGCGCAAGACGCACCAACAAATATGCCCACCAGCCACGTTGGGTATACGGTCTTATCCAACTCATCAAAGGCAAGGGTCGTGCGGTCAATCAAATCGATACTGTCTACGGTGGCTTCAGTTTTATTGATAATTTGCTGGATTTGTACCAATAAATTGACATTGATGCTTTGATTAATCGTGTCTCTGGTGGTGGTGATACAGCGCTCGTCACAGATAGTCGTCAGGGTGATGGCGTTAAAGTTCAACGAACATTCGACGCTGTTCATCCCCAAAGCAAGCCCTAAACGTTTAGATAAGTCCACGACTACGGCAGACTCAGCGCCATACTGCATAAGGAGTAATCCGCAGCGCACGCATAATCGAGTAATGCGCTGCTGCTTTACGTAGCTGATAGAGGTCATGGGTGAGATACGCAGGTTGGTATGGATACGCTATTATAAAGGGTCTGGGTGCTGACGCGCAGACATTATCGGACATTATGTTTGATGCTACGATAAATTATAAACTTTTTTGGCAAAGAGAAAATAGAACGTACGGTAGATGCGCGGGTGATCAATGTGATACAAGCGTTTATTTAGTGGGATCTATTGCAGGATGCTCTCCGAGCGGTAACTCTAATTAAAAGAATAAAGTTGTAGGATTCAAATGGAGGTTCGCTAGGGCTTGTGATATCAAACAAATAATAGATTACAAAATTAATAGACTTTTGTTTTCTATAGTGATAATCTCTTTCTCGATAATTTAGACACATTACTTACATTATAATTACATATTGATTGAATTTTAGTTACTTTATCAATCATATGTGCTCTCAATTAATGTGTGGCAAGACATGAATTTCGATCGTGGAATGTTAAGTCTATCAATTCATTGCCTTTAGCTCAGTTGTTTAACTCAATTGCATCTCTCAATCAGGACGTCTAATGACCACTTTTAATAACATAAAAAATGCGCTATTGCTGACTACTATTACTACTTTAGCAGGGTGTACTACGGTCGCCGATATGGCGGGATACGATACGGCTACATTAAATACCGATGCGGCTAAAAGTTACTCTCAAGTAGTCTCTAAAGCCAGTAGTCAAGGCGCGATAGATAATACTTCTGCTACCGCCATTCGAGTTAAAAACGTCTTTAATCGTATGAAGCCCTACGCCGTTCGCGCTAATACAACAGGCGTTCCTTTTGATTGGCAGGTCACGGTTATACGTTCACCTGAATTAAACGCTTGGGCAATGCCGGGTGGTAAGATGGCTTTTTATACCGGTATTGTAGAAAAATTACAGTTAACAGATGCAGAGATCGCTGCGATCATGGGACACGAAATGACCCATGCGCTATCTGAGCACAGTAAAAAAGATGCTGGGCAAAAAATTCTGACAGGCTTAGCGCTGCAGTTAGGTGGTGCCGAACTACAGTCAAGAACAGGGTTAAGTGATGATGCGTTGGGTTTGATTAGTGACTACGGACTTGATAAGCCATTTTCTCGTAGTCAGGAGTCACAAGCCGATGCGGGTGGTCTACGCTTGATGGCGCAGGCAGGCTACAATCCAGAAGCTGCCGTTGCAGTATGGCAAAAAATGGAGGCTGCCAATGGTCGTAGCAACACCATAGCTACTTTAATGTCTACGCATCCAAACTCTGGGCAGCGTATCGCTAAAATTCAGGCACTGTTACCTGAGGTTACGCCAGTTTATCAAGCGGCGGCTAAAGCACCTGCTAACGCAACTAGTGGGGCAACGACTGGAGTAACGACTAGAACCATTAAACGTAAATAATTCAGTAAATGCTATCAAATCAGTAAATACTAACAAAAAAGGTAAGTCAAACGACTTGCCTTTTTTTTGCGAAGAAATATCGAAAAGTGGTTGGTTTGGACTTTATCTGACGTCTGGATATTGGGTGTTGTACATCCAGCTAGCATACGCTGGCTAACCAAAACGTCTATTGAACTCAGACTCATTCATAAATAATAGTATGATTACTTCGAAAAGAGAAATTACTGCTGGTATAAATGTCCAACAGAACAATAGATATAAGATACCCCAAAAGACCTGATTTAAATAAAATTTATGTATCCCAAAACCTCCTAAGAATAAAGCTAACAATATTGCAACACCTTTACTTTTTCTACTACTGTTTAGTCGTACGATAGTAGTAGAATTTTGAGTCGGCAAAGGAGGTGGGACAGTTTTAAACGGTACAGGTTTAGCAATAGGAAAGCCACAATTAGTACAAGAAGCGCTTTGATTACTAATAGACTCAGAGCATTCAGGGCATTTAATTAAAAACTTCATTTTAGAAGTTGGGAGCCCACAGTTAGTACAAGAGACGCTTTGGTCGCTAATTTTGTGTGTGCATTCAGGACAATCAATAATGGCCATATATTTTCCGCTTCTTACAATTTTTTAGTTATAGTTTTAATATCAATTGTTACTTATGCTGTGTTTTCTTCAATTTGAGAATAGACCTAAAAACTTTGTAAAATATAGTGAATCTCTTCTTTAGCTAGAAAGTAAATGATAATGCAGCTAATGATAAACATATTTGTATGATTGAAAAATCCGTAATCGTCAGGTTCCCCAACTTCTTTGAGCTCCTTAAGAAGTTTAAGCTCTTTAAGTTCCTCAGATGAAGGTTGAATATTTTTGAACGGTGCAGGTTTAGCAATAGGAAAGCCGCAATTATTACAAGAGGCACTTTGATTACTAATCGACTCAGAGCATTCAGGACATTTAATTAAAAAATTCATTTTAGAAGTTGGGAATCCACAATTAGTACAAGACACGCTTTGGTCGCTAATTTTATGTGTGCATTCAGGACAATTAATAATTGCCATATTTATTCCTGTATTTAGCTAACAGATGGCTTATTCTCATAGTCAAAATTGACTATGTTTGTTCTGTCTAATTCCCTTTTAGGCTCATTTTGATATAGTCAGTCTTTTATAAATAAGATACAATACTTTTAAAATAAGCGACACGGCAGAAGAATACATGACCTATTCAGCAGACTTTCGAGCGCAAGTGATCAAAAGTGTCCAAAACAAAGACATGAG
>NZ_CAJGZQ010000002.1 GCF_904846185.1 Psychrobacter immobilis | reverse complement strand
TAACAGTACTGGTGCTAAGCGCGTAAAAAGCAGCAGCTTCTCTAACAGTCAGACCATTATCGATGCTAGACAGCACTTGTTTACGATAGTCGATTGAATAAGTCATGGTTTATCTGAATAGTTGATTAGTTTTTATGTATTGTATCGGTTTTATCTGAACTCTACTATAGCCATTAGCGCTTAGCACCTCATCTAATAAAGATAACTTAATGACTGCTGACAGTAATTGGCTCTTAAACATATTTATAAACGCTAGTATTCAAGATAACCCTTAATCCGACGCTTTTTAAATTCCGAAGCATCCGATTAAAGCGCTCGATGATCTTGAATTCTTCTATAGGCATATCTTAAACAACTGGGCTAGTAGGATTTACTACATTAGTTATAGTCTGCTATAAAATCATATTATCCCAGTTTATGATTATAAAAAAACCAATGAAACCGCTACGATATTTTCATAGCAGTTTCATTGGTTATACGGTCTTTAACGCTAAAAATTATTAGCCGAATACTTTCATACGCTTGTCTAAAGGCTGAAACGCTTTGTCGCCTGCTGGCTGCTCAATAGCGCCGAACACCATTTGCGCATTCAATTCCCAATCTTCAGCTATGTCCCAAGCATCAGCAACTCTCTGATCGATGACAGGATTATAATGCTGCAAATTAGCGCCGACATCAATGCTTGCCAATGCCGTCCAAATAATATACTGGTGCATCGCGCTGGTTTGATGTGCCCAGATTGGGAATTTATCCGCATATAAAGGTGCTGCTTCTTGCATGTTTCTCACGACGCCTTTGTCCTCGAAGAACAATACTGTACCCGCACCCGCTCTAAAGCCTGCAATTTTATCTTTAGTACCTTGGAACTTCTCGTCATCGCCAACAATCACTTTGAGTGTCTCTTCAGTGATGTCCCATAATTTTTTATGATCTTCACCGAATAACACCACGATACGCGTCGATTGTGAGTTAAAAGCGGATGGCGTATGCAAAACCGCATGCTCAACCAAATTAACGATTTCGTCATTTGATACTGGCAATTGATTACTCAATGCATAGATAGAGCGACGTTTTTCTGCCAATTGCTGTAATGTTTTTAGGTTTGACATTATTTTCTCCAGTGATTATTTATGAGTTTACGTGATTAAGAACTAAGTTATAAAGCTAAATGTTAACCAACCTTTAACCTTTAAAACCTTGAGGTAATTCAGGTGCTGGCAAACGTTTCATATCAGAGTCGACATTACCGAAACGCTCATGACCATTATTCCAGTCGATGATGGATTGCTCGATCTCTGCTTTATTGTCCGCAACAAAGTTCCACCATAGTAGCACCTGGTTATTCAATGGTTCACCACCGATAAACATCACACGTGTGCCTTTTTTAGCCGCTATTTTAATGCTTTCATTATTAGCAACATCGCTATCGTGGAAACGAAAGAGTTGATCCTGCTTACATACCTTTCCTTCAGATTCTATCTCACCCTCTGAGACTAAGATGCCGTATTCAAAGCCTAGTTCTAAAGTCAGTGTAGCCTCGCCATCTTGGGTAAAGTACACGTCGATACCGACCAGCTTGGAGTATTGGATAGTAGGCGCTTCAAAGTGCTGACCTGACACATTGGTATAGCTACCGGTGGTCAGAGTCATCTCAACACTATCTTCCGTCCACGTTGGTAGCTCTGGATAATGATGAAAACCGCGCTCAATCTCTTGATCAGTCGGTAGCGCAATCCAGAGCTGTACCATGCTGAGGGCACGCGCCGCATCCGACGAACCTCCTGTATCTGGAAAGACGCTTTGTTCCGTATGACTGATACCTTGGTTTAGACCAGTGCCTGCGGTCATGACGTTGACCTGGTTCTTGGTAATCACTTGCTCGTTACCTAAGCTGTCCTTGTGCAGTACTTCGCCATTAAGCATCCAGCTAAAGGTTTGTAAGTTGATATGTGGATGACGACCCACTTGCATGCCTAAATCGTCTTCACCAAAGTCAGCAGGACCAGCGTGATCCAAAAAGCACCACGCACCGATAGGCTGTTTTCCTTTATTGGGTAATAAACGGGCAATCGGAATACCGCCAACATCAGCCAACCTTGGCTCTAGGGTTTGAATACTCATCATTCACCTCTTATTATAGATGGTTATAGATTATTGAATGCTTACTGATAAATTACTACTAGGTTTTGTATGGATTGATACTGCTGTTGACTGTATAAATGTTTAATACAAGATTATTCAATAAATAGGTACTGAATAATTAGTTACCTAATACATAGGTACTTCCATTAACAATACTCTAGCGTTTTCGGTCGCATCCATCGTGAAGCTTTTAGTATCCCAAACGCCTAAACCATCGCGAGTAGCTAAAATGTTACCGTTGATAGTCACTTTACCCTCTAGTACCAAGACATAAACAACGTTATTGACATCTTTTAAATCATAAGTCTGGGTAACGCCTTTGTCTAAATTACCCATATGGAACCAAGCGTTTTGATGAATCCAAACCCCAGCGTCGTCCGCGTTTGGAGATAGCACTTGGTTGAACTCATTAGCTTTCATGTGCTCATCCATACGCACTTGCTGATAACGCGGCGTCACGCCCATTTTGTCGGGTATCACCCAAATTTGTAAAAACTTGACAGGCTCATTGGCATCGCCATTCATCTCGCTATGAGTAATACCTGTGCCCGCTGACATAACCTGAATCTCACCCGTTTCGATGATGCCTTGGTTACCGATATTATCGCCATGAGCTAACTTCCCACTTAGAGGAATACTGATAATTTCCATGTCGCGGTGTGAGTGCTTGCCGAAACCTTGACCACCAATAACAAAGTCATCATTGATGACCCGTAGCGCGCCAAAACCCATACGCTCTGGATTATGATAATTGGCAAAGCTAAAAGTATGCTTACTTTTGAGCCAGCCATGGTTAGCATCGCCACGAGAATCTGCTGCATGATAGATCGTTTTCATAAGTTATCCTTTATTTTTAATTGGCTTGTTTAAGCTATGGTCCTATTATAATTGTTGACCATATATAGATAAACAGTGCTTATTGCAAATGACTATTCTTATTTATAGAACAATAAGTGCTTAGAATTAACGTAATATAATAGTCACGCCATCATTCGCGTTACCCGTCAGTACCAATAAACAGGTGCAAAAAATATTAATGATAAAGAGAGAATAACAATGTCAAATCAGCATACAACGCATTACGATGTGATCGACAATAAAAGCCAAAATCGATTTGAGATTCATATTGATGATCAAATTGCCTTTGAAGACTATGAGTTTTTTACCACATCCACAGGTGAAGAAGGTATTGAATATAAGCACACATTTGTGCCTGATTCGCTTAGTGGTCGTGGTATTGCAGGCTACTTAGTTAAGGTTATCTTAGATTGTGCAGCCGCTAGAAAACTGCGCGTAAAGCCAACTTGTCCTTATGTGAAGTCTTACATTGATAAGCATCCAGAATACCAAGCCAATTCGGTGTTTCATGGTGCGAAAGCCTAAGACAATATGCATAAAAAAAGCCATGATAAATCATCATGGCTTTTTACGATTAATGACATTACTCAATGTAGGTAAAACTTTTATTAGCTAATATGCTGTAAGAACTCTGAATTACGGGCTAGTAGCGATAAGTACAGCACAGGGATGACAAACAAACCGACTGCCCAATAACTGAGGTTGACGTACAGCACCGCCCCAAGTAGCGCGCCAATCACAAAGCTGATAACCAATGCCGCGCTATGCCCCAATTTTTTGGCATTATCAGCGCTACGGTTGGCAATATAATCTGACAGTCCAATACCTAATTGCGTCGTATTACCCGTCATTAATACCGTTGGACTCATGTGTTTGATGACTGTTTTACTAGCCGTATTACGAATAGCAAGTGCTGTTAAACCTAGACCACCAGTAATGGCGACGGTTATATCTCCAGCCTCAGTGAAAGGTTGAAAGGACAATCCTGCTATCATAAAGGTGGTCAAAAATAGTGCTTCTGCCAAAAATAAATGACTGAGTACTAATTTTTGCCTCCGACTTTTATCAATGTATATTTTGGTAATAACCACCGTTATTATAAAAAGCGGTACCGATGCTAGCTTGATCCACAAGCCATCTTCACCTTTAACCAAACCGCTACCAGCCAGTACTAAGTTACCCGTGACATGAGCGGTAAAAAAGCCAAATAAAGTGATGAAGCCAATCGTATCAATCGCCCCACCAACTATCGTTAATAGGATAGGCGCTTGATAGCGTTGCCAAAAGCTTGGTGTCTTACGATCTAGAGTGTTGTTATCAGCGACAGCTTTAGGCACTGGTATTCCCTGCAAAATCCACAAAATCAGTCACAAAGCGCTGTAAGAATTTCTGTGTGCGCGGGCTAACACTGCCATCTTCATTTAAGCTGTCCGTTGCACGGCTTAAATGAATTTCAGGATCAATCATCATTTGTGCCGAGAGCATTTGCATGCTTTTTCCGACATCGAGGCCACTATTGATACCGCCAAAGCTGCCTGGCGAGGCCGTCACTACCGCAACTTTTTTATGGGTCCAAACACTTTCTTTATAAGGACGTGAGGCGATATCTACGACATTTTGCAAGGCGGCAGGCATAGTGCGGTTATGCTCTGGCGTGACAATTAATACGGCATCAGCGCCTTTCAGCTGCTGACGCACACGCTCATAGCTATCGATAGTCGTATCATCATAATCTTGATTATAAAGCGGTAAGTCTGCGATATAGACTTCTTTTATAGACACGCTTTCAGGCATCTGCGACACCATATATTCTGCAAATTTACGATTGATAGATTCTTTTCGCAATCTGCCAATAATTGAGGCGATGTTTATGGATGCGCTCATAGCGGCTCCTTGATTATGATGATAAGACGATATTTTCTAAGCCATTTACTCTACTATATTCTGCGATGATTACTGTTATCAATTGAATAAGCACCTGCCCCATGAGCAAATATCATTAAGAAACCACCCGCCATCGCAATGTTTTTCATGAAAGGATTCATCTGTGATTCATCTATCCAGAATTGATGGAAAAGCAGCGCTGATATAATATTGAATCCAACCAGTAAAATAGCAACAAAACGCGCTTTGAAACCAAAGAGAATAGCAAGGCCGCCGAAAAGTTCAACCGCGATAACCAGTGGCAATAACATCCCAGGCACACCCATTGATTCCATATAACCTTGAGTGGCCGCGTAGCCGGTAATTTTAGTAAAGCCTGAAAAGATAAAAATCATTGATAAAAATAGGCGACCAATTGGGGCGCTAAGCTCTTGTAGTTTATCCATGGGTTTTCTCCAGTAATAGAATGTTTTTTAAATTTTATTTGATTATGTGACAGGACTATTGTATTCGTTGCTTATAACTAGATAAACCGTGATAATTACAAATGTAAGTTCTTATTTAAAGAACAATTAAGAGGTGGTTCACATGGGACAATTAGAAGATATGGCAATGTTTGTGCGTGTTGTCGAAGCAGGCAGTATTACCAAAGCCGCAGAACAACTAAACATCGCAAAATCTGCGGTAAGCCGGCGTTTAAAGGAGTTAGAGACACGCTTGGGCAGTCAACTGATTAGCCGAACCACGCGTCAATCAAACTTAACCCAAGCCGGTGAGCAGTATTATCAAAAGGTGTACCATATACTCAGTGAAGTAGATGCGCTGAATGAAGAGACGAGTGGTACTCCGACGCGTATCGAAGGGACATTAAAGATGACTGCACCACTGTCCTTTAGTTTAATGCATTTAAACGATGTCATCGATGAATACGCCAATCAGCATCCTGAGTTAAAGTTTGAGCTAGATTTTTCTGATCGGCATACTGATTTGATTGAGGAAGGGTTTGAATTAGCGATTCGTATTAGAGAGTTGCAAGATTCCAGTTATCAGGCCAAACGTCTGGCACTGATTCGTTATGCGTTATGCGCCAGTCCTGAATATTTAGAGAGAATGGGTACGCCAAAGACTTTTGACGATCTGACAGAACATGAGTTTGTACAATATGGTATGAGCAAATCTAGCGCGATAGAATTGATAGATGAGCAAGGTAAGAAGCATCAAGTCACCGTAAACGGTAAAATAAAAGCCAATAATGGGGACTTTTTGCGGGAGATGGCAGTCAAAGGTCATGGCATTGCTTTTCTGCCAACTTTTATTACGTATCAAGCCTTAATCAGCGGTGAGCTTGTGCCTATCCTCCAGCAGTATCAATTGCCCACTTTAAATGCTTATGCGGTCTATCCTAAAAATCGATTTTTATCGCAGCGTTGTCGTTATTTGATTGACTTTATTGCTGAGCGTTTTGGTGATAATCCGTACTGGGATAACTTTTGATAAGCACTTACGGCTCAACACTTAACGGACAAGCTTAAATGATCACTATACCTACCATTAATACAATAAGCGCCCGCGATTCCAATGAACCAAATCGACCCTCAACAACGCTTGAGTTATTATTTGATTTAGTCTATGTCATTGCCGTTTCAGCAGCAGCAAGCGGGCTACATCATCGTTTGCTTGAGCATGACTTTTTAGGGTTTTTGACCTTTATCATCGCCTTCTTTATTTTATGGAATGCTTGGACGAGCTTTACATGGTTTGCTTCCGGCTACGATCCTGATGATTGGTACTATCGTCTCTCAGTATTGCTGCAAATGTTTGGCTCATTAATGATCGCCGCCAACATCAATCAGTTTTTCGAACAAGGACTAACATGGATAGGAGTCACTGGTTACGCGATCATGCGATTGGCCAGTTGTAGCCAGTGGTGGCGTGTTTATCAGCAAGTTGAAGGTCACAAACGGGTGGCTGGTCGCAGTATTATTGGCTTACTAACGCTACAAAGTGTTTGGATACTTTGGTTGTTTCTACCTGCTTCGATACAAACGCCTGCGTTATTTTTATTTATAGCTGCTGAACTACTGATGCCAATATGGGCGCGTGCCGCACAGAACATCAATTGGCATCCTCATCACATGGCTGAACGTTATGGTCTGTTGAGCATTATTGTTTTAGGCGAGGGTGTGCTAGGCGTCAGTAACAGTATTCGAACCTTTTTAGTCAATTCCGAGTCTGCTGCTAGCGCTATTATATTATTAGGTTCAAGCCTTGTGGCATTGGTTTTCGCCTTATGGTGGCTCTATTTTACTATCCCGTTTGGTACTATTTTGAACAATGAGCGTCGCCGTTATGATTTATTCTTATTTGGCTATGGGCACTTTTTTGTTTTCGCTACGCTTGCAGCGTTAGGCAGCGCGCTTAATTTAGTGACCGATGCTTGGGCAAATACTTCAAATCGTACGGTCACTCAGCCTTATGCTATGGGATTATTGATGATAATGCTATTTGGCTTTTTAGTGACACTAACTTTGCTTCGAGCCTTAATGTGCCGCAAATCAAGTCACAATATGATGGCTCTTATACTTGCCACCTGTATTATTTTTCTGAGCTATACCGTAGTAGCGCAAGGACTATCGATTACTTATGGTATTTGGTCAAGCATACTCGCACCTATAATAATGACGTGGTACTTTCATCAAGATAACAAGCAGTGGCAAGCCTAAGCTCTAATTTAATATTGCACGATAACAATGACTTGCAGAAAAACTCTAGTTTGCATTATCATAATTTTTTTTAATTATTTGACTTCCAACCTAATATTTATCTATAAGGATTATTATGAAAAACTAATGGCTGCGGCTCCTATTGTGCTACTAACGCACCTATGACTAGCACTGATCAAACAACTATTATGTCCTGTCAGGATAATGGTCAAATTGCCAATCTAAATGTGACGTTGCCTAAAGTGGGTATAAATAATAAAAAACTCACCTTGAATCAAGCAGTTTCAGCTTCTGGTGCTCGTTATGTTAATAGCCCTGACCCTTAGATGAGCTATGATTGGCATACCAAAGCAAACTATGGTGTCATGAACGTAAACATGGCAAACGGTCAGACATATAGTGTCAACTGTAAAATATAAGTATTGATATTAGTGCTATAGTCAGTCCACAATAAAATTAGTACAGCCCATATCATGAAACAGTTTAGACAGATCGTTCTCCATCCAGCTTTGGCGTAGAAACTTTGCTTGTGCCCATTTTTTCTCGATGGGATTTAAATCAGGGCTGTAAGGTGGCAACCATAGAATACGATGGCCATTTCTGTTTAGTAGCTTTTGAATGCATTTGCTTTTATGAAATCTAGCATTATCCATAATAATCACGCATTTAGTCTTAAGGCTTGGGATAAGCGTGTGTTTGCACCAGTGATAAAATATATTGCTATTGATATTCTGCTCAAAGTAATCAAGCGCAAACAGCATTTTTTCATAGAGCGTACCAATAATATTAGTACGCTTTCTTGCTTGCCAGTTATAGCGATCAATACAAGTTTTACCAATAGGTGCATATCCGTAAGGTCTTATGCTTACAGCCTCAAAGCCACTTTAATCCATATGAATAATGGGGAAGCCTTACTGCGTAAAGCTATCAAGCTTATTCTGATATATCGCACTTTTTATTGGACAAGTTTTTGGATGCTCTAAGGTCTTTTTTTGACTGATTCCAAGACGCTTTAAAGCAGTGTGCATACCTGTCTTACTACCGTTAAAGCGCCTAGCCCGTTCATACAGATAATCATCAGGATATTATTCAACGTCTTTTAAAGAGTGCTTCATTCGGTATTTTAGTTGGTGGTTTATCCCTAGTTTTTTTGAGAGCCAACTTCTGTGCCAGCTACGAATGGTGATGGTACTCAGGTGATAGCCGCTTCTCTTATCGTCATGCTTTTTTTAATGCTATGCATTACTTGCTTGCGAAATTCGATTCAGTAATACATCGTTCCTCTAATTAAATAAAGTTGTTATAAAGACTGTATCAGTTTTACATATTATTAATTGCATAATCCCTTTTCAAATAATCTGAATGAGTTGACCACTACTTTGATAGACCGCTAAATAATATTAATCTCATAACTGAATTTTTCTGCCAGTCCATATGATTCTCTATATTCGATAGGATCGCCTTCTAGATTCTTCGCAATGCGGCATACCTTAACTAAGTTTTCTTGCTTATTGTTGCCCAGATAATCATCACTGTGATCGGTTATAAAATACAGCGTCTCTACGGCAGACGACACAAACTGGCCACACTTTGTATAGTAAAACGGATAGAGAAGATTCTCGAAATCTTCAGGATTTAAGGTTGCAAAAGCTTGGAAGCGACTCTTAGGTAACCAAATCTTTTCACTTAACAATACTCTGTCTTCAACCATACGCGTACGTTCTATATAAATAAGCGCTTTGTTTTTACCTATATTTAGTTTTTTATTAATGTCATCAATACCGTCTATAACCATGATTTTTTTAATTATGCCCGTCGGTGTGACATAGCGAGCATCTTTATCACGAAACTTAAAAAACCTTAATAATGAGCTTGCAAAATCTGGACGTTTTAAGAAGGTGCCTTTGCCTTGCTGCTTTATTAACACCCCATCTTCTACCAATTTTTCGACCGCTTTTCGGACAGTTCCTACAGATACTTCATACTTATCTGCAAACTCCTGCTCCGTTGGTAAGGGTGTATTTTCATCCCACTTACTCTCTGTCAGTAACGTCTGTATATGCCATCGCACTTGTTCATAACGTGGCATTTTAAACTCTTTGAAATTATTTAGCATTTTTTTCACCACAGTGGAAAGGTTTTTATTAATTGGCTCAATCTTGTCAAGCGCCGTTATTGTTCTACAAGGAAGTATATGTCTGGTCATACTACCTTAAGCCTTAAGTAAATTTTATATGTAACGCTGCAACTGACCTATAAATTGGTGATCAATTTCATCTAGTTAGTGTGACCTTTTTTGCTATCATTCTACTCAACTAAATGCGCTTTTAAGACTTATGAGATTGTCTAGTCTAAAAAGCTATTTTCGATATTATTGTAATGCTCTTTACTCTGTAAAAACTGCTATGGTTTTTTATAGAACTCATACAGTTAAGGTCAAGGAGTAGTCGTGACTCTTTATATTCTCGCCGCCATCGTGATATGTATCATTTTGGGCTATACCACTAAGATTAATATTGGCCTATTTGCTATTGCATTTTCATATCTGATCGGTTGTTTCGGTATGGGGATGAAGGCACATAAAATTGTTGAGCTATGGCCTCTCAAAATTTTCTTTGTTATTTTTGCAGTGACGCTTTTCTATAACTTCCCCCTAGCTAACGGTGCTTTAGAGAAGCTATCTAATCATTTAATCTATAAGTGCCGTCACTTTCCCGAATTTCTACCTTTAGTCATTTTCCTTGTGGCCACGATTATTGCGGGCTTAGGGGCTGGTTATTATACGGTCTTAGCGACGATGGCACCGATGATCCTGCTGTTGTCTAAACGCACTAACTTGAATCTTGTCATTGCTACTTTATCGGTGAACTATGGTGCCTTAGCGGGTGCTAACTTTATCACCTCACAAAGCGGTGTTATTTTTAGAGAGCTGATGCGCGGCGCAGGCGTCGCAAATGATAATACCTTTACTTATGTGTTAGGGATATTCGCTGTCACTTTTATAATGCCTATGATTGTATTGGGTGCTTATAGCTTTATCAATGCCAAAAATAGCAAAATAGCGATTCAGACGACCATACCAGAACCCTTTGACAGTAAGCAAAAACAGTCTCTTGTGCTGATTTTTATCATGATGGCTATTGTACTTATCGTGCCCATTTTAAATCTACTCATGCCACAAGTATCAGCAATTCAATTTTTGAACGCTCGGATTGACATTGGTTTTATCGCCATATTTTTTGCTTTAGTGAGCTTATTTCTAAAATTAGGCGATGAAAAAGCAGTGATTGCTTTAATACCTTGGAATACCCTCATTATGATTTGTGGTGTTGGTATGTTGATCAGCCTCGGAGTAGAAATAGGCGTTATTTACGAGCTGACAGAATGGCTAAGTACCAATGTGCCTATCTGGATGATACCGATTTTAGTCTTCGTTATTAGCGCCATTATGTCAATATTTGCTAGTACCCTCGGGGTAGTCGCCCCTACTTTATTCCCTATGGTGCTACCCCTAGCCGTTGCTTCTGGACTAAGCCCTTTATTATTATTTACCTGTATTGTTGTGGGCGCGCAAAGCTCATCACTCTCGCCTTTCTCATCAGGAGGTAGTTTAATGTTAGGCGCTTCTCAAGTCGTTATAAACAAAGACCAGCTTTTTAATGCGCTACTATTCAAGGCAGTGCCCTTAGATATTGGTATTGGAATACTCGCAATTTTACTTATCCAGCTGATATTTTAAATTCTCATAGGCAAAATATACCGTGATTTTTTAATATTTTTACATATGCTTGATATATTTTGATCCCAATATATCTATTTTTCTCACTAAATGCACAACTTCTTAAATCGTTGTCATAGCCTCGTAATGGTACTGATATCAACGTTACTTTTAGGATATCTCAATAATCTTCGCCATCAACAAATCATCTTATCTATTTGTTTTAATTAATTTAAATATTTTTTTCGAAGAAATAAATATCATTTATTCATCCTGCATATTGCTACAACAGGAGACCTTATGCCGCCTTCAATTTAATATATTACTATAAAATTCATATATACATACATATGTTTCTTGTTATTTTTAAAATATTCTGTTACTTTTGCATAGCAATGAAAAGCATACGTTTATGAAGTTAATGAGACACATTAATCGAATGCTACCTTCACCTGTAATAACTTTATATTTTGGCCAAAACTCTATTGAATTTTTACTGTAAAAATACACACAAGGAGTGTCGTGTGAAAAAACTATCCTATCTGGCTCTTGGCCTGTCTGTCCTATCTTTGACCGCTTGTAACAATGCAAACGAAACTGCCAGTACAGATGCGACTGCCGCAGATGGCTCAACTGAGCTCACTGCCCCTTCACGTCCAGAATGTATCGCACCTGCCAAACCGGGCGGCGGCTTTGACTTGACTTGTAAGCTTGCCCAAGCTGGCTTAAGAGATACTGGTATCTTAAAAGATCCTATGCGCGTCACCTATATGCCAGGCGGCGTCGGCGCTGTTGCTTATAACAAAATCGTTGCCAATGATCGTGACAATGGCGATGCGATTATTGCCTTCTCTACCGGCTCTATCCTTAATTTATCGCAAGGTAAATTTGGTAAGTTCACTGAAAAAGACGTGAAATGGCTCGCGGGTGTTGGTACTGATTATGGCGCTATCGCAGTCAATGCAGACTCTCCTATTAAAGATTTGGCCGGCTTAGTTGCTGAGCTCAAAAAAGATCCAAAAGCGATCAGCTTCGGTGCTGGTGGTAGCGTTGGTGGCCAAGATTGGATGCAAACGGCCATTTTAGCCAAAGCCGTCGGTGTCAAGCCTAGTGACATGACCTATGTTGCCATGGAAGGCGGCGGCGAGGCGATCACAGCGGTGATGGGCAATCATATTACGGTCGTTAGTGCTGGTATTGCCGAGATTATGCCGCAAGCCAATGCAGGTAAATTGCGTGTATTAGCGGTATTTGCAGATGAAAGATTGGGCGGCACGATGACCGATATTCCTACTGCGAAAGAGCAAGGTTATGATGTGAGCTGGCCAGTCGTTCGTGGTTACTACATGGGTCCAGACGTAAGCCCTAGTGCTTATAATTGGTGGAAAGAGGCTTTCGATAAGATGCTTGTTGATCCGAAATTCGCTGAAATACGTGAGCAACAAGAATTGCTGCCTTTCTCTATGACTGGCGATGAGCTACAAGCCTACGTTTATAAACGTACGGGCGAACTACGCGAGTTATCTGCTGAATATGGTCTTGTTGAAGCAGCACCAACCAAATAGTTACGTTGAGATTTAATAACCTTTAGCAATTGAATATCAAATATTTTGGTATTTCTCAAAGGGCTGGCAGGATGTCTATCTGTCAGCCTTTTGCCCCAAAATTCAAGGAATGCTCCTTATGACAATGGAACGTTTGTTTTCCGGGCTGATGGCACTGGTCAGTATATTCTTAATATACTTAGCCATTGGTTATGTTGCCCCTATTGCTTATGACCCAATTGGTCCTCGTCCTTACCCTATTTTAATCTTTTCCCTGCTTGCCTTTGGCTGCTTAGTCGTGGCTTTTCGTCCCGCCAGTTTTACTAAAACGATTGAATTGGGTTTAAATAAAACGATCATCCGTAATCTTATTTTATGTGCGCTTGCCTTATTGGTCTATGGTCTCATTTTTGAAGTATTGGGCTTTATTCTTGCCACTATTCTGATGTCTTTCGCCGTAGGTTTACTGTTTGCAGGTAATCCTCTCAAGAGTTTTATCTTTTCAGTGTTAATCAGTATTGGCTTATATGTCTTATTTGACCTATTTTTAGATGTCAAATTACCACTCGGATTGTTGTCAGGGATAATAGGATAGCCAATATGGATACTTTTGATTTTTTGATGCATGGCTTTGCTGTTGCATCTACCCCAAAAAACTTACTGCTGGCACTAATCGGAGCTTTTTTAGGTACGATTGTGGGCATGTTGCCGGGTCTTGGCCCGATTAATGGTGTAGCGATATTACTGCCATTCGCTTTTGCCCTTGGTTTGCCGCCTGAGAGTGCGCTCATTTTGCTAGCAGCCGTTTATCTTGGTTGTGAATATGGTGGTCGTATTTCTGCCATTCTTATTAACGTACCCGGTGATGCCGGCGCCATTATGACGACTTTGGATGGCTATCCATTGGCAAAACAAGGCAAGGCTGGTATTGCACTGTCTTTATCTGCTATCAGCTCTTTCGTCGGTGCCACTATCGCGACAATCGGCGTGGTGCTATTTGCGCCATTATTAGCCAAATGGGCAATCTCATTTGGACCTGCTGAATATTTTGTACTGATGGTATTTGCTATCACGTGTTTAAGTGGTTTGGTAGGTGATCAGCCAGTTAAGACGGGTATTGCCGCATTAATTGGTCTTGGTCTAGCAACTGTTGGGGTTGATGCCGTTACGGGTATTTATCGCTTTACCTTTGATTCCGTCAACCTATCTGATGGTATTCAGTTTACCACCATTGTTATTGGTTTCTTTAGTGTGAGTGAAATTCTAATCTTGCTCGAAAAAACAACGACTGGACACAAGGTTATTGAACAAGGTAAGCGCAGTTTATTAAACTTTAAAGAGTTTACTTTTGCTTTTGGAGCCATGCTACGTAGTGGTCTAATGGGCTTTGTCGTTGGTATCTTACCAGGTGCAGGCGCAACGATTGCCAGTGCAATGACTTATGCTAGTGAACGTAAAATCGCTGGTGATACTGGAACCTTTGGTGATGGTGATCTTCGCGGTGTTGCATCGCCAGAAGCAGCTAATAATGCCTCAGCTTGTGGCTCATTTGTGCCAATGTTGACGCTAGGTGTGCCAGGTTCTGGTACGACAGCAGTCATGATGGGTGCGTTGACGTTATATAACATTACACCGGGTCCACAGTTATTTACTGAGCAGCCAGATATCGTATGGGGTCTGATTGCCTCATTATTTATCTGTAACGTTATTTTGCTAATCATGAACATCCCTTTGGTAGGTTTGTTCGCCAAACTGCTTGATGTACCAAACTACATCTTGATACCAGCCATTGCTGCGGTCAGTTTCGTTGGCGTATATTCTATCCATAGCACGACTTTTGACTTGGTATTTATGGTGGCACTTGGTGTCTTCGGTTACTTCTTACGTAAACTAAACTTCCCCTTATCAGCGCTTATTTTGGGCTATGTATTGGGTGAGCTCATGGAGTCTAATTTAAGACGAGCCCTATCTATCTCTCAAGGCGAGCTTAGTATCTTATGGAGCAGCCCTATCACAGTAGTGCTATGGTTGTTGGCTATTTTGATGGTATTCATGCCAGTTATACGTAGTATCTACCGTAGAAAATTTAAGCCTACTATTTAAGTTTTAGTTACTCTGTTCTCAAAATACTCTCCGGTGGTGGTTATACTCTATGTATGACCACCATTTTTTTAGGAAATAGTTACACCCGATACTTTCAATGAACGCGTTGAAATTGCTAGAGGAATAAAAATGCTACTCTAATAAAACCTCTTATCAGTTAGCCAGATTTAGTTGACTACTACCACTTGATGTCACTCATGAAATAGGATTTTATAGTGCTCCTTGTTTTAGATTTACTACAATCCATCCCAAGTTGGCATTTAGTAGGCTTGTTTTTCGCTGGCATGGCCGCTTTTATCATCTCTACTATATCGGGTGGTGGCGGTGCCATGTTACTGATACCAGCCACTTCTTGGATGATAGGGACAGCGGTTGCACCACCTGTGATCAATTTGGCTACTTTGATTAGCAATACATCTCGACTATATCTATTCTGGAATGATATTGATTGGTCGTTGACCAAATATTACGTACCAAGTGCCATTGTAGGTGTGTGGCTAGCAGCATTTGTTTTTAGTCGTTTAGATGCTGGCTGGATTCAGTTATTGGTTGGCGTGTTTTTGGTGTCTACCATATTCCAATATAAGTTTGGTAAGGTAAATAAAACTTTTGATATGCCAAAAGCAGGTTTTATACCTTTGGGCTTTATGATTGCTTTCATGAGCACATTAGTGGGCGGTCTCGGCCCTATCCTTAACCCTTTTTATATGAATGCTGGACTAGAAAAAGAAAACCTTATTGCTACCAAAACGGCTAATTCTTTTTTTGTAGGTATGGTACAAATCGGCAGCTATTCTTTTTTTGGTATATTCACCGTCAAGCTTTGGGTATATGGCATTGTTTTAGGATTAGGTGCCGTTATTGGCAATATCATCGGCAAACGCTTTTTGGCCGGTATGAGTATTAGTCAGTTTAGAATAATGCTACTCATGCTAATGGTTATTAGTGGCGTAATAATGATAATAAGAAACCTGAATGTGCTGTTTTAATAAGCCTTTCATTCGATGCTGTGACTATTCACAGCAAATTTACATAGATAATCGCGGTGAGTTTACATCGCTTATCCTTACCAATTTAGCACATGCACATGATACATTTTTTGAAATGTACTCAGCTTGGTTATCCTTGACCTATGCTGTCAATCCTGTAGAAACTAGCTTGAGAGAGTCTAACTAACCAACTGGACAGTAAAATTCAAACCCCTAGCAATTTTGTTCACAAGGCAACCTCGTAATTTGTACTACGCTCAGAAGCATCATATTTTTCCAACATCCCCTTCTCTATCAAATCATTGATACTTCGTAGTACTGGGTCTATAGAACACTTGGGCATCATTGCCCATTTCTTAGTACTCAGCCTGCGATAAAAATCAGTGAATAAAGTATTACCTCTACCGTCAAATCCGTAGAAACAAAATTGGGAGAACATTGATTCTAATAGGTACAAATACGATACTGGATATATTTCTAAGGTTTTGCCCTTCTCTCCCGAAATGGATATTGAATTTCCTATATAATGTGAGCCATCTCTTTGTTGATAACCCCTTTAATTTAGGCTTTTTTCTTAGTAAAAAAATGCTGCTTATCAGGTAAAACGGTGCTTTATGTTTAACGCTTCCTCAACTCGTTTAAATAAATACATCAGCGAAAGCGGTATTTGCTCCAGGCGAGACGCTGACCGCTTTGTTGAACAAGGTAATGTATACATCAATGGTAAGCGTGCTCAAGTAGGTGATCAAGTGGTTGCTGGAGATACGGTAAAAGTCAACGGGCAACTCATTGAGCCGCGAGAGGCGGATGATTTTGTGTTTATTGTCTTGAATAAACCCGTGGGTATTGTGAGCACTACGGAAGCTTCAGAAAAAGATAATATCGTTGATTTCGTTCGACATAGTACACGTATTTTTCCGATTGGACGGTTGGATAAAGACTCTCAGGGTTTAATCTTTTTGACCAGTAATGGTGATCTGGTTAATAAGGTACTTCGTGCTGGTAACAACCACGAAAAAGAATATTTGGTGACGGTGAACAAGCCGATAACAGATAGTTTTATTGAGGGTTTAGCTGGTGGCGTGCCAATGCTTGGGAAGGTGACCAAGAAATGTCCAGTTACTAAGGTGGCACCCACCGTGTTTAACATCACGCTAGTGCAGGGTTTAAACCGTCAAATTCGTCGTATGTGTGAGCATTTTGGCTATGAAGTGGTGAAGCTTGAGCGTACGCGGATCATGAATGTCAGTCTTAAAGGTACTCCCGTTGGAGATTGGCGAGATTTAACCGAAAAAGAGTTGTCTGTTTTACTTAAGTCCATAGAAGGTTCTTCTTCAGATGCCAGTAATCCGGGCAAGAAATCTCGTAATGCGCCACGAAAAAATGCTCGTACTGATGATTCATCAAAAACAAAAACGTCTTCGAAATCAGCGGGGGCAGCAAAGGGCAACAAGAAACACGCCAAGGATGACGCTAGAAAACCAGCGGGTTCTAAAGGTAAAGATAGACGTCCTTTTGGTAATGGCAAGAAGGCTGTGGGCAATGGCAAACCTGCTACAAATGGTAAGCGCCCTGCAAAAGGTCGAAGTTCTAAGCGGTAGCAGTATCGCGACTATAGATTGATGGTTAATGGTTAACTAATTAAGACAGCTGATAAGAAATACTGCACAAAAAGCCAGACAACTTAAATTGTCTGGCTTTTTTGTGGTCTGCAGATTTTCTCAACCAAATATTTTTTATTATAAAGCCAACTCATAACTAGGATGTGTCTTCACGAAGTACCGTTGGTATGGGCGGACTAAAAATAGCAGAGTCTAAGACAGTTAGCAGATGTCATTGTTTAAAAATTCGATTATAGTAGATATCAAATCATACATTTAAAAGTTGAGGACAAAATAATGAAGACACTAAGTTTATGTATTGCAGCAGGACTGGGTTTAAGCGCTTGTGCTGGTGGAATGACAGGGAGCACGGGTCAAAACAATAATGACAATGGTATCGTCACTCAATACCCTGTTGAAACTGCCATGCTCAACATCTATACCAAACAACGCAGTGATAAATTAGTTGCAGTTGTCGGCAGTCAAAGCGTGTCAGCAGAGATTCAAGTGACGCCTAAAGGCAGTATGGTATTTAATAATAAGTCTGTACAAGGTACCGAAATAAACACCATCAATAAGATGAATAATCAAATCACCAATCAATCCGTCGCTATCAATTACTTCACCCTAAATCCACTGATATTCCATGGTTTTACAGACGGTACAGGTAAATACTCACTATCTAACCAGACGACCACCATTCCTAAAGTGGCGACAGTGGGCGCTTCTAGTAAGCTACTGACGGAAAATGTCTATGCCGATAGCAGTATGCGTAACAAGATAGGGACTTATAACCAAGACTGGTCTTTATCGCGTGATACGAATAATACCGCATGGTTCTGCATAGAAACCTCAGGCAATCTATTACTCAGCTTTGACCCTGCAGGCACTTCATCAGAATGCTACAAGATCAATGCCAAAGGCGATATCTTAGCAAGCAAAGTGACACTGAGTCAGCCTAGTAGTAATGGTAGTACTAAGACGGTGACTTTAAACAGTCAGTAGTGATTATCATGGTGACATGCCCTTTACCATATAGCCTTGTTACATAGCTTTCGTCACATAGCACTTATTACATAACAACGAAACAAAAAAATAGCGCCTAATATGGGCGCTATTTTTATATCAGTCAGCTGAACGATTAAGAACGATGTCCATGAGTATGCTTAGCTTGATATTTGCTTTTTGCTTTGAGATGAGCCGCTGGTTTTTTTGATTGATGCTTTGACACTACTGCCTTTTTCTTCACATGCTGATGTTTATTATCAAACTTTGCATTGACCTTTTGATGCTTCACTTGAGCAACATGATGCTTAGCGATTTGCGGCGCAGCACTTGCTTGGCTAACCATTGTGAAGCAAGCAGTAATGGCTAGCATTGAACTTATCATTATTTTTTTCATTATTTTTTCTCGTATAAAGTCATATTGGTTATGAGTTGTGGTTGAAACTGCCTTACTCAATATCAAGCAAAGCATTCACGTGATAAAAAGCATCGTGATAAAAATCTGCTCTATCGACAACGAGAATGATAAATGATTCAAACGTTAAGTAGATTTATGAAGATTAAAGAAAGGTAGCCTTAATGAGGGAAGGTTTCTTAAGTGGTACGCTATAAGCGTCATATTGGCGCTTTTCTAGACGGGCAAGTAATAGCGAATGAAAAGATATCTTATATATAGATTAGGGTGACTGGCTTTGGCATATTTTTTATAAAGCGTAGACGTTGTCACGATACTTTCATTTCCACCCTATAAAATGCGTTGATTATTCAAAGCCATTGATGATATGCCGCATCACAATAAAGTCTTTTAAAGAGTGAAGACCAAACTAAGCAGGCTAGATAAGTATTTTGCAAGAGTCGTTGGGGTTGGGATTTTTTTAAAGTAGCCAAACTTATGGTCTTCTGAATAGCAATTTTGAAATAACTGAGAATCGATGTAATGAACCATTACTTATGTTTGACAGATTATGAAAAAAACTTGATTGATAGTGCTTTGCTCATTCTGATGAAAAAAAACATCCAATATAGCGATCAATCAAAAGAAAACTCAGTGCAACAATACTATCAAGATTTTAATCTCACACTTTTTGAGCTATGTGCAAAAATAAAAGCACCTGATTTTGATAAGCAAATGGATTTATCTTCGAAAGAAATCAAAGCAATTAAAAAAGCTCTAACCTCACTGTATAACCGTATCTATCAAAGAACCCTTAAGGACATAGAGGGCAATCAAGAAGATCACTATAAGAGCTGTAAGTTACAGATTATAGAATTAGAGAGAAAAATCGATATTATCGAGAAAAACAATATAGAGAGCAATAGTTGTTAAAGTGTTCTTTTTTACTGAAAAATTTCACTATTTTTAAGTCGCTAGCACCATCAATATTGGTCACGTAAAACAAAAAATCGCACTCCGCATTACATTAGCCTATCTTTTCCGCTGGGTCTTATTAGCTCTTTCCCATTTGCTTGGTTATCGTCTAGCTAATTCAGTCATATAGTCTTCTCAGTACAAGATGAATAGGTACAGCAAAGGATAATACGGCAAATAGCAGGCTGAGCAAACATGACGACGCTGTGACCGATTTCTCTAGAATGCCCGATATATCTCTATACAAGACTTGTAAAGAGCATACCCCTTGTCTTAGAATGGCATTGTTAATGATAATGTCTATTTTGTTAAGTATTCTTTCTAAAATGCTTTAAACTGACGTTTCAAGTTAGCACACCTCCTTACTTATAAATGTTACCTATGCATCATCAGCATGCTGGTAATACGATGAACCCTATCATGTCTACTAAGCGCCGTAAGCTTGTTTTACGATATTCATCACCGGTAACGATGTGGTTCGGCATGTTGGTCGCATGTTTTGCTTGGATCATGCACATCACGCTGTTGCTCACACCTCTATGGGATGATAATGCCCACTTAGGTCATGGTATCTGTGCAGAGCTTGCACCGATTGTATCGGCAGCTAAGCAGTATGAGCAAATACAGACTGATATTGCGCAAACGAATCACAACATACCCATTGATAGTGCCGCCCGTCATTTACTTCATCATAATGCATCCTTATCTTTAGCATCGCCTGCGACCGTTGAGCCAGTTATAACGGTTGACGCCGCACCTTCGCACGAAGCTTTGTATAGCAAAGATAAGGTTGAAAGCTCTGAATCTAACCCTGATGCCGTAAAATACACTGGCTGTGACCTTTGCACTGCCATGTCTACGGCACTATTGCCAGTCGCTTTTACACATACTGACTCGGCTTTGATTGAGCTGTCTACTGTCTCAGTCACGTTTTTGTATCGCTCACATACCTACTCTCCTAGTAATTTTTTACGACCCCTCGCACGCGCTCCTCCAGTCATACCCACATAACTATCTACATAATTATCCACATTTATAGTCCAATATTTTTAGGGCGTGTCCTCATTTTAAAAATGGTGATAAACATGAGATAAATTGCTGTCAAACAAGGAAAGTAGCGCAAATAATATCGAGATATTAATAAGCTATTTGATGATGTTTGGCAAAATTTAGCCATTTTTAGCCCATTTAGAAAGTAATCAATTGAATTGAGGACACGCCCTAGAGCATTAGTGACCATGCTCTCAATCAACGCGCTTATTTGACGCTCTGATTGAGGCACTTGTATGCGTTTGCCTAAAACATTGCGCTCAAAACTGTGCTCATAATATTGTGCTCAAAATGCTATCTATTTATATCGGAAAATATTCGGCAAGTGCTTAGTCTAAGTCCATAAATGGCTTGGCTTACCTTGGCTTACATTGCCTCTTAGTAAAAACTGAATAACCGATTTCATAAAATATTTTTGCGAATTTCTAGGAAAGTAAGATGTTATCTTCATCAATAAACGCTGTACCTATTTTAAAACTAAGTGTTTTAGCTTTGTCTTTATTGCATATCAGTAGCGCTTATGCGGATTCCACAACCGTAAAGGCGCACATGCCTACTACCGATGATGAGCCACATATTCAATTGCCAGAAATCGTCGTTTATGCGACAGCAGCGGATAAGCGCTCTAGTACCAATGCACTTGGGACAGCCGCCACCCTTGATCAAAAGTTTATTAGCAGCAAACAAGTGGCAAGCAGTGATACGGCCACTATACTGACAAAAATACCCGGTCTAAATGTCCAAAGTGCCGGTGGCATCTCAAACTTGCCCGTGATGAGAGGCTTGGCGGACAACCGTCTGCGTATCTTAGTGGATGGCGTTGACTCAATCGCCTCCTGTCCAAACAGTATGAACTCACCCTTGTCTTATATTGCGCCCAGCGCTATAGAAAAGACCACTGTCTATGCAGGTGTGACGCCTGTGAGTGTCGGTGGTAATAGTATTGGAGGTACCATCCTCGTCGAAACAGCGGAGCCTATGTTTTCAACGGATAGCGACATATTAACATCAGGTGAAATCGGCACATTTTATCGTAGTAATGGTGACGCTTATGGTGCCAATGTATCTACCACAGCAGCAAACGAGCAGCTTAGCCTCACCTATAAAGGCAGCTTTGCGCAGGCGGATAATTATAAAGCTGGTGGTGATTTTAAATCTTATACAGAGACAGGGAACGCTGGTAAAACCTTAGCGAAAGACGAAGTTGGTTCAACCGCCTATGAAAGCAAAAACCAGTCAGTAGATGTGGCTTATAAGAACGGCAATCATCTGCTACAAGGCACTTATTTGTGGCAAAACGTCCCAAAAGAGTTATATCCAAATCAGCGGATGGACATGCTCGACAATCAGCTTGACCGCATTAATTTGCGCTACAAGAGCGAGTTAAATTGGGGGCAGTTAGAAGCACAGGCCTATCATGAAGATGTCGATCACTATATGAACTTTGGGGAAGACAAACAGTTCTTGTACGGTAATGCCAAAGGTATGCCGATGTACACCAGTAGCGAAACCATCGGTGCCAATCTTAAAGGTATTATTGATCTAACCAACCAAGGCACGCTCAATATAGGTGCTGAATATCAAGACTACACTCTCGATGACACGTGGGCGGCATCTGGCGACGGTATGATGTCACCAAACGACTTTCAAAATATCAACAATGGTCAGCGTCAGCGTATCGGTATCTATGGCGAATGGGAAAAAGACATCTCGCCTGACTGGAGCACCCAGCTTGGCGCTCGCTATGAAAACGTACGTACCAGTGCTGATGAAGTACATGGCTATCAAATCGATGGTCAAAACAATATGACCAATCAGCTGCGAGATAGCGCTAACTTTAATGCCAGTGACCGCCGAACCACCGATAACAACTTTGATTTTACTGCACTCGCACGCTACGACATTGATTCACAAAAAAATCTAGCCTTAGGTCTGTCGCACAAAGAGCGCACGCCAAGCTTATATGAACGCTATACCTGGTCCACTTGGAAAATGGCGGCTATCATGAACAATACCTTTGGTGACGGTAATGGCTATTTTGGTGATCCTAATCTACGCCCAGAAAAATCTAACACCCTATCTGCCACCTTAGACTGGCGCGGTGCTGATGATAGCTGGGGCGTTAAAGCCACTCCTTACTATTCAAAAATTGACGACTATGTCGATGCCGTACAGTGGAACCCCATGGCAAACACAGCAGCTAGCACTCAAACAGCGAATCAATATAATGTGCTGCGCTATACCAACCAAGATGCTGAGATATATGGCATAGATATCTCAGCCAATCGGCAGCTGGCAGCAAATGCTTGGGGGTACTGGAATATGGTAGGCTCCTTAAGCTATACCAAAGGGAAAAATAAAGACAGCGGCTCAGACTTATATAACATCATGCCATTCAATGGCAGTGTTGCCCTGAATCGGGAAAATAACGGTTGGACAAACCAAATCGAAGTGGTGGGCGTCGCGGCTAAAAATGATATCTCAACCCCTCGCAACGAAATTAAAACGGCGGGTTATGGCCTCTTAAACCTCAGTACAGGCTATCAGTTTAAAGAGGTAGCAATTGAGGCTGGTATCGATAACGTATTCGATAAAAACTATGACCTACCTCTAGGGGGCGCATACATGGGTCAAGGCAAAACCATGTCAATGAATGGCGAAATAGGCAACGGTTCTAACTGGGGCACTGCCGTTCCTGGCGCAGGCCGATCATTGTATGTGGGTGTCAACTATAAGTTTTAGGTGTCATTAAGATAGGTCATTAACTGACTAACATAACGATTAAACCTTCAACGGATTTTATTTATCTTATATTTTAGGAAGCACCTTCATGACTATGGCACTATTAATTGCAGCATTTTTAATGGGATTTTTTGGTTCGCCGCATTGCTTAGGTATGTGTGGCGGTATCGTCACCGCATTTGGGCTATCGATGAAAGAAACCAGTCCAGCAAAAAAACGCGGCCTCATTGCGACTTACCATTTGGGGCGCTTACTCAGTTATGCCCTATTGGGCTTAATTGCTGGAGTGATTGGCACCACGGTATTAACCCCTCTGATGGTTGGCAATAGCACACCTCGCATTCTACTAGGGTTGGTCTTGGTATTTGTAGGATTAACCATGCTAGGGTTGCCTTTTTTAAACAGGCTTGAACGTCTTGGTATGCATTTTTGGCAAGCTTTATCACCTCTGCGGCAGAAAGTATTCCCCTTAAACACCTTTCCTCGAGCATTGACGGCAGGTTTATTATGGGGATTTTTACCCTGTGGTCTCGTTTATGGCGCATTACTTATTGCGGTCGTCGGTCATGACCCGCTCACGGGTGCCGTATTAATGTTTGTCTTTGGTCTAGGAACCGTACCCATGCTCGTCGCCACGCACGAAACGGTCAACTGGATGCGCAATCAAATCGGGCGTTTGCGCCTAAGGCAAGTGAATGGCGCAATCATGATGCTATCTGGCTTAGCCGTCATAGCGGTGCCGATGGTCATGGCCAATATGCATGGTGGACACGGGCAAATGAACCATGAGCAAATGAACCATGAGCAAATGAATCATGAGCAAATGAATCATGAGCAAATGAATCATGAGCAAATGAATCACGAGCAAATGAATCACGAGCAAATGAATCACGAGCAAATGAATCACGAGCAAATGAATCACGAGCAAATGAATCACGAGCAAATGAATCACGAGCAAATGAATCACGAGCAAATGAATCACGAGCAATAAAAACGTCTCTCATGTACATAGGAGGCAATGATATTTTAAACTATGGATAGGGCATTCTTAGCGTGCCCTATTTTTTTATCTACTAATGCGCCAACCTCTGAATTTAGCAAAGAAACCTTTTAGCCTTTCAGAAAAGTTAAAAGCCTCTGACTCCGGCACTTCTTCAACATGATGACGAGCTGCCAGTATCGGCTGCTGCACCAATCTTTCGTGATGATCAAAAGCCCGATCAAGACTGATACTCATGATAGAGAAGTTAGTCGGACGTGGTAGACAGCGATATACCTGACCCTTATTAATTAAATCAATGACCATATGGGCATCTTTGAACTCAGTCAACATAAGAACCATCAGATCTGGCTGGATATTTTTTAAGGCATAAACGATGGGCGTAATATTTTCTTTATTGAGCGTCGAATCTGTAATCGTGACACCAAAGCGTTTTTTTTGTAATAACTTTGCGGCCTGTTCAAGGTTACTCGCCCAGCTCACAGTATAAGCGCTCTGAAAATGACTTTTTATTTGTTGATAGACACTCTCATCATCGTCTAGTACCAATATATTGCGATTGCTAACCGTGCCACTATTAACACGGTTTTGAGTTGCATCATTTTCCATAGTATTTTGTGTGATTTCTTGCGTTTGCTGAGCAATTTCTGTGGCTTTATTAACGATTTTTTTGAGTTCGTCATTTTGCCATGGCTTAGTGATATAGCGATAAATTTCGCCCTCATTCACAGAATCCATCACAGCATTCAGATCCGCATAACCAGTTAACAAGATACGAATAGTATTTGGTGAAGCTGCTTTGATGTCACTCAATACTTCCGTACCTTGCTTATCTGGCATGCGCTGGTCGCTGATGACCACTTGTACTTCATTCGTGCTGACATATTCCATTAGCTCAGTGGCATCGGTAGTAATAAATACGTCATGTGACTGGCGAAAATGCATTTTTAAGCTGCGCAAGATACGCGGCTCATCATCGATAAAAGCGATTTTTGGTTTTTGCATGACGCTCTCTTTAAATAAATGGTTGGAAGTCTCTCAACTTTCAAATAAGGCTTGCGAAGGTTTCTTTTCATGAACGATAGACTGTATCGGTAGCATGAGGGTAAACGTCGTGCCCGCACTAATGACTGAGCTAACCTCAATGCGTCCACCATGTTGTTCGATGATTTGTGCCGTAATGGCCAATCCTAACCCTATGCCATCGCCTGCTTTTTTGGTGGTAAAAAACGGCTCAAAGATATGCGTTAAAACATGCTCTGCGATACCGACACCATTGTCTATAATGCGTACTACGATATATTGCTGCGCCTCATCGACAGACGAGCTCACTTGCAATGTCCCTTTATGATCTGGCGGCATGGCTTGGGCGGCATTATTAAATAGGTTTAGTAATACTTGGTTAATTTGTGAAGGATTACATTGAATCAGCGGCAGCTCCGCTAGATTGGTATTAACGTCTAAGGTTTTTAAATTATTGCGAGCCATAATCAATGAGGTATTGATGCAATCATTGATATCGACATCTTTTATTTTGGATTCGTCTAGTCGAGAAAAGTCGCGCAAGCTGACGACCAGTTCAGCAATTTGGTCGACGCCATAAAGTCCATCTTTGATTAAATCTGCCAAATCTTCACTGACTTCATCTTCTTTGATTTCCTCGCAACATTGTAAGGTTTGCTCTATCAGCTGCTTGACTTGCTCTTGATTGATAGTTGGCGCTTTTAACGCCTGCAATAATTGATCGGTATGCTGTAACAGTTCATCAAAACGCACGAGATTATCACCGACCAGCTCCATATTACTTCGCACGTAGCCCAGCGGTGTGTTGACCTCATGCGCCACGCCCGCCACCATTTGGCCCAGTGTCGCCATTTTTTCGGAGCGCACCAGATGCACTTGTGAGGCTTTTAACTCATCCATAGCTTGCTGCAAGTCTTGCGTGCGGGCAGCGACTTGTTTTTCTAGATGGACATTGATTTCGGCAAGCGCGCCTTCATTTTCGACGACGCGGTCAATTAATTGGTTGGTCTGCTCGCTGATGATTTGAATCTCGCTGACATTTGAGTGTGGCAGTTTAAGGGCGCTTAATTGTTGATATTTTTTTTGCTCAATTAATGCACCCATATCAGCCACTGCTAGTGCCATATATTTTAGCGGTCGCGTAAAGTAGCGACGGAACACCCACGCGGTCAACAACAGGATAGGAATAAAACCCAGTAGCATGGTTTGAATCAGCTGGTTCGACAACGCATTTGCCACGCTCATCATGTCATTATTGGGCTTGACGATGACCATCTTCCAATAGGTAAATGGCATGCGAAACACAAAGGCGGTGGCGGGCTGCTGCAACACAAAGTCATTGGGCACAGCGATGGTCTCAATCAAGTGACTGTCTACCAGATTAAACGTTTGGTCAATATTCAATAGCAGCAATGCTGACAGCAACTTGGATTCTTGTTCGCTGATTTTATTCAGATTGGTCGTACTCAAAATACTACGCGCCGCGAGCGTATAACGACCTTCATCTTTGGCAACGGCCTCATCGATGAGTGTTTGGTTAATATTATCTAGGCTGTCCGCAATAGGTGCAAAGGTAGGGTTTTTCTCGGCCAATTGATGCGCAGTTACCATCTCGCCTTGGGGATTATCCTCAGTCACTTGCGTGACCATAGATTGATCAGGAAAGGTCAAAAATCGATTGTCCAAGTCTACCAAAAAGACATAACCACCCAGCTTATCTTGCCACTTTTTCATAGCCTCATCGAGGTTATCTAATAGCAGATTAAAACTCACCACTCCATCAAAAGCCTGATTGCGACTGTCATACAATGCCTTGGCACACGTCATCATCGGCTGATTGCTTTGCGGATCAACATACGCACGGCTCCAGACACAGTGGTCATGACGTGCGTACATCGCAGGAATGTACCACCACTCTCTATAATAAGGACTCGGCGTTTGGCGCACTTGATTATACTGCTCTAACGGTTGCATGTTGCCTGCGTCATCCCGCGCCCATACAAAGGACTGGCGCTCTCGGTTTTGAGCGTACATATTTGGATCAAACCACACGCCGCCGCCCACAATCCGTTGATCGGTCTGTTGCATGAGATTGCCAAAGGTTTCTCTATAAAGGCTGTCTTCTTTTGGCAAACCGCCCGCCATCGCACTGGTTGCCTTTGCCAGTCCGTCGACATGGCTGATGTTCGCCATAATGCTATTAATGGCTTCGTTACCCGTTTCAACCACTGTCTCTGAAGTCATCTCCAGTATACGCGGCTTAGCTTGAGTCTCAATAACCCAATACACCATCAGGATAATTAGTAAAAAAGCCAATGCTAAAATAATCAGCATGCGTGTGGAAATACTACCAAGCCGACCAGCAACACTCATAGATAAACCTTATATTGATGCGTCTACCATCATCAATGCATCACTTAATGAATAAAGACACCAGTGATACGCAACCACCATTTATAGTGGGCTCAAGGATACGATGCCATCATGACAATATGATGACAAAAGTTTTGTTTTCTTATCTGTCGACCAGCACCTTTTAATTAACAACAGTTAGCTTGCCGTTGGTAAATACAACCTTGTACTCATTTAGCGCTGCTCTCTTTTTATCATCAATAACATCATGCACCTTATTAAGCGCATAGCTGTACTATCCGCCATTGCAAGGCACAAAAAAGCCACTTATTGTTTAAGTGGCTTCTTCATATTCAAGTCAATCGCTAATTTTTCTATTTATGTCATCAATATATCTATGATTATAGAGTCTACCAAGTTTATCTTGTTCTGTACTGTGAAATTTTATACATATGTTATATTAATAATACTAATATAGAGGGTGTGTTTGTATTTTATATAATATCGCAGATCACCGTCACTTATCACTGATTGCAAAGCCTGTCTGTTGTACACTCAGAGCTTAATATAACTCGCTCATACAGCCATTCAACTAACCCTAAAGAAAGGCACTCACAAAGTCTTTCTCTTTTAAATATTAAAGGAAAAGCGATGCGTCCTTTGTTTTTTAGTACTTTGTGCTTAGCAAGTAGTCTTTCACTAATGGCTTGTAGTAGTCATCAACCAACCACGGCAAAAGAATCAACAGCTATCATTACCAATACGACAAAAGAGAACGCTGACGAACAGCTAAGCATGGAGCCGTCCAGCCCCGAAGAACCGTTATCAGCGTTCACCGCTTTTGGTAATACAGAAAAAAGTTGGCGCACAGTAATTAATGGCAACCAACTCAGCATTGAAGCAGATTTTTTGAAACCAACGACCATCGTTGTCTCTCGTTCGACCTATGCCGAAGGTGTGGAATACGTGAGTACCGTTAGCGGCAAACCTATTATTATGAATATAAATAGCCAGATTTGTACCGATGATAATGGCTATCAAAATGAATTTACGGTGACGTTAACTTATGATAATAAAAGCTATCAGGGTTGCGCCGTTGCTGGAGCGTATGAAACAGCGCCTACGTAATTGCATAGAATTTATTGTGGTTAGCAACCATCATAAATAGCCAGCCATTAGCCAATGGATAACGCATAATTTGGCAAATAAGTACTTATATTACTTTCAACCGATGTCATTATTGTTTAATAAAAATACCCTATAGTCTGTCTATAACCCCTTCATTTTAGTCAAATAACCTTTTATATCAGTCTTACTCAATAAGGATGAACCTATGAAAATTATAAAGACTCAAACCAATAATCCGGTAGACCACGACACATTTATCCATCAGCCTGATGCCAGTAAAACCCGTGTAGCAAACATACCAGGCAAACGCTTACCCTTCCCTGATCAAATTGGTAATTATCAGCGCAATATTGGGACGCCCAATGATGCTTATCAGGACAGTAAGGTTTACATCGTTGGGGGCGGTATTGCAGGTTTGGCCAGTGCTTATTACTGCATCCGAGATGGCAAAGTACCCGCTGAAAACATTACCATTTTAGAGCATCTTGACGTGGCTGGTGGCTCTTTAGATGGTAGCGGCAATCCTGAGACGGGTTATATGGTGCGCGGCGGTCGTGAAATGGATTTCACTTACGAAAACTTTTGGGATTTATTCCAAGATATCCCCGCTCTTGAAATGCCTGCGCCTTATAGCACCTTGGATGAGTATCGCATAGCAAATGACACCGATCCCAATTACTCTATTGCACGCCTGATCCATAAGCAAGGTGAGATAAAAGACTTCAGTCAACTGGGATTGAGTAAAACCAATCAACTCGCTTTAATTCGTTTGCTATTAAAACCTAAGGAAGAGCTAGACGATATCACTATTGAAGATTATTTTGATGACAGCTTTTTGAGCAGCAACTTCTGGACATTTTGGCGAACCATGTTTGCTTTTGAAAACTGGCACAGCTTACTTGAGTTTAAGCTTTATACGCATCGCTTTTTACACGCATTGGACGGTCTAAACGACATGTCTGCGCTGGTATTCCCAAGATACAATCAATTTGATAGCTTTGTTAAGCCACTACAAAATTATTTAAAAGATAAAGGTGTGCAGTTTCAGTATGACACGCTCGTTACCGATTTAGACCTTGAGTTTGAGCATGCTGATAAAGTAACAGGCACCAAAAAGGTCAAAGCCATCATCACGGAGAAAGCGAGTGAGCAAACCACCATTCCTATGGGTAGCAATGATTTCGTTATCGTGACGACTGGCTCCATGACCGAAGATACCCGCTATGGTGATGATAATACTGCGCCGACGCTAGATTTCACAAAAGACAGCATGGGGCAATCGTCTGGTTGGAAAGTATGGAATAATCTGGCTAAGCAATCTGCCGTCTTTGGTCACCCAGAAAAATTTAATCAGCATGTGGATAAATCTGCTTGGATGTCGGCGACGTTGACCTGCCAGCCGTCTGCCTTTATTGATAAACTCAAAACTCTGTCTGTCAACGATCCTTATACGGGTAAAACAGTGACCGGTGGCATCATTACCATTACGGATTCAAACTGGTTGATGAGCTTTACTTGTAACCGTCAACCCCATTTCCCTGATCAGCCGAAAGACACGTTAGTCGTATGGCTATATGCCTTGTTTATGGATAAAGAAGGCAATTATGTCAAAAAACCCATCCCAGAATGTACAGGCAAAGAGATCTTGAGCGAACTCTGTCATCACCTTGGCATCCTCGATGATATAGAGAATATCATGGCCAATACCATCGTCAGAACGGCTTATATGCCCTACATTACCTCGATGTTTATGCCTCGTGCTAAAGGCGATCGTCCTGAGATAGTACCTAATGGTTGTGTCAATATGGGTCTAGTCGGTCAGTTCGTCGAGACACATAATGATGTGGTATTTACCATGGAGAGCTCTGT
This sequence comes from Psychrobacter immobilis, assembly GCF_904846185.1. Lineage (GTDB taxonomy): Bacteria > Pseudomonadota > Gammaproteobacteria > Pseudomonadales > Moraxellaceae > Psychrobacter > Psychrobacter immobilis_B. Next base: position 187,228 of record NZ_CAJGZQ010000002.1, on the reverse strand, counting down.
TCGTACTGCTCGTGTCGCAGTTTATGAGCTACTAAATGTGCAAAAACAAGTCCCCGATATTAACCCATTACAATACGATATCCGTCAATTACTAAAAGCCGCCAATACACTCAACGATGGTAAGGGTTTCATCGGCGAAGGTCTATTGACTAAGCTCCTTAAGGGTACTTACTACGAGCACATATTGCCAAAAGCCAATCAATCCACCAACGGCAATGACTCAATATTTACTCAGCAATGGGAAGCAATCAAAGGACTTTGGCATAAGTAGTTCTGGCATCAGTAATGTTAGTTTTGATAAAAGCAGCTTTGATGAAAATGGCTTTAGTAAAACTAATGACGAAGAATAAAAACAATAACGCTCTAGGGCATGTCCTCATTTTAAAAATGCAGATAGAAATGAGGTCATGCCTTAGTCAGACTTGGATAACTGCTGTAACTGTTCAATCAGCCAACGGTGTATACCACTGTGACTGGTACGTGGGTGCCATGCTGCTATCACCTTAAATGTGGGTGGCAGGGCTTCCACTTTAAGCTCTTTAACCCGACTGTTTGGTAATAAACGCGAAGGATAAAATGCAATCATATCGGTTGTATAAAGGATATCTGGCACCGCAGAAAAGCTAGGAACGGACATAACGATGTTTCGTTTAAGACCTTTTTCTGCAAACCACTGATCATGAGAACCACGCAAGTTAGCGCGTGAAGGTGACACCACCAGCTGCGAGTGTGCGGCAATTTGTGCCAGTGACAGCGGCTCTGTTGTAAAATCGTTATTGCAACCAGTAATGCAGAAATGTTGTTCTTCAAGTAGCGTCACATAAACCAAGTTATCAGGAATAAATTCTGGGAAAGTAATCAGCAGATCAAGCTCGCCTGCCGCAATAAGCTGATTGACATTGTCTGAGGCAAAATCACGCACGATTAATTTCAAATCAGGCGCGTCGCGGCGCGTTATATGAAACAACTGCGGTAATAATGCCTGCGTCGCATAGTCGGTCGCGCTAATCGTAAATACGCCTTTATAAGTCTGCGGCGAAAACACATCCGGCTCTAACAGTGCTTCTAACTGCTCTAATATGCGACTAATGGGTTGCTGCATCGATAGCGCTTTGGGGGTTGCCACCATGCTATTGCCTTGACGAATAAACAAACGATCATCAAACAAATCACGCAGCTTACGTAATTGTTCGCTGATTGCCTGTTGTGTCAGCCCCATTTTGCGCGCGACTTGTGAGAGATTTTTTAGATCAAGCAACGCATGTAGCACTCTCAGCTGCTTGATATCGAGTCGGTTAATTCCATTCATAACATATACCATTAATAATTGTATCTTAAACAACAAAACCCTGTTTCCAATTGTATCTATAAAACTCTATGCTTACCAACCTTACTTACGCAGTAATAAAGCATCAAAACAAGCTCAATGGTTTAAACAATAACCCCGTCCATTTGTTTTAAAAGAGAGTTTTATGGAACCATCTAATATCGATACCAGCCCATTATTTGCATCTGTCACACTTGGACCATATACGTTAAAAAACCGTATTGTCATGCCACCGTTGACACGCTCTCGCAGCACGCAACCGGACAATATTCCTAATGAATTAATGGCAAGCTACTATACACAGCGCGCCTCTGCTGGTTTTATGGTCACTGAAGGCACGCAAATTGAGCCAAGGGGTCAAGGTTATGCGTGGACGCCAGGCATACATTCGCATGCCCAAATCGAAGGCTGGAAAAAGGTCACTCAAGCGGTACACGCAGCAGGTGGTATCATTTTCGCTCAGCTTTGGCATGTGGGTCGCGTGTCTCATACCAGCTTACAACCACAAGGCGCTCAGCCAATTGCACCATCAGCTATCACTGCTGACAATGTAAAAGTATTTATCGAAACAGCACCAGGTGCAGGCGCGTTAGCCGATCCTAGTGAGCCACGCGCACTCAGTACTGATGAAGTTAGTGAACTGGTCGCTATGTATGCGGCAGCCGCGCGCAATGCATTGGAGGCAGGTTTTGATGGCGTCGAGCTGCACTGTGCCAATGGCTATTTGGTGAATCAGTTCATCTCTGAGCATAGCAACACACGTGATGATCAGTATGGCGGTTCATTGACCAATCGCTTGCGTTTCTTAAAAGAAATCGTAGCTGCCGTCAGTGAAGTGGTTGGCGCTGATCGTTTAGGCGTACGTTTCGCACCGCTGTTTGCTAGCACAGATGAGACTCGCGTGTATTTAGGGCTAGTGGAATCAGATCCACATCATACGTATATGGAAGCGATTAAAGTACTTGAACAAGCGGGTATCGCTTATTTATCTATTGCAGAAGCTGACTGGGACAATGCTCCTGATTTACCAGAGACGTTTTATCAAGCCGTCAGAGCGGAGTTTTCAGGACGTATTATCTATGCGGGTAAATACACGACGGAAAAATCGGTTTATATGCTAGCTAAAGGTTATGGCGATTTATTTGCTTTTGGTCGTCCCTTTATTGCTAATCCCGATTTACCTGAGCGCATAGCCAATCATTGGCCACTCAACGAGGTAGATCCTACCACGATGTATGGTGGCACCGAAATTGGCTATAATGATTATCCTTACTATCAAAGCTCTTAATACAATAAGGCCATTCGTGGCCTTATTTTTTTGCTTATGAATATGATATTTTTAATAGCTGATTCATATATATAGCCCTTATGATTCATCCGACTGATCAAACAACTTTTCGATAGGCTTGCTGTGTATCTTTGAGCTATTGAACAGCGACTTATTACCAGTATCCGCTTCTGTCCAAAAATTAATATTGAATTGGGCATCATCACTTAATTCTACGCAGTGCCAATATTGAGGCGGACTGACAGCGAACTGCCCTGCTTTAATAACAATGGTTTTTTCAGGTTCAGTGGCGGCTTCATCAGCAAAGCCATAAAAGGTAACCGTGCCTTGCATGACACAAATTTGGCCGTATACGCCCTCTGCTGTATTGTGATGAGTCAACAAGGCTTTTGGGACTTTATCTTTAGTAAAAAAGTGGGTCGAACGCTTTATTTTCCAATGGCTGGGTATGACGGGGTTTGAGGCGACAGTATGACTCATGGTAACTCCTTGGCTAATTTGATGGGTGTATCCCAATCCTTTTTATTAACAGCTTACTTGAGAATAAAATTCTATTGATAAACGAGAAAAGCACACACAGTAATGGTTATTATTACTATAGCGCATCATATTTTCAAATGTATTGCTATCCTCATATCATCTTAGTTAACCATCAATATATAGGATATTAAAGCCACTTTTTAATCCCCATTAAGTAGTATGTGAAATGACATTCATACTGCTTTCGCCTAATGGTTAGCGAGCTTACTTATTGCTACATTAACTCCATCTAAACTATCCAGTTCGACGGTGGAGAATACTTGTCATGCATGCAAAAGAGCTACTTGAGGTTGAACGCCGTGATATAAGAGCGCTTCACTATACGTGGATTGCTTTTTTTCTGACCTTTTATGTCTGGTTCAATATGGCACCACTAGCCACTTCTATGCTAGAGGCCGAAAGCTACTTAACTTCTGAACACATCAAATTATTTCTCATTGCCAACGTTGCTTTGACCATTCCGGGGCGAGTGGTAGTCGGCATGGCATTGGATCGCTTCGGTCCGCGTCGCGTGTTTTCCATACTGATGGTCGTCATGGCGATACCGACATGGTTCTTCGCTTTTGGTGATTCCGCGATGCAGCTGTTCGTCGCTCGCCTATTTATGTCTATCGTGGGTGCAGGGTTCGTCGTTGGCATTCACATGACCGCCCTTTGGTTTAAGCCAAAAGACATTGGCTTTGCCGAAGGGTTTTATGCAGGCTGGGGTAATTTTGGTTCAGCTGCCGCAGCGATTACCATTCCGACGGTTGCGCTACAGTTCTTTGGTGGTGATGACGGTTGGCGCTGGGCAATTGCATTATCTGGCTTACTGATGGCCGCTTACGGGGTGGCTTACTGGTTTTTAATCACCGATGGCCCTACACAAGATACCCATAAAAAAGCACGTAAGGCAGGTGCTTTAGAGGTATCAAGTTGGAGAGATTTATTATTATATTGCCTATTCATTATTCCTTTATATGGCGTATTGGGTGTATTGGTTTATCGTACCAAAAACATGGGATTCCTGAGCGAAACGGGCGCTTGGGGGTTTTATACTCTCATCGCTGTGGTGGTTATTTACCAAATTTACAAAGCCATCAGTGTCAACGTACCCATTCTCAAAGCGGGTATCCCTGAGGATGACAAATACCCCTTTACCTCTGTTGCTGCCCTAAATGTCACCTACTTTGCTAACTTTGGCGCAGAGCTGGCGGTCGTCTCTATGCTACCTATGTTCTTTGCCGCAACGTGGAAGCTCGACCCTACCGTCGCAGGCTTAGTCGCATCGACTTTTGCTTTTGTTAACTTATGGGCGCGACCACTTGGCGGCTATATCTCTGACAAGGTTGGCAATCGTCGCTTGGTAATGTTGGTATACATGTTCGGTATCGGTATCGGCTTTGGATTGATGGGATTGCTGAATGCAGAGTGGCCATTGTTTATCGCGGTCGTCTTTACGATTCTATGCTCAGTCTTTGTGCAAGGGGCAGAAGGCGCAACTTTTGGTATTATCCCCTCAATTAAACGGCGCTTAACGGGTCAAATTTCTGGTATGGCGGGGGCTTATGGCAACGTTGGCGCTGTGTTCTACCTATTTATATTTACGTTGGTCGAACCAAATCAGTTCTTTTTTATCATTGCGATAGGTGCATTTATCGCTTGGGTACTTTGTTTCTTCTGGTTAAAAGAGCCTGAAGATGCCTTTGGTGACGAATACAAAATGTCCTCGGTCGATCGTCAAATTGCCGCTGAAGAAGGCTAATTTGATTAGCTTATAAAATAAAAAAGCCACCCAGCATCACTGCTCGGTAGCTTTTTTTTGACTGATATAGAGAGCTATCTAGACATGTAATAGGAGTTATCCAGATGACCCATGATGTTTTTATAAAAAGTAATGCTTTCAAAAAGTAGCGATTTCAAAAAGTAATATTTTCAAAAAACAATTACTTCGATAAATAACCATTTTGACAAACGACTACTTTGATAAATGATTCACGGTCCATACTGCCGCCTCTACCCGTGTGCGTAGTCCAGTTTTGTTCAAAATATGCTTAACATGCACTTTTACTGTGGATTCTGCGATATCCAGTTTGTTGGCGATCATTTTATTACTTAAGCCTTCAGCAATCATTTGAATCACTTGCAACTCTCTAGTAGTAAGATTGCCAGCGATATCTTCAATGCTTGGTGTACGTAATGTTTGCGCCAATATTGAGGCTAAATTGGGACTGATAACCAGCTCACCGCGCAACACTTTTCTAATATCGACGATGATTAACTCAGGCTCCATATCTTTTAGCAAATAACCATCCACCCCTAATTTCAACGCTTCTTGTACGTCTTCTCCGCTGTCAGAAACTGTAAATAGCAAGGTAGCCACGTCAATATTTCTGGCTTTGATTTCTCTTAAGGTTTCGATACCAGTCAACACTGGCATTTTATGATCTAGAATGACCAGATCAACTGGGTTGTTTGCCAAAAAATCCAACGCTTCTTGTCCGTTATTTGCCTCACCAACGACCGTTACATCACTTTCGAGACTGAGCAGTTCTGCGACACCGCGGCGCAGCATAGGATGGTCATCAACTAATAACAGCCGAGCCGGAGAAGCAGACGTATAAACTTTAGTAGTCATAAAATACTCACAAATTGAAAAATGCTACAAAAAATACAATGCAGTGGTTAAGAGCGTTTACTAAGCCTATTCACTTAGTTTTGCTCAGCCATATAATCCGTAAAGAAACTGGGTACAAACCTGACGATGACGCTGGTACCTGCGGGTACATTATTAGAGATAATCAAATCACCGCCTAATTTATAGGCACGCTCTTTCATAATCATTAGACCATGATGCTGGGTCTGATTGACAGTCCCTGATATGCCGATGCCGTCATCATTGACCATCATCGCTACATAATTACTTTCATCATCATAAACCAAATCGATAGTGACGCTGTTAGCATGGGCATGGCGACTGATATTCGACAGCGCCTCCCTTATAATTTGAATGAGATGTACTTGTTCGGTTGCCGTTAGATTCAAAGATAGGATTTGATTGTTGACCTTTATGTCAAACTGCCCTTTTACAGCAAACTCATCAGCCGCCTCATATAAAGCTTCATCAAAATTGCCGCTATCAATCGTCAAGCGAAAAGTCGTCAATAAGTCTCGCAGCTCATGATAAGCAGAGTTTAGACCCATTTTTATTTGACTGATATGCTGCCCAACCTTGATTTGACTTTGCTCATCAAATACCACAAGCCCACTGTCTTTATCAGTAGACAGTTGCAGATGTTTTTCGAGCACGCTGACTTGTATTTTTAGATAAGACAATGACTGTGCTAAAGAGTCATGCAACTCCCTAGCAATGGTCGAGCGCTCTTCAAGTAGAATAAGCTGATGGTCTTGCTGCCTTTGTCTGCGTAGGGATAAGGCGGTGCTGACGAGATTGGTCAGCACAACGATCAATTCATTGTTTTTAGCAATCAAATAACTACTATCTACCTCTACTACCTTGATACGTGTTGAATCTTCCTCGCTTTTTTTCTTATCTTCTGCATAAGCTTGATTGGTCATTAAGACAGATTTTGGTCTGACTTTTAGCTCACCAAATTCTATATCTTGATGAATAATCGGAAACGTTTTGGTATAAACGTCTTCTTTAATAGAGCAGCTATCACAAGTGAGTTTGGTACATAGCTCTTTCATCCTATCATCGTGCAGGGCTATAGAGTTTTTATTGGTGAGAATATTGCTTTGAATACACAGCGTAAAATCTAAATATGGGAATATACACCCAAAGCCAGTAATCAATTCATCAAGCCGATGTAAGCTCACAGGACTACTGGTCAATTGCTTTGAGAAATCATAAAATAATGATAAGGCTTGGTTGGCTTTTACCAGATGCTGAGTCTTTGTCTGTACCTCACTCTCAAGTGAGCGCTGATACCTCTCAATAGTACTGGCCATACCGTTAAAAGAATTACCAAGCGCTTCAAATTCTCTATAACCGCTGATAGACACTCTCGTATCATATTTGCCTTCTTTAAACGCCCGATTGGCTTTAATGAGTTGTTGAATAGGCGTTAGCACTGAGTTCTGTAATCTCCGTACGCCTATCAGCATGATAATCATGCTCAGTATCAGTGAGAGTATTTGTAGGTTTTGCTGCCATGTCTGACGCTGCTCATTTCTATCCTGTAACGCGCCAACAAAACGATTAACATCGTCAATATACTTGGTTGAATCACTATAAAAGCCTTGCTTGTCTTGTGCCAACAATGCTGGTTTTAAATCACGAAACCATTGTGATTTTATCTGGCTCCATTGCTCACTGATCGCCTTATCTCTGTTGGCACTGGTCAGTTGATACGCTTGTAATTTGTTGAGACGACTCTCCATGTCTTCAACCAGTATGTCTATTTTTTCAGACTCGCTTTTATTGGAGAAATCCAGTCTGTCTTGCTTTTCTACCTGCGGCGCATTGTCACTATCTAAGCCATCTTGTTTGATATTTAGGCTTGAGCTAAAGGGATGGTTATCCGCAAAGTCAGTCGCTAGCTGAAAGCTAATGCGATACGTTGCCATGCGTATCGAGCCTGCGGTATTAATCGCCTCAGCATCAGACTTTGCGACCCAAGCGAGCGCACCGCTGCCTATCGCTGACATCAAAAACAAAGTAGCGATGATCGTAATAGCAATCCAAGTATGAAGGAACAAAGACTGCCGTCGTAGATTAGACATGATTAATAGCGCTCCCATCAAACACTTTCTGCGCAAAAGATTTTAGATCTTAAAATTGAACGTCGCAAAAGCAAAAAACATACAGCATAAAAAATACTACAGCGCACTTATCAGTCCATCGACAAGCAAAACCTTAGTGATAAACCTGCCCGCAATATACCCCTTTTAGTCATCAGTATACCACTATGTATGAATACTCTTCATCGGGATAACACAGTACCGTGAGTTATCATTTTTCGAAAGAGCAAGTGATTCATAGCGCTCATAAGCCAGTACGGCGGCTCTTTGTTATCAATATTAACAGGAGTAAGCGCTACGGTTTACTGTAAGTTTAGACAGCCATTTGATGATAAAAAATACTGAACATAACTAGGCATAGCTGATACTAAGTGAGGAATAACATGGGCAATAATTACAACTTCAAAGGTGGTAAGCTCATCACTGACTGGCGACCTGAAGTAGAAGAATTTTGGGAAGGAGGCGGCAAAAAAGTCGCCCGTAGAAATTTATGGATATCCATTCCATCGTTGCTATTGGCATTTGCAGTATGGATGGTATGGAGTGCCGTCATCGTCCGTCTACCCGAGATTGGTTTTGATTTTGATGATGGGCAGTTGTTTTGGCTCGCCGCGCTGCCCGGACTATCAGGGGCAACGCTGCGAATTTTTTATTCTTTTATGGTGCCTATCTTTGGTGGGCGACGTTGGACAGCGATATCTACCTTATCCTTGTTGATTCCAGCATTATGGATGGGCTTTGCGGTTCAGAACCCTGATACGCCATTTATGATATTTGCCATTATTGCCCTACTTTGTGGCTTCGGTGGTGGTAACTTTGCCTCCTCCATGTCCAATATCTCGTTCTTCTTTCCAAAAGCAGAACAGGGCACTGCTCTTGGGCTAAACGCGGGTTTGGGTAACCTTGGCGTGTCGGTGATGCAGTTCGTTGTACCGATGATTATATTGGTAGCAGCCTTTGGTAGCTTAGGCGGCGACCCACAAGTCTCTGCAAGCGGTCAGCTGTTTTATCTACAAAATGCAGGCTTTATTTGGGTACCCTTTATTCTGCTATTTTCAGCACTGGCATGGTTTGGCATGAACGATATTGCCACTGCTAAAGCTTCCTTTAAAGACCAATCCGTTATCTTTAAACGCAAACATAACTGGATCATGTGTATCCTATATATGGCAACCTTTGGCTCGTTCATTGGTTTTTCAGCCGCGTTTCCGATGCTGATTAAAAACTCATTTCCTGCCATTGATGCGCTTAAGTTTGCCTTCTTGGGTCCTTTAGTTGGTGCGCTATTTCGCCCCTTAGGTGGTTGGATATCTGACAAAACCAGTGGCGCAAAAGTAACTTTTTGGAACTATATCGTGATGGTATTGGCGGTAGTGGCGGTGATGTATTTCCTCCCTAGCGAGACTCATGAGGGCAGCTTTGTCGGATACTTCATATCCTTTATGGTGCTGTTTATCACCACGGGTATCGGTAACGGCTCTACCTTTACCATGATTCCCGTTATCTTCAGAACCTTTCATGAACGCCTTGAACCTCAAAAAGCAGGTACAGAGGATTTGTTTGTCGAGATACGTAAAGAATCAGCAGCAGTGGTTGGCTTTACCTCAGCGATAGCGGCCTATGGCGCATTCTTTGTCCCAAAAATGTTTGGTTCAGGACTGGGTGTTGATGGTACTTTTATCGCTTTAATTGTCTTTTATGTTCTCTGTATAGTGTTGACATGGTGGTATTACAGTCGCCCTAATGCTGAGATTCCTTGCTAAAGCAGCCTTGTATAAATCATCCTCTAAAAACAGATTTTCAAATTAAAAACATCTCTCTTTATAGTGCTACTTGCCAGCGTAAGTAGCACTTTTTTTATTTTTACCAATCCATATTCTGCTTATAAATAAGCCCGACTCATAAATACTTAACGATTTTTTAAGCCAATTTTATCATTTACCGCTACTACTAAGGTGGTAGTGCTCTGCTCATGTTAGCGGATAGCAAGAGAGCGATGGCTTACTTAAAATAATACCATCGAAAAACATTTACAGCTTGGGCAAAGGGTTGTTTTTACCACGCCATTCAGCTTTAGATACCCCATAGGCAATAATACAGAGGATAGCGAAATGAGCCATTTACTCGACCAATTCCGTTTTTTTAAACGTAAAAAGGGCGAATTCTCCGATGGGCATGGTGAGACGCGCGATGAGTCTCGTGACTGGGAAAATGTGTATCGTAGCCGTTGGCAGTATGACAAAGTCGTGCGTTCAACGCATGGGGTCAACTGTACTGGCTCTTGCTCATGGAAAATTTACGTAAAAAACGGCTTGGTCACGTGGGAAACGCAGCAAACTGACTATCCTGAAACCCGTCCAGACTTACCAAACCACGAACCGCGTGGCTGTCCTCGTGGCGCAAGCTACAGCTGGTACATGTATTCAGCGAACCGTGTGAAATATCCTAAAGTACGTAAGCCGCTTCTCAAATTATGGCGTGAAGCCAAAGCGCAGTATCCTGATCCAGTCGATGCTTGGGGCAGTATCGTCCAAGACCCTATCAAAGCAGAACAGTATAAATCCAAGCGCGGTTTGGGCGGTTTTATTCGCTCAACGTGGGCGGAAGTTAATGAAATCATCGCCGCTAGTAATGTCTATACCGCCAAAACTTTTGGTCCTGATCGTATCGTTGGTTTCTCTCCGATTCCTGCGATGTCGATGGTCAGTTACGCAGCTGGTAGTCGCTATTTATCACTTATCGGCGGTGTTTGCTTGTCATTCTATGACTGGTATTGTGACCTGCCACCAGCGTCGCCAATGGTTTGGGGTGAGCAAACCGACGTGCCAGAATCAGCCGATTGGTACAACTCTGATTATATTATTGCGTGGGGTTCAAACGTTCCGCAAACGCGTACACCAGACGCGCATTTCTTTACCGAAGTTCGTTATAAAGGCACTAAGACAGTCTCCATCACCCCTGATTATGCTGAGGTTTCTAAGTTAACTGACTTATGGCTAAACCCAAAACAAGGTACTGATGCGGCTGTGGCGCAAGCATTCTGTCATGTCATTATCAAAGAGTTTTATCTCAAGCAGCCAAGCGATTACTTCTTAGACTACGCCAAGCGTTATACCGATTTGCCCGTACTGGTCATGCTAGAAGGTGAAGATGGCGCGCGCCGTGCTGGTCGCTACCTGCGTGCTTCTGACTTGGTCGATGACTTGGGTCAAGAAAACAATCCTGAATGGAAAACCATCGCTTTAAATAATGACGGCGAATTGGTTTCTCCGCTGGGCTCAATTGGTTACCGTTGGGGCGAAAAAGGCAAGTGGAATCTTGAGCAAAAAAACGGCACCACAGGCGAAGATATCGATCTGACGCTAACCTTAAAAGACAGTGCTGAGACTTGTGTCGTGGGCTTTGATTACTTCGGTCATGTGGATCATCCGCATTTTACCTCAGTACCAGGCGAGCCTATCCAGCAAAAAACCGTTCCTTGTAAAACCATTACCCTTGCCGATGGCAGCACCGCTATCGTTGCGACCGTCTTTGATCTAACCGTTGCCAACCTTGGGGTGGATAATGGTGTTGGCGGCGAGCATGTCACCGACGACTATAACGATGCCACCGTACCGGGCACGCCTGCTTGGCAAGAAGTCATCACCGGTTTGAGCCGTGAGCGCGTCATTCAAGTCGCGCGTGAATTCGCTGAAAACGCCCATAAGACTCATGGTAAATCGATGATTATCATCGGCGCGGGTATGAACCACTGGTATCACCTAGACATGAACTATCGCGGCGTGATTAACATGCTGATGCTATGTGGCTGTATCGGCAAATCTGGCGGCGGCTGGGCGCATTATGTTGGTCAAGAAAAACTGCGCCCTCAAACGGGCTGGTTGCCATTGGCCTTTGCGCTTGATTGGCATCGTCCACCGCGTCATATGAACGGCACGAGCTTCTTTTACAATCACAGCTCACAGTGGCGTCACGAAACCATTTCTGCCCATGAGATACTCTCGCCTCTCGTCGATAAAAAGTTCTTCCCTGAGCATATGCTTGATTACAACATTCAAGCAGAACGCGCAGGCTGGTTGCCTTCAGCACCACAACTCAACCGTAACCCACTGACCATCGCTGCCAAAGCCAAAGAAAGCGGCAAAGGCGTGGAAGAATATGTGGTCGATTCTCTCGAAGATGGCAGCTTACGCTTTGCTTGTGAATCACCTGATAACCCAGCCAACTTTCCTCGCAACATGTTTATCTGGCGCTCAAACCTATTGGGCTCGTCCGGTAAAGGTCATGAATATATGCTGCATTATTTCTTGGGCACCAAAAATGGCTTGCTCAATAAAGAAAATGCAGAAGGTCACCTGCAACCAAAAGAAGTCGATTGGGTAGAAAAAGGACCGACTGGTAAATTAGACTTGGTTGTCACGTTAGACTTCCGCATGTCTTCCACCTGTTTGTATTCTGACATCGTGCTACCAACTGCAACTTGGTACGAAAAAGATGACATGAATACCTCAGACATGCATCCATTCATTCACCCATTAACCGCCGCGACTGACCCTGCGTGGGAATCTAAGACCGATTGGGAAATTTATAAAGGCATTGCCAAGAGCTTCTCTGAAGTATCAAAAGGTCATTTAGGTGTTGAAACTGACGTTGTCACCTTGCCGATGCAACATGACACCCCAGGTGAATTGGCACAGCCATTTGGTGGCACTGACTGGAAAACGGCTGGCGAAAAACCGGTTCCGGGTAAAAACTGCCCGATGATTAAAGTGGTTGAGCGTGACTATCCGAGCACTTATAAAAAGTTCACTTCTATGGGTCCTGCCTTAGAAAAACTGGGTAATGGCTCAAAAGGCTTGAATTGGGATATGAAAACCGAGGTCAAACAGCTCGGTGATTTAAATCATAGAGTGACTGATCCCGGTATTTCTGAAGGTCGACCAAGTCTTAACACCGCTATCAATGCTTCTGAAATGATTTTGATGCTCGCGCCTGAGACCAATGGTCATGTGGCGGTAAAAGGCTGGGCTGCACTCTCTGAATTTACTGGTCGCGACCATACCCACCTTGCCAAATCTAGCGAGCACGAAAAAATCCGCTTTAAAGACATCGTCGCACAGCCACGTAAAATCATCTCAAGCCCGACATGGTCAGGTATTGAGTCGGATCAGGTCAGTTATAACGCGGGTTATACCAACGTCCATGAGCTGATTCCATGGCGTACGATTACTGGTCGCCAGCAGTTTTATCAAGACCATCCTTGGATGCAGGCGTTTGGTGAGCAAATGCAGCAGTATCGTCCACCTATCGATACCAAGACCACTGAGCTGCTCAAAGACGCTAAGCCAAATGGTAATAAAGAGATTGTACTGAACTTCTTAACACCGCACCAAAAATGGGGCATCCACAGTACCTACTCTGAAAACTTGCTGATGCTGACCTTAAGTCGCGGCGGACCTTGTGTCTGGATGTCAGAAGTCGATGCCCAAAAAGCCGGCATCGTCGATAACGACTGGATTGAGCTGTTCAATGCTAATGGGGCAATCACTGCCCGTGCCATCGTCAGCCAAAGGGTGAAAGAAGGCATGACCATGATGTATCACGCCCAAGAGAAACTGGTCAACATTCCAGGCTCTGAGCAAACAGGCACACGTGGCGGTATCCATAACTCGGTCACTCGGACGATTTTGAAACCGACGCATATGATTGGCAGCTACGCCCAGCAGTCTTATGGCTTTAACTATTATGGCACCGTCGGTTGTAACCGTGATGAATTTGTCGTGATTCGTAAAATGTCAAAAATCGACTGGCTAGAAGATAAGCCAGATAACGAATTGCCACGTCCGTTACCAACCAGCATTGAAGGGTAACGCTGTTTCTTCTATCGAAAAGATATCCTGATTTCAGGATATCTAGGAAGAACATAAAGCTGCTTTTTTACTATTATTTGGAGCACAGATCCATGAAAATTCGTTCGCAAGTCGGCATGGTGCTTAACCTTGATAAATGTATCGGTTGTCACACCTGCTCAGTCACCTGTAAAAACGTCTGGACCAGCCGTGAAGGTATGGAATACGCGTGGTTTAACAACGTTGAATCAAAACCCGGTATCGGTTATCCCAAAGAATGGGAAAACCAAACCAAATGGAAAGGTGGTTGGATACGTAATGCCAACGGCACTATCAATCCGCGTATCGGTGGTAAATTTAGAGTATTGGCAAATATCTTTGCTAACCCTGACCTACCAGAAATTGATGACTATTATGAGCCGTTTGATTTCGATTATCAGCATCTGCATACCGCACCTATCAGCAACCATCAACCTATCGCCCGCCCGCGCTCAGCCATCACTGGCAAGCGTATGCAAAAGATTGAATGGGGTCCTAACTGGGAAGAAATCCTCGGCTCAGAGTTTGAAAAACGTCGCAAAGATAAGAACTTTGACAACATTCAAGCGGAAATTTATGGCGAGTACGAAAACACCTTTATGATGTATTTGCCACGTCTGTGCGAGCATTGCTTGAACCCAACTTGCGTCGCATCATGCCCAAGTGGCGCGATTTATAAGCGTGAAGAAGACGGCATTGTCTTGATTGACCAAGAAAAATGTCGCGGCTGGCGCATGTGTATCTCAGGCTGCCCGTATAAAAAGATTTACTACAACTGGAAGTCGGGGAAATCTGAAAAATGCATCTTCTGTTATCCCCGTATTGAAGCCGGCTTGCCGACCGTTTGTTCAGAAACCTGTGTTGGTCGTATCCGCTACTTGGGTGTACTGCTTTATGACGCGGACAAAATCGCTGAAGCAGCAAGCACACCTAACGAGCAAGACCTTTACCAAGCACAGTTAGACGTATTTTTAGATCCAAATGACCCTGCTGTTATCGCCCAAGCATTAAAAGACGGTGTACCGCAATCGGTCATTGATTCAGCCCAGCGCTCACCAGTTTATAAGCTAGCGATGGATTGGAAGCTTGCGCTACCACTACATCCTGAATACCGCACGCTGCCGATGGTTTGGTATGTACCGCCATTATCACCGATTCAAAATGCTGCTGAAGCAGGCAAAGTCGGTATGGATGGTCTCATTCCAGATGTCGACAGTTTACGTATTCCTTTGCGCTATTTAGCAAACATGCTTACCGCAGGCGATGAAGAGCCAGTTCGTCTAGCATTGAAGCGCCTACTTGCTATGCGTAGCTACAAGCGTATGCAATTGGTTGAAAAACAAGAAGTCCAAAGTATTTTGGATGATGTTGGTTTGACCAAGCTGCAAGTGGAAGAGATGTACCGCTACTTGGCTATTGCTAACTACGAAGATCGCTTTGTGATTCCAACGGCGCATCGTGAAGAAGCATTGAGTGATGCATTCGCTGAGCGTAATGGTTGCGGATTCACCTTTGGCGAAGGCTGTTCAGGACATTCGGACAATAGCATGTTTGGACAACGCAAAACCAATCGCCGCGATTTCATCGATACTGTCCAAAAGTGGGAGTCATAAGATGCAAACTACTCAACTCAATAACAGCACTTCAGTGCATGAGCCAATTAATTCAGCGATTGAGTCGCCGATGATTGGCGCTTCAGACTTAAAGCTACTCAAGGTACTCAGCCTACTTATCGACTATCCAAGTAATGAGCTGTTTTTAGGCGATACGCTTGCTGATTGCACAGAGATTGTTGCCAGATCAACGCTGATTAGCCCAGAAGTACGGATGCAAATCATCGACTTGATCGAAGATTTAATCGATACCGGCTCTCTTGAGGCGCAAGCGCGTTATGACGGTTTGTTTGAGCGCGGTCGTTCTTTATCACTATGGTTGTTTGAGCATGTACATGGCGAATCGCGCGACCGTGGTCAAGCGATGGTCGATTTGATGGGTCAATATCAAGAAGCGGGCTTTGAGATTAGCGTCAAAGAGCTGCCTGATTATCTGCCTTTATATCTCGAATTTTTAGCGTATCAAGCAACCATTATTGAAGACGACATTCAAATTCGTATGGATATCGCTGATGTGAGCCATATCCTCGCTTTGCTTGCCGCCAGATTAGAGGGTCGCGGTAGCTTGTATAAAGGCTGCTTCAATGCGCTATTGCAAATCGCTGGTAAACCGCTCGATATCGTTGAAGAGTATCAAGAAAAAATCAGCAAAGAGAAGCGTGATGACAGCTTTGAGGCATTAGACAAAGAATGGGAAGAAGAAGTGGTGACGTTTTTAGATGCGCAACAAGAAGAGCGTTGCCCGTCACAAACAAGTACCCAAAATCTTGCAGCAAAAGCTGGTATAAAAAATGCCTCTGCTGCTAATGCAGTCGATGCTCCAGTGCACTGGGTAGATTTTAAAACCAACCAGCCGGTTAAATCATAATAAGGAGAAAGGACATGAATATCGCAGATCCTAGTGTGCAGTCTTTAGCCAACCTAAACTGGCTACAAATTTTCCTTTTTGGCGTTTATCCGTATGTGGCATTGACCATCGCTATTATTGGTACTTGGGTACGTTTTGATTTATCTCAGTATTCATGGAAGACAGGCTCGACGCAAATGCTCAGAAGCAAAAACATGCGCCTTGCCAGCAACTTATTCCACGTCGGTATCATTGTGGTGCTCCTCGGTCATTTATTTGGCATGTTGACACCGCATTTTCTTTATGACAGATTTATCAGCGCCGGACATAAGCAGATATTAGCGGTGGTCGTTGGGGGTATCGCAGGGGTGTTTTGTTGGTTCGGTTTGGTCATGCTCATGTGGCGACGCTTTACCGATGACCGTATCTCAAACACCTCATCGTTCTCAGACAAACTGGTACTGGTGCTGTTATTTATCCAGCTGAACTTAGGTCTGCTGTCCATCTTTACGTCAGTGAAGCATTTAGATGGCTATACCATGATGAATTTGGCAGGCTGGGCACAGGACATCACAATTTTAAGACCTTTGCAGGCAGCGGCGCGCATTGAGCAAACTGACTTAATTTATCAGCTGCATATGGCGCTCGGCATCACCCTGATTGCGATATTTCCGTTTACACGGCTTATTCATATCATTAGCGCGCCAATTTGGTATTTCGGCCGTCGCTATCAAATTGTCAGACAAAAGAACTCTCAGTAAGGCTGTAGAGCAGTATCTAAATGGAATGGCATTTTTAACCCTATCCTCACCTAGATACTGCTCTTTACCCTACCTTTAACGATGAATCAACACGCCCTATATTTTAGAATTTCTATTACCAGAATCCTTAGTGGAGCAAAGCCATGACTGTCAGTACCTACAATCCAGCCAACCATGCGACCAACCAAAACGCTCATGTGCACAGTGGTAATCATCACAGCCATGGTAATGATAATCACAGTCACAGTCATGCCGATCACACTCCTACTGGTCACGGTGATGATATTCTTAGAGTAATGCCAACCTTGTCTGATTTGCAAAAACCGCATTCTGACCAAGAGTTCATCGAAAAAGCGATGGCGGAAGAGCGCAGCAACCATAAAAACCTGATTGCCTCTAGCCGTGATGAGCTGCCTTCAGTGACAGTCAATGGGGTGATGATAGATAGAACCAATATCGCCCAAGAGCTGCAATATCATCCAGCAGAAAACAAAGAAGACGCCGTCTTTTTAGCGACGCAAGCGCTGGTTGTGCGCGAATTACTGAGATTGGCGGTTTTAGATGAGCCAAGCCTTGGTGAAGCGGCGTGGGAAAACGACGAAGAGCAAGCCATTTCTACTTTAATAGACAAAAACGTTCAAGCAACGATGCCAGATATGGCAACCTGTGAGCGCTATTATAAGCAGAATATGACTGACTTTAAGACTGATCCCATCATGACTGTACGCCATATTTTATTGGCATGCCCGCCTGAAGATGGTGATGAGCGCTTAAAGCTTAAAAAGACCGCTTACGAGTTTATCGAACAAATCAAAAATAACGCCAATCCTGATGCAGAATTTATTCTGTTAGCACGCCAGCATTCGGCTTGCCCTTCAAAAGAGCAAGGTGGCGAACTGGGTGTGATTAGCAAAGGTCAAACCGTACCAGAATTTGAAGGTGTATTGTTTAAGCTAGATAAAGGACTTGCGCCAAGCCCTATCGAAAGCCGTTACGGTTTTCACATCGTTGAGGTGCTCAATAAAGAACCTGGCATACAGATGACTTATGAGCAAGTCAGTCCTGCAATCCATAATAAACTGAGCCAACAAGCCTTTCACCAATCATTATGCGACTACTTGTTTACCTTAGCGCATGAAGCTGATATCCAAGGTATCGAGATGACACTTGAGCAAGAGAATATCTTCCGCGGCTAAGCAGTCCGCTGTCGGTCACTTAATTCTTATGTTATAAAGTAGCTGCTATGGTATAAAGGTTCTTGTGATACAACACCCTTTTTATGCTATGTGTCGTTCAATATCAATAACACAGTTCAATATTAATAAAATGAGTAGACGTTTATGATTACGGTTGCAGGACTTATCTCTGAAATACAGCAGCGCATAGAAACTTACAATACTAACGATTATCCGCTACACAAAAGAGTGGTCGAAAGCTACGATTTA
Source organism: Psychrobacter immobilis (assembly GCF_904846185.1). Lineage (GTDB taxonomy): Bacteria > Pseudomonadota > Gammaproteobacteria > Pseudomonadales > Moraxellaceae > Psychrobacter > Psychrobacter immobilis_B. The sequence continues at coordinate 168,776 of NZ_CAJGZQ010000002.1, read as the reverse complement.
TTAGACAGCCGTCATCATATATTGGCAGAAGATATTGTCTCGCCTTTTGCCATACCAAGACAAAATCTATCGGCGATGGATGGTTATGCGATCGCTAAAGACAGCCTACTCTCAGCAGACAGCACGATTGATATCGTGGGTGAATCACAAGCGGGCAGTCCTTATAGTGGCGACATTTCAGCAGGACAAGGGGTGCGTATCTTTACCGGTGCGGTCGTTCCTGATAGCTGTGATACGGTCATCATGCAAGAAAATACCAACTTTGCCGCCATAAAAGACCGCATTGATAAATCGCAGCTTTATACTATTACCCTCAGTCAAGACGCTAAGCATGATGACAATATCCGTAAACAAGGCGAAGAAATTGAAGTTGGCGAAGCGGTTCTATTAAAGGGTAAACGCCTAAATCCTGCTGATATTAGCTTATTGGCTAATTTGGGCTTTGGTCAAGTGACGGTATATCAGCCTTTAACCGTTGGTGTACTCGCAACAGGTGATGAGCTAGTTGCCATTGGCAATGAGCTGACCAGTTTGGCGCAAATCTATAACTCGAACACGCCTACCCTAAAAAGCTTACTCGCTGATTTACCCATTACTATTCGTGATTATGGCATTATCCCAGATGATTTAGATAAAACCATCGCCGCCGTAACCCAAGCCATACAAGAGTGCGACGTCCTTATCTCCACGGCTGGGGTATCGGTTGGCGACTATGATTTTTTAACCACGGTTATTGAGCAGCTTGGGCAGATTAACCACTATAAAGTCGCGATGAAACCCGGTAAGCCATTTGTCTTTGGCGAGCTGACTAAAAATCTTGCCAAGCCAGTGCTATATTTTGGCTTGCCCGGCAATCCGCTATCGACCATCGTTGGTAGTCTACAATTTGTGATCCCAGCCTTGTGGCAAATGGTAGGCGCTGCGCCACAAGAGCGACCTATGCAGTTAAGTCTCACTGCAACGCTTAAAAATGATATCAAAAAATCAGCGGGACGGATGGATTTTCAAAGAGGCATATTGTCCCAAAACGAACTTGGCGATTTTCAAGTTGAAAGCTTTACCAAGCAACAATCGCACCGTATCAAACAACTGAGCCACGCCAATTGCTTCATTGTACTAGCACAAGATTCTGGCAATATAGCCGCTGGTAAAACCGTAAAAGTGCAGCCTTTCCCTTGGTTGCATCGCTAAATAATTGAATCATTAATAACGGTATAGCTAAAAAGCTGCATGGCTAATCAATGGTATAAAGCGTTACACAGTTAATCATTCTTTATACTGTTGATTAGCCATGAATCATGAGAAACTGCTTGGGGCGTATGTTGATTTTAAAAATCATAACTAAGTAGCATCTACTACTTTAGTGGTAGTTTTTGGGTCACTTACGGTGAATGGTTATTTGCGTGTAAACTGTCATAATCGTGTTTAAATAGAACTTCCCACTCACAACCTGAGGCAACGCCTAAAAGTACACACCATACTTAATATTAATGGTAATCATCTATGAACCATCTTGCCCCTACCCTAGGTAATGCGCAATTGTATTCGCCTGCCGCTGCACCCGTTATTTTTGATGGTGACTCATCATCGAACGTTGCATCGAAAACTGCTATCACGACGACGTATTCTCCGGTCACGCTCTCTCAACCATTAACCGATGGTTTCGCACGACGTCTCACCTATTTGCGTCTATCGATTACTGATTTCTGTAATTTCCGCTGTGAATATTGCCTGCCAGATGGATATCAAGGCAAACCACCACAAAACGAGCTTAGCGTCACTGAAATTGCCACGTTAATCCGCGGATTTGCCCAAGTTGGTACTAAAAAAGTCAGGATTACGGGCGGTGAACCCTCTATACGCCGTGATGTGGTAGACATTATTAAAACCATCAAAAACACCGAAGGCATTGAAACGGTTGCCATGACCAGTAATGGGTATAAGCTTGGTAAGCACTTAGCTAACTGGCAAGCCGCTGGACTGAATCAGCTTAATATCAGTATGGACAGCTTTGATGCCGCGACCTTCCATAAAATGACTGGCTTTGATATGTTGCCGCAGCTGTTGGCGGACATGGATACTTTGCTTGCGACCACAGATATTAAGCTAAAAATAAACAGTATTTTAATGGCTGAAACCGCCTTTGAAAATCTAATGAATGCCATTGAATACATCAAAAACAGAGCGGTCACTTATCGCTTTATTGAATTTATGCAGACCAGTGATAATAGCGATTTATTTTTTGCGCAGCATGCACAGTCCGATATTATTACCAATTACTTATTAAAAAATGGCTGGCAAACTCACATACGTGGCAGCAACGATGGACCAGCGATAGAATACAGCCATCCAGATTATCAAGGGCGTATCGGTATGATTGCCCCTTACGCTGCTCATTTTTGTGATAGCTGCAATCGCTTACGGGTTAGCAGTCAAGGCAAAGTACATTTATGCCTATTTGACCAAGGTAATTACGATATTCGTCAGCATCTAGCACAGGATGATGTCGCAGGACTTGTTAATACCCTCCATAGCTTTATGCCAATCAAACCTGAACATCATCATCTTCACGAATCAAACAGCGGCATGATGAATAATTTGTCGATGATTGGTGGATAAAATCAATAATGTATCAATAATAAAAACTTTTATTTCCATAACAAGCGTATTTATTAAGGAATATCCATGAGTAAGCTGCAAGCACCCTTTACCCCGCTTAATATCGCCATCTTAACGGTTTCTGACAGTCGTACTCTTGCAGAAGATACTTCAGGGCAGTATTTGGTTGACCAACTGACCACAGCAGGACACCAACTTGCCGATCGTCAGCTGATTATTGATGATATTTATAAAATCAGAGCCGTCATCAGCGGTTGGATTGCCGACCCTAATGTACACGCTATTATCACCACGGGCGGTACTGGCTTTTATATTCGCGACAGTATGCCAGAAGCAGTCGGCGTATTATTTGATAAGTCGGTTGATGGTTTTGGTGAGATGTTCCGCTTAATCTCAAAAGACGATATCGGCATGTCTACCATCCAATCTCGCGCTGTGGCTGGTATGGCAAATGGCACGGGTATTTTTTGCCTACCCGGTTCATCAGGTGCTTGCCGCACTGCGTGGGAAGGTATCTTACAAGAGCAGCTCGATAGCCGCACACGCCCCTGTAATTTTGTGCCACACTTAATGCGCACCAATCCAGGTCACGATTGATTCATGGTCGATGTTGCAGATAGATTAATCGAAGTAGATAAATGCAATCTCTTAGCAGGTATCGTTATTTTGGCGGGCGGCGCATCCAAACGTATGGGATCGCCAAAAGCTGAGTTGATACTCCCGACAGGTGAGCGTTTACTTGATTATCATGTCAGACAAGCGCTTGAATTGAGTGCTGCGATGATAAGCAATATACCTATTATGATTGCGGATAATGGACGCGGCTTTAGCATCAATCCAGATTTGCTTAAGAATTCGCCATCGCCAGTCTTTCATATTACTGATTATCTATCTGCTAACGATCTTTCTAACAATATTCTGTCAAGCAATGATGATAAGCCGATTGAAACAGGCGGCGCGTTGGTAGCGATTGAGTCAGCACTGCAATCTGTAACAAGCTCAATAGAATTAACGACAGACACAAGCCCACATATATCTTGGTTAACGGTTATCAGCTGTGACAGCTTAATTCCTGTCACAGATTTATGGCAAAAACTGCAACCTTATATGACGAACAATTCTGATAAAACTGTTATTTGCCTAACAGATGACAGTAATTTATATCCATTGTTAGGTTTATATCGTTTAAGTATTGAACCTAATTTGAAGGATTATATTGACGATGGACAGCGGCAAGTGATGAAGTTTATTCAGCCAATTGTGCAGCCCGTCCCTTTCGCAAAAAACTGGCAGTATCTAACCAATTTTAATACGCCTAAAGATTTTGAGCATGCCTGTTTAGCTTTAAACGACTTATAAAAAGGTTTATTGAGAGAAACTAGCTTTCAGAAAAACTGACCATTTAAGAGAAATGAAAATGAATAGCAACAGTCAAAAAAACAGTAAGCAAGCAACCAAGCAACCAAGCAACCAATCTGGCTTATCCCATTTAGACAGCGACGGTGATATCACCATGGTCGATGTGAGTGGCAAAACGGCTAGCACTAGAGAAGCACATGCAAGCGGACAAGTAGTTTTTCCCGCAGACATTTATACGCAAATCAAAGCCGCCGACGGTATGACCAAAAAAGGTAGCATCACTCAGACTGCTCATATTGCCGGTATCATGGCAGCCAAACGCACCCACGACTTGATTCCACTTTGCCATCCTTTGCCCTTAGATAAAATCAGCTTAAGCTTTGCATACGATGATGCAAACCATAGCATTACTGTGACTGCCACGGTTAAAGTTACTCATAAAACTGGGGTAGAAATGGAAGCATTAACCGCCGTCAGTGTCGCTTGCTTGACCATTTACGATATGACCAAAGCTATCTCGCATGACATTGTGATTGATAATATTCATTTAATGAAAAAAACGGGCGGTAAGTCCGACTATCAACATGCGTAAAATGAATACAATTAATATGAAAGCTAGCAAGCGAATAAGCCGCTAAAAATCAGGACTATTTCTATGAACAATTTATTAGAGAATGATGCAAATATAGATGTCGATACTACAATGAATATTAATATTTTATATTTTGCCAGCTTAGCCGATGAAGCTAACTGTCATGAAGAAAAAATCACGGTGTCACAGTCGACTTCATTGACCGAGCTGTATGAACAGCTGAGCCAAAAGCATCGCTTTAGTCGTCCGCAGTCGGAGCTACGCGTGGCGGTCAATGACTATTTTGCCAAATGGACAGATGAGATTTATGAGGGCGATAGTGTGGTTTTTATCACCCCAGTGGCTGGTGGTTAAAACTATTTACCTATCATTTGTATCACTAAGAATCTTAAAAACAATAAGAGAAAATGGTTATGACAGACAATGTACACGGTCAATCGATGAGCATTAAACGTACCATTGATGAGGCGTACCTCATCGCTGAACGTGATGGTTTTGCGCTGTTAGATACCGATATTGATGAAAGTCGGCTTAAAAGTACCCTTGATGATGACAGCTGCGGCGCGTTTGTCTGCTTTGAAGGGCGGGTACGCAATCATAATAATGCCAGTAGCGTCAATCGTTTGACTTATTATGGTTATGAAGACCTTGCCATCAATCAAGGTCGCGCCATTATTGAAGAAGCCAAAAAGCGCTTTGAGATTACCCATGCCATTGCCATCCATCGTATCGGTGCATTAGAAATTGGTGATGTCGCTATTTGGGTTGGCGTCGTCTCAGCGCATCGCTATCCTGCCTTTGATGCTTGTCGCTGGATATTGGATACTATTAAAGCCGACATTCCAGTTTGGAAGCAAGAATATTACCAAGACGATTCATCTAAGTGGCTTAGTAATAATGGGTAATAATGCGCTTCAAATGACTACTCAAAGCGATAGCTAACCTTTAGCAATAACAGTGAGCGACACTGGCAAGCAATAATAAGAAGGTTTTATAATAATGATTAAACTAATAACCATATCATCAGCTTGCTTAGCGTTAACGCTAACCGCTTGTAGCAAAGAGCAAACCGCTGAGCTTGTTCAATCGGACGCCGACAACGCCACTGAGCAGAGTCAAACACTGCGCATCGCAGCGGCTGCCAACTTATCAGATGTATTGCCTGAAATTATTGCTGCTTATCAAGCGGATAAAACTCCGCCTGCACAAGCGATTGACGTGACTTACGCCTCTTCAGGTAAGTTATATGCGCAGATTACCTCTGGCGCACCTTATGATATATTTTTATCCGCCAATCAAGAATTTCCTGCCAAGCTTGCCAAAGAAAAACTAGATAACGCAAAATCTGCTGACGAAGCAACCCACGAGCCCTTTACTTATACCCAAGGTCAGCTGGCACTTTATAGTGTTAACAAATCGTTTAAAGGACTAAACTCTACTACTTTAAATGCATTATTGATGTCGGAGTCTGATAGCAAAATCACCATTGCCAATCCAGAACTCGCTCCTTATGGCAAGTCGGCACAAGCGTACCTGCAATCACAAAATATCTTTGACACGCTCACTGAGCAAAGTCGCATTATTCAAGCTGAAAATATCGGGCAAGCGTTTCAATATGCGCACACTGGTAATGTCGATTATGGCTTTGTCGCTCAATCACAACTGACAGCGATTAAAGCCACGCCTGAGCAGTTCTATACGTTAGCACCAGACGCTTATCCCCCTATTTTGCAAGACGGGTTGGTGATTAGGGAGACTACTACCGCGACCGATTTTTCAAACTATCTGCGCTCACCTACTGGGCAACAGTATTTTTCTGACGCAGGTTATCTTGCTATAGAGTAAGACAACTTTGATAAAAAATGCGCTCTAGCGGTTCTCATCGGAGCGTTTAATACTGTCTGGACTGGCATCATAAATAGCCTCTAATTCTTCTGTTGTCAGATAGCGCTCAACGATAGGAAACAATTCTCGTTCTTCAAAACGAATATGATCGTATAGCAAGGTGGCGAGTTTTTTGACTTGTCCAACGGTGACGTGATTGCTTTGAGAGTGCGGCAAACCTTGAACCTCTGCCATGAGTGCATGCAGGGACTTGTGCTGCGCATCAAGTGTATTCAGTACCGATGCCACCTCAGGTTTGGAGCTGCGATGAGGCTGTAAGGCATGAGCCATTAGATTGTCTTCAATCTGAAAATGCTGTTGCATCTCGTTAATATAAGACGTGATATTTAGCCAATGTTCGGCAATTGCGTTAGGTTCATCAGCACACTCTTTAGCATGGCGAGATAGATTTAGACCTAGATGATGTTGACGAGATAATGGTTGTAATTGTGCGGCGCGTTTCATGATTAAGTACCTCAGTTAATCGACATAAAGCCCTATGTCAGTGGCATTTAAGGATTGTTATCTATGCTTAACTATATACTCATACTACACTTGTTAGGCGCTACTGTCTGGACAGGTGGCCATCTGATTTTGACCTTGGTGGTATTACCAAAAGCGCTATCATCCCGAAATATTGATGGTCTGATGCAATTTGAGCAGCTATTTGAGAGGGTTGGGATGCCAGCTTTGGTGCTGCAAATAATCACTGGACTTTGGATGGTCTACCAGCTATTACCCAACATTGCTGCATGGTTTAAACTTGATAATGATTTTAGTATTCTTATTAGTCTCAAATTACTATTATTGCTAATGACTGTTTTGGTTGCCCTGCACGCTCGTTTTTATCGAATACCCAGATTGTCTATTCACACCCTGAAAGGATTTTCAATCAATATCATATTGGTCACTTTGTTTTCTGTCGCCTTTGTTGTCGTTGGCACGCTCTTTCGCACAGGTTTAAATTAGGACGTGTCATCGTTTAGGTTATTGATATGTCCTAATATCTTATTGAATTCAACTACCTTAACATCTTCTTAACAGTGTACTTGTTACTGTAAGGCATTACACTCCTTACCATCCTGTTGAGAAGTACTTGTATGTCAATATCTCAAGCCGCCAAAATCAATGCGCCCAAAGCTAATAGAAAAAGCCGCTCCCTAAGCAAGCTCTATGATCGTGAGATCAATCTCAATCATTTGATCATAGTCGTGGCTCTGTATTTAGTAGCGACGGCGAATATTGGCTTTTTTGAGCAGGTACTCAGCGTTTATCCATTGAGCACAAACACGGGCTTTATTTTTTCCATCACAGGCTTATTGTTTGGGCTGATATGGTTGGTGTTGTCACTGCTGTGTCATCGCTCAACGGCAAAAGTAGTGCTCATCATAATGGTGCTGATTGCAGCCATCTGTGGTTACTTTACCGACGCCTACGGGACGATATTTAATCGTGATATGCTCATTAACGGCTTACAAACCGATCAAGCAGAAGCCATGGGATTAATGGCACCCAGTCTATTTATTCGCCTGTTTTTACTAGGTATAGTGCCTGCTTTCATGATTGGTAACATTCGTCTAAAGCGATTGTCTTGGCAACAAGCAACCCTTCAAAAATCAGTCACCCTATTACTATCTATCGTATTGATAGCGGTGTGTCTGGTGCCATTTGGTGACCAATACGCCAGCTTTTTTCGCCAGCACAAAATAGTCCGTAGTTATGTCAATCCTATTACTCCTGTTTATTCTGTCATCAAACTGGGTACTGATTATATCGCTGAGCGCCGTCGTCCCGATACGCTAATCCCTCATGCCACAGATGCAAAACGCAGCATTATTGTTAACACTAGCAACCGCGCTGTAAAACCTAAGTTGATGGTATTTGTAGTAGGAGAAACCGTTCGTGCTGACCATATTGGCTTAAACGGTTATGCGCGCAACACCACGCCTTTGCTTTCAAAACAATCAGACATCTACAGCTTTAAAGACGCCTCGTCATGCGGCACATCCACCGCCTATTCAGTACCCTGCATGTTTAGCTACGCCAATAGAAAAAATTATGACCCTGATAGCGCTAGCTATAATGAAAACGTGCTCGATACACTACACAAGCAAGGCGTCAAGGTCGTTTGGCGAGACAATAACTCTAGCGCCAAAGGGGTGGCTGACCGCGTAACTTTTGAGGATTATAAAACAGCCGCGCTCAATCCAGACTGTGATATTGAGTGTCGAGACATAGGTATGCTTGATGGTTTTGATAAACTGGTTAAGTCAGGCAGCTCACAGAAAGAGACATCTAAAGACACACTTATTTTGCTGCATCAAATGGGCAATCATGGACCCGCCTATTTTAAGCGTTACCCTAAAGATTTTGCAGAATATCAGCCCGTCTGTATGACCAATGAGCTATCAAAATGCGACAACCAATCGGTTATCAATGGTTATGACAATGCCATTCGTTATACAGATTATTTTTTAAATAGCGTGATCGAAACCTTAAAACCTTATGAGCAAGATTATGAGGTGGTGATGGTATATATTAGTGATCATGGAGAAAGTTTGGGCGAAAACAATATTTACTTGCATGGTCTGCCATACGCTATTGCGCCAAATGCACAAAAACACGTGCCAGTGATTATTTGGTCACCGAATGGCAACGGCATTGATAGCAGCACTATGGCTAAGAGTAGCCTAGCTAACATGATTGATCAGCCTGTATCACATGATTTTATTACGCCAACCTTGCTTCAGTTTTTTGGTATCACCACTGACGAAACCAAAGCAGCACCCACCTTTTTTTAAGTGGCTAATTGAATTCTTTATCATCGCTCCGCCTTTTTAGGTAATAATACTCATGTACAAGATACTCATCATTGAAGACAATCCCGATATCGTCGCCAATATTTATGCTTTTTTTGAGCCGAAAGGCTTTGAGCTAGACAATGCCCATAATGGCATTAGTGGCTTAACGCTCGCATCAAATAATCGATATGACGTCATCTTGTTAGATGTCATGCTGCCGGGTATGGATGGCACTAAACTGTGCAAAAAGCTCAGGGAAGAGCTGCATGACAAAACGCCAGTATTGATGCTGACAGCTCGCGATACGATTTTAGATAAAGTGGCAGGATTCGATAGTGGCGCTGACGATTATCTGGTTAAGCCTTTCTCATTGGTGGAATTAGAATCTCGTATTAAGGCTCTCATACGCCGACATAAAGACGATCATTTTGAGCATGGTTTAACCGTTGGCACATTGTCTTTAAATCATAGTGAGCATACGATTACACGTGAAGGTAAGTCGCTAAAACTCACACCCACAGGCTTCAAAATACTACATACCTTGATGAGTGCGGCGCCGCGCGTGGTTAGCAAAACCGAGCTGGAAGAAAAGGTGTGGGGCGAAGACATACCAAGCAGTGATGCACTGCGCACTCACATGCATGGGGTCCGTGCGCAGGTAGATAAGCCGTTCGATAAAATCATGATAGTCACGTTGCCCGGTGTCGGTTACCAGATTATCGATCCAGATAAAGCCTAAAAAATCATCGTCTGATGTCCTTATTTGACTCTCACTGTCTTTCATATCGTCTTTCACAACGAAGTAAATACCATGTTTAATATCGACTCCATCGCCAATAAGTTTCGACTCTCCTACTTGTTATTTGCCCTATTACTGTGTGCCACTTTCGTCAGTATTTTCATGTATGCCGAAGTCAGAATGGAGCAACAGCTGGTCAAAGCTCGCTTATTGCAACAGTTAGAGCTTAGCCAAGAAAAAGAAGGCGATCAGCCTATTTATAGCGCTGAACCGGGTATTAAAATTTATCGCTTCGATAACGCACCGAGCAATCTACAAAAACTGGCCACCCAAACCGTACAAGAGATGCCCGTCACTGTCACCACTGAAAATGGTCAATCGACAACAGAGTTACATTTCTTTAATTATAAAAAAGACAAAGAAAACTACATTTTAACCTACTTAGAAAACACTGAAATGGTGATGGGGAATTACCCTGTTCTGGCCATATTTGAGCATTTAGAAGACATATTTGCCAACGCCCTAAAAGTAGCGGTCATTTTGAGCTTATTGATTGCAGTGATATTTTCATCGCTGTCCTCCAAGCAAATCATTAAACCTTTATTAGACTTAAAGCAAGCCGTAGAAACAGATCATCGCAACTTGACGGAATTGACGCATCTGCCCTCCGAGGTTGGCGTGTTAGCACGCGCAGTCGATGAAAAAAACCACAAACTTGAGCAGTACCTCAAACGCGAGCAGCTATTTACTGGTGATGTCAGTCACGAGCTGCGCACGCCTTTGACGATTATCATGGGGGCATCAGAAGTATTGTCCTCACAACTAGAAAACGACCCTCACTTGAGCGCATTTGCCACTCGTATCAGTACGACCGCCAAAGAAACCTCGGAGATTATCAGCGCCTTATTATTGCTGTCTCGTGCTCCTGAAAAACTGGATGCACCAGCAACGTCTATCAATGACATCGCGTTAAATGAAGTACAGCGCTTAAATTACTTGCTTCGCCATAAGTCAGTCACTTGTAACATAGTCGCAGAACAGCTGTATGTCGCACACGTACGACCTGAACTACTAAAAATGGCACTGGGTAATTTGATAAAAAATGCGTTTCAGTACACCGATGAGGGTGAGGTCATCATCACTATCGATGCTGAAAAAATCACCGTCACTGATACTGGTCTAGGTATTCCTGAGGTGATGATGCCGCTGCTATACGAGAGATTTGAACGTCTAGAGCAGCAGTATAAAGATATCTCATTGGATACAGAATCGTCATCGGCAGCTGACGCCCATTATCCAGTAGAAGGCACAGGCTTAGGGCTCAGTATCGTACAGCGCATCATGACACATATGGGCTGGCAGCTTACCCATCAAGTCAATCCGTTAGGTGGCAGTACCTTTATCATCAATTATCATTAGAGAAGATCTCTATTTTAAAAAAGCTTAACATTTTCTTAATGCCTGCCCGCTTATACTTAGGGCATGTTGAACATTCGACCATGGTTAAATAATTAAAATTTATCGCATACCTTGATATTAATAGACTGTGAAGCATTTGATATGAATAAAGCAAATCCTATTAATCTTGAAAACCAGTCGACGAGTCGTGGGGGTTTAAGCTCAATAGCAGGTAAAAAACAACTGCTACCCCATAGCTATGCCAGTGAGGTCAAGGGTAAAACAGGATTTTATCGCATTATAAAAGCCGCTGGTTACTCTCTGGATGGCTTCAAAGCAGCTTACAAATTTGAGGCGGCTTTTCGACAAGTATTTTGGCTCAATCTCATATTATTCATGGCGATTATATTGTGCCCTTTCACTGTCAGCGTCAAAATGCTGCTGGTCGTCGCTTCTTTCTTATCGTTAATTGTCGAACTCATTAATACTGGAATCGAAGCCAGTGTCGATCACACATCGACCGCCAAGCATCCACTGGCAAAGATAGCCAAAGATGTTGGCTCTGCGGCACAATTTTTGGCATTAATGCTGCTATTTATCTTGTGGATGATGGCATTATTGAGTGTTGTATTTTGAAGACATATTCAGCCAATGGAGTCTGGCTTAAACTCCTATGCTTGACCATCATAGCCACACTGTTGTTTGAGCACAGCCAATTAGACATTCATATTAGTGAGCTTTTTTACACTAATGGACACTGGCTACTAGAAAAAGGCACACAACCTTTTGCCTTTATTTTTTATGATTTGCCTAAATTGCTACTCATCTTGCTTGGCATTTATCTCATAGCCGTTCTAATTCTGAGACATAAACAGGATTCAGATATCAATCTGGCAATAAAAAATGCTAAGTACAATAAAAGGCTCACGCCTTTATCCACGCGTGAAATAAGTTATCTACTGCTTGTTTTAATTGCCGTTCCCAGTATGATTGCGCCACTCAAAGGTGTGACTCATGTCAGTTGCCCCAATCATTTAATACTGTTTGGTGGCGACTTGCCTTATCTAAATATTTGGCAAAATATAGTCGCTAACACGTCTGCCAAGTGCTTCCCAGCAGCTCATGCCAGTGCCGGATTTTCTCTATATGGCTTGGCATTTTTACCCACTCTACATCAGTATCGCTATAGAATATTTGAAATAGTCACGGTCATAGGATGGACGATGGGACTGTATAAGATGCTATTTGGTGATCACTTTTTTAGTCATACATTAGTATCGATGCTACTGTCATTGACCATAACCTGCGCGCTTGCAACGCTATTTTTTAAATACCCAGTAGCGAATAAAGCCAACAGTATCAATGCTAATGGCAAAAAACCTGATGCGGCAAGCTTTCAAAAATCGTCGAAAACCCAATCTTAGCTGTTGAATAATAGCCAAATTAATAATGATATTGTCATAAAAATAAAGCTACTAAGCATTTGATAAATAATGTATAAATAGTTATTGCTGCCTAACTTAACATTGAGTAACAGCATGGATTGCGCTCATCGACGACGTTCTTTATTTATCAATAGCCCGCAAAGGAATGTAGCTATGAGCATCCTATCTTTTATTCTACAAAAATCACCTATCTACCCTTTACTGACATTGACACTGCCATTATTAATAATAAGCGCTGCACATAGCAGCCATGCCGCCAGTTATACCATCAATCCTGCTGGCACCCATGTGCGCTTTGCCATTGAACGCTTCCAATCCCCTGCCACTGCGGGCGGCTTTTATAATGTCCAAGGTCAACTGCAATATGACTCAAGTTTAAAAACTGGCAATATCTCCTTGGTCATTCCGATCAGCTCTCTAAATACGGGAAATAAAGCATTTAACCAGACTTTGATAGGCCCTAGCTTCTTTGATATGCAGCGCTTTCCGTTGGCACGTTTTGATTCTAACAAATGGTATCTTAGCCAAGGCAAATCACGCCCAATGGTCACAAAAGTAGACGGTCATCTAACACTGCATGGCAAAACCCACCCTATTAGCTTAACAGCGACTAAGTTTGACTGTTATCTACATCCCACGCTCAAAAAAGATATTTGTGGTGGGGATTTTACGGCGATGATTGATCGCACCAAATGGAATATCGATAAATATGCGTGGTTTGGCGTTACTAAAAACCTTCACTTAAACATTCAGGTTGAGGCAACCAAACAGTAGCAGTCCATATCAGCGTGAATTTTATGACATTAATTTTTATAGAACTGCTTTTTTAGAGCCTATCCTCATTTTAAAAATGGGCTAAAAATAGCTAAACGTGCTGAGGCGGTACGGAATAGGTGCCAACTACGTGAGCCACCATGTCGCGAGAGCCTTCAGAATAAAGCGCAACCTCGCCAACGATTAGCGTGCGACCTACTTTCATCAATGTACACTCAGCGATAATACGTGCTTCTGCTGAGGGTTTGCGCAGGAAGTTAATGGTCAAACTCGTCGTCACCGTTAATGGCACAATACCTATTTTACCAAGTATCGCCACATAGAGAGCCACATCAGCGATGCTCATCAATACTGGTCCAGAGACCGTACCACCGGGACGCAATTCATTGATACCAATATCGTGTGATAAGGTCGAGCGATTGTCACCGACTGCCTCGATGACACATTTAGTTTGTGGAAATTCCAACGCCATAAAGGCGACAATTTCTTCTTTGGTTGCAGACATATCCCTTCCTTGGATTTTATTATCCTTAATCAATGCACCACTGGCGTACCTTCTGTACTAAATGCAAAGCCTTTATTGCTAAAATTACCGATCATCACCGCCTCAATGACGGGCTTGACCGTCTCGTCTATCCCTTCGACTTCAATGATAAAGTTGGCGCCCGATCCGCCTTTATCCTCTTCTTTTTCGACGATATAATTGAGCGTGGCCATTGCTGGAAGCTCAATCGGTTTGTTTAAATAGGATTTTATAAAGGTTCCATCAGTGCCATAGTAGTCAATTTTATTGATATACAGTGATTTTTTTAGCGTGGTATTGCGTACACTCAAAGTCGCTGATAGCAAGACTTTACGATTGTCGCTATCGGTATAAATGTCAGAATAAATGGGCACATAAAAGGTTTGTTTATAGGCAAACTGGCTACGATCAACCGCTGTTGTCATCTCCAGCTCTTGAATGGGGTCTTGATGTTTTTCTGAATACAACACGTTCGGGTCTTGCGGCGTCTGGTCACAGCCTGACAACAATGCCATCGTCGCAAGCAACAAGACGGATATAGTGCGCTTACTCATAAGTTTCCCCTTTGCCTTTTCATGTCACGGCTGTTGCAAATGTTTATTTGATTTTTACACCGACACTACGCAGAAACTCGTTGATATGCTTGTTAGCACCGTAGATGACCAATACGTCTTTATCTTGCAATACTTGCTCAGGCGCCGCCAAACCTTTAATACTAGGCTTACTTTGCGTACGACCAAAGCTGTCTTCATAATACTCATAGCGCAGGGTACTAAGCAATCGAATATTGAACTTTTGCTCAAATTGCAAGTCATCAACAGTCTGACCAATCAACGACTTGGGAATGCTAATCTCTACCATACTGAAATGATCACTCAGCTCAAACGAGTCGACGAAATAACGTAGCGACAGCCGTTTGGCCCAGCGATTGGCCGCCTCTTTTTCAGGGTGAATAAGGTCGTCCACACCGATAGCTTGCAACACTTTTTCGTGCAGTGGATTGATACTGCGACTGATCAAACGTTTTGCTTTTAGGGTTTTAAATAATGCCGTCGCCATGACGTTTGCGCCTTGGTCTTCACCGATTGCAACAATAACGATATCGGTGTCGACAATCGGTAAACCATTGACGGTATATTCATCCGTGGCATCCATACAGATGGTATGAGAGATGACTTCCTTATATGCCTCAACCTTTTGCATGCTACTGTCAATGGCAATCACTTCGTGCCCCTGACGGGTCAACGCCATGCCTAGCGATGAGCCAAAGTTCCCTAACCCTACGATGATATATTTCATAACCTTATTAACCTTTTTCAGTATTTTTTAATGATGAAATGGCTTATTTACGACCATTTAATTGATCGTGATTTCTTCAGTTGGATAGCGATAATTGCGCTGGCGTCTATTTTTAAGTAGGGCAATAAAGATGGTCAACATGCTGACGCGCCCAACAAACATAATGACTGACACCACCATTTTGCTAAAATCTGATAACTCTGTCGTCAAATTCAAACTTAATCCCACCGTGCTGTAAGCTGAAAAACACTCAAAAACCACCTTGATTAAATCAAGCTCTGGTTGATCATAGCTGATGAGCGTTACCCCCATACCGATGACCAACAAAGACAGCCACATAATAGAAAATGCACGGCGAATCGAGATGTCGGCAATCTGGCGCTTAAATACCTCAACATTGGTCTGACCACGTGCCAAACTCAAAGTGTTTAACAGGGCAATCGCAAACGTACTGGTTTTGATACCACCGCCCGTCGAGTTTGGCGAGGCACCAATCCACATCAAAAATATCGTCAACATAATCGTGGGAAACGCGAGTTCCCCCATGTCGATGGTATTAAATCCTGCGGTTCGCGGCGTGGCAGCAGTAAACAGCCCTGTGACAAGCTTACCGAAAAAACTGCGATGGTCTGCCAGCACATTGTTATATTCAAATATCATCACACCGATGAGACCTACCAACAATAAAGCGCCCGTCGTAATCAAGGTTATGCGGCTATTAATATTGAGCAACCATGGTCGATAAATATAACGCTGATCATGGCGATATATCAGGCGCTCGGCACGATCACGTAAATAACGCAGCACATTGACCACAATGACAAAACCCATGCCGCCAAAGATAAAAGTAGTGGCGATAATAAGTTGTAATGGGTAATTAAAACGTAGCGAGTCATCATACATGCCAGCGCTAAATGTAGAAAATCCAGCATTACAGAACGCAGAAATCGCATGGAAAACAGAGAAGAATAATTGCTCAGACCAATCCATATCTGGTATGTCATAAATACTGATATAAATGAGTGCCGCAGCCACTGCCTCAACGGCAAATGTCACATATAGGATGGACTTGAGGGTCGATACCACATCACCCATGCCACGCATGTAAGACATCTCACTGATGCTCGCCTGCGTCTCATAACTGACACCGCCCTTAAAGAAATAACTAAAATACGTCACAAAAGTCAAAATACCCAAGCCGCCGATCTGTATCAGCCCCATGATAATGACTTGCCCAAAAGTTGTGAAATAAGTCGCCGTATCTACCACGATGAGACCAGTCACACAGACAGCACTGGTCGCGGTAAAGAGCGCATCAATGAAAGACAGCGGCTGCGTCGTTGCATTGGGCATCATCAGTAGCAATGCACCGACCAATACCAATGACAGGAAGCTTAAGATAAAAAACTGCGCAGGGTTTAAAAAGGTACGATTGAGATTAAAATCGTGGTCAGATATTTCACGAATAAAGGTCACAAAGACAGCAATTTTGATGGCAACGAAGCCATCAACAGCGACCGACATCCCAGAGCGCACCAAATCAGTGAAATGCGCTACCAGTAAGATGATAATCGCAATACTGGTCAGTAAGTCAAAGACGGCGACTTTATTTAGGGTCAGCGGCTTTTTGCTATAGAGGTAACGCCCTGCTGTCACAACAAAGCCTAAAAAAATAATCGCCAGATAAAAAATATGGAAAACCTGTTGTAGCCACATCGGCAGCGTGAAACCACTGTCTAATAAAGCAATGGCTACGCCGATAATACTAATGACAATCGTGACATTATTTAACAATCGATAACGCTTGGCTGCATGCATCGCCCTAATCCATGATAGGAATAACCACGATATTTATACTCCTTTTTTGTGTTACTCACAAAAACTGATTTGAGATAATCGTAACCAATTATGATGCTCTGTTGAACACTCATACCTAGCCATGCTGATTGCTAAAATGGCTGTAGATAAATTATAGATTGGCAGTGACGGTAATATTTACGTTCTAACGAGGTTTTGTGAGGTTGGATTAGATAAAAAAATGAGTATTGTGAGGGTTGCATAGTGGCATTTTTAAATAGTAGCATTTCTATATAGTGACATTTTTCCATGGCTACACTTTTGGATAGTTGCAGTGCAAACATATGCTCTAGTAGGGTCATTAGTCTATAGGTTAGCGTATTTATGAGCGCTATATCATGACGGTCATCTTTACATACTTTCTGTCGATGTGGTCGCCATTTTCACCCCGCCCCATGTTACCAAACCAACGCCTAGTGCGATCAATGAAGCACCCAAAAACAACCCTTCTGGCGGCATCTCACCCTGCAAAAAAATAGCCACCGGCACACCGACAACTGCACCGACCGAGCCTAATAAGCTTAATAAAACAGGACCGCCGGTTTTTTGTAGTAAAAACAACAATAAGAATTGACCCGCAAATACGGCGGCTTGTATGCCAATCAAACCTAGCGGCACCCAGTCTAGCGGCATTTTGACTGAAAAATTAGGCAATACACTAAATGACAGCAGCAATAGCGACGCCGCGATTAACATACCTGGCGCGAGTGCACTAGGTGATGCCTTATCAGGCCAGCGTAAAGTACGATATATATTACCGATAGCCAGTAGCACTGGCCCACAAAGCGCGATCAAAATCCAAAAAGTACTGGCGTCTGGCGTCGAAAACTTACGCGCTGCCAATACTCCTGCGCCAAGAAGCGCCGCGGCCACACCCAAAGCGCGGACGATATTAAATCGCTCCATCCGCAGTGCCAATGCGCCAAGATAAGTCAGCAATGGTGGAAGCGAGATAATGAGCGCGACGAAACCTGCACCCACATGTGGAATAGCCGAAAATAGTAGTAAATTAGAACCTGCAACGCTGATGAGCGCCGCCACAAAATAGTATTCAAAGCTACGCGCATTTAAGGGAGGTAATTCGTGCCGTATTAATGCAACGATCAATAAAATAGCAGCAGCGCCCGTGATGGACCAAAAGAGAAATGACAGTGGTGTAATACCTATCTCACCAGCATATTTTGCCAAATTGGTAGAAATACCAATCAGACCTCCTCCGCCTAACAAGCAAGCAAAAGGGATGAGCCATGTGCTGGTGTTGCGAGAAGCTTGCTGCTCTAAAGACTCACTCATCAACTATCCTATTGGATGGTAACTCTGATGACGATAGCTCATCAGACAAACCTAAATCTAAACCTTGTACTGCCTTATTTGCTGCGTCGATAGCACCAGCAATATAACCAGGAAACGCCTCTGACCATTCGCTTGCGCTACCCGTTAGGCATTCTTGCCATACCCCTGTATTCGGCTTAGCGGTAGGTGCTACGGCATGTTGACCTGCGCCACTGGCATCAGCAGGCGTCGCGGTCAATGAATCTTGCGCCCAGTCTTTCAGATACTCAGCCGTTGGCGTCTCTGCCTGTGCGCCAAATAAACGTACCAACTGCGCGCGGCAATGGGCTTTTAGCTCTGACTCCGGGACGCTTTGACGGACGTGAGCAGGAACCCCAAAAAAGCCAAACAATGCACCTTTGCCCTCTACCAAGGACGCATCATGAATCTCAGTAAGTGGCCCTACTGCACTTCTCGCTGAACCCGATAGTCCTTGATTGCGCCAAAATGGCGAATCATAAACCGCCACATATTTGGCATGTGGCGCCATCCATGTCGCGGTCTCTTGCCACTCTGTTATCAACGCCTGTGGTAAAGCAGGTTCAAACTTGATGTTACTCGCCGCCAAACGAGGTGGTAGCGCAAGGAGCACATGTTGCGCTTGATAAGTAGTTATTTGACCAGCTGTCATCTGTTCAGAGCTGC
Organism: Psychrobacter immobilis; assembly: GCF_904846185.1. Lineage (GTDB taxonomy): Bacteria > Pseudomonadota > Gammaproteobacteria > Pseudomonadales > Moraxellaceae > Psychrobacter > Psychrobacter immobilis_B. Next base: position 149,509 of record NZ_CAJGZQ010000002.1, on the reverse strand, counting down.
ATTCGCTCTCTATGTCGATATAGTGATCAGTCTTGATTACACACTTTACGATTTGCCCCGTGATAATGCGCGTAGGATTTAAGCGCGCATACAGAGCATCAATGAGCGCTGCCATACCACCGACGAGGCGCATAGACGGTGGCGAGCTTTGATAGCCTTGGGTACGGATAGGCAGCTCATTGGCAGCACGTTCAATCATCATGTCGCCGTCTTCGAATTGCGCAAAACGTGGTAAACCTAATGCCTCGATAAGACTACTCAACTGCGGCTGATACTCTGGCCAAAACCACGATGGCCCTAAATCAAAGCCATCGTTTGATTTTTCATTATCGACACTTTGTCTACTAGCATTCTGATCTACTGATGATTTCGCAACAGCGATGCGCCCGCCCAATCTATCACGCGCCTCAAGCAATATATAATCGATACCTTGTTGCTCTAACAAAAACGCTGCATATAAGCCACTCAAGCCACCACCGATAATTGCAATAGGTAGGTTTTGCATAACAAATCATTCCTGCTTAGTTGAAGATTTTTCAGTACTCAGTATCGAAGTTACTCAGCCAACAACTTGGTAAGCAGCTCGTCTATCTCAACCTTAAATTCTTTATCTTCAATCTTATTAGCCGTAATTTTGGCATTTTGTAGACTTTGAATAGCCGCTTCTTTGTTACCTGTCTCAAGCTGTAACACTGCCATAGAAAAAGCAATCGACGACAAATGATCTTTTGAATTAATCGCAGTCGCTTTGGCTAAGGCCTTGTCATAAATAACTAAGGCTTCGTCTAAATCTTCGGTAAAGTCAGCCAATGTTTCCCACTGTTCTGGATGGTCTTTATCGGTATTTTCATTATCGTTACAAATGGCTTCTAATTCAGCATAAAACCCATCAAATGCTGCTTGATTACCTATACGATCAGCTTCCAATAACTCTTCAGCTAAGGTATAAATTGCTTTATAAATTTTGGTATTAATCATTGCTCATAACCTTTTATGAATTAGGATCTATGGTACTTGTTTTTCAGCCAATAGTACTTGGCGAATATTACTTGGTAAACAGTGCTTAGCTGGGATTATAACGCAATTCCACTAGCCAAAATGACTGACACAAAAAAAGGATGCGATAGTCGATATCACACCCTTTTTATTCCTCAAACTACTAATTATTTTTTATCTGCCTAAAAGCTCATTATCTTAGTGGTTTGATCGACCATTAACGTCCCGATGTCAGCAGGATCAGCAGCACTCACGCCGTCAATCAGTGCCGACTGGTCAATACCCTTACCCGGTAGATAAAGCGCACAAACCTCAACCTTGGTATTGGTATTCTTCATGACCATTTGCATCAAACCCTGTGGGCTCATATTTTTAGGCGGTTGTGCTGTGGTCACACTTTTGGGTGCGTCACGGAGCGCCATATCACCGGCTGGACCGCAGAGCAATACTCGAGTATTGGCACCTTGCTGCGCGGATTGCATAGTTAGCACCATCGACATCAGCTGCACTTGAGCATCCTCTGATGTTACATTAATCAACACCGATGGCGTCGGTTTTTTATTCTCTGGAATGACTTCACTCTTTTGTGACATGGCATTGGTCGCTGTACAGCCAACCATCAGTGAGGCGGCGCTTATAGCAAGTGCAGTAGCAACTATCCGTTTCATCATCTTCTCCATTTATCAACAACCATTAAAATCATACACTAAAATATATTAATAAAAAGTATAATATTATTTATGATAAGAAAGTTATGATAAGAAAATTATGATAAGAAATACAATCTGTGGCGTGTCCTCATTTTGAGAAGAAAAGAATACAGCACTGCGATCACCTCAGTTCGCGCCAGTGCAACCACAATCGCGTATCAAGCTCAAACTGATGATACTCAGGCTCCATATGACAGCATAATTGATAAAAAGCTTTGTTGTGTTCATGCTCTTTAAAATGCGCCAATTCATGCACGACAATCATGCGCAAAAACTCAGGCGGCGCTTCTTGAAATAAGCTGGCCACGGTGATGCTGTTGTGGGATTTTAGCTTACTGCCCTGTATGCGAGACTGGGTGGTATGAATACCTAGCGCATGTTTGAGGACCGTTAATTTACTGCTATAGCTGACATTCGATAACTGTCCCACTTTGCGCATATATTGGTTTTTTATCTCATTGATATACTGATAAAGCGCCTTATCACTTTTTATTTGGTGCTGAGTGGGATACTTTTTTTCTAGATATGCGCCCAATGTACCATCGCTAATCAGCAATGCCGCTTGGGTTTGAACTTGCTCAGAATAATGAGCGATGTACTTTAATGTGGTCACAAACTTATCCTTTGCTAATATTTCGAAACTGATAATCCGAAACGTATCTTTATATATTTTACCCTATATCTACTGATTTTATTTTTCATAAAACAACCCCATAAGCTGCATTCAACTTATGGGGTTGTTTGTTACGATGTTTTTACTTAAGTGTTTTTACTTCAATATTCAGGACGTGTTGATAAATCAATTAACGCTCTAAATGTAGATACTGCAAATGGCGCTCGTACTGATTTAAGATATCGACCAACACTTGCTCTTTGGAGTAACCAACCAAGTCATACTCTTGTGAGCCTTCACTTAAGAACACTTCCGCACGGTAATAGTACTCTGCATTCTTAGTTGAGGTGCTCAATGTAAAGTTAGGACGCTCAGCTTTGATTAGATTAACTTCATACACAAAGTCATCTTCATCGCCATGACCGACACGCAGTTTTACGCCATCTATCTGACCCTCATCTTGACCCTTACCAGCATCTATACTTTCACTGATATTATCAAGATTACGAATATCTAGAGAAGTGTTAAGACCGCCTGCTTTCAGCTCTTTTTCAACCTCGGTCATCGCTGGCATGACAGTATTTTGCAAGAACCTTTCAACTTGTGCATGTCCAGGGAAGCTGACAATACGTTGCAGACGCGCTTTCCAGCTCTTACCGCTATCGAGCACGTTTGCAGTGCCAAGGGTGCTGGCTTTACGTTTATTACCCTCTTCTTTTAGCGACTTCCACATCGACATCATGTAAAGGACTAAAATAAGCGAGAACGGCAAACCGGCAATCACAGAAACTGACTGTAATGATGCAAAGCCACCTGCGAACAGCAAGCCTAGAGTAATCAAACCCGTTGCCGCCGCCCAAAACAAACGCAGCCATACAGGAGCGTCAGTATCATTGGTCATGCCTCTTGAGCTTAGGTTCGCGAGTACCAAAGCGCCTGAGTCAGCTGAGGTCACAAAGAATACAAGCCCGATAACTACACCAGCGAATGACAAAATATCACTGTAAGGGAAGTACTCAAACAAGGCAAACATACCCATCGCTGCATCATTAACAGCGATTTCGCCAAGCTCTGTTGCCCCATTGGCGACCAAATCTATCGCTGAATTACCAAAGATAGAGAACCATGCAAAGATGAAACCAAGTGGTATAAACATCACACCAAACACAAACTCACGCAAGGTACGGCCACGGCTAATACGCGCAATAAACAAACCGACAAATGGTGCCCAAGCAACCCACCATGCCCAGAAAAATATCGTCCATCCTGATTTCCAATCGGCACCAGCAGTACCGTCATAAGCATAGACATCGAATGTTTTGAAAACGATGGTTTGGAAGTATTGACCGATACTTTGGGTAAAGGTGTTGAGCAAATAAATCGTATTACCCAGCACTAATATGGCAATCAATAGCAAAATTGACGCCAGCATATTAAATTCAGATAGACGGCGCACCCCTCTTTCTACGCCCGTCATGGCAGAGATAGCCGCAGCAGCGACCACGCCCAAGATAATCAGGCTCTGCACCATTTTGCTAGACTCGATACCGAAAACATGCGTTAAGCCTGCATTGGCCTGCAATACCCCAATACCTAAGCTGGTCGCAATACCCATCAGCGTACAGACGACGCCAAAGGTATCAATACCATCACCCAGCCAGCCCTTGATTAAACGCTCGCCAAAGATAGGGGTTAGCGGTGAACGTAGTGCCAATGGCATGTTTTTACGATAAGCAAAGTACGCCAATGCCATACCAATTAGTGCATAAATGCCCCAACCATGTAGACCCCAATGCAAAAAGGTCTGCGAAAGTGCCTCACGCATGGCCGCCTCACTGCCAGGCTCAAGCCCTGTATGCGGCGTCAAATAATGCATCAACGGCTCAGACGCACCAAAGAACAATAAATCAATACCGATACCAGCAGAGAACAGCATTGCCGCCCATGCTAAAAAGGGAAACTGGGCTTTTTCGTGGTCTTGCCCAAGCTTGATATCGCCATATTTAGAGAAGCCAACAAACAAGGCAAAAATACTATAAGCGGCTACCACCAGCATGTAGTACCAGCCAAAACTCTCTGATACCCATGCCATGCCAGCGCTTAATAATGTCTCGCTATAATCTGGAAACATGATCGTCCAGATAATTAATAAAATAGAAATAATAGCTGAACCTAAAAAAACCGTCTTGTTTAGAGTCAGGGGTTTCGTCGCATCTTTTGATGGCGAGCTGTACATAAAAGACCTCAATAGGTAAATTAAACAGGGTCTGATATTGATTTGTCCGTCATAACTTGATGACTGTATGACGCACAAAGCAGTACCAATAAATAAAAATTGCTATGTAAATAAAAATTTAAATGACAATCAAAGGCAGCCACAACAGTATTAAAAATACTTAATACGTTAGCGCTGATGAAAAAGACCTTTGCGTGGAAAGGTCTTTTTCATGAGATTCTCTTATATGATTATTGAATAAATAGTTCATCAGTCGCTTAGACAGCAGAGCCATATGCGCGCATCGGCTCAGTTCTAAGCGGTGCACCATTGGCAACGTAATAATCTACGGTCGAGCGTGGTAGCTGCTTGCCACGCATCTTATCGACGATTTTTTCTGCCAGCATAATGGTGGTAGCGTTTAGATTACCACTGATGATATTTGGCATAATCGACGCATCAACGACGCGCAAGCCATCGATGCCGTGTACGAGTCCTTCGCCATTGACGACCGAATCATTACCTTCACCCATCGCACAAGTACACGACGGATGATAAGCTGTTTCGCTATGATTACGAACATATTCGTCTAGCTGCGCATCGGTCACCAAATCATCGGTTGGCGCAATCGAGCGACCACGATAAGGGTCGAGCGCTGGCTGATGCATAATCTCACGAGTGATGCGCATTGCCGCACGGAACTCGTGCCAGTCTTGGTCGTGAGACATATAGTTAAACAAAATGCTCGGATGCGCGCTTGGGTCTTTTGAGGTCAGCTTGACGCGACCACGACTTGGCGAGCGCAATGAGCCTACGTGCGCTTGGAAACTGTGCGACTTCACGGCACTACGACCATCGTAGCGCACTGCTAATGGCAAGAAGTGGTACTGGATATTAGGATGGGTAAACTTCTCATCGGTACGAATAAAACCGCCACCTTCGAACTGATTTGACGCGCCAAGTCCTGTGCCATTGAACAACCACTCGGCACCGATGGCAGGCTTATTCCACCATTTATTGGCAGGCGCAATCGACACTGGCAACTTACATTCGTACTGCATATACAGCTCTAAATGGTCTTGTAGATTATTACCAACACCCGGTAAATCTAAAATCTCATTGACACCCAAATCTTTGAGCCATTGACCAGGACCAATACCAGAGCGCTGCAATAATTGCGGCGACGCAATCGCACCTGATGAAACAATCACTTCACGAGACGCGTAAAAATTCTTGGTTTGACCTTGATGGGCGACTTTAACGCCGACAGCACGTTTGCCATCGAACAAAATCACGTCAGTCAATGCACACGTCAAAATGGTGATATTGCTACGCGGTTTGGCGCGGTCAAGATAACCGCGAGCTGTTGATGCGCGGCGACCATTAGGCGTCACAAAGCGATCCATCGGCCCAAAGCCTTCTTGTTGATAGCCGTTTAAATCATCCGTGCTTGGATAGCCTGCTTGCACGCCTGCTTCGATCATCGCTTGGAACAGCGGATTGACTCCTGGCTTTGAAGTGGTCATCTCGACGGGACCACCGACGCCATGATAGTCGTTCTCGCCAGCGTCGCGATTTTCTAACTTTTTGAAATACGGCAAGCAGTCCAAATAGGTCCAATCTTCTAAACCTTTGATTTGAGACCAATCGTCAAAATCCAAGGCATTACCACGGATATAACACATCCCATTAATCAGAGACGAGCCACCTAACCCTTTACCGCGACCACAATCCATGACGCGGTTATTCATATAAGGCTCAGGATCGGTTTTGTAGCCCCAGTTATAGGTCGTTCCTTGCAACGGCATAGCGAGCGCTGCTGGCATCTGCGTACGAAAGTCTAAGCGATGGTCTGGACGACCTGCTTCTAACAGCAACACCTTAATGTTGGCATCTTCGGTCAAGCGGGTGGCCAGCACATTGCCTGCTGAGCCTGCGCCGACGATGATGTAGTCATATTCAGGTGTGGTTGATGTCATAAAACGCTCCATAATATTAAAAAATCCATCATTTCATATCAGTAAGGCGGTGCCAAAAGGACAAATTAGTCCTAATAATTCAGCCTTACCGTTTTAAAAATTTCACAGCAAAAGTGATTAAAATACCGATTCAAACTTACCAAGCTCTACTTGGATAGACTTGGTCTGCATATAATGCTCAAGGGCTTCAATGCCGTTTTCGCGGCCGATACCTGAGTGCTTATAACCGCCCACTGGCATTTGTGCAGCCGACTCGCCCCACGTATTTAACCAGCAAATACCCGCTTCAATTTGAGCGATGACTCGATGCGCTCGGGTCAAGTCAGCAGTCACGACCCCAGCTGCCAAACCATACTCGGTATCATTGGCACGGCGAATCACTTCTTCTTCAGTCTCATAAGTCAATATTGACATCACTGGACCAAAGATTTCTTCGCGCACGATAGTCATTTCGTCGCTACAATCGGTAAATACAGTTGGTGCGACAAAGGCGCCATTTGCAAGCCCTTCAGTCGTAACACGGTCGCCGCCTGTTAGCAGTCGTGCACCACTCGCTTTACCTTGCTCGATATAGCCAAGTACTCTTTCCATATGCGGGAAGCTGACCAATGGACCCATATTAATATTTTCGTCCATCGGATCGCCAAGCTTAATACGCTCGACACGCAATAATATGGCTTCTTCAAACTTGGCTTGTAAGGCTTTAGGGATAAACACGCGCGTGCCATTGGTACAGACTTGACCACTGCTATAGAAATTCGCCATCATCGCAATATCAGCGGCGGTATCGATGTCCGCATCATCAAATACAATCAAGGGCGACTTACCGCCAAGCTCCAAGGTTACGTCTTTGAGCGACGAAGATGCGGCACTTGCCATCACTTTTTTACCAGTGGGTACGCCGCCCGTAAATGAGACTTTAGCGATATCAGGATGCTGAGTTAACGCTTCGCCGACTTTATAATCCCCTTGCACGACGTTGAACACGCCATCTGGTAAGCCTGCTTCTGTCAATATTTCCGCTAACTTTAATGCAGTCAATGGCGTGACTTCAGAAGGTTTAAAAATCATCGCATTCCCAGCGGCTAATGCTGGTGCTGCTTTCCACATCGCGATTTGAATAGGATAGTTCCACGCGCCGATACCTGCGACAACACCAAGTGGCTCGCGGCGAGTATAGACAAAGCTAGTATCACGCAATGGAATCTGACGACCTTCTATCATCGACGCAAGCCCTGCATAATACTCAACGACATCAGCACCAGTCACGATATCGACATATTTGGTTTCAGAGAGTGCTTTGCCCGTGTCTTTGGTTTCAAGTAACGCGAGTACATCGTTGCGCTCACGTAATAGTGCAACCGCCTTTAGCAAAATACGACTGCGCTCAACCGCGGTCATCGCCGCCCAAACTTTTTGACCTTCTTGTGCCGCTTTTACCGCTTCATTAATCTGTTCACTGGTCGTTTGCTGAACGGTAGTTAACACTTCACCCGTGGCTGGATTGATGTCTTCAAAGGTGGTTAATGAGTCATCGACAGCCAAATAACAGCCATTAATATAAGCGGTTTGAACCTTCTGTAAATCAATGATGTCTGTTAAGTTGTTTAGGTCTGTTTTGGAATCTGTCATGAGTTCTTTCTCCTTTAGACAACTGGCAAAAGCTCTATAAAAAAGTTAATACCGAATAATGTCGTTATGGGTTAAATGTTTAAAATAAATTTATATAGCCTATTGCTACAAGCCTGTCTTTCAATGCTTTTTTAATAAAAAAGCTTATTTGATCAATCATTTAAGAACAGTGTTTTATTCATTCTCAGGTTGCGTCATTTTTATCAAACGCTTATGAATAGAGGTTTTATCTGAGATACTAATCCCCGAAAAATCAGAGAGCCAAATACCATCAGCCACCAGACGCACCATACATAATGTTTCGGTATTGTCGGTTGCTTGATGTTTCTTTAATTGTGCATTTGCCCACTTGGCCCACAACTCACGTAACTCGCTATCGCCTAGCATCAATGCATATAAGGTTGCTTGACTATCGAGCTCTTCCTGCCCTTTTTCGCCTAAGCTAATCGTGGCATTGATATAGGCACGAGTAAAAGAACCATAACGCACAGGGTCTTCTGCCATGGCTTGATTGACTTCTGCCTCAAATTTTGCCATCGCATCATGAAACACTTCAAGAATGAGTGCATTTTTAGTGGTGAAATGATGCATCACGCCACCCTTGGTTACCCCGACGGCATCCGCGACCGCCTGAAAGGTCACTTTTGATAAGCCCTGCTCTAATGTGATTCGCGCTGCCTGATCTAGTAGCGCACGACGGACAACTTCGGGCTGTTTTTTACGTTTGTAAGCGTTTTCCATTTCCATATCAGTGCACCACAGAATTAGAGAATAAGTTCATCACCACGACACCGCCCACAATCATAGCGATACTAACCACAGCTGCTGTATCAAGACTTTGCTTAAAAAAAATCAAGCCAACGAGCGATGTCAGCACAATCCCCAACCCGCCCCATAGTGCATAAGCAATACCAAGCGGTATGGTTTTGATGGTTTGTGTTAATAAGTAAAACGAGATGGCATAAAGCACACCCATAATCAGGGTCGGCACCAAACGCGTAAACTGCTCTGACTTGACTAAAAAGGTCGTGCCAACCACTTCGCAAATAATGGCGATGGCTAGATAACCGTAGGCAATAGTGGTGGGACTCATAATTAGGTTACCTGTCTCAGATTGATCACATATTAATAATGTATATACATTAAAGAAACCATACGGTCGGTATTCTATAGAAATATTCTAGCAATGTGAAGAGCTGTTTATGACTTTTTTGTTTCGAGGGAGATACAGATTGTTTTACTATTCAAAAAGATAGCCGACTTGTCTAATCAAATTAGCGCTAGATTTTATATTCAACTTACATAAATAAGGGTTTTGACCACTTTTAGCTCATTCTTTAGCCCATTTAGAGATTTATCGATTGAATTGAAGACACGCCCTATTCAACAAATAATATTTTAGCGGTCAAAATTTGCCAAAACAGCCCGCTTTATAAGGGATTACTGGTTATTTTTGACAGTTAACAACAATATTTATAATTAATGGCATAATAAGGTTGACAGCCTATAACAACTTGGCTAAAATACGCCCCACATAACGCAAACAAGACAAGCAATAGCGCTTATCTAACTTATCGTTATACCAACTTATTCTCCAATAGCTCAGTTGGTAGAGCAACGGACTGTTAATCCGTGTGTCCCTGGTTCGAGCCCAGGTTGGAGAGCCATATACTAAAAACCTTCATCATTATTTGATGAAGGTTTTTTTATGGTTGACGTTTTCAATTAAGAAGATAGTCGCAATCTTAGGGCGTGTCCTCATTTTAAAAATGGTGACAAAAATGAGATAAATTGCCGTCAAACAAGGACAGTAGCACAAATAATATCGAGATATTAATAAGCTATTTGACGATGTTTGGCAAAATTTAGCCATTTTTAGCCCATTTAGAGGTTAATCGATTGAATTGAGGACACGTCCTAGTACGATTGGCATGGCTACGGTGTTCTTTTAGGCGTTTTTGTTGTATGGTAAGGATAGTTTTGATTGGGTTAATTTTTGTCTGAGTGCTTCACTCTTACTCACTAAAAATAATGGTTTATTATGATACCTGTACGTGTGAAAAATAAGTTTTCTGATCATCCGCAAAAAATCATGCGCCCGATCAGTATTCGTTTGTCTGAAGAGATGATTTCGCTATTAGAAGCCACTTCAAAAGAGTTGGGGTTTAAACGCATCCAAGGGCTTATTCGTTTATATATTCGCCAAGGGCTTGACCGCGATCATCAAGACTACACCCTAGCCCATGACGAGGTGTTCATCGAAAGCCTGCGTAAACGCGGAGTCAGCCAGCGTATTATTGATGAGGCCATTGTTGTGACCCACAATAATAATATTACTCACTCACTATCTGAGCTGCAAGAAAATGACCAGACTCATGACTAACCATTCAAACAGTCGTTAGGTGTTACTGCTGTTAATAAAAAAAGACTGAGTTTGCTTAACAGCACTCAGTCTTTTTTTGTGGGCGTAACAAAAATATGCCTATTTTACTTGCGATACAGCATTTAGCGATAATTAAACACAACCTCTCATCAAACGAGGTATATTAAGAAAACGCTCATTATTTTGTTGTCATTCTTTATTATCCATAAAGATTTTTAAGGAGGTGTACGATGGCGAGTTTACATCAACGCTTGAATAAAGCTTTGTTATTGACGATTGCCTTAGCGATACTACCAATCGTTTCTGGTTGCTCACAGCCAACCGCGGATCCAACCAAAAAAACCATACCGACCAACTCAGATCAGTGGCAGAAAAAACTCGGCACCACTTTTGAGCAGTTACCTCAATCTGAGCAGCAATTACTCAGCCGCTACATGTTGCGAATGAAACTCAGCGGTGCCTATGAGTCGGGGGCGATGCCGCGTACCACTATCAAGCAAGCCCTTGTGCAACAGCGTGAATACGAACGACTACATCCAAACAATCCAACAGGTAAAAAAAGCCCCATCGTCAGCAGTCAGCCAGCTTATAGTGCCAATGCGCAGAACTACCCTGTCGCTCTACTACCAGTCAAAACCAGCGATAGTGACAGCTTAAATCAAGTAAAACTGCAGTTTATGCTCTCTAATCACGGCAAGTTCGCCATTCAAAGCTTTAAGGGCACACTGACCATGCAAGATGCTAACTTGGCGCAGGGCAAAAGCTTTAACGTACCACTAACACAGTTTGACCCGCCTATTAAACCAGAGCAGTCTGGCAAGATCATTATCGAGAGCAGTATTGAAGACATCAACGTTATGCGTGCCATTAAAAACACCAAAGACTTGACCATCATGATCAGTAAAGGCACATTGATATTGGAGAATGGGCAGGAAATTAAGTTTGATGAGTCGCTAATGAAATAAAAAAGATCTGCAGAGTATTTATAAAATTATAGGATAAATATCCAGCATAAAAAAAGCCCCAATCATCATTGATTAGGGCTTTTTTCGAATTTGGAGGAGACGGAGAGATTCGAACTCTCGAAGGGCTACAAACCCTTGTCGGTTTTCAAGACCGGTGCATTCAACCACTCTGCCACGTCTCCATTTGTGCATTATTATAACGATATAAAATAAAAATGCAACAAAAAAAGCCGCAATCATTAATAATGATTGCGGCTTTCGAATTTGGAGGAGACGGAGAGATTCGAACTCTCGAAGGGCTACAAACCCTTGTCGGTTTTCAAGACCGGTGCATTCAACCACTCTGCCACGTCTCCATTTGTGCGTTATTATAGCGATATAACATAAGAATGCAAGCAATTAATTGAACGAATTTAAATTATTTTGATGCTATCGTTGATTCAGTTTAAAAAAGAGTCAAGGCAACTGCATGCAGAGGTATATATGATACTTGCAGCGAGGTTAGCGCGGTCACTTTTTTATAGAGAATTGACGATAGCTTTTTTATGAGAAGCCAGATGTAGACACATATCTAGTAGTCTATTGGCGTAACCCCATTCGTTGTCATACCATGCAAAAACCTTGTACTGGCTACCCACTTGCATGAGCTGCTGACCATCAATGATCAAAGACTCGGTCTGATGGATAAAATCACTGGATACCAGTGGCTCATCCGTATAAGCCATGATGTCACGCAAATGTGCCTGACTGGCAGATTTGAGTGCCTCGCGGACTGCCTCGACAGACACATCGGGCGTATCAAAAACAAAGGTCACATCAATCGCTGCGACATCAATGGTAGGCACTCGTATGGAATGCCCATTTATCTTGCCTATCATCGACGGCAGCACACGCTCTGTCGCTGCGATACTGCTAGACGTGGTCGGGATGATGTTATAACCAGACGCTCGTGCGCGTCTTGGGTCACGGTGCGCTTGATCGAGCACTGTCTGATCAGCGGTGACAGCATGAATCTCCGTCATCATCGCTGACTTTACCCCAAATGCGGTATCAAGCGTCGCAATCAAGGGAACTAAGGCCTGCGTGGTACAAGAAACGCTCGATATAATCGGCAGCTCACGTGTTAGCTCATCAGTATTAACGCCCATAACGATACAAGCATCGACATCATCGAATGGTGCAGCACCGATAATCACCTGCTGCGCGCCAGCCTCTATGTGCAGTTGTGCTTGCTCATAAGAGCGAAAATGTCCAGTACACTCTAGCACCACATCGACATCCAGCGTCTGCCAAGGCAACTGCACAGGGTTAGATTCTGAGAATAAATTGATACAGTAGGTATAATTGTTTTTTGTCAGACAAAGCTGTGTGGCGCTATTATTGTTACCGTCATCGCTCGCTTCATCGTTGCTACTCGTCACAATATCAGCACTGACCCCAAGGCGACTTAGGCGACCATGCGTGCTGTCAAACTTTAATAAATGCAGCAAAATATCCGCTGGGGCTAAATCATTGATTGCCACGACATGGATCGCACGGCCTAATACCTCGAAGCGCTCTAACAATGCCCGCAAAACGTTGCGCCCTATACGTCCAAAACCATTGATAGCAACCCTCAGTGGCTGTGTGTGCTCACTAGATGCCTGAAACGCCGCTGCTGCTACTGGGTCAGACGTTAATTGATAAGTGGCGCTCGAAAAATCAGGCATAAAAAGATATCGCTATAAAGGGATAAAAAAATTGAGCACTACAAAGTCAGCGCTACAATGAAATAAAACCAACAAGTTGTTAATCGGCTCTAAGGATTGTTATATAAAAGCTAAATGGCTTTGGTGAATGCTTTAACCCTGAATTGTCATAATCAGTATCAAGACACCATTGGGCATTAAGGCGTTATAAAAATCAGTGCCAAACGAATGGCATTGTAATCAATACTTTGCTTAAGATGATCGAATATTGGACGCAATTTAATACTGCCATCATCATTGAAATCATTTGGATTATTGGCGACTTTAATCGCGACGTAGGCATTGCCAACCGCCGTCATCACCTCATCCTCTGGCCGCAAATGATCACAAGCCAAGCTTGGATCTTGAGATTTTAGTTCAGCAATATGACGCATAATCGTTGATTGTGAAAGCTGACGGGCTTGCGAGATTTCTGCAATCGTCAAGCTCTCTTCTAGCAACACTCTGGTCGCAAGCAAGGTACTGTCCGACTTATCAGAAACTTGATTGCCCAGTTTCTGTTTTTTGTCTATTTGCGCTTGTTGTTGCTCACGGCGCTTTTTTTGCAAAGTGGCATAAGCATCAATCACTGATTTACTCAGCGTACCGCCCGATTTTAAAATAAATTTTTCATGTGCCTGCGTCATGCTCTCTTCATCAAGCATCGCATAATTGGCATCGGCTTCTTCTGACAGCACCAAAAACCGTTTGTCCGCGCCGCGTGCTAGCGGATCAAGCTGCAAACTCATGTCGTTCATACCCAGCAACTGCAGACCTGCCAGCGATTTTAATCGTGACAATGCCACATATCCTTGCCCCAGCTCAAAGGTGCGCGATAAGTCAATCTCTGCGGCATCGAGGGTCATGCCTTGTGACTTATGAATGGTAATCGCCCATGCTAGACAAAGCGGTACTTGCTCATAGCTTGCCAGCACATCTCCTGTCTCATCTTCGATAATCCATTCTTCAGGCTCAGCGACAACTTCACGCCCTGAATTGAGCCGAACCACGGGCATTTTTTGCGTCGTTGGCTTTTTGGCTTTGGGTTTCTCTTTTATGGCTTTTTTACCTTTGCCTTTTACAGTCTTATTCGTCTCACTTTCAGTATTTTCATCACCATCTTCGATTAAATCATCACTGCTGTCTTTGCTATCATCGATTTTAACAGCGGCAAAACCAATCAATTCACCCATCGTACCGTTGGACACGCCAAGTTCAGTATTGTTTTTGATAAACATTACCTTGGCACCGACTTTTAGTACCAAATCATCTTGGGTACGTACCGTTTTTTTAAGCGTCTCAACCAATTTACTGTCGCCCGTAGACGTTGCGGTAAAGCGCATCATCTCGCCCTCTAACGCGGCAAGCTCTTTATCATTGATGCTATTAACGTTGAGATTGTGGGTATAAAGACGGGTACGTTTGATATCGACATTTTGGTCAAAAGTCGCCTCCAGCGCGGCAATCGATTCAAAAGTGACTTCCTGACGACGAATTTGGTTGAGAATATCGTCCAAATCAAGCCCGCCATTTGCCGCTTCACTAACCTGCCTGTGTTGCTCAGACAGATAGCAAATATGGAACTTAGCATCAAGCCACGCTTCCGACATAAAGGCAAATTTTTCACGGTTGGTCTCGCCTTTACTACCAATCGGTGGCAACTGAAAAAAGTCGCCCGCAACGACGACCTGAATACCACCAAAGGCTTTGTCATTTTTGCGGATATGCTTGAGTACTTGGCTAACCAAATTGAGCTGCTTAGCATGCAACATCGATATCTCATCAATGACCAATACCGCGGTGTCTTTTAGTCGGTCTGCCAAAAACTGCTTGCGTGATAACGTAGTCAAGTCGCGGTCGCTTAACTCATCTTTGATACCGATGCCGGACCAGCTATGAATCGTTGTGCCATTCATGTGTGTGGCAGCAATACCGGTACTCGCAGTGACGGCGACAGGCACACGGCGCGCACGCAGGTAGTCGATATATTGATTGAGCGTATAAGTCTTACCTGAACCTGCTGAGCCAGTCAAAAAGACATTTTGACCCGTTTTTAAGATATCAAGAGCAGAAGATTGACGCATATATCTAAACCAATTAAGTTAATAGTAATAAGAAAAACAGCTTAAGAGCAAATAATAAGAGAAAAAGCTGCCAACAATTATAGCAGCTACATCCGTTTCGCGGACGACTTTAACCCTGATAAACCACATAACTTAAAGTTATACGATACGAAGTATATCATTATAAAAAGTCATTATCGCTCATCGCTAAAGCTCAGTACGATAGGGTCATAGCTTGGTCAGGATGGCCAAATATTTATGCTTAAATCGTTTGTTCTTAACTAGCCATAATACACAACAAGGAGTCGTTAATGTTATACGCCTATCCCAATACTGAAAATAGTCCTGTTCAATTCCGCAAAAAATATGACAACTTCATCAATGGTGAGTGGGTCGCGCCAATCGATGGTGAGTACTTTGACAACTCAAGTCCAATCGACGGTAAAACTTTCTGCCAGATCGCACGCTCAAAAGAAGCAGATGTCGAAGCGGCGCTAGATGCCGCTCATGCCGCAAAAGACGCATGGGGCAAAACCAGTGTCACTGATCGCTCTAATATGTTGCTCAAACTTGCTGACGGTATCGAAGCCAACTTAGAGGCCATCGCGATTGCTGAGTCTTATGAGAATGGCAAACCAGTACGTGAGACCCTCGCCGCTGATATTCCAATCGCCATCGACCATTTGCGTTATTTTGCGGGCGTTATCCGCGCACAAGAAGGCGGCATTAGTCAAATTGATGAAGATACCGTTGCCTATCATTTCCATGAGCCTCTAGGCGTCGTAGGTCAAATCATTCCTTGGAACTTCCCTATTTTAATGGCGATTTGGAAAATTGCCCCAGCCCTTGCTGCGGGTAACTGTATCGTCCTCAAGCCTGCCGAGCAAACCCCTGCGTCTGTTTTATACATGCTTGACGTCATAGGCGCGGCGGATATTTTACCAAAAGGCGTACTAAACGTCATTAACGGCTTTGGTGTAGAAGCCGGTAAGCCAATCGCCTCCAACCCACGTATCGATAAAGTATCCTTTACTGGTGAGACCACCACTGGTCGCTTAATTATGCAATACGCCAGTGAAAATATCATTCCAGTCACGCTAGAGCTGGGCGGCAAAAGCCCAAATATCTTCTTTGCTGACATTATGGATGAAGACGATGACTTCTTAGATAAAGCGGTTGAAGGCTTAGTGATGTTTGCACTCAACCAAGGTGAAGTCTGTACTTGCCCATCACGCGCCCTCGTACACGAAAGCATCTATGATGAGTTTATGAAACGCTGTATCGCCCGCGTGAAAGCCATCAAAATGGGCAACCCGCTCGATACTGAGACTATGATTGGCGCGCAAGCCAGCTCAGATCAGTTAGAAAAAATCCTATCTTATCTTGATATTGGTAAAAAAGAAGGCGCAAAAGTCCTTGTAGGCGGTGAACTTGCTAAACATGATGGCGATATGGCAAACGGTTATTATGTGCAGCCAACGATCTTTGAAGGCACTAATGATATGCGCGTGTTCCAAGAAGAAATCTTTGGCCCTGTGCTTGCCGTCACCACTTTTAAAGATGATGAAGAAGCGATGGCGCTCGCCAATGATACTTTATATGGTCTTGGTGCTGGCGTCTGGACGCGTAACGGCACTCGCGCATATCGTTTCGGTCGTGGCATTAAAGCTGGTCGCGTTTGGACCAACTGTTATCACCTTTATCCTGCGCATTCAGCCTTTGGCGGTTACAAGCAATCTGGTATTGGCCGCGAAAACCATCTGATGATGCTTGATCATTATCAACAAACCAAAAACATGCTGGTCTCTTATAGTCCTAAAGCGATGGGCTTCTTTTAATTCTGTTTTTCAAAGCACTTTATGGCAAAACTGTAAAGTGCGACCTCGATGCTCGCCGAGCATCTTAATGTAAAGAACGATGACAAGGAGTTACAACGTGAGTAATAAAATGAAAGCGGCCGTGCTGCATGAATTCGGACAACCCTTAGAAATTGAAGAAGTAGATATTCCAACCGCAGGTGCTGGTCAAATCGTTGTAAAAATGCAGGCATCAGGTGTCTGTCATACCGATTTGCATGCCATTGAGGGCGATTGGCCAGTGAAACCTAGCCCACCGTTTATCCCAGGTCACGAAGGCGTTGGTCTTATCACCGCCGTTGGTGAAAATGTCCACCATGTCAAAGAAGGCGACCGAGTCGGTATTCCTTGGCTCTACTCTGCTTGTGGACACTGTACCCATTGCTTAGGTGGTTGGGAAACTTTATGCGAAAGCCAACAAAACTCTGGTTACTCTGTAAACGGCAGCTTTGCAGAATATGTACTAGCAGATGCCAACTATGTCGGTATCATCCCTGAAAGCGTTGACTCTATTGAAATTGCACCAGTGTTATGTGCAGGTGTCACGGTCTATAAAGGTCTCAAAATGACCGATACCAAGCCAGGCGATTGGGTTGTCATTTCAGGCATCGGTGGACTGGGACATATGGCAGTTCAGTATGCCATTGCGATGGGATTGAACGTTGCTGCTGTGGATATTGATGATGAAAAACTGGCATTCGCTAAAAAACTGGGTGCCAAAGTCACTGTCAATGCGAAAAATACTGACCCTGCTGAATATCTACAAAAAGAAATCGGCGGTGCTCACGGTGCGCTCGTGACAGCAGTATCTTCAAAAGCCTTTGATCAAGCATTAGGCATGTTACGACGCGGTGGTACTTTGGTCTGTAATGGTCTACCAACGGGCGAATTCCCAGTATCCATTTTTGATACTGTTTTAAACGGTATTACCATTCGTGGCTCAATCGTTGGTACGCGTCTCGACTTGCAAGAGTCGCTAGACATGGCAGCAGCAGGCAAAGTAAAAGCCACCGTTGCCGCTGAGCCACTAGAAAATATCAATAATATCTTTGATCGTATGCGTGATGGCAAAATCGAAGGTCGCATTGTCATTGACTATAGTCTGTAGCAACAATTATGTAGCCACATGTTTTATGACATTTTGAGACTCGTAACACCGTCTCAATGACTGGCTAGAGTAATCATCAGTAAAGGGTCGTATCGTTTTCAACCACATATGATAAATCATGTGAGTGAATATGATGCGACCCTTTATTTTCTACTCAGTATGATTATGAAGGACATCCGTTCGGGTCTAACGATAAGGAAATCATTATGAACGTCACAGCGACAGAGTCCTGCAAAGCATTAATCGACTTACTAAAATCTAAGCACGGTGAGCTGATGTTTCATCAATCAGGCGGCTGCTGCGATGGCAGTTCACCCATGTGTTATCCATTGGGCGAATTTAAAGTAGGCGGACAAGACGTACTCATCGGTGAGCTGGTTGGCTGTCCATTTTATATGGGTAAAGCTCAGCATAAGCTCTGGCAACATACCGATCTAACAATAGATGTGGTCGATGGACGCGGAGCCAGTTTTTCGCTTGAAATACCAGAAGGTAAGCGCTTTATCGTACGTTCAGAGATATGTGCTGTATAAGTTTAAATAGCATCCACCAGCGTTTTAACGACCTAGTATTGTTTTGCCATGCCATATGTTGATCGATAAACACCCCTTAGTCATTTTTATTTTATTATTCAAGCAAAATAATAGATACTGTAATGCGTACCCTATTTCAATAAACGCGCTTTAACGAGCACGTTTTACTCAGCATGGATGCTAGAAGGAATGTAAAATGGAATTTGATAAAAAATTTGATTACGTCATCGTTGGTGGTGGTTCAGCTGGCTGCGTACTTGCTAGCCGATTAACAGAAAACTCAGACATTAGTGTCTGCTTATTAGAATATGGCGGTGAAGGCAAAGACCTTGCTGTCCGTGTCCCTGCCGGACTGATTTTGATGGTGCCAGGCAAGCCGCTGAAACTGAATAATTGGTGCTTTCATACCACGCCGCAGATGCACTTGAACAATCGCCGCGGCTTTCAACCACGCGGGCAATGCTTAGGTGGCTCATCTGCGATTAATGCCATGATTTATACGCGTGGTAGTGCGCTCGATTATGAACGTTGGGTTGAGCAAGGCTGCGAAGGCTGGGGATTTGATGATGTACTGCCCTACTTTATCAAAGCAGAAAACAATATCCATGGGGGTGATAAGCTGCATGGTGATAGCGGACCACTGCATGTCAGCGACTTACTGAGTCCGCGTGATATCTCCAAAGCATTCGTAGAAGCCGCCATCACCAATGGTTTAGATCATAATCAAGATTTTAATGGCCAAAAGCAAGACGGTACAGGGCTATATCAAGTCACCCACTTTCATGGCGAAAAACAAGGTCAACGCTGCTCTGCGGCAGCGGCTTATCTACATCCAGTACAAAACCGATCAAATCTGACCGTCATCACCCACGCCCAAGCCAACCGCGTCATCTTCGAAGACAAACAAGCCGTTGGTGTCGCTTATGAAAAAGATGGCGTCGAGCATGCGGTTATGGCGCGTCATGAAGTGATATTATCTGGGGGCACTTTTGGCTCACCCAAAGTCCTGATGTTGTCAGGCATTGGACCTGCTGAGCATCTACAATCGCATGGCATAGACGTCGTGGTAGATGCGCCCGATGTTGGTGGTAATCTACAAGATCACTTAGATGTCGTTTTTGATTACGAGGTCAATACCACTGACGTCATCGGTATTGGTATGGCGACAATTTCGACATTGACCAAAAGTATTCGGCAGTGGAGAAAGGATGGTACAGGCCTCTTGTCTACCAACTATGCTGAAGCGGGCGCGTTCTTTAGTGTCGGTGATGATCCAAAAGAGTGGCCAAATACCCAACTGCACTTTGTCATATCCCGCGTGATTGAGCACGGTCGTGATCTTAGACGTGGCTTTGCGGTCTCTTGTCACAGTTGCTACCTACGCCCTGAAAGCCGCGGTACGGTCAGACTGGACTCCGCCGACCCCTCAGACGCGGTATTGATTGATCCAAACTACCTCTCGCACCCAAAAGATGTGGAATATATGATTGCAGGCGCGGAGCGTACGCGCGCCATCATGCAAGAATCCCCCATTGCCAAATATATTACTGAAGACTACCCTGCCCCCTATATCGAAAAAGACGGTATGCTCGGCTATATCCGCAACAAGTCAGATACCATTTATCATCCTGTCGGCACTTGCCGTATGGGCTCAGACAGCAATTCAGTCGTCGATTTGCAATTAAAAGTACGCGGCGTAAATGGCTTAAGGGTCATCGATGCCTCAATCATGCCGACTTTAATCAGCGGTAACACCAATGCGCCAACGATTATGATTGCTGAAAAACTCGCAGACCTTATCAAAGCAAATCACGGTCATATCGAATGATATCACGCCATAAAACATGGGAAGATATGCGTCTTATAATTAGTATTTTTATTTAAGAAACTTATTTACTAAAACTTTATATTCAATAAAATGAAAATAAGCAGATTGTATCAAAGTTCAACCCATATTTTTTCGTGGTTATTTTTATCAGCATTTCTAAAATAAGGAGAGACTCTAACAAATTCGGCAATAAAGATAGTAAAACAGGACGTTTTCTATCAAATTAGCTTACGGATGTCTTGCATTACCACTGTTGAACAGAGTATATTTAAACCACTTATTTATATCGGTATTTTTTGCAAATCTGAATAATGGTTAATACAACCTAAAATATTTTTTATTTTGCATATTAGAAACACGATATAAACAATTGCTTTAAAGGGAATTAAAAGCACGCTCATTATATTTATAGTTCAAAAACGATCTTATAAATATATTGGCGACTATTTATCATTACATAGGATGTAATAATGCAAAAATCACTCTTCAAACTGACGATGTTGGCGACAGTTATTCTAGGCATCAGTGCCTGTAGCGGCGACAACAAAACCACCGATGAATCTGCTGCCAGCTCAGATGCTAAAGCAGCCAAAACCTTACTTTATTGCTCAGAAGGTAGTCCGGCTGGATTCGATCCAGCACAATACACTGCAGGTACCGATTTTGATGCGAGCGCCTTTCCCATCTACAACGGCTTAGTGGAATTCAAAAGAGATGGTACTGAGATTCAGCCAGCCTTAGCCGAAAGCTGGGATATTAGTGAAGACGGCAAGACTTATACCTTTAACCTACGTAAAGGGGTTAAATATGGTAAGACCGATTACTTTACCCCAACCCGTGATTTTAACGCAGATGACATTGTCTTTACTCTAGAGCGTATCACCAATCCAGAGTTTGAATTTAATAAAGCCTATCCTGCTGAGTTCCCTTATTCGGTCGGTATGGGGCTACCTGATATTATCTCCAATATCGAAAAGGTTGATGACAATACCGTCAAAATCACCCTAAGCGAAACCAATGCGCCATTTTTACAGAACCTAGCGATGCCATTCGCTTATATCGATTCTGCTGAGTATGCAGAAAAGTTAATGGCTTCTGGTAATGCTGCTGATATCAACACCAAACCCGTTGGTACAGGACCTTTCGTCTTTACTTCTTATCAAAAAGACGCGCAAATTCGTTATACCAAAAATCCAGACTACTGGAACAAAGATGATATTCATATCGATAATCTAGTCTTTGTCATCACCAAAGATTCAGCAGTGCGTGCGCAAAAAGTGCAAGCAGGTGAATGTCATGTGTCCGCTTATCCAAAACCTGCCGAAATTGACTCTGTCAAAAAATCTGGTAAGGCCACCGTTCTCGATCAACCCGGCTTTAACGTCGGCTATGTCGGCTATAACGTTGAAAAACCAAAGCTTAGCGACCTTAAAGTTCGCCAAGCATTAGATATGGCCATCAATAAAGATGCCATTATCAATGCGGTTTATCAAAGCGAAGGATTAAAAGCCACCAATCCTATGCCGCCCACACAATGGGGTTACGACAAATCTATCAAAGATGCGCCTTATGATGTGGAAAAAGCCAAGTCCCTTATCAAAGAAGCAGGCGCGGACAAACTTGCCATTAATCTATGGTATATGCCCGTGCAACGCCCATACAATCCTAATGCCAAACTCATGGCTGAAATGCTACAAGCAGATTGGGCGAAAATTGGTGTCGATACCAAGCTTGTGACCTATGAATGGGGCGAGTATCTAAACCGCGCTGCTAAAGGTGAGCCTGATGTCATTCTAGCGGGCTGGACTGGTGACAATGGGGATCCTGATAACTGGCTTGGTACGTTGCTATCTTGTGATGCGGTCGGTGGCAATAACTACTCACGCTGGTGTAATAAAGACTTTGACACTTTGGTGACTAACGCCCGTCAGATTACCAATCAAGATGAGCGCGTCAGCGATTATGTACAAGCTCAGCAGATATTCAAAGAGCAATTGCCTTGGACGACGATGGCACATTCGGTGGTCACGGTATTCACCGCACCAAACGTCGTCGATTATAAAATTAGTCCGCTTGGCTCAATACGCTTCGATGGTGTAAAGGTTGAATAACCTGAGCTGATGACGTCCGGTAAGACATGCATAATTGTTTAATTTATATTCGGCTGGGTCAGACACTCTGCTCCAGCCGTATTTATATGAGTTAAGCGCCTTATTAAGCATTTTGTCACCGACTCTCTCATCTCTGCCAACATTCTACTCATCGATCTCAAACGATTGAACCACAACTATTGAATTGAGCAGCCCATGCTACTTTATATTTTGCGGCGCATTGCCATTCTAATTCCTGTCTATCTTGGCTTAACGCTATCGACATTCACCCTAATTCGGCTCGTCCCTGGAGATGCCGTCGAGATTATGATGGGTGAGCGTATGGTCGATCCAGAGCTACATGCTCGAGCGTTAGAAAGACTTGGCTTAGACAAACCCCTCATTGTCCAATATTGGGATTACTTAACTGGAATATTGACCGGTGATTTTGGTCAATCCTTTCGTACTCGTACTCCGGTATTACAAGACTTCTTTGCTCATTTTGTACCAACCTTAGAGCTGGCTTTATGTGCCATTGTCATTGCCAGTATTGTCGGTGTGAGCTTAGGTATCTTTGCCGCGCTACGACGTGGTACATGGATTGACTACACTTTAATGTCAGGAGCGCTGGCTGGCTACTCTATGCCCATCTATTTATTGGGGCCTATCCTGACTGGTATATTCGCCCATTATCTCGGCCTGTTGCCCGTCGCTGGTGTCATATCTGTCGCGCAGTTTTTAGACGTCAAACCTTTATATGGATCATGGTTATTGGGCTCTTTAACATCAGGAGAACCTGGCGCGTTTTGGGACGTGGTAAAACACTTTATCCTACCGTCTATTGCCTTATCGACCATACCACTCGCGATGATTGCACGCATGACACGCTCGGCGATGCTAGAGGTGTTAGATGAGGACTACGTGCGTACAGCGCGCGCCAAAGGCCTATCGCCGCGCCGTGTGATATTGGTACACGTCATGCGTAATGCCTTAATCACTGTGGTGACTGTGATTGGTTTACAGATGGCGACCTTGCTCGCGGGGGCTATTATCACTGAGACTATCTTTAGTTGGCCAGGTGTTGGTAATTGGCTGCTCGATGGGTTTTTCACTCGTGATTATCCTATTGTGCAAAACGGTATTTTATTGGTCGCCACCGCCCTGATTTTAGTTAGTTTATTTATTGATATTTTGTATGGTCTTATCAATCCGCGTATTCGACATACTTCTTAATTTAACATTGATAAATACTCATATTATAAATAGTGGTTATTGGTGTTTGTATGGTCTTGAGTGAGTTTTAGCACATTTTAAATGCTTGCTAAAAACGAGACTGACATACTTTCAACGCGCTAGCCACTATAGGAACTGCTCATGAAGCCTTCTGTTCTTCCCTCTGATGTCAATCTTATGGCCGCCACACCGCCGTCATCTTGGCAGCTATTTTTATCGACGTTTTGCCGAAATAAAGGCGCGGTGCTTGGTTTTATTGTACTAGCATTGATGGTCATTATTGCCATCCTTGCGCCTGCCATTGCGCCCCATGACCCTTACGAGTTATTTACTGGTCAAGAGCAGTTGCCGCCTGCCTTTCTGGATGGCGGCAATACCATGTTTTGGCTAGGCACGGATGATGCTGGACGAGACACCTTGTCTCGGGTGATGTATGGCGCGCGTTATTCTCTATTTATCGGTCTGAGCGCGACGACTCTTGCCATGTTAGTCGGTGTTTCATTGGGACTTAGTGCTGCATTTTGGCCCAAGGTTTGGGGCAAAGCGGTCATGCTGGTCAATGATATTTTGATGTCTTATCCGAGCTTACTATTGGCGATCATTATCGCCGCCATCCTAGGTCCTTCTATGACCAATACGATTATTACGATCGCCTTGGTCTGTACGCCACCTTTTATTCGGCTGACGCGCGCAACTGCGATGGTAGAGCTACAGCGTGAGTATTTTATCGCTTCACAAGTGATGGGCGCTGGTGTGCTTAGATTGTTATTTATCACTATTTTGCCCAACTGTATGGCACCGCTCATCGTGCAGGCGACGATGATTTTTTCCTCAGCTATTTTGGAAGCAGGCGCAATTGGTTTCTTAGGCTTTGGTGTACAGCCACCCGATGCAGAATGGGGCGCGATGCTCGGTACAGCACGTCAGTATATTCAAAGTAATGTTTGGCTCGCTATTTGGCCCGGTGTCGCCATTTTCTTAGCCGCATTGTCGATTAACTTGACTGGTGATGGCCTGCGCGATGCGCTAGATCCCAAATTAAAGCAGGTGACCTAAGATGACTGAAGCATTAATTAAAACGCCTACCACTCACACTTCTATGAATGACGCATCAAAAAAAGAATCACCATTGTTGCTAGATATTGAAAATCTTTCAGTGACTTTCGGGCAAGGTGTGCGCGCTTTTCGTGCAGTCGATGATGTGTCGTTAAAGATTACACAAGGCGAAGTCATCGCAGTCGTGGGTGAATCTGGCTCGGGTAAGTCGGTCACTATGATGGCACTGATGGGGCTACTACCACCCTCTGCAACTGTCCGTTCCAAGCGCGTTATGTTCGATGATAAAGATATGCTCAGTATGTCAGCCAAAGAAAAACGCGGCATCATTGGCAAAGATATCTCAATGATCTTTCAAAATGCCATGTCTTGCTTAAATCCAAGCTTTACGGTTGAGATGCAACTGGGCGAAGTCTTACGCAAGCATCTTGGTTTGAGTGGTTCAGCCGTACAGACACGTATCTTAGAGCTGTTAGAGCTGGTCGAGATGCCCGATGCCAAAAATCGACTCAAGGTTTATCCACATCAGTTATCAGGCGGTATGAGTCAGCGGGTCATGATTGCGATGGCAATTGCTTGTGAGCCAAAGCTTCTGATCGCAGATGAGCCAACCACTGCACTGGATGTCACGGTACAAGCGCAAATCATGGACTTGCTAAGCCGATTGCAACGCGAAAAACAAATGGCGATGATACTGATTACCCACGACTTGGGTTTGGTCGCGCAAAACTCGCGTGATGTCGCAGTCATGTATGCCGGACAAGTGGTCGAAACCAGTACCGTGCCGGATATTTTCCAAAAGCCTGCTCACCCTTATACCGAGGCATTGCTACA
This sequence comes from Psychrobacter immobilis, assembly GCF_904846185.1. Classification (GTDB taxonomy): domain Bacteria; phylum Pseudomonadota; class Gammaproteobacteria; order Pseudomonadales; family Moraxellaceae; genus Psychrobacter; species Psychrobacter immobilis_B. The sequence continues at coordinate 123,688 of NZ_CAJGZQ010000002.1, read as the reverse complement.
AGCAATCCCAGAGCTAGCTATCGGTCAAGATAGATTGAACAGTTTACCCGGAGTCGTGCCTAGCCAATACGATCGCCCAAGCGGTTGCTTATTGTCTCCTCGCTGCCCGTACAAAGAATCGGCTTGTGAAGTGCCACCGCCCATATTGGATACGCCCAATGGCAAGGTGCGCTGTATTCATCCAGAGTTGCCGAGCTTGCCTTCTAATTCATCTACCTCTCACGCTGCTACCTTGGAGTCACAAGTATGAGTAATAAAGTGGTCCTGAAAGCAGACAATCTACATAAACACTACCCAGTATCGCAAGGGTTGGGTAAAGCAAAAGCTTACGTTAAAGCATTGAATGGTGTGTCGTTTGAGCTTGAGGCTGGCAAGACACTGGCCGTCGTCGGTGAATCAGGCTGCGGTAAATCTACTCTTGCCCGCCAGCTAACACTCATCGAAGAACCTACTCATGGCGAGCTATTTATCAATGATGAAGGCACTACCGGCTATAGCAGAAAAGCGCTAAAAGAGCTGCGTACCGAAATTCAAATGGTGTTTCAAAACCCTTATGGCAGCCTCAATCCACGCCATACTATCGGTTATCAGTTGACGGAACCATTAGATATTCATACCAAACTGTCCAAAGATGAAAAGCGTGACAAAATCAACGAGATGATGCGAAATGTCGGTCTGCGTCCCGAACACGCTGGCCGTTATCCGCATATGTTTTCTGGAGGTCAGCGCCAACGTATTGCCCTCGCCCGCGCCATGATGCTCAACCCTAAAATTGTCGTCGCTGATGAGCCAACTTCCGCGCTCGATGTATCGATTCAAGCGCAAGTCTTGAATCTGTTTATGGACTTGCAGGACGAGTATCGTACTGCTTACGTCTTTATCTCGCATAACTTGTCAGTCGTGCGTCATGTGGCTGATGATGTGATGGTGATGTATTTAGGTCAGGCTGTCGAACACGGTCCTAAAGAAGCGATTTATAATGCGCCAAAACACCCATATACCATCGCCCTATTGGCTGCGGCACCAACGGTAAATGGTCATAAGAACGATTTAACGCTACAAGGTGAGCTACCAAGCCCGCTCAATCCACCAAGTGGCTGCGCCCTGCACAAACGCTGCCCATATGCCAAGCAGCAATGTAGCGAGATAGAGCCGCAACTGCGCGAGTGGGACGGTCGATTGGTGGCTTGTTTACGTTTAGAAGAAATATATGGATAAGCGCCATCTGATGTTTAGCGGTACATTAGCTTACACTGTGCTGCTAGCAATGACTGCTGCCCAAGCAAACGACTCTACTGGCTACATAGGTACAGGCGGTGTTGAATATCTTAAAAATAAAAATATCAGCATGCACAGTGAAGACTTATATATCTCCAAAGATAAAATCCGCGTCAATTATGAGTTTAAAAACTTAAGCAATAAGGATATTACCGAAACCGTTTTATTTCCTATGCCCGCTGTTCCTAGTTTTACAGGCTCAGATTTTGCTGATACTAGCGAAACTTATAATAATTTTAAACTTTGGGTCAATGGCAAACCCATTGATCCAGAACTACATGTTCGCACTTTTATGTACCCAATAGTCTTCAAAGATGGCGATAGAACCTATGCAGACACCTCTATTGATACGACTGAAATATTTAAATCCTGTGGTCTTAACGAGGCTGATATGATGGGACCTTGGACGTATCAAGTTGACACTGAATATGTCAATCAACAGCTTTTAGATTGTAATAATAAGGCACTAGATAGATTCATCTATGATAGAGAAAGTCTTTATATACCTTGGGATTCGCAGGTTATCTATAGTTGGGAGCAAAAATTCAAAGCCAATGCGACGACCAAAATCAAGCATTCATATACACCGCTTGTAGGTGGCTCAGTTCATCTAGGTCAAGAAGGATTCCCAAATTTTTGCGTAGATGCTTCAACTCAAAGAGGATTTCACAAGAATGGTAGTCGCCCTTATCATGCCTTAAGCTATATCTTGACCACAGGTGCTAATTGGGCAAAACCTATCGCTAATTTCAAACTTACCGTAGAACGCGATCCTAATGAATTAGTGTCGTTTTGCTGGAAAGGAAAGGGTAAAGTCAAAAAGGTAAGCGCGACGACGTTTGAGATTAAAGAGACTAACTTTATGCCAACGCACGATTTTGATGTCGCTTTTATTATGAAGTAGCCGTTAGTTTGTAAGATACTCCTAGCTCACTGATAAAACTTGTTTCAACAGCAATCGTGGCAATAAATTTAAGCGTCCTGAGTAATAGTGTTCTAATGAATTATGAGTCTAGCAGACTTTTAGTCAATTTCTGCACCGGATTGGCTATTATCATGACGCAAACAAAGGCGACAGGCGCAGCCAGCATCCAAGCCTTAAACCAGTAATAAACAAACCTATCCACCATACCAAGGTTGATAAAGGTGATATAAATTGTCATCATCCCTGATAATAAGACTGCCATAATTGCAGTATTAACAATGCGGAACTTATAACTCTTTCGCTTCATCTGATTCATCATAGCCTCAAGCAGTTTCAACCTTTCATTTACCTTTTATCTTGAGATTTGCATAGCAGCTTCTAAAGCCGCCGTGTCCTCATGCATGCGGTATAGTTCAATCTCGCCAGCATCATTAAAACAGACAATCATTGACCACAGGCTATTAAATACTTTCCCCGTGTGTTTGACTGTGTGAGCAAGCTTGCCAAATCTGATCACATAATTATCAGCGACGATAGACTCCTCCATTATAAAATCGCCAAACTCGAACATTTTCGCAAGATTTTTAAAAAAATCAACACCTTCATCTTTGCCACTGTGCGTCCCATAAATAGGCACCTGACTGTCTGTATTCTCTCGAAAAACCACGAATTTAACGTTTTCATCACATCGCTGCATGGCTTGCTCATATTCACCCATAAAGATGTGTGCTATAAATTGATCGAGTGTTTGGGTGTTTGATGATGATTGCATACGTCTCTCAATATTTTATAAAGTAGATAACGAGTCTAATATAGTGGCGTAAAGATAAACAGATGATAGATAGGCAATCACTGTGCAAAAATACTCAATGAAGTTTGCTAAACTGAACACTCATACTAAACGGTAGTTTTGAGATGCAGTGGGATGATTTGGCTTACTTTGTTTGCTTGGTGGAAAAACAGACTCTGACTGCTTGCGCTGAAGAGCTGGGGGTACAACACAGTACGGTTGCGAGGCGAATTGATCATCTTGAGCAAACATTATCGGTAAATCTGTTTGATCGGCTAGGCAAACGCTATGCACTGACGCCAGAAGGGTCGACGCTCTACAGCCAAGCCATTGAGGTGAAAAAAGAGATAGCCGTATTTGAGAGAATGGCAATTGATCAGAACGCGATGCAGGGCAAAGTTGTTATATCGGCACCACCTGTCTGGGCAAATGAAGTGCTGATAACGGCTCTGACTGAGTTTCGCCAGCAGTTCCCAGATATATTAGTCGCGTTGAGCGGTGAAGTTGGCTTGAGCAATTTACATCACAGAGAAGCAGACATCGCTATAAGAACGCGTTGTCCCACACAGGAAGATCTGGTTGCTCGTATTATTGGGTCCACAAGATACGGTTTCTTTGCTAATAATGAATACCTCAAAAACACCCATTCTGATCGATGGCAATTAATAGAGTTTCAAGCTAATGCTAGAGTACTGATTTGGTCACAGGCTTTAGTGAAACAGCATGCCTATACGGTTGCATTTAACACTAATGATTTATATATGGCCTGTCATGCTGCTCGTAAAAAAATAGGTATCGCGTTACTGCCAGAGTTTTTGGCTCACCAATACTCAGAGCTAACGGCAGTTGATCCAATTAATCGAGTAGCGCTGACAGCTCGAACGCCACACATATTAGCGAAAAACCACGCTTCATCATTCACATCAGACAATCAGGATTCAATCTCAAATACCAGCATTCCACTCACTCAAGACTACCCTCTCTATCTTGTGATGCATCCAGATGTCAGACGCTCTGCACGAGTGAGAGCAGTTGCTGATTGGTTAATTGCCAGTTGTGCTTAGCTCAAGTAGTTGTATGTAATACGGCTTATATAGAGTATGGATTATATAGAATACCGCTAATCAACATTCACTACGCCCCAACATTTAGGAAATTGACTACAACCAAAAAAGTCTTTCCCTTGGTGCTGGCCTTTTTTTGCAACACGTTTTACCATTGCTGCCTGACATCTTGGACAGGCAGGTACTTGCTCTGTGATAGCTGTATGATTGATTTGCTCAACAGCTTTAAGATTGGTGCTATTAGACGTGATAGTCTCACATTCAGCCGTTTTAAAATCATTGCCCGATAACTCAGGCTCTACAACTTCAAACGGTGTAAGGAACGCTTTATTGTCCATATCATATGGTGTATTTGTCTGCTGAATATTCAGACTGTCAGTTAGTAACTCGCTAGATTCAATCTCAGTCTGACCCGACCATCGCAGCACTTCTCTACTTTTCAGCGTGGCTCGTTTAGCAGACTCTTTTACTATCAGCTCAGATATTGGTTTATTGACCATTTTAGCAACTGGTTTATCATTGGCGTTACCGCTAGGCTGCTTGTTTGTATTCTTGTTTGTATTCTTGTTTGTATTCTTGTTTGTATTCTTGCTTGGATTGCTATGCTTGTCTTTTAGATAGGCTTTATGCTCTCTATTGGTGCGCCAAGATTTGCTAAATCTGTTGCTATTAATCTGCTCAACGATAGACTTGACCTCGTCTTCAGTCAGTATCTCATCCTGCTTTTTCTTCACATAAGACACCATTCCACTCGTCAATACGTGCTCAGGTAACTCATCACGGGTCTTTAACTCACACTCACCGATGAAAGCAATCATCGAATGGAAATAGCTCAGCTCCAAGCCTAATAAATCTGCAAGCGTCTTAATGTGCAAGTAGTTTTGGCGCAATGGGTTCTGGAATTTGAATTTACTTCCATTCGGGAAAGCTTGTGTCCACTGCTTTTGCTTTTCGCTACCATATATCCAGCCCTTATAGTTTTTGGTTTCGATGACAAAGATGCCGTATATAGAGACGATAATATGGTCGATTTGGGTACTGCCGCCATTAGCTCGTGGCAAAGTAATACCGTTTAATCGGTTATAAACATCTTTTTCAAGCTTTAGCCACATGGCGACGTTGATGACGGTCTCGCCTAGAAAGCCTTTGAAAGTGGATTTGAGGGACATGGTTTTTTTCTTGAAAGCGGTTATGAAAAAATAAATAACGTTCAATATCAATATACTAATTACTTTTGATTAAAATTACCGATCTACAATTGCTGTTCTGACGATAGTTAAACCAATGACGCCAAGCAACGCCCCTGTAACTTTATCGATGTAATAAGCAACTTGGGTAAATTTAGCGCGTACTTTGCGAGTCGACAATAGAAATATGACAGCAGTGTCCCACGCGAATACCACAACAGTCATCCAAATACCTAAGCCCAATTTGAACACAAAACTTATTTCTGGTGTCAACACTACAGTGAATAAACTGAGATAAAAGAGTAGATTTTTAGGATTAAATATTCCAGACAAAAACCCTGCAGTAAATTCTTTTAAAAAAGTTGTCTTAGGTATATTTGAATGGGCTGATTGGGCTACCTGAAATTGGTCATACGCATCTTTTCGTGCGCGTAACGCCTGTATACCAAGATACATTAAAAACAACCCACCAATGATTTTTAGCGTAATCATAATAGGTGCAGAGGCGGCTAAAATTGAGCCAACGCCAATTAGACATAGACCAATGTACACAGCATTAGCAAAGGTGATACCGAGCGCAACCCCTATTGCGTCTTTACTGTCGTTCTTAATCGCACTCTTTACGATCAATACAAAATCCGGTCCAGGACTCAATAGTGCAAGAAAATGCGCCAAGCCGACCGTGATAAAAATACTCAACAAATCCCAGTTCATAATTAGTCCGTACTCTGTTTTTTTTAATTATGGACTAAATACCACTATGAATACACTGATTATTTAGCCAATAAAAAGAGCCACCAGATTTCTCCGGCAGCTCTTTTTTTAAATACTGACTAAGTTAGGTTTATTACACCAAACTATTTACTGCTTCAACCACAGCGTCAGTCGTAATACCAAACTCTTTGTATAACTGATCTGCAGGAGCAGATTCGCCATAGGTAGTCATGCCAATGACTTTGCCATCTAGACCAACGAACTTATACCAGTAATCCACATGCGCGGCTTCTACAGCTACGCGAGCGCGAATATTGGCAGGCAATACCGCTTCGCGATAGCTAGCATCTTGCTCAACGAAAATCTCAGCACATGGCATAGAAACTACACGAACGCCAACACCATTTGCGCTCAGCGTTTCATATGCTTCCATCGCTAGACCAACTTCTGAACCAGTCGCGATGATGATTGCTTTTAGCTCGCCCTGCTCTTTCGCCAATACATAACCACCTTTAGTGATGTTTGCGACTTGCTCAGCATCACGTGTTTGATGTGGCAAGCTTTGACGACTAAAGATCAATGCTGATGGGTTATTTTCAGACTTAATGGCCTCAACCCAAGCACTTGCAGATTCAGTCGCATCACAAGGACGCCATGTACGTAGATTTGGCGTGGTGCGTAGGCTAGTCAATTGCTCAACTGGCTGATGCGTTGGGCCATCTTCACCCAAACCGATAGAGTCATGCGTATAGACATGGATGACGCGCTGCTTCATCAATGCGCCCATGCGTACCGCGTTACGTGCGTATTCCATAAACATCAGGAAGGTGGCTACGTAAGGGATAAAGCCGCCATGCAATGCGATACCATTGGCAATCGCGGTCATACCGAACTCACGTACGCCATAATAGATATAGTTGCCGTCAGCGTCTTTTTCGATGCCTTTTGCGCCTTTGAATAGTGTTAGGTTTGAGCCAGCGAGATCCGCTGAACCACCTAGCAATTCTGGTAATAATGGCTGTAAGGTATTGATAGCATTTTGACTGGCTTTACGACTGGCGACATCGCCACCCGCTTCTTGCGTTTGCTGAATGTAGGCTTTTGCTTGGCTATCAAAGTCAGCAGGCAAGTCACCATTTAGACGGCGCAATAGCTCAGATGCCAGTTCAGGATAGACTTTCTTATAAGCGTCAAAGTCCGCATCCCAGTTTTTCTGCTGTACGTCGCCTTTCGCTTTGGCATCCCACGCTTCATAGATTTCATCAGCTAATTCAAATGGAGCATGCTTCCAAGACAACGCATCACGAGTCAAAGCGATTTCGTCATCGCCAAGCGGCGCACCATGACTGGCTGCTAGACCTTGTTTGTTCGGGCTACCAGCACCAATCGTGGTTTTGCAAATCAGAAGACTTGGTTTAGTAGTCTCTTTAAGCGCTTGTTCAGTTGCTTGAGTGATCGCATCGGCATCATGACCATCGACTTTGATAACTTGCCAGCCGTATGACTCAAAACGCGCTTGCGTATCATCAGTGAACCAGCCTTCGACATTACCATCGATTGAAATACCATTGTCATCATAGAAGAAGACTAACTTACCAAGACCTAACGTGCCAGCCAATGAGCAAACTTCATGACTGATACCTTCCATCAAGCAACCATCGCCTAAGAATGCATAGGTATTGTGGTCAACGATGTTGTGGCCATCACGATTGAACTGTGCGGCTAAGGTTTTTTCAGCGATAGCAAAACCAACAGCATTAGCAATACCTTGTCCTAGTGGACCAGTGGTCGTTTCGACACCAGGTGTATAGCCAAGCTCAGGGTGACCTGGGGTTTTCGAATGCAATTGACGGAAACCTTTCAGATCATCAACGCTGACATCATAACCAGATAAATGTAGCAATGAGTAAATAAGCATTGAGCCATGACCGTTCGATAAGACAAAGCGATCACGGTTGTGCCACTGTGGATCGGTTGGGTTGTGCTTCAAAAACTTGCGCCACAAAACTTCGGCAATATCGGCCATACCCATTGGCGCGCCTGGATGTCCAGAGTTGGCTTTTTGAACCGCATCAAACGACAGTACACGGATGGCATTGGCTAATTTACGTTCGCTAATTGGAGCTGGCATAGAGTGTCCTAGTATTGGGCTAAGAGGAGAGTTTACTCAAAGGAGTATAAGCATAAGGACGACAAATGCGTCCCTAAGTTATAGACTATAAAATCAAAGTGCAATATTAACATATTTGCTATAGGGCTAGCTAAGAATGCGGTGACAAGACCGTTTATATTTAGCAATGACTCACATCAGTTTTGTTAAACCATAAGCAGTGATAGGTTTTGATTTAAGTGATAAGTAACAAGCGGCGAGCGACCTAAACGGCAAGCAGCTCATTACCTACAGATCATTTATTAAACTGAAATAGTCTCAGCACCGCCCATAAACGGACGCAATACTTCTGGAATGGTGATACTACCATCAGCATTTTGATGGTTTTCCATGACTGCCAATAGTGTACGACCCACTGCCAAGCCTGAACCATTTAGCGTGTGTGCCAAACTGGTTTGCTTACCATCTTTGACACGTGTGCCCATACGGCGCGCTTGGAAGTCACCACAGTTAGAGCAGCTTGAGATTTCACGATAGGTGTCTTGGCTCGGTAACCAGACTTCGATGTCATAAGTCTTTTGCGCGGCAAAGCCCATATCGCCAGTACATAGTTGCACCGTGCGGTATGGTAGGTTCAATTGCTGCAAGATGTATTCGGCCTGCCCTGTCATTGCCTCTAGTAACTCATCAGACTGCTCAGCCGTGGCAATATTGACCATTTCAACTTTTTCAAACTGATGCTGACGGATTAGACCACGAGTATCACGACCATGAGAGCCCGCTTCACTACGGAAACAAGGCGTGTGCGCAGTAAACTTAAGTGGCAGCTCGCTAATATCTAAACGCTCGCCGCGTACCAAGTTGGTCATTGGCACTTCGGCCGTAGGAATGAGATAAAAGTCCATGTCTTCATTGTTTGTGTGATTTTTGAGCTTGAATAAATCATCTTCAAACTTAGGCAGCTGTCCTGTACCTTTGAGACTGTCTGAATTCACAATATAAGGCACGTACGTTTCAAGATAGCCGTACTTCATAGTATGGGTATTGAGCATAAATTGAATCAGTGCGCGATGCATTTGCGCCAACTGTCCTTTTAGTACATTAAAGCGGCTGCCAGTCAGCTTAGTCGCGGCTTCAAAGTCGAGCATACCAAGTGTCTCGCCAATATAAGTGTGATCTTGAATTTCAAAATCAAACGTACGAGGCGTGCCCCACTTGCGCACTTCTACGTTATCATCTTCTGACGTACCCACTGGCACATCGGCTGCTGGAATATTTGGAATTTGCATAGCAGCTTTGTTGATACGCTCTTGTAGAGTGCGCAGCTCGTCTTCGGCTGTTTTAATCTCACCACTGACATTCTGCATCTCAGCCAATAGCTCACTGGCATCTTCGCCTGATTTTTTCAAAGCACCCACTTGCTTAGCACCCGCATTACGGCTCGACTGCAACTCTTCGGTTTTGATCTGCAAAGATTTACGTTCTGACTCAACCGTTTGCCAAAAATCTATGTCAAGTGCATAACCACGAGTGGCCAGTTGCTGTTGTAAATCGCTTAAATCGCCGCGTAAGAGTTTTGGATCAATCATAATAGTTGCCTGTAACGCTAGAAGTGAGGAAGAGGTTCGAAAGTGTTATTTTTAAAGATACTGTTTTTAAAGGTGCTGATTTTATCAAAATAAGTGATAGCCGCTATAATACCAAGACACAGCAGATTTGACCATGTTTTGACCGCTGCTGATTGAATTTTCATTTATTACTTTCATTATCCGTAGCCAGTTATATTTGCTTTAAATGCATCTCTCAAAGTTCAGCTTACCTCAATAAGCCTCGCCCATCTTTATTAAAACCATTAATATCACCTCTATCAACGAACAGAGCGGCTTATATGTTTCATTTAGGGGTACTTTTCGGTAAGATAAGCGCATACCTTTTATTCGACTTCTAGCCAAGTACGACGTAGCTGCTACGTTTTGTCGATTTAAACCCAACACTTTCAATACAAGTATTTGAGAAACCTTTATGGCCTTGTACCCCTATACGCTACAACCTGTCGCCTTAAACCTAACTGAGGCAGAATTTCACCAAGCACAATACGAGCTATTTGCTAGTGCCAGCCCTTCTTTCGGTCTAAAAAGTATCAAAATGAAAGAATGGATCATTATGGCGGTAACCGTGGTACTAGCGATCGCAGGGTTGGTTTTTGTGACAGGCTACTCAACCATTATCTTTTGGCTGATGCTAGTTTCAGTCGTCATTTATTTACTGGTTCGTACCCTTGGCTTTAAATGGTATGTGAAAAGAGAGTTTGACAAGCAAGTGGCCGATCAAGAAATGCCGGATGAGATGCGTCAGATGAAATTGGGCGTACAAAAGCATGGCCTCGTCATGGCGATGCCAGTGAATCAGCCTGACACATTTAATAACAACCAAATGCGCGGCATGCAAATGCGAGCAGGCACGACCCAGCAAGCCGTCATTCCATGGTCAGCTGTCAAAAGCTGGGATGAGACGGACGACTATATCTTTATGATGTTTGAGATGAAAGGTCAACAAGGCAGCCAAATTGTGCCAAAGCGCTTAGAAGCACAGAAGTTTCCAATCGATACGGTACGTCAGCATTTGCAAGAAGTTATCCCCGTTAAAGGTTTAAACCCTGAAAACTTACAACCGCCAGCATAAAATAGTAGAAGACTTCTTTATCGCTTATTATATGAGCGATAAAGAAATAATCAATAAAAAATACTTTTTACAAAACCAATCATAATTATAAATTTATTGAAATTAACTTATTGATGGCGCTCTGCTATTATAATAGTCATCAGAAGAAAGGTGGTAATTGCTCTAAATTACATGAATGTATAGTTATGATTTTAGTTTAAGCTGACGCCATTCTATATGGCAGTTTTATCATACTATTTTCTAAGATTGTTACTTTTTAAAGCTGAAAAGCGTTAATATATTAAAGAGCATAGTAATGCAGCACACGAGTTGCTACACTTCTCATCTTCTTCATTTAATGTTTTATCTCAACACTCAAACTATAAGGATAATATTATGAGTAACGCTACTAATCAAATCGGTCTAGAAAAAGCTGACATGAGCGAAGTCATTGCAAAACTAAACAATTTATTATCAACTTATCACGTCTTTTATTTAAACGTCCGTGGCTATCACTGGAATGTAAAAGGCGAGCATTTTTTCACCTTGCATCCAAAATTTGAAGAACTGTATACCGCGCTACAATTACAAATTGATGAAATCGCTGAACGTATCTTAACGTTGGGCGGCACACCGCTGCATGCTTATAGCGATTTTACTCAACATACTAGCATTCAAGAAGATAAAAATATCAAAGATGGCAATGCTTGTGTGAAAGGTGTGGTAACTGGTTTACAAGCTTTGATTACAGAGCAGCGTAAAGTATCTGCTCTAGCAGCAGACAGCGAAGATCAAGGGACAGCTGACCTCGTAGATGCCTATGTACAAGAGCAAGAAAAGCTTATCTGGATGTATAACGCCTTTTTGGGTTAATCATTGCTAATGAAACAGTACATCACTAGGGCGTGTCCTCATTTTAAAAATGGTGATAAAAATGAGATAAATTGCAGTTAACCAAGGAAGATAGCGCTGTTAATATCGAGATATTGATAAGCTATTTGACGATGTTTAACAAAATTTAGCCATTTTTAGCCCATTTAGAGAGTAATTGATTGAATTGAGGGCACGCCCTAAAATCTAGATCATAAAAAAGCACCTACTTTAGGTGCTTTTTTTGTGCTTGCTGTTGCTAATGAAACCTTACTTTTGCATCCATTGACGCATTTTTTCGCGCTCAGCAGGCGTGGCTTGTAACCAAATTTGCATAAATTGATCTAAGGTATTAGCAGATGAATTAACGCTAGTGGTTTGCTTAGTAGTCGCTATCGTACCCGTATTCACACTTGGTTGATCTAATGCGGCAATCGCACGCTGATTCTGTAGCTCTGCATCACCTGCTCCGCCAAACACACCGCCGAACGCCTTGCCTAAACCTGACAACAAGCCACCTTGATTACCAGCGATACCTTGCTGACTTGCAACCACAGTATTGTTTTTCTCTACTGCCAGTATCGGACGTTTGGCATACTCTTTAGCTGCTGCATACTCTTCTGGCTGATTCGGCATGGTCAGACGATAGGTTTGATTGTCCGCCAATTCTGCCGTCACGCTCACATTACCCGAACGTAAATAGTCATGCTCATCACGGCGCAAGTCATATAAGCGATCATACTTCGCAGTAATCGCATGTTGACCCGGCTGAAGCGTGAACTTTTTAGTCAATGGTTGAAAAGCGCTCTGCTGCACTTCTTGCCCATTGATAGCCGTGACTTTGATATGGTCATCAACCAGTAGCGTTACTTCAGCATGCGACAGCATAGAGACAGAGCCTGCACCAATAAGCAACGTGCTGATGGTCAGTTTTTTTAGCAAAGAAGCATTGGATTTCATAAGTGATTCCATTAATAGTGAAAACGTTTTGGCAATAGTAAAAGCGCTTTGGATAAAAGACTTTAGTTGTTAATGCTAAAAATCAAGTGGCATCGTATGTTGATCTTGTTCCGCTGAATCGTTATCTACTTGTGTCTCTTGCGCAATATCAGCAAGCTCTGCTGCTAGTGTCTGCTCATCAATGGTACGCAATGCGTCAGTGATGACTGCTTTGGATATATTGCTACGCCCAAGGTTCGAAAACATCGGCTGAATATAATTGAGTACTTCCATCATCGCACCGATGCGATGTGGTCCTTCAGTAAGCAAATAATCAATAATTCGATCATCAAACTGCCAACCACGCCGACGCAAGATAGATTGTAATAACGCCTGACGATCAGCTAAGTCATGACCATTGGGTACTTTAAACGTAGGTGCTTGTGCCAAACGAGTCAGCAAATCCCTCAATTGAAAGGGCAAATCACCAGCAGGCTTATTGGCTGCAAACAACAATTGACGCTGACCTTCACGACTGCGATTAATCAAATGAAATAAGGCTTCTTGCCATTGACTGCTTTGCTCCAGCACCTCTAAATCATCGATCGCGATTAGATCGAAGTTTTCTAGAGAGGAGAGGACGTGCACATCGGTATGAATCAACTCATTGAGTGACAAACAAATCGCTGACTTGTCCATCTCAATAAATGACTCACAGATAGCAGATAATAAGTGCGACTTGCCCGTAGCAGGACTGCCAAATAGGTACAGCTGACCGATCAGGCCGACATGTAGTTGCCGCACTGCATCAATAATCGACATCCAACCAGGACCGGCAAAGTCACTTAGACTTGCATCATGCTTAATGTCCAGATTGAGACTTAGCTGTGCTTCTGCCATGAATCATCAACTCGTTTTGCGTAATGCAATAAATAAAAGGATAAATTATTAATAACTGTCTTTGAGATGCTCTTATACTACCTGATATAAACTTGCTGCGTTAGCATCTCGTTGTTTTAATCGAGAGTATATCTGAGAATTACCTAATCAAAAGTCATCTTGTTAACGACCAACTGGTTAACGGCTGATACTGTCAATACTGCGCCTATATATAACATATTTGCAAAATGACTGACAAGTCTTTTACCTATTAAGCCTTATCCATCGCTGTTTATCTCTCACACCATTTACTATTAATTCCCCATGACTCTATCAATTTAACGATAAAATACTTACCTCTTCTCAAACAAAGCCAATTGCTTACGACCTTTATAAAAATCTGTCGAACGATAGTAGATGTATAAATGGCGAAACAGTACATTAAGCACGGCAGACACTGGCAAAGCAATTAGCATACCAACAAAACCCAATAAGCTTGCGCCTGCCAATACGGCAAAAATCACCCAAAGCGGCGATAGACCTATCTTATCACCCAATAGTAACGGCTGTAGAATATAACCTTCTGCGGCTTGCCCAACTAAAAACGCTCCGACGATCAGCGACAAATACGTCCAATTTAGCCCAAACTGGAACAGGCAGGCGATAATGGCAGCGATAAAACCAATGCCAAAACCCAAATAAGGAACAAAGCTAGCAATACCGGCAACCATACCAATAATAAGCCCAAGCTCAAGCCCAATAAGCTGTAATTGCACTGCATAAATAGCACCCAATAAGACCATCACCAATAGCTGACCTTTGATAAATGCCATCAATGCAAGGTCACACTCTCGAGCAATCTGAATGACCTTTTGGCTATACGCAGCGGGAATCGCCAGCTTCCATGTTTGCAGACGCTGATCCCAATTGAACAAAAAATAAAAGGTTAAAATCGGTACTAGCACAATGAGTCCAGCATTATTGATGAAGTTCATGCTCGACACCAATATTTGGTTCATCATGGTACTGGCATCTTCAAACTTATAATTGGTCTGCATGTATTCAACCAATGTCTCAGAAAACCCTTTAGACTCCAACTCTGGCAGATTGATACGACTGTTGTTAACGAACCATTCACGTACGACTTCATTATACCAAGTTAAGACCTTAGGCAGATACTCCCACGCCGCTTGCAACTGATGCCACAAAGTCGGTATTAACCACCAAAGCAGTAGCACCATTCCTAAAGTGATGGTGGAATAGACAATGATAATCGCCACCCAGCGTTTGATATACTTCGATAAGCGTTTGACCAGCGGATTGAACAAATAAGCCAGTACGAAAGCAAAGACAAACGGTATAATGACTGGCATCATCAAATACAGTAACAATATACCCACCACCATCGCAACGACAATAAATAAGCGCCGAAAAAAAGGATCTATTGGTTGGTTCATCATGACAAGGAATCCTATGATAGGCTGATTTAAGATGGAGGTATAATTGAAAGAAATGATACGTCTTATCGTACAACAACGGCGTAATAGCGAACTGTTATCGACAATAAATTTAGCGTTCCATTATCGCAGAGTACAGCAAAAAATCCGTCATTTTTTGTTTCTTAACTTTTTATTTACTACTTAAAGTCAGTCTTCGTGAAATATCCGCCAAATATCCGCAAGTTGCTTTGCGAGTAAGGGTCATTTTTGGGTATAATGCGCGCACTATATTCAGAATTAACACGACCAACTCGATTTTCTACTGACAGACCTTCATTCCCTATAAAATTTGTGAGATGACCATGAGTAACAAGCCTTCTTTAAGCTACAAAGATGCTGGTGTTGATATTGATGCTGGCGATGCGTTGGTACAACGTATTAAATCAGTGGCAAAAGCCACCTCTCGTCCTGAAGTTGTGGGCGGACTTGGCGGCTTTGGAGCGCTTTGTCGTATACCAACTGGTTACACCTCACCGTTATTAGTTTCAGGTACTGATGGTGTGGGCACCAAACTTAAACTGGCGTTACAGCTAAACCGTCACGACACGATCGGTATCGACTTGGTCGCCATGTGCGTCAACGATTTATTGGTTTGCGGTGCAGAGCCATTATTTTTCTTAGATTACTATGCGACTGGCAAGCTTGATATTGATGTAGCAGCGACTGTGGTCACTGGTATTGGTGAAGGCTGTAAGTTATCAAACTGTGCCCTGATCGGCGGCGAAACCGCTGAGATGCCAGGTATGTATCAAGACGACGATTATGACTTGGCAGGCTTTTGTGTCGGTGTGGTCGAAGAAGCAGAAGTCATCACTGGCGAAAACGTCGCGGAAGGCGATGTATTGATCGCTCTTGCCTCAAGTGGTGCACACTCAAACGGTTATTCATTGGTGCGTAAAGTCATCGAAGTCAGCGGCATTGATGTGACTACTAGCGATGAGCAATTAGACGGTCAGCCTATCCAAGACGCGTTAATGGCCCCTACTCGCATCTATGTTAAAGCGATTAAAGCGCTACAAGATACTCTTGGTAGCTCAGCGCTGCATGCAATGTCACACATCACCGGTGGCGGCTTAACCGATAATTTACCACGTGTATTACCAGAGAATTTAGCTGCTAGTATTGATACGGCTAGCTGGCAGTTCTCAGAGCTATTCACTTGGTTACAAACCCAAGGAAATATTGAACAAAGCGAGATGTACCGCACCTTTAACTGCGGCGTTGGTTTTGTCATTGTCGTGCCTAAAGATAAAGCAGATGAGGCTATTCAAACTTTGAACGATGCTGGTGAAAAAGCTTGGCAATTAGGTGAAATGGTTAGTCGTGAAGCGGACGCAGTGGTGTACCGTTAATGTTAGACAGTCAAAAGAAAATTGATAATAACCCTTTACGGATTGCTGTACTGGTCTCTGGTAGTGGTAGCAACTTGCAAGTACTGATAGATGCGATGCAAGCTGGCGCACTGCCAATTGAGATTGTTGGCGTCATAAGCAACCGTGAAGATGCTTATGCCATCACCCGTGCAAAAGACGCTGACATTCCTGTGGCAGTATTGTCACATGTTGCTAGCGGCAAACGCATGGGCATCATGACCTTTGAGAGTCATGCCAGCAGCCAACTAGCATCATGGCAACCAGATGTCATTGTGTTAGCTGGTTTTATGCGTGTCTTGAGTGCAGATTTTATCGATAATGCACCAGCGCCGATGATTAATCTGCACCCCTCTTTACTACCTGTCTATAAAGGCCTTGATACCCATCAGCGTGCGATACAAGCAGGTGAGCGACATCATGGCTGTAGTATTCATGTCGTCACTGCCGAGCTTGACGCGGGGGCTGTTTTGACCCAAGCGCTGTTAGAGATACATCAAAGAGACACTGCCGATAGCTTGCAAGCACGCGTGCAAAAGCTTGAGCATCAATTGCTCCCTTGGACGATTTTATTATTGGCCAAAGGCGCACTTTCGCTAGACCATGCTCAAGCATCCAATCAACAAAGTATGTCTTTACCAACGCTACCGTTAAAACTATATTTGAACGACTGAGTAAATAGCGACAGTCACAAATTATCAGGCACCAACTATCAAACTTAAACTCTTCGCATAAAAAAGCCCAGTCACTCAATGAATGACTGGGCTTTCTAATAGCTACCTTTAAAATCTTCTAAAGCATATTAATCCCGAAGACGTCAGCTATTATTGACTTTTATGGACATGTAACCCTTTAATATTTACAAATTCTTTGATACCAAAACCGCCATGCTCGCGACCATGACCTGAGTTTTTCACTCCACCAAATGGCAACGCTGGATTTGCAAGACCGTAACCATTGATGTAAACCATGCCCGTATCAAACTCTTCACGCGCTAGGCGAATGGCTTTGTCTTCGTCTTTAGAGAAGATAGCACCGCCCAAACCGTAGCGACTGTCATTGGCAATGCGTAATGCATCATCTTGGTCTTTGGCTCGTATTAATGAGGCGACAGGACCAAATAATTCGTCATCATAGGCAGGTTGTCCTTTTTCGACATTCTCCAAGATAGTTGCTGGATAAAAACTGCCTTTACCTTCTGGCAATTGACCACCAACAGCAATCGTTGCGCCTTTTGCCACACTGTCTTCTACTTGCTCATGCAATTTTTCTTGTAAATCTTTGCGGGCTAATGGACCAAGATCAGAGGCATCATCCATCGGATCGCCAGATTTAGCGTCTGCAAACTTTTTGACAATGCGTTCACGGAAATCATCGTATAAGCTATCAACAACGATAAAGCGCTTAGCGGCGACACAAGTTTCACCATTATTAATGAGACGCGCTTGGGTACAAGTTTCTACCGCTAACTCTACATCAGCATCTTCTAAGACAATAAAGGCATCGTTTGAGCCTAATTCTAGCACCACCTTTTTAATGGCTTTTGCTGCTTGCTGACCCACAATGCTACCAGCGCCGTCGCTACCTGTCAGTGTGACACCGCGCACTTTGTCATGACCGATTAATGCTTCTGATTGGTCGTGATCGATTAAAATCGTACGGAACAAATCGTTTGGTAACTCTGATTCATGGAAGATTTTTTCGATTAACAAGCCTGAACCAGTCACGTTTGATGCGTGCTTGAGTAAAATACTATTACCTGCCATCAGATTTGCGATGGTATAACGGAATACTTGGTAAGCAGGAAAGTTCCATGGCTGCATGCCATAAATGACACCGATAGGCTGATAAGTCACAATACCTTTCTTCAAGCCTTCAATATCACGTTCATCGTCAGCAAGTGCAGCCACTCCTTTTTCTGCGGTATAGTCGCAAATCGCCTTACACAAATCTATTTCTTGCAAACTCTGACTATAGAGCTTACCACGCTCCTCAGTCATGAGTTCAGACAACTCTTCTTTGTACTTGAGCAATGTCTCACCGATAGAATTGATAACTTTTGCACGCGCCTCATGGCTGGTTTTACGCCACTCAGTAAATGCTTGGTGCGAGGATTCAACAATATTGTTCACCTCGTCATTACTCATATAATCGTATTCTTTGATCGCTTCACCCGTTGCTGGGTTTATAGTAGTAATATCTGCCATGATTATTATCCTTATTTATTAAACTATTTTATTGGTTTGAAAATTGATCGCTTCAACATCTGAAATCTTAGAAACACATAAACCTTAGAAATACATAAAGCAAGAGTGGTCATTTTTATAAACGTATCTGGTTAAATTGGACAACTTCATCAACGCTCTTATGAAATCCGATACTGTCGTATAACTTAACAATAGGCTATGTATTTGTGTTTTTTCTTAAGTGGGATTTATCATAGCAAAATGTACAACGAGTAGTTTTACAAGTTATAAAGAAGTGTTCGTAAGATGTTAAGAATGTGACTGACCGATTTATTAGGTCAAAATCTTGGACGAGATTTTTCAGTAAAATTACGCCAATAAAAAAACCAGCGCTTGGGCTGGTTTAATAAATAAGCAATTGATAACCAAAAATAAATGGCTTAAAACAAATGATTCATCACAGGAATTTCTTGGGGTGGATTCTCTTCTTCGTCAACAATTTGACGAGCCACATGCATGATAAGCTGACGCAACCATCGATGGGCGGGATGATGCTGCAGCAAAGGCGACCACGCCATCGTTAGCTCAAATTCAGGGATAAAAAATGGTGGCTCGACCATCATGATACTGTCGTTATTAGCTTGCATTTTTGCTACACGCGTAGGCAAAGTTGCAACCAAATCTTTATTGGCTGCGAGCATGGCTGGCATTTGATAGTGGCGGGTAAAAACACTGATTTGACGTTTTTGACCTAAACGTTGCAGTGCTTGATCAATTGAACCTAGGCCACCAGATTTTTCTGGATTGACACCAAATCCCACACCCATACCCGTTTTAGAGACCCAAACGTGCTGCGCCTTAAGATAATTTTTTAGATTAAAGCGATGCGCATAGGGACTGTCAGAGGACAATAGGCAGCTAAAGGTATCACGCCAGACCAAAACTTGGTGGAAACTTTGCGGAATTTCATTAAAGCGGTTGATCGCCAAATCCACTCGCCCCTGCTCCATATCACGATATGAGACGTCCGATGGCGTTAAGAAATCTAAGATGACATTTGGTGCCTCTGAGCGCAATGCTTTGACCAATTTTGGTACCAATGTCGCTTCAGCATAGTCTGAGGTCATGATACGAAAAACGCGCGAGGTACTATAAGGACGAAATTCTGTGCGTGGCTCTAATACTTGTGTCAAATCCGCCAGTATTTCACGGATACGAGGTTGCAACTCCAAAGCGCGTTCAGTCGGCGTCATGCCTTCGGATGAGCGTACCAGCAATGGATCATTAAATAGCTTACGTAGCCGGCGCAAAATATTACTCATCGCAGGTTGGGTAATGCCAAGCTGCTCAGCTGCACGAGTGACGTTTTTTTCTCGTAACAACACATCTAGATGTACCAATAAATTTAAATCTACCCGCTGCAAATTCATATATGTCTCTTTACCTTAAAATAAATACCACTACAAACGCGGCGTTTTTTGCCCTGTTATTTAGTATAAATCATCTATAACAGCATGAAATAAGGACAATTTTATATTAATTATTTTGATATACGCTTATTATAACTGAAATCATTCATCATAAGTCATTGTTTTATATGTACTATCATAAAATTAAATACCCAAGATAATAATCATAAACTAGATAAATCAAGGCAACCTAGCTATAGTGGCTAGCAAGCGCTTAATCAGTCCTTGTTTAATGTTAGGCAGTCGCCGTGCGTTTTGATGGATTGACTACCACAGGTATTTTATCGCATTTTCATGCGGAAATACGGACATAACCTTTATTACGCAAACTTAATTTTTTGCTCTCATTTGTTTTTAAGCTTGAATTAGTAGTTGGCACTTTTTAGGGCAATAAGCACTTTAACAGTCAAAAAAGGCTTATAAAAAAGCGCATTCAACCTAAAACGAAAGACCCAATAATAAAAGCTGACCAATTCGACAGGTTTTATTTGCTTTTATCATAATTTTCTTATAGTTTAGTAGAGATTGCTAACGCACAAGGTTTATATTTTAGATTTTTACTTCTGCCAGCATCTTTCTACATATATCAAAATTACCTCAATACTTGTAATTTTCTAAGTTACTAATTTTCACCACCCCAAGGAGACATAGATGTCAACTGCATATAAATCAGCGATCGACTTAGTACGTGAATTAAAGCAAAAGCACGGTAACTGGCAGAATATCAGCGAAACCGATGCGGCACGTATGATGTCACAAAACCGTTTTAAAACGGGCTTAGATATCGCCAAATATACTGCAAAAATCATGCGTCAAGACATGGAAGACTATGACAATGATACGTCTCAGTACACGCAGTCTTTAGGTGCATGGCATGGTTTTGTGGCACAACAAACTATGTACGCTAAGAAAAAATATTTTGGTACTACGTCTAAAACTTACATCTACCTATCAGGTTGGATGGTTGCAGCCCTTCGCTCTGAGTTTGGTCCTCTTCCTGACCAATCTATGCATGAAAAAACCTCTGTACCTAAGCTAATCGAAGAAATCTACACCTTCTTACGTCAAGCTGATGCTAAAGTATTGAACGACTACTTCCGTGAGCTAAACGCTGCAGAAGAAGCGGGTCAAGATACCTCAGCCATCCTAGAAAAAATCGAAAACTTTGATTCACATGTTGTGCCAATCATTGCTGACATCGATGCAGGTTTCGGTAACGAAGAAGCCACTTACTTGCTAACTAAGCAAATGATTGAAGCTGGTGCTTGTGCTATTCAGGTTGAAAACCAAGTATCTGACGCGAAGCAATGTGGTCACCAAGCGGGTAAAGTCACTGTACCGCATGAAGACTATATCGCAAAAATCAACGCTATTCGTTATGCATTCTTAGAGCTTGGTGTTGAAGACGGCGTTATCGTTGCTCGTACTGACTCTGAAGGCGCGTCACTAACGCAAAAAATTCCAGTATCAAATGAGCCAGGCGACCTTGCTTCTCAGTACATCGATTTTATCGAGATGGAAGAAGTCACGCTAGAAAACGCCAAAGAGAATGACAGCTTGCTTAAGCATAACGGCAAATTAGTACGTCCAGTTCGTCTTCAAAATGGTCTATATCAGTTCCGTGAAGAAACGAACATCGACCGTGTCGTACTTGACTGTGTAACGGCTCTAGAAAATGGCGCTGATCTACTATGGATCGAGACACCGACTCCAGACGTCGCACACATCAAAATGATGGTTGATCGTATTAAAGAGCAACAGCCAAAAGCCAAGCTTGTATACAACAACAGCCCATCATTCAACTGGACACTGAACTTCCGTAAGCAAATCATCGCTCAGTGGGAAGAAGAAGGCAAAGACCTATCTGCCTACAATAAAGATGACTTGATGAGTGCTGATTACGATGGTACTGAACTTGATACCGCAGCTGACGAAGCGGCTAGAAACTTCCAACGTGATGCGTCACGTGAAGCAGGTGTATTCCATCACTTAATCACGCTACCTACTTATCACACCACTGCGCTTAGCGTGCATGAGCTTGCTAAAGGCTACTTCGGTGAAGATGGTATGCTTGCTTATGCTGCTGGCGTACAACGTAAAGAAATCCGTGAAGGCATCGCTTGTGTTAAGCACCAAGCAATGGCTGGTTCTGACCTTGGTGATGATCACAAAGAGATTTTCTCTGGTGAAAATGCCCTTAAAGCTGGCGGCGGCAAGAACACGATGAACCAGTTCTAATCACCGACCACTTATAAGTACATCTCGTAAGTACCAGTTATAAAGAAAGCCGTCCTATCTTATAGGGCGGCTTTTTTATGTCTGCTTATTTGCACTATAGCATTATAAGATTTTAAGCATTGCGAGCTTGTTAATTTTCAATTTGAGTGGTTATTATCCTTACTGTCAGCCTCTTTCATATTGTTAATGTTATCCTCTACCTGACTGCTCTGTATACCGACTGAATCGTGACTTTTTGGATTTTCACCCATCAGCTCACGCTTCATATTTTTTATACAGGGATCATGTTTAAAAAATCTACGATAGATTGCTTTTATCATTCTATAAATTAGATAAAAAATACCGCCAAGTACAAGCAGCCACCACAGTTGTATCAATCCAAGCGCTACTGATCTAAGTATCTCCCAGCCATCTTTAAATGCTTGACTCACTTGACTACTAAAACTTGGCTGCTCAGCATCTAATAGCACATCCAGATTTTGTGTGGTTTCTTTATAACTGATATCTGGCTGCATAAAGGTCAGGTTAATGGTGCTATATTGAACTTTATCAGCAATAGCCAGTTGCTCAAGCTTGGCAAGCTCTTGCTGACGACGTGCCGCATAAGTCGCGGTAATAGCATCAACATTGCTACCTTGGTCTTTATCATTTTTACTACTCAGGCGTTCTTGGCTAAGCTCGCTTGCCATATCACTATTTAGCTGGCTCGCTAGCTGTTCACGATAAATATCTAATGTCACATCTTGAGCACTAAACTGCTGCCCATTTAAAAATGCGACTTGCTGTTGTAATTGCGCTAGGAACTTACTGACATTGGCGCGAGGGATACGAACCGTCATGTCAGCTTGACGAGTGTAGGTTGTAATAGTGATATTTTTATTGCCTTGTACAAAGGTTCGACTATCACGTGGATGATTGCTAATATTGCTAAGTGCCACATAACCAGCCTGTTGCCGTGTCAAACTCTCAATAGCATCACTAGTTTTGACGACATCTTCAACCTTAAAATCAGCACTGGCAGTTATCAATAGCGCTTTGCCCGCAATTTTAATGTCTGCTGCCTGACTACCAAGGGTCTGTTCACTAGTGCTCGATAGGTTTGCAACCTCTAAGCCATTGGATGCGTTATCGACTGCCGCATCGGACATGATGCCACCCATCTCACTATTAACAACCTCCTCCGTTGCAGACTGAACCGACTCCATATCAGCGCTACTCTCTGCATATTCAGAAGAGCTATCGCAGCCGCCTATCAATAACACAGACCCAAGCATTATTGGTAGACATAAAACTGATGGAAACAAGGCTTTAGGCAGTAATATTGAATGAGACTGCTGAGTGTCATACTTCTTTTGAGTGCATTGCGTCATTATTTTATAATCCGGCATTTTATGAGATATGGTAAACATATTGGATAAAAATATTTTAGCTTTTATTATAAAGCCAACCACCTTTATCCTACTTTTGTTTAATAATTAACGTTAATTATAATGATTACTTACTAAAAGTATATCTCTAATATTGGCTCAAATTATTTATAGAAAAAATTTTGCTTGTTATTCGCCGATAGCTTTCATACGATGGTAGTCATTCAAATTTATTAAAATAATCGGGAGCCATCATGCAAGAGATAGAGCTAAAGTTTTTGGTACCAGAGTCGCGACTGAAAGGTTTGATGCGCCAAGCACGAGTCAAGTCTTCTGAGATGACACAGCTGGCTGCCCATTATTATGATACCCCAGACCAACAGCTTGCAGAGGCAGGCATTGGCTTGCGTATCCGTAAAGAAGGCGATGCTTGGGTACAGACCATCAAAGCGGGCGGCGATGGCATTGCAGCACGCTTAGAGCATAATACGGTACTGGATAATGAACAAGTACAAGCGATGCTCGATAATAATACGCTCATGCCTGATTTAACTATTTATAAAAACACCTCTGTCGCCCCTGCCCTGGCTGAATTTAAGCTAAAAAAACTGGCTAAAAATCTCACACGGTTATATGTGACCGATGTAGAGCGTACCACACGATTGCTAGTGGATGATAATGGCGGTGATAGTGATGCAAATAACCATGTCGAGATGGCGTACGACTATGGAGAGATTATTCACGGTAACGATGATACTCAGCGCGATGCTATTCAAGAGATTGAGTTTGAGCTAATATCAGGAGATATCGATTTTTTATTTGCAACCGCCAAAACTTGGTGTAAGCGCTACAAGCTTTGTTTGTCTACGGTAACCAAGGCTGAGCGCGGTGGTTTACTCATCACAGAACAGCAGCATAGTCCAGCTGTCCACGCTGACCTTGATCAGCTAAATATCGATAAGAAAATCAGTATGCCTGCCTTTGTGCGCGCAGCGGTACATAACTGTCTGTTGCAAATACTGCCCAATAGCAGCGCCATCGTCGCTGGCAGCGAAGAGGACGACCATGCATTACAACTATACATTGGTATTGTCCGCTTGCAAGCTGCCCTACAAGCATTTGCCAGCTATTCTGATGAAATCAATCCAGACTGGCTGCCAATACTAAAACAAACAGCCACATTATTGGATGAATATCGAGAGCTTGCCCATCTTGCCTCACATATAGAGCCTAACTTACAGCAGCATGGTGCACCTACTGTCAATTGGGCAACAGATATGGATGCGCTGAAGATTACTCCGAAAGATGCCGTCAGTGCCAACGATTTTCAGCTGACCTTACTTGAGCTGATCGCCTTTACCATGAGCGACCCAAGCCTTGAACCGCAAGCTGATCAACTCGCCGTCGATAAACTGGCAAAAACCTTATCCAAACAGCAGGCAAAGCTTGGCAAGGCAGTACAAGAGCTACAGAGTAAAAAAGACGTTGGCTCAGATAACATTAATATAGAAAGCAATGATTTAAAAGATGATGATTTACAAAGTGTTGACTTAGACGATAATGACTTAGAAAACGTAGATTCAAAAAGTGATGATATAGAAAATATTGATCTAGACGATAATAATGCAGAGCATGAGGTGCATAAACAGTTAACCCCCTTACTTTATATCAGTGAGTTTGCTGCGCCATTATTAGATAAGAAAAAGTCAAAAAAGAAAAAAGCCAAGAAGGAAAGCAAACGCTGGCTAAAATACTTAGCAAAAGCACAAAAGACTTTGAATAAATATCATAATCATAAAATGTACCAACAGCGCTATCAATTAAAGTCGAAGACAGATAGCAGTGCATTGTATGGCGCTGGCTGGTTTGCAGCCATGCTAGTGAGAGACCTTAAGCGCACAGAAAAACGCTTGGCGAAAGTGACAGACAGCTCAGTATTTCGGTAAAAATGCTCTTATAGTCATTCGACTATAAAAGCATTACAGCGTTAGCCTCGCTTGAAGTATCACATATACATCTACGCTCGGTTGCCTTGTACTACTTTTAAATTGAATCGATTATAGCAGCATGAACCAAGCTTAAAATAAACTAAGCTTAAAATAAAAAAGACAACTCACTTTATATGGGCTGTCTTTTTTTAAGCGTTTTCTTTGAGGTGCTTTTTTTGATCGGATGCTTAAATTCAGCCATTTGAAAAACGTAATACTTCAACTGAGTTAAGCATATTTCAAAGATTACTATCCGCTTTCTACATCTAGCGTGTTTGTAAGCTTAAGTATTTTATAAGCTCAAGTGTTTTATAAACCTAGCACTTTCATACGCTCACTAACTGGCTGATACGTTTTCTCGCCAGCAGGCTCAACAATGTTGCCAAATGGCATTTGTGCCACCAATTTCCAACTATCTGGGATAGCAAAAGCCTTAGCTGCGTCTTCATCCACAAGCGGATTGTAGTGCTGTAGGTTGGCACCAACATTTAAAGTACGTAGCTCTGTCCACATCGCATACTGATGCATGGCTGAGGTTTGCTGAGCCCAAACTGGAAATCTATCTGCATATAGCGCAAACTGTTCTTGCAGTGACTCAGTCACGTTTTTATCTTCATAAAACAGCACCGTACCCGCCGCCGCACGGAAGCCATCTAGCTTTTGCTTAGTCCCAGAAAAGTCGCCATCGCCGACGGCTGCACGCAGCTTTTCTTCAGCGATGTCCCATAATTTCTGGTGTTCGGCACCAAACAGTACGACCAATCGCGAAGATTGTGAATTAAAAGCAGAAGGGGTATGCAATAAAACACGTTCTGCCATATTGACAATTGCTTGTGGCTCTACTGGCAGCTCATTACCCAATGCATATATTGAACGGCGCTCATCAAAAGCTTGTTGTAAAGTGACTAAACTTTCTTTAGACATCGATATTATCCTTATAATTATCATAAAACATAGGTTAAACGAGCCATGTTTGGCATGACAAGTCGATCATTCATAAGCAAGCTATTATATCAATATACTAAATAATATCTAGACTCTATAAAGTTTTATTTATCAATTACTCTATGAAGTTATTCTATTTTACTTAAGATGTAAGAAAATAATTTACCACGTAATTGTTAATAAATAGTCGTTAATTAGCAACAATCGTCACCGATATGCCCTCTGCAATTTGGTCGAACAATTCAATAATATCCTCATTACGCATACGTATACAGCCATGCGAGAGTGGCACACCCATCGGTTCACTGTCTGGCGTACCATGAATATAAATATAACGCTGATAAGTATCGCAGCCACCTTGACTATTCCTGCCTTTATTAAAGCCCTCTTCCACACCACTTAGCCAAAGAATACGGCTTAATATCCAATCGCGTTCAGGATGTCGTTCACCAAGCTCAGCACTATATCTCTCGCCCGTAGGGACGCGTCCGATGAACACGGCATTTATGGGTTCATTTGCGCCAATTTTTTTGGCGATAAAGTGTTTGCCAAGAGGTGTGCAGCCGCTATCTTGTTGACTGCCAATGCCATTTTTAGCAGTAGACACCGTATATTGAGTAATTTCTTTATCGTGTTGGTAGAGCGTTAATGTTTGCTTAGCAATATTGACCACCAACTGCACATCAGAACTTTCGTTAAATTGTTCGTTATAGCTTTCGTTATTTTTCATAGAATGTTTCCAACGGTCATTTACCCAATACATATCATTATTGACCGTGTGATAAGTAAGTGGATTGATTTTTTCTATTATTAAGGGATTGTATCAAGGCTTTTGGCACCGTAATATAGGGGCACACTTTTTGATGCTAGCAGATTATGACGACTATTTCACCGACACGTGTGTCGATGTATGATTTTCTCTATCAAGATACCAAGCCAATGGTATCTTTATTGGCAGATGCCGCCAAGCTTTCATTACCACAAGCTCGATTGGCAATGGATGCCAGCTTACAAGCCATTATCAGTGCCTTGCTTGCTTACCAGCAGCATAACGACGGACAAGCTGTAAGCAAAAAGCTATTTAGTCGCGGCGCTGTTAAAGAGCTACGCCAATATAATTCGATGAATTTTTCGACCATGAATGCGACGTTATATCATCGCCATGAAGCAGCAGATGCGATATTTTATGATAATGCTCGCGTGATTAAAGCGAGTGACTATATTGCTCAGCAGATTGACGCAACAACGCAGCAAGTACAGATACTCCTCACGTCCTTATGCGTGATTGTCTTACGTGAACTGGCTATTTTAGCCGACTATAGCCAACTTGATAATGACGAGATGGATAAGTGGTTCGCTTTACAGCCACAGTTTTTATCAGCTGCTCGCTTTGCCATCAATGAGCCAACGTCTGTCTCTGTTAAATTGAATGAGGTAAATGAAGATAACAGTCTAGTCGCAGCATCAGAGGTCAATTTAGACTCGACAGTAAGAACAAAGGCAGCAGCCGAATCCGAAAACAATCCTAATACAGAACGTGCCTTATTAAGTACAGAGCAGCTCGCTGACACCCCACCAGCGTTCAATCCTTACTGGCATGAATTGACGACATTCAAGCCTGAACGTCATGAGCCTGTGCAAGATATGCAACTGGCAACTGGTAATTATTTAAAAGCCATTGGGCGCTCACCTGATAACCTGCAGCAAGGTCGCCATAACGACATGCTAGTCTTTACAGAAATGCAAGCCATTGCCCTGCCACACCAACGCTGGCTATTACAGCTCGCAAAAATCTCAGATATCTATCTCAGTCGTAATCGCCTACGTATTACCTCTGAACCTGCCAGCGCACCCAAACCGCCTTTGGTAAGCTTAGGTTTAATTGGTGGTAATAACGACAATACGCCGACCACCACCAGCGAAAAGCCCATTGAATACGAGGCATCCATACCCCTTTGGAAAAATCCGGTTATCCTGATTATTATTGCTGTGATCGGGGTGCTTGGCGGGCTTGCAGCGCTCAAGTATCAAAGCCAAAAATCTGACGGTGTGTTACTGGCGACAGAAGAAGTCATAGAACAAGATATTATCGAAGAACGTCAACAGCAGGATGTGGCTATTGTCATGGTTGACGATGATGAGTCTGATGATAAAGAAACAAAAGCGGCTCAATGATAAATAAAAGCTCTGAAGACAGAACTTCTTAATTAGCAAAAAATTATCGTACAAACCTTCAAAAAATCCACAAAAAAAGGCGCTATTCATATAGCGCCTTTTTTTATTCATGTATCTTATTCATGCTTTATCTAGCACAGTCTATTAAGACCGGCTTACTTTGATAAATCACGACCACGGCTAGCTTCAATCGCCAGACGTAGACCATTTAGACGGATGAAACCTTCTGCGTCTTTTTGATCGTAAGCACCCGCATCATCTTCAAAAGTCGCGATTTTTTCGTCAAACAACGAATCATCTGACTTACGACCAACAACGCTCACAGCACCTTTGTATAACTTCACACGTACTGTGCCATTGACATATTCTTGTGACTTGTCAATCAATGCTTGTAGCATCATACGCTCAGGACTGAACCAATAACCGTTATAAATCGTTTTGGCGTAGCGTGGCATCAGCTCATCTTTTAAATGCGCCGCTTCACGATCGAGTGTCAATGACTCAATACCGCGATGCGCTTTTAGCATAATGGTGCCCGCTGGCGTCTCATAGCAACCGCGTGATTTCATGCCAACATAACGGTTTTCAACGATATCCAAACGTCCAATACCATGCTGACCACCAATCTCATTTAGCTTAATCATGACTTCATACGGCTTAAGTGCTTCACCATCGATGGCAACGATGTCACCTTTTTCGTACTCTAATTCTAAGTATTGTGCTTCATCAGGTGCTTCTTCTGGGCTTACTGACCAGCGCCACATATCATCTTCTGCTTCGGCGTATGGGTCTTCTAAAATACCGCCTTCATAAGAGATGTGTAGTAAGTTGGCGTCCATTGAGTACGGAGATTTTTTCTTATTGCCCGCATAATCAATCGCAATGTTATGCTCTTTGGCATATTCCATCAAGCTCTCACGGCTAGACAAGTCCCACTCACGCCAAGGGGCAATGGTGACTACGTCAGGCGATAAAGCAACCGCGCCAAGCTCAAAACGGACTTGGTCATTCCCTTTACCAGTCGCGCCATGACTGATCGCATCGGCATTGTGTTCTTTAGCAATCTCAACCAAGCGCTTGGCGATTAACGGACGCGCGATAGAAGTTCCTAGCAGATACTCGCCTTCATAGATAGCGTTAGCGCGGAACATCGGGAATACATAATCACGGGCGAACTCTTCACGTAAGTCTTCGATATGGATATGTTTGATGCCCATATCTTCAGCTTTAGCGCGGGCTGGCTCAACTTCTTCGCCTTGACCGATATCAGCAGTAAAGGTAATCACTTCTGCATCATAGGTTTCTTGCAGCCATTTAGCGATGATGGAGGTATCAAGACCACCTGAATAGGCCAAGACGATTTTATTAATATTTTTTGGATCAAGTTGAGCCATGAAGAACTCCTATTGTGAGCATTTAGTGTTAGGAAAAGCGCTAATATTCAATCAAAAGATAAATTACTTGCTCAGTGTACATCATATTTACTATAGGCAAAAGTGCAACTGCCCCATGGCATAAGCTTTTGATTTAAATTTTGGGTCGATAGATTTCAATTATTCACATATAGTTGACAGTTGACTGCCGCAAATTAAAAAACAACCCATGTATTATGTACAGATATTTAGCCGCATATTTAGTCAAGTAGGCAAATCTGTTATGATAGCAGTACAGTATCCCTTCCTTTTATTTCCGTATATGACGATATAGAGCGCGACGACATTATGACTGATTCGATTAGAGAATTGACCATCCTTCAGCCAGACGATTGGCATATCCATTTGCGTGATGGCAAAGCATTGAGCACGACTGTATCGCACGCAGCAAACAGCTTTAACCGTGTCATATGTATGCCAAACTTAGTGCCTCCTGTTAAGAACACTGACGATGCGCGTGCCTATCGCGACCGTATCATGGCGCACTTAGTAGCCAGTGAGCTGAGTGCTGAGCGCAAAACTGCATTCGATCCACGTATGACTTTATATCTCACTGACAAAACCACTGCCCAAGATATCGAGATGGCAGCACAATCAGGTATCGTCCAAGCGGTCAAGCTTTATCCTGCTGGCGCGACTACCAATTCGGCTGATGGCGTCACCAATATTAACGCCTGTGTCGATGTTTTTGAAGCATTAGAAAAGCACAACCTACCACTATTGATACATGGCGAAGTGACGCAAGATCATGTGGATATCTTTGACCGTGAAAAGCGCTTTTTAGACGAAGTGTTGGCACAAATCATTGTCAAATTCCCTACATTAAAGATTGTCGTCGAGCATATCACCACTAGCGATGCCGCTGATTTTGTCTTAGCACAAGGCAATCACATTGCCGCCACTATCACCCCGCAGCATTTAATGTTTAACCGCAATCATCTATTGGTTGGCGGTATCAAGCCACACTTTTATTGCTTGCCTATTTTGAAGCGTGAAAGCCATCAAAGAGTATTATTAGATGTGGCAACCAGTGGCAATCCTAAGTTTTTCTTAGGCACGGATTCAGCCCCGCATGCGACGGATAAAAAAGAAGCCGCTTGTGGCTGTGCTGGTTGCTATAGTGCCGCAACTGCCTTGCCATTGTATGCCACCGCTTTCGATAGCGTGGGAAAAATAGACAAGTTAGAAGGCTTTGCCAGTCGTTTTGGGGCTCAGTTCTATGGACTGCCAGTCAATGAAAGCACGATTACGCTTGTCAATACACCTATGCAAGTGCCAGCAGCCTACCCTTACTTTGATGGCTCATCATTGACCCCGCTTATGGCAGGCGAGACACTGCCTTGGTCTATCAAAGCATAAAACGCACTAAGCAAAACCATCTGTATTCTATTTTAACTTGAGAAGTTTAACCCTATGATAAGAATGACATCTGCTAACCAGCAGTGTGATTTGTATCATAGGTTATTTATTTTTCATATAATGTCTTAATTCAATATAACAGTACGACTGATAAAAGCGATTTAACCAGATATGACCATTCCAAACGATGCCGCCTTACCTAACGAAAACCCATCAAACACTGTAGAAAATAGCCTTAAGATCGCGTCAAATAGTCACACAGAAGATACCGCAGCAGACGAGCTAGCACCCATGCGTCTAAAAGACCGATTTCGTAAGTTTCTGCCTGTCGTCGTTGATGTGGAAACTGCCGGCTTTAATGCGCAAACCGATGCTTTACTAGAGATTGCCTGCATTCCTGTACTACTGAATGAGCAAGGTGTGTTTTATCCTGGGGAAGCATTCAATGCTCATATCGAACCCTTTGAAGGCGCGAATCTTGAGCCAAGTGCCCTTGCCTTCACTGGCATTGATCCCAACAATCCAATGCGTAAAGCCATTGCTGAAGACGAAAAAACAGCACTACGCCGTATCTTTAAGGGGTTAAAAGAAGTACGCCGTACTGAGGACTGCCGCCAGTGCGTCTTAATCGGGCACAACGCCCATTTTGACTTAGCGTTTTTGAATGCGGCAGTGCTGCGTACTAACAACAAAAGTCACAACCCGTTTCATAACTTTTCAGTTTTTGACACAGTGACATTATCTGCGCTGGCATTTGGTCAGACAGTACTAGCACGGGCTTGTAAGGCAGCAGGGCTTGATTTTGATGGCAATGATGCACATTCTGCCCTATACGATACACAAAAGACCGCTGAGCTGTTTTGCCATATCCTAAACCATTATCCTATGCTGGCTAATGCGATGCATACTGAAGAAAATAAAGAGGATTCGACTGAGAGTAGTCACAAATAATCCATTTATCACATATCCTATATTGCCAACTACCCATAATAGTGCTATTTGTAATACTTGATGACTTTGACATCTTGGTTTTACAATCAATAGGGATATGATTGATATCACAATAAATCAGCAACTTGTCTAACCGTTGAATATCATATTGTGTAAAACAATTCAAAAACCAGACAACTTGCTGTAATTACTCACATTAGAACGTCTCGTTATATCCTATAGATGGTTTAAGTTGCCCACATTGTCGCGATAGCCAGTACGATTCATGCTATCGAGGCGTAATAGGAGGGACTCTATTATGGATCCACAGCTTAAGTTATGGGGAACCATCCTCGGTTATATGCTGCTCGCATTGACTATTAGTGCTTGCACTTCTCTATGGATTCGCTATCATTTAAAGCGTAATGACTTACATCCTCGCCGTGCGATCAAAAAAAGATACTTAATTTTAAAAAGAAGAAGAAAAAGGCTTGACAGCAAGCGCAGACGCTATTAGAATACGCACCACTTCAGCATAAAGGTGAAAGCAGCTGAGGTGTTGTGTTACTAGTCCCCATCGTCTAGAGGCCTAGGACACCGCCCTTTCACGGCGGTAACGGGGGTTCGAATCCCCCTGGGGACGCCACTATTTGGCGTCACTTATTAGCAAATTTGCTGCAAAGCATCTGATAAGACTAATAAACGTACCACCAAAAACCCCAATCACATACTATTGTGATTGGGGTTTTTTTATGCCTGTTTTTTATATCATGAGGCTCTTAATACCTTAGCACTCAGTTCGTCATCGCCAATTTACTTGATAAATGAAGCATAATTAATTTTATAGATAAGATTCTGTATTAAGTTCGCTCAAGATATTAAGGTATATTTACTAAGCGTCGCTATCCATGGTTTCTATACCTAACTTGATATTTTGTTTATTTATTGAATTTTTTATCATAAATTTAAGCAAAAAAAATCCAGTATTGAATACTGGATTTTTAAATCAAACAATCTATTTTTACAAAAACTACCAAATCTTATCTGATAGCATTAGCCACAACAATGTCATCACAATCATGATACCGAGTACCGTTTGAATCAAGAAGAATGCTTGATGCTGACCAACAACCTTACTTAACGTCACCCCTAACGTGCTGTACTTGATAGGTGGCGTGTCAATATTGCCAGTTCTTGCTTGTTCCTCATAATACCCTTGTAAGATATCTAAAAATTCGCGCCATGCGTTAGAGCCCCAATCATAGGGTTTAAATGGCATGAGTTTTTTCAGCTCAGGCTCTTTGGTCATCCAACGTTCAAGTGTAATGGAGCGTAGAGACCAGTTCGAAAAACGGCGTTCAGTAATTTCTGAAAAATCTAAGATTTTTAATTCTTTATGTCGATCGTCTAATAATAAGCGATTCTTTAGATTGGTTAAATCTTGTTCTGACCCTTCTGCACATTGAAAAAAGTAGCCATTGCCATAGCAAAGAATACCCGTAACATTATCGGCTTGGTTACGCTCAATCGCGACCTCTGAGATGTCGTTAAGCGTGCTGGGGCTTGAAAGACCAGTCGAAGTAATTTGGCTTATATATATAAGCTGGCAGAGATCTGTCGTCACTGGATTTGTCGAATCGTTGATTGTTGACAATCAGCTTCTCCCTATTTTCAGGTAAATGTAGCTAAGACAACCATACTAAATTTAGAAAAAACATAGAAACAAGATCTTTGAAAATATCAAACAGGCTTGGTATATTATTGATTTTATAAATGTTTATATTAATTGTATTAAGTTGGTTACATCATAGGCTAGTTTAGTCATCAAAGCAATATATGTTTATCTTATATCATTAATTGAAAAAACCAAACAATAATTCGCAATTATTTATATCGAGAACTTGCACTGTGGTTTATGGGCAGCGATAGGATAAATAGGTAATATGGGAGAGGAAAGTTATTATAACAATCGTCACCAATGAGCAATAAGACCACCGGCTTATTAATGAGATTGATACAAACTGGTGTCTATTACGAGTGTTTAATTATTTTTAGTCTGCTCAGAACTGGGCATTAATAATCGCTGCGAGCAAGATAGCATCATCAGGATAGGTAAGCTTGATGTTCTGGCGACTGCCAGTCACGAGGCGAATGGGTAGGTCTAAACATTCAAATGCACTGGCTTCATCAGTAATGGTGAGCTCGTGTTCAGCGACATAAGTTAATACTTTTTGCAGCTGACCTAAGCGAAACACTTGCGGCGTTTGTGCTTGCCACATATGACGGCGATCGATAGTACGTTTAGCGTAAGAATATGGGCTGCTACTCACTGTCAGGTTAACTACAGGCGTCTCACCTACAAGCTCAGATTGAGCGGTAGACTGGGCATAAGACTCCTTTAAAGTATCAGCCACCGGTGTCGCTAAGATAGCACCATAGGGCTCTAGCATCGCCGCTTCGATGACTTGTTCAATATCATGACTGGGAACCGTAGGACGCGCAGCATCATGAATAACAACCAAATCTGAATCGTCGGCTCCCGCCTCAATAATCGCCTTTACCCCTGCTCTTACTGACTGCCAACGCTCATCGCCGCCAATCACATAATTGATGGGGAGCACAAAATTCAATGTCTTTGCCGTACTGTCATCTGCTGCGACGACCAATAAACATGTATCAATATAAGCACTGCTAGCAAGCCGTGCCACACTATGCTGTAGCAAGGTCTGCCCTTGCAGCATCGTATATTGCTTAGCAATAGAGGCACCAAAACGACTACCGCGACCCGCAGCAACTATCATGGCATGTACATTAGGTGTGATATTCATAAGGCAATATTCATAAAGTAGTATTCATGGTTAGAGCCCATGATAGTATTGCTAGGGATAGACGAGGAATAAGAGAAGTAACGAATTTCAGGTGAATAAGATTTCTATTATAGACAATAGAAGATCATAATTTTAGACAGTTAAGAGCAATTAATAACGGCTATGCGTCGTGGGCGCCGTAGATACTTGTACAAAGGTCTCGTTCGGCTTAATCAAACCCAAGTCTAAACGAGCGTGCTCTTCTACTGCCTCAAGACCAGTTTTTAAGTCATGCACATCAGTACGCAATAAGTTATTTGCTGCCACTTGGTTTTCGTTTAAGCGTTGTTGTTCTTCGATTTGAGTCAGCAATTTATTATGCTCAAAGCGACCATTTTCGCCCAGCCAATACTGATATTGCAATCCCAATAGGACGGCAACGGCTAGAGCAAGTAGCATAAATTGGCTAAAGTATTTCATAAGATAATAACGCCGAACAACATAGAGACAATAATAAAAATAAAAAACCAGCTAAGCTTGCTAAGCGATATATCACCATATTAATGATGACATATCGCCTGGCTGTAGCAAGAAATCCGGCTTGTTAACCACGTAGACCGATGAACTCTTCACGACCACGATAGCTTGCACGTACTTGTTGTTCGATACGTAGCAGCTGATTGTATTTCGCCACACGGTCTGAACGACATAGTGAGCCAGTTTTAATCTGACCAGCAGCTGTACCAACGGCTAAATCTGCAATGGTGCTGTCTTCAGTTTCACCTGAACGATGTGAGATAATGGTTGCATAGCCATTTTTCTTCGCTAGATAGATCGCATCTAGCGTTTCTGATAAAGTACCGATTTGGTTAAACTTAATCAAAATTGCATTGGCAATATGCTTATCAATACCCTCTTGCAAGATAGCAGGATTGGTCACAAATAAATCATCACCAACCAACTGAACTTTATCACCAATCTGCTCAGTCAAATACTTCCAGCCGTCCCAATCTGACTCGTCAAGCCCGTCTTCGATAGAGATAATAGGATATTGACGCGCCAAGCCGACTAGATAATCTGAGAATCCTTGGCTATCAAAGGCTTTGTTGCCTTCGCCTGCCAAGATATATTGACCATCTTTGTAAAATTCGCTAGCCGCACAGTCTAACGCCAAATGAATGTCTTCGCCCGCTTTATAGCCGACTTGCTCAATCGCTTGCATGATAACGGTGATGGCTTCTTCGTTGCTACGCAGGTTTGGCGCAAAACCACCTTCATCACCAACCGCAGTATTTAAGCCTTGTGATTTCAACACAGATTTCAAGCTGTGGAAAATTTCTGTACCAGCACGCAATGCTTCTGAGAAGCTGGTGAAACCAACAGGCTCAATCATGAACTCTTGAATATCAACCGTGTTATCCGCATGCTCACCACCGTTCAAGATGTTCATCATCGGTACAGGCATCGTCAGCGACGTCTGATTGCGCAAGTTTGCAATATATTGATGTAATGGCAGATTTTGTGACTTGGCAGCGGCTTTTGCAGTGGCAAGAGACACCGCTAGCATGGCATTAGCGCCAAGGCTATCTTTGTTTTCTGTGCCATCTAGCGCAATCATTGCATCATCAATGCCTTGCTGTTCGGTGACGTCTTTATCCATCAACGCGCTGCGAATTTGGCTATTGACGTTAGCAACGGCTTTTTTGACGCCTTTACCCATATAGCGACTTTGGTCACCATCACGTAGCTCAAGCGCTTCGCGTGAACCAGTTGATGCACCACTTGGGGCAGCAGCACGGCCGATAGTGCCATCAGCTAAGATTACATCAGCTTCGATGGTTGGGTTACCACGCGAGTCTAAAATCTCACGGGCGCGAATGTCTTTAATTGCGGTGACGTTGGTGGTTTCTTCAGCGTACATAATGTCTGTTAATTCCTTTGGTCATGCCAAGTTTGTGGGATAAATAACGGCAACTAGAATACAAAAAAGATAAAGCAAAATATCGTATAGTGCTATGCTCAAACCAGCTTTGTTTATCTATATAGTCAGCAAGTTTTGAGCAAGACTAAAGGGGTTTTTAATACTTTAATCGTCAGCTATAGTGCTTGGCATCATAGCATAAATTTTGCCAAACTTCCCTTATCTTGCACCGACTGGCGCTGATAAAATCACACTTAGATAAACAAATTACCAATTATGGATTTGTCTCAGCACCTATAATATTAAAAGCCATATGACTCTTATGCTTTTGTTAGACGTTCTGTTTTAGTGTGGGAGCCAGATACTGTGTTATCCAGCTCAACCTTTGTTTTAAATTGGGTCAAACGTAAGGCATTCATTAATACTGAAATAGAGCTAAGCGCCATCGCAGCGGCGGCAATCATAGGGTTTAAGAAACCAAAAGCAGCCAGCGGAATACCCAGACAGTTATAAATAAAAGCAAAAAACAGATTTTGCTTGATGTTGCGCACTGTTGCATTAGCGATTTTTTGCGCGGCATCAATATGCATCAGTGACTCACCCATCAAGCGTGCAGACGCACTA
Source organism: Psychrobacter immobilis (assembly GCF_904846185.1). Lineage (GTDB taxonomy): Bacteria > Pseudomonadota > Gammaproteobacteria > Pseudomonadales > Moraxellaceae > Psychrobacter > Psychrobacter immobilis_B. Next base: position 85,960 of record NZ_CAJGZQ010000002.1, on the reverse strand, counting down.
TGCTGGGCGACATCTGTGCCTTCAAACATGGCAAAGCTTGCATCGGCAGTTGCCATCGCTGGCGCATCGTTGACACCATCACCTGCCATTGCAACTTTATGACCAGCCGTTTGCAACAAGGCAATTTGACTGGCCTTATCGCGTGGGCTCATTTTACCATAAGCCTGTTCAATACCCAGCTGCCCTGCCACATGATCGACGACGGACTGCTTATCACCACTCATCAAAATGACATTAATACCTGCATCTTGTAGCGCAGTAATAGCCTTCGGAGTATCTACTTTTAAGTCGTCAGCTAGAGCAAAAGCACCCAAAGCTTCCTCATTAATACTAACGGCAACGGTACTGGCAATTTGCCATACCTTTGGCATCAGCTTAGGCAGTGTTAAATTAGCAAACTCTGCGGTACCGACTTTTACCACACCCAAACCTTCAATATTTGCTTGTATACCAGCGCCTTTAATGACACTAATATCAGTCACATTCATCAACGGCAAATTTCGCTCAGTAGCCGCGTTAACCAATGCTGTTGCTAGCGGATGACTGGCATGCGCCTCAACGCTTGCGGCTATTTGTAACACATCATCGACTGCGATCGATTTATCCACCATCACATGGTCCACGATAGTCGGCTTACCAATGGTCAAAGTACCTGTTTTATCGAGCACTACCGTATCAATATTGCCTGCCGCTTCAAGGCTTTGTGCGTCTTTGAACCAGACACCATGACGAGCAGCAACGCCCATACCAGCCATGATAGCGGCTGGCGTTGCCAAACCTAAAGCACAAGGACAAGCAATGACCAATACCGATACTGCGTGCATCAAGGCAGTATCGATCATGCCTGTCAGCCACCACGTCACCCCAAAAGTGATAAGCGCAATGGCAACGACGACTGGTACGAATACTGCCGTCACTCTATCGGCGAGACGGGCTAAATTGGCTTTTGAGCCTTGGGCATCGCTGAGGGCTTGTACCATATCACCAAGCTTTGTATCACTACCTTTAGCACTGACGCGGTATAACAAGCTGCCATTTTCAACCAACGCCCCTGCCAATAATTTATCTCCCACTTCTTTTTTAAGCGGTACCGACTCACCCGTTAAATGACTCTCGACACACCAGCCAGCACCATCGATAACCACCCCATCGGTTGCAACTCGGCTGCCTTGTTTAGCACGCAAAATATCACCAACTTGCACGTCTTTCAGAGCAACATTATGAAAATCACCATTAGGCTGCTGCTGTTCGACTTCATCGGGCGTTAAGGATAATAATAAATCGATACTATTGAGGCTGTGTTTTTTGGTGCGCTCTTCTAGATACTTACCCGTACGCACAAAAGCAATGACCATGACGCCTGCTTCAAAATACACCGCAGGACTGCCATCCGCACCGTGACCACCAGCATGACCACTTTGCAGCAAACTGTTTAAAGTGCCATCACCATGGGTCAGCCACAGATACGTTGAATACGCCCAAATAGTCACGGTACCGATGACGACTAGCACGTCCATATTAGCAAGACCACCTTTAATCGACGCCCAAGCGCTTTTGTAAAATGGCAAGGCAAATCCAAACTGTACAATGGTCGCTAATATAAATTGAGTCCAAATTGGCGGCATCCACGCCATACCCTGCCCAACAAGCATACCTGCCATACCAACTAAAAATGGCACCAAACAAATCCATAACCCAATCAAGCGCCATGGGTACTGAGTCGCGGTATCTTCGTCTGTTTTTGCAAACAAACTATCGGCCGCCTGCAAATTGGCAACGAAGCCTGTTTTATTTACCCATTCTGTCACTTGTTCAGGCGTTGTCTGCGTTGGGTCATAATCAACATTCGCAGTTTCGCCAGCGAAATTTACACTCACCTCGTATACCGACGGCTTTTTGTTGAGCACCTTCTCAATTCTCGAGGCGCAGGCTTGACATGTCATTCCATCAATGGCCAGCTGCAAGTGTGCACGCTGCGGCGCGAGCGGCGTATTGGATTGAATATCAGTTTTTACATCGTAGGCGTCATGATTGTCAGTTTGGGTAGTATCATTCATAAATAAAACTCGGTATGGCGTTTATGCGTTATGGCGTTATGGCGTTATAAAGTCGTCTGAGCTAGGACAGCAACTCAGTGGATGGAATATCTAAGTCAAACAAATAGCACGCTTTAAAATTTAATATTGGTATGGTCGCACTGAATAATAAGTACGCTACTATCAATAATTTTTAACCATTAAAAAACCAGCCTTGATAGCCGGTTTTTTAATACAAATGAAGCAGGTTAAGCATTAGCAACAGTGGCATCAAAGCCAGCATCGTCGATAGCAGCAGCAATTGTCTCTACACTGGTTTTGCTATCATCAAAAGTAACCGTCGCTTGATTATCTGCCAGCTCAATACTGATATCGTCTAAGCCATCGATATCAGCAGTGGCGTTATGAACACTGGCTACACAGCCACCGCAAGTCATGCCATCAATTTTAATAATACGTGTTTGGTTTGCCATGAGAGGCTCCTTATTTTTGTAACTGAGTTTTTATAGGTAAATACTTTTATTAAAGAATTGCTTTTATAATTGTCTTTTTAAGACGGCTATCTTTTAAGACGTAATAAAAATAGCACTTAACCAGCTTAAGCCCTATCACGGTTAACAACAAGGCTCTTTGATTATCACTTTATTAATAGAACCGTAAATAATGGAACTGTAAATAATAGAACCGTGAATTTATGCCTAAGTGACAGACAATAGCGCTTATTTTAGAATAACGTCTAATCATCATGACGTGGGTTTTGCGGTGCATCAAGAGGAAATGGCTGAGTCACATAATCGACCGTACTAATTGCCGCCGTAAACGCATGAATACTGGTGTCTGTATCTTCATAACGTATGGTGGCAACATTATTATCAGGATCAAGCTCGATGGCCGTCACCCCTGTGATATTTTTCAGCGCTGTCATCACACTCTTTAATCCTTCATCATTATCGATATTTTCGATACTGACTGTTGCTGTTTGCATCGCCATAATCTCAGCCTCTTATTGTCTGTGAATACATTAATGGGTATCTAACACCTCAAAGCCCTTAACCAAGTCATCAACTTGCTTCAACTGACGCAAAAACGGCTCTAACTGGCTCATACGTAGCGCACACGGACCATCGCATTTTGCAGTTTCTGGATTTGGATGCGCCTCTAGAAACAACCCTGCCAGTCCTGTCGCCATCCCTGCTCGTGCCAATGTTGTGATTTGTTCACGGCGTCCACCCGCACTATCGCTACGGCCGCCTGGCTGCTGTAAGCTATGCGTCACATCAAAAAATACGGGGATATCCATCTGCTTCATGGTATCAAAACCAAGCATATCAACGACCAAATTATTGTAACCAAAGGCACTGCCGCGCTCACAAAGGATCAACTTATCGTTACCGCCTTCAAGGCATTTGTTCACGATATGGCGCATCTCATGCGGCGCTAAAAACTGCGCTTTTTTGATATTGATAATCGCATCCGTCTTCGCCATCGCGTGTACTAAATCTGTCTGACGTGATAAGAATGCAGGTAGTTGAATGATATCTGCGACTTCAGCGACGGGTGCCGCTTGATACGGCTCATGCACATCCGTGATAATAGGAACTTGGAATTTTTCTTTGATTTGCCCCAGCCAATCAATACCTTGCTCTAATCCAGGACCTCGATATGAGTGCAGGCTTGAACGGTTGGCTTTATCAAAACTGGCTTTGAAAACATAGCCAATGCCCAAACGCTGACATATTTCGATATATTGCTCTGCAATCTCGAAGGCCAATTCCTTTGATTCTAAGACATTCATACCACCGAACAACACGAATGGCTGGTCGTTGCCGATATTAAGAGTATTGCCATTTGGCGTAGTAAGTTTGATATGTGATTGCGCCGTTGATAAATGTTCCATGAAGTAGTCACCCTCTTTATTGTTATTAATATTTCTCTCCCATATTGTAACCGATAGAGTCAGTAAAAAAAGGGGTTAAGCGTAATTGCTGACCAACCATTAAAAAAATTGTCATGTTTATTGCTTAAAAACAATCTCATTCATAACCACAGTCATAAAATTAAACGCAAAAAAAAGACCGATCCGAAGATCAGTCTTTTTTATACATGTAAATTTTTATACATTAACGATTATTTGTTTTCGTTATAGTTCTTAGCCGCTTTTACAAAGCTGTTAAACAGTGGATGACCACCGCGCGGCGAGCTGGTAAATTCAGGATGGAACTGTACGGCGACAAACCAAGGATGATCAGCAATCTCGACCGATTCTACTAAGTGCTGTTTGGCAGAATAACCAGATATGGTCATGCCTGCTTGCTCTAATGGCTCGATATAGCGATTGTTCATCTCATAACGATGGCGATGACGCTCAGTGATATTTTTGGCGCCATAGATTTGGCTAAGCTTGCTACCAGCAACCAGTTCGGCTTGCTGCGCGCCTAGACGCATAGTGCCGCCAAGGTCAGAGTCATCGCTACGAATCTGTAATTCGCCGCGCTCATCTAACCACTCAGTGATGAGACCAATGATAGGCTCTGCCGTTTTGCGATCAAACTCAGAAGAATTGGCATCGATTTTGAGTACATTACGCGCGTATTCAATCACTGCTAACTGCATACCAAGGCAAATACCTAAATATGGCACGTTGTTTTCACGAGCATAAGTGATGGCTTTTATCTTACCATTGGTACCACGCTCACCAAAACCACCCGGTACTAGGATGGCATCAGCATTGTGTAGCTGCGCCAATAAGCTGTCATCATCTTCTAGACGCTCAGCATCAACATAGTCAATTTTGACATCGGCTTTATGAGTGATACCAGCATGCAGCAGTGCTTCGTTGATCGATTTATAAGCATCTGGCAATTCAACATATTTACCCACCATTGCGACCGTCACTGTTGCTTCAGGATTGAGCTGCGCTTCGACCACTTTATCCCAATCGCTTAAATCCGCTTCTGGTACATCAAGACCAAAGCGCTCACAGATTAAATCATCAAGATCTTGCTCATGCAAGGTACGCGGTATTTGATAAATACTTTGCGCATCTTCACACATGATCACCGCACGCTCTTCGACGTTGGTAAATAGTGCAATCTTACGGCGATTGTCTTGTGAGATATGGTGGTCAGAGCGGCAGATCAAGATATCTGGCTGCAGACCGATAGAACGTAGCTCTTTTACTGAATGCTGAGTAGGCTTGGTTTTGGTTTCGCCCGCACTGGCGATATAAGGCACCAGCGTTAAGTGCATCAGCATGGCGCGATTGCGACCTAGCTCTACTTGCATTTGGCGTACAGCTTCCATAAAAGGAAGTGACTCGATATCACCGACCGTACCGCCAATTTCGATAATGGCGATGTCGTAGCCTTGGCCACTGGCAAGGATTTTACTTTTGATTTCATCAGTGATATGCGGAATCACCTGTACCGTACCGCCCAAATATTCACCGCGGCGCTCTTTATTCAAAACGTTCTGATAGATACGGCCACTGGTAAAGTTGTTGCTCTTACTCATCTTAGAGTGGCGTAAGAAGCGCTCATAATAGCCCAAGTCCAAATCGGTCTCAGCGCCATCTTCGGTGACGAACACTTCGCCATGCTGGAACGGACTCATCGTACCTGGATCGACGTTGATATACGGATCCATTTTGGTCATCGTCACGCTCACGCCACGTGCTTCAAGGACTGCGGCAAGAGAGGCTGCGGTAATACCTTTTCCTAGTGAGGACACTACCCCACCGGTCACAAATATAAACTTGGTCATAGTACTCTGTCGGTAATTGGTAAAGAAGGATTTTACTAAAAATACGCCACAAAATATAGGGCAAAAGCACAAACTCTTTAAAACACTCCGTTTTTAGCGCTTAATCATCTTCAGTGCGTAATCATCGTAAATACGTAGCTATTATAACCCACTGCGGCTTTAAAAAGGTCACAACAAAAAAACTCACCCCGAAGGATGAGTTTTTTATAATACGTTTTCTAATGTTTAGATTAGAATTTGTATTCTAGACCAGCACCGACCACGAAGACGCTAGCATCACCACGCGCTCTGACAAGAATATCTTTATCACCGTCATCTTGACCAGCAATGAAAAGATCATTTTTTAAGTCTGCAGTGTTATTACCGACATAAGCATGTGCAATTATATTCTTTCTAAAGCTATATTTACCGCCTACGACGATTTGATCTGAATTATTTTCATTAATGCCTCTTAAGTTATCCGTTTTATTGTACTGTGCATATATTGAGGCTGGACGAGCGAGGTTACTTAGACCCATCTCAGCACTTAATATCAATCCTTTTTCAGTTTCATTAGTATCATCAAAATCAGCTTGTTGGTATAGAGCGCCCACTTTTACTGGATAAGCAACATAATTACTTAGATCGACAGTAGCCGTCCCACGGATCATATCGCCGCCCGTATTAGTACTACTGGGATTTTTAGTAGCCAGATCACTCTGATAAGCAACACCAGCCGTAAAGCCATTGCCTGGATTAAATAGTAATGAGGCACCATAGCCGCTGTCACGACTATTATCGTCAGATATAAAGTCTTCATCAGCACCATACTGCAACGCAAGCTCTAATGGTAACTCATTGTATTTAGGCGCTTTCCAGACGATAGAGTTATTAACTCGGTAACCATCAGCTAAGGTTAAAGCATTGGCTAGTGTATTTTTGCTTAAACTACTAGCACCCACATTGTCCCAGTAACCTTCATTGACCGTGACATTATCGATATAATCAACGACTGAGTAGTTACGACCAAAGCGGAATTCGCCAAGGTCTTTATTCTTTAGACCCAGATAAGTATCACGGCTTTTAAAACCGATGTTACTGCTGCCACTATCATCAACCTTGATTCCATACTCTAATTGGTAGATCACATCAGTATTGGCAGTCATGGCTTCAGAACCTTTGAAACCAATACGTGAAGATTTTGATGCGATTTCTACTGAACTGTTGTCTTCATTAATGCTTATACTACTATCGTCCATAGCTTCTCGTTCGAATGAAGCATTGACATAGTTGGCGGTAACAAATGCTTTGCCATAAACAGTCGGTGCCGCTTGAGCTGTAGATACTAATAGCATTGCGACTGATGAGGCTAAAAATAGTTTTTTCAAAAGACATCTCCACTTTACAATTTTTTTGATAAATTGGCTAAGATTGGCCGATATATATAATAGCAGGGTGACTACCCTATAGAACATTTATATATATGAGCTAGAAGCATTACTTAGACACAACTTTACCAACCAAATATTACAGTAAGGTGAAAAAACCAAAATTTACACAAATGTTATTATTAATTTTACGGATTCTGTTATTTAAGACACGCTGTTGTTCAAGACACAGTATTGATTACAAAACAAAAAAACCCACCCCGAAGGATGAGTTTTTTATTTAGATTCTAATGTTTAGATTAGAATAAGTATTCTAGACCGCCACCGATAGCGAGTACATCAATATCACCACGTAAGTCGATTTCATTAACTTTGCCGTCTTCGTCTCTCGAACCAAAACGACCATTGTTTAATTCCGCTGAATTTAGACCAGCATAGGCATGAGCGATCATATTATTTTTAAACGCATATTTGCCACCTACAACGACTTGATTTGAGTCATTATTCTCAAGACCACTGATATTGTCGGTTTTGTCATACTGAATATAAACAGAGGCTGGACGGGCAAAATTCGAAAGACCCATTTCAGCACTCACCACTAAACCGTCCTCTGTTGCAGTAGTAGTACCGGCATAGTCAGCTTCTTGATATAGAACGCCTAACTTTACAGGAGCTGCGATATATTTACCTAAATCGACGCTAGCACTGCCACGGATAATATCACCACTAACACTCATGTCTTGCTCATAAGCAATACCAGCGGTAATGCCTGTACCTGGATCAAACATCAATGAGGCACCATAGCCTGCGTCACGATCACTCTCAGATATAAAGTCTTCATCAGCACCATACATCAGCGCAAGCGCTAATGGTAGGTCATTGTATTTAGGCGCTTTCCAAACGATTGAATTATTGATACGGTTACCAACGGTCGGGGTCAAAATATTAGCAAAGCTGTCGTTGTTGTTCAGAGTACTAGAGCCAAGATTATCCCAATAACCTTCATTAACTGATACGTTATTGATATAGTCAATGACTGTGTAGTTACGACCAAAGCGGAATTCACCGAAGTCTTTATTTTTTAAACCTAAATAAGTATCACGACTTTTGAAGCCAATGTTATCGCTACCACTATCATCAACTTGAACGCCGTACTCTAATTGGTAAATTACGTCAGTGTTGGCCGTTATCGCTTCAGAGCCTCTGAAGCCTAAACGTGAAAGCTTAGAATTAACTTGTAATGAACCGTTGTCTTCATTAATTCTGTTATTATTATCCATATTCTGACCATCAATTTCAGCATTAACGTAATCAGTAGTAACGAATACTTTACCATAAACGGTAGGTGCTGCCTGTGCTGCAGATACAGATAGAGCAGCAACGGCTGTAGCTAAAAGTAGTTTTTTCATGGGGGTATCTCCACTTTACAATTTTAGTAATGAGCAAGCTATTATTAGCTGGCGCCCATATTGGTATCGTCACAAATCCTCAAAGATATAATGTGTAACTGGCTACCGAGATTAGTCAGAAACAAGTGTGGCGAAGTCTTATTACCGTAAGATGAAAAAAACGTTTACTTACATAATTTAGAATAACTACGTAACCACTATGTAAACCCAAGTCTTTAACGCCTTATTGCGTAACATCCGTTACCAAACTCATACTTCGAGTACAAGCATAACAACTTTGACATAATTTGCAACATTTTTTTTTGCTTTTTAAACCCAGTATTTGTTGAACACCATATCTACTATAGAATATGGGTCATTGTAAAAAAACCCCTATCTGCTCAAATAGATAAAGATATTATTGATTAATATAATTACCAAGAACTTGAAACTAGCGTAATGAATACCTTTTCATTAACAAAAATAAAGCCGTACTTGTTCATTAACAAGTACGGCTAATAAAAAATAATAAATGTGGTTTATGACATACTGACAGTCACAATTGAGATCGGAAAATTGCTACAAGAACAGTAAAAAAGGCGTTTTCACTGCTCTTGTTTCCAGACTATAACCTTAGTCAATGGCTATTACAGACTCCTTATTAAGTATAAAAGCCAACAACAAGCCTCATTTAGTCATGACAGTATCATAATAGAATGTCAAGTATGCCATATTCTAATATTAACCTGCGCAATATTAGCAGCCTGCTTTTAGATCAAGACGTGCCTGATGTAATAATGGCTCAGTATAACCACTCGGCTGCTCACGACCTTTAAACACTAAGTCACAGGCCGCTTTAAAGGCATAAGAGTGGTCAAAGCTATCTGCCATCGTCTGATAGTCGCTATCGCCTGCATTTTGCTCATCCACCACTTTTGCCATACGCTTCATCGTATCCATCACTTGCTGCTCGCTCACGACATCGTGATGCAACCAGTTGGCAATATGTTGACTTGAGATACGTAAAGTCGCACGGTCTTCCATCAGACCCACATCATTGATATCCGGCACTTTAGAACAACCAACGCCTTGGTTTACCCAACGCACAACATATCCTAAGATGCCCTGAGCATTATTGTCTAGCTCTTGCTGTTTCTCTTCATCAGTCCAATTGGTATTTTTTGCTAAAGGAATGGTCAAAATGTCGTCTAAGCTGGCACGCTCACGTGATTTTAGGCTGTCTTGAACATCAGAAACACTCACTTGATGATAGTGCATGCTGTGCAAGGTTGCCCCTGTTGGTGATGGTACCCATGCGGTACTGGCTCCAGACTTAGGATGTGCAGCTTTGGTGTCCATCATCTCTTTCATCTCGTCAGGCTTCGCCCACATGCCTTTACCAATCTGAGCAACACCTTGTAAACCAGTCTCTAAACCGATATCAACGTTCCACTGCTCGTAGGCTGGCTGCCATGCTTGTGACTTCATCTCACCCTTAGGTACAAATGGGCCTGCATTCATGCTGGTATGCATCTCATCACCAGTACGATCTAAGAACCCTGTGTTAATGAAAATGACACGCTCTTTCGCTTGGCGGATGGCTTCTTTCAAGTTGACCGTCATACGGCGCTCTTCATCCATGATACCGATTTTGATGGTATTACGCTCTAAGCCTAATAAGTCTTCTACAGCATTGAATAAATCGTTGGCCATTTTGACTTCTTCAGGACCATGCATTTTTGGTTTAACGATATACATTGAACCTTTACGTGAATTCGATAGCGCATTTTTACCTTTAAGGTCATTGAGCGTTAATAGTGGTGTAATCAAGCCATCCATTAAGCCTTCAAATATTTGTTCTTGACCATCACCCAAGTCGACCAATATTGCAGGGTTTTGCATGAGGTGACCGACGTTACGAATCAGCAATAACGAACGACCTGGCAGGATAAGCTTGCCACCATCTGGGGTGGTGTATTCACGATCTGGATTTTGCTGACGTGTGCGGGTTTTGCCACCTTTTTCAAAGGTTTCTTGCAAGTCACCATTCATGAGACCAAGCCAATTGCGATACACTTCCACTTTTTCTTCTGCATCAACAGCAGCGATTGAGTCTTCACAGTCTTGAATTGCCGTAATAGCTGACTCAAGCAGCACATCTTTGATATGTGCAGGGTCGTCTTTACCGACTGGATGGTTGGCATCTATTTGAATCTCTGCATGCAAACCGTTGTTTTTTAATAAAATACCCGTTGGGCTTTCTGCATCACCGACGAAACCAACGAATTTTTCGGCATCTTTTAGCTCAGTACTACTATCACCTTGGACAATTTCAAGCTTACCATCGACCACTTTAAAGCCGGTCGCATCGTTATATGAACCTGACGCCAATGCAAAGTTTTCATCTAGGAATTGTTTGGCATAAGCAACGACAGCAGCACCGCGAATTGGGTTGTAACCACCTTTTGCTTCTTGACCATTTTCGTCACTGATAACGTCAGTACCATATAAAGCATCATACAAGCTGCCCCAACGAGCGTTGGTTGCGTTCAATGCGTAGCGCGCATTACGTACTGGTACGACCAACTGCGGGCCTGCAATATGAGCAATCTCGTCATCGACATTTTCTGTGCTAACTTTAAAATCATCGCCTTCTGGCAACAGATAGCCAATCTCTTGTAAGAATGCTTTGTAAGCAGGATAATCAATGTTGCCGTCTTTGGCAGGATGTTGCAGATGCCACTGGTCAATCTGCGCTTGAATCTTGTCACGAGTTGCAAGCAATGCTTTATTGCGCGGCGTAAACTCTTTAATGACTTTTTCAAAACCTGACCAATAACTGTCTGAATCAACACCGACTTTCGGCAGCACTTCGTTTTCAATAAAGTCATACAATTGCTGGTCGATGGCAAGAATGCCTTTTTGAATACGATTGGCGTTAGAAGACTGGCTCATGTTGTTATCCTTATCTGTTCGTGAGGGGTGTGAATACGAAGTTGCTACCGCAATGATTACACATTGTCGGTCTTAGACATCTATTCCAAATTTAGATGAAATACTAAGCAAACCTACTGATATATCATACAAGCTTGTGGTGATTAGCGAATTAACTATTTATGCTATGCTATTAACCTATATTTTTGCCGCTTTAGCCATTAGCATGGTCAAAGCATTTACAACGGATGATGGTATCAACCTTGCTTAATGTACTCAGTGTACGATTTGAGCTCGGTTGCCTTGCACCTACTGTAAACGGTTTCAACTGCATAACATTGGCAAGCATCACCACTGCGACAACACAATATGGCGACACATCAATAGTAAGACAAAATAGTGCTTAAGCAAAATATCATCCTACTATCAAATAAAGAAATAAACAAGAAAACATCATTCACTAGATAAATACTGAGGTTGTATAATAATGATAACCTATATAACACAGGCGCTAAGAGGTTTTATTAGTACTCATTGATTAGTACCTGATATAGCATAGACAAACTGTCAGTAATCATTACCCCACGGATTTATGCTTAACTGTTATCTATTTAATATTAGTAAAAGATTTTTTAAACGTTCGATTATGGCAAAAACTATGAATAAAGAAGATATAAGAACCAAGAACAGTAACGACAAAGTTATGAACGACAGCAATATAGAAGAACCTCGTATAGTAAAAGACGACATAGAAGAGGACGATGTCGATATCGCAAAGCTACGCACCCCGATCAAGGTTGACCTATCTGCTGTTTATAATTTTTTGGGTGCGCGCACAACACAAGCTTGGGTTGATGCGGCGATTGCGAATGTACCGCTGATCATTCAAGATCATGCCAATTGCGAAAAAAAAGCCGCTGGCACTGCCATGAATCTCATATTCCGCTATGAGTTTTCTTATGATTTGCAGCGTAAATTGGCGCAATTGATACGTGAAGAAATGCTTCATTATGAGCAGGTCTTAGGTATTATGAATGACCGTGGTCAGGCGTGGAAATATCTGAGTGCTGGACGTTATGCCAAAGGCATGTTAAAACACAAACGTACTTATGAGCCAGCAGCGATGGTTGATGTATTGATAATTGGCGCATTTATCGAAGCACGCTCTTGTGAACGTTTTGCCGCCCTTGCTGAAGTCATCGACGACGAACGTTTGGCAAAGTATTATCGCTACTTACTTAAGTCAGAGAGTCGTCACTTTGAGGATTATTTAGCCTTGGCTCAATCACTGTCTGAGGATGATATTGATGAGCGTGTCGCATTTTTTAAAGAAGTAGAAGCAGAGCTGATTTCTAGCCCAGATCATGAGCTACGCTTTCATAGCGGCACACCTGCTTAAATACGTAAGATTAGGTATCACTTTATATTATATACCCTCTTATACAGTAAAATTTATACAGCAAAAAAGTGAAGTAACTAGCCAAGTTTCATGCTTTGATCTGTTACTTCATTTATTAGCCTTTTATTTGAACTTCGTTATAGCAAAATCAATGGTTATTTATCATCCTTCATTAATGAGCTGTCGTACTGTTTACTATCCTTCGCAACATGATGAGGATCGTGATCATCGGTTGCCCTTTCTGCCGCTGCTGGATTGACTTTTTGTAGCGCATCATCAGGTACGATACCATGGTTATCGTTCGCATCTCTTAACTCATGGACTTGGTTGACAGCCTTGTCATCTGGCGTATTCATCATTACTCCTTATTATTATCATCATAATCATTCTATAAAGATAAAAAATTTGTATTCATTCGATTTTTTATAAAAAGCTATTAATCCTTTTCGTCAGGATTTAACACTCGTGTTTGGGCATTATCAATATTTGCATAACGATTCATGTTGTTAATACCTTCGCTTTTGAATGTCTCGCTAACCATCGTATGCTCATTCACGCCATCATCAAAGGCGTTACCTTCTTGGTCTCGACGATCAGGCTGACGTGCGGGGTTGTCATTATCATTGACATGCTCTGAATTGACGACGCCTTCTTTGAAAGTATCCGTTCCTTTATTTTCAGTGATGTTCTTTTCAATGCCACTATCAGTATCACTATGCTCCTTGTCATTAGAAGTAGGACTACTAAAGAAGCTATTAGCAGAATCATGACTATCGATTAAGTCATCATTTTCACTGATGCGTGTCTTGGTGAGTGCTGGATCATTGGTTTGCATGGCTATATCCTTATTATTGTTATTCGTGTTTTGGCAATTGCTTAATGTGCTTAGGGTTTTTATGGCGGTTTAGCAAATGGTGAGCCTGATTTAATGCCCAACTCAACCTAGCCAGCAATTTATACTATTCATTGCCTTCTTGGCTTAGGTCATAGGCATTCAAATCTGCGACGTTCTTGCCGCCAGCGGGTAAATTCTCTTCTTTACGAGGGTCAACATATATCTCGTCGGTTTCTTGCGACTCTTGTTGTGGACCATCGATATTAGGTTCGTGCTTACGACCTTCATAACTGTCTTGTGCATTGTCTAGGTGTAAAGCGGCTGGATCACGAACTGGTACTGCTTCTTCGTGATTTGGATGAGTATTATTTGGCATTGCAATTCCCTCGCATCAATATGTCATTCATAGATAAAATAAGTTAATCCAAATGTTTATATCACAGCTTATTTATCATTTATCCGTACGCAAATCATCTTCAATAAAAGAGGTTTGCTCGTCTTTACTTAATGCTTCAGGCGCATCGACCTCTTTATTGTCTTTGAGATTTCGCGCAATTTGCTGACTGTCTGCTTGCTCAGCAGCTTTTTTGATATCTGATGTGTCATTATCGGTATTGCTCATAAGGTGTTTCCTATTTTTATAATTCGTTGATTTAGGCAGTCCCTGCTCTTTTTCGTAATACGATCAATGATAGTAATACGAGCAATTTTGCATGAATTACTAGAGTGCTAATGGTTTATTAAACCATCAAATCCGTTTAATAATAGCGTGAGGTCTGACCTTGATTATAAGGGTGAGATAACGGCCTGCACCAGTGTGCTGCCGTATCAATATGTGAATAAATGTGAGGTTACAAGACAGTTTGTAACTTAGACAAATCGGTTACCAAAAAAAACCAAGCATAGAGAATAATCTACACTTGGTTTTTTGCTTGGTATTTATTGATCGTAAAGACGTCTTTACTGCTTTGAATATGTCGTTGAAATATTAAGCTAGCTTGATGCGTCAACGCCATTAATCACTTTTAATAAATACTCTTGAGCAGTATGCGGCGTTTCATCTGCGGCTGGTTGCAGCTGCTGCCAAACACCATCACCGCTAAGTATCCACGCTTGGGTATTGTCTTTCAGATAGTTAAGTAGACCGTCTTGATATACTTGTTTAAACAGTTTTTTGTCTTCGATTGGAAATGCCACTTCGACGCGATGGAATAAATTACGATCCATCCAGTCTGCACTACCACAATATAAGCGCTCGTCGCCATTATTATAGAAATAATAGACACGCGTATGCTCTAAAAAACGCCCGATAACAGAGCGTACGGTAATGTTTTCTGATAGACCTTTTACTTGCGGACGCAAACAACACATGGAGCGTAAAATGAGCTCGATTTTGACGCCTGCTTGCGAGGCATCGTATAACTTGCTAATCAATCGACGTTCGGTTAAAGCATTAACCTTAACGATAATATGAGCGCGCTTGCCGGCTTTTGCATGAGCAATTTCATCATCGATAAAACTTATCAACTTATCATGCAAGGTAAAAGGCGCATGCAGCAGCTTTTTGAGATTGGCAGGTTTACCCATTCCCGTCAGCTCTTGAAATATATTATGTACATCCTCTGAGATATCAGGATCTGCGCTAAATAAACCATAATCGGTATAAACTTTGGCATTGGCGGCATGATAGTTACCCGTCCCTAAGTGCACATAGCGGTGGATTCGATCATCCTCACGGCGCACAATGAGCATCAGCTTGGCGTGAGTTTTGTATCCTACAATCCCGTACACCACCACCGCACCCGCTTCTTGCAAATAATTGGCGACAGCGATATTAGAGGCTTCATCGAAACGCGCCCGCAGCTCGATGACGGCCGTGACTTCTTTACCATTACGAGCAGCAGCAGCCAATGCTTTAACGATTTCTGAATTGGTGCCTGAGCGGTACAATGTCTGCTTAATCGCTAACACTTTTGGATCGCTCGCCGCTTGCCAAAGCAGATTGATAATCGGTGAAAATGCATGAAAAGGATGATGCACCAACACATCGCTTTTACGCATGGCGGCAAACATACTGGTTGCTTTGTCCAGCTTATCCATCTCACGGCGGAACTCTTTTGGCACTACATGGGTAAAGGGCTGATAGCGCAGCGCTGGAATATTGAAATCAAACAATAAGCGCGTTAAGTTGACAGGACCATTGACGCGGTACAGCTGATTGTCATGCAGCTCAAACTCATTGAGCAAATAATCACTGATAGGCGTTGGACAATCGGTGGTGACTTCTAGCCGCACTTTATCACCGAAGCGGCGGTTTTCTAGCTCGCCCTCCAGAGCCTTAGCAATATCTTCAACATCATCAGCCAAATCTAAATCGGCATTGCGCGTCAGTCTAAACTGATGGCAGCCCGTCACACTCATCCCAGGGAACAGCTCACCGATATGCTCATGAATAATAGCTGAAAGCATGACGTGATGTTCTTTGCCACCTGTCAGCTCATCAGGCAGGCGAATCACGCGCGGCAAACTGCGCGGTGCGGGCACAATCGCTAGATTGATATCACGACCAAAGGCATCTTTACCTTCTAAAGTAGCGATAAAGTTTAAGCTCTTATTGACCAATCGCGGAAACGGATGCGCCGGATCGATGCTAATCGGTGTCAACACTGGCGATACTTGCTCCGTGAAGTAGCGCTTCATCCATGCCGACTGCTCAGCATTTAGCTCGTCGCGTTTTAGATAACGAATATCCTCAAGCGCCAGTGCTGGTAAGATATCTTCATTGAGAATACGATACTGCTCAGCGATGGCATCGTGCATTACGGTGGATATCTCATTCAGCACTTCACTAGGACGCATGCCATGAACACTGGTCGAGACATCACCAATATTGAGCTTTTGCATAATGCCTGCGACACGAATCTCAAAAAACTCATCGATATTCGATGAGAAAATAATCAAGAAAAACAAGCGCTCAAGTAGCGGATGACGAGGACTTGCCGCCTGCGCTAAGACACGTAAATGAAACTGTAATAAAGACAAGTCGCGATTGATATAACTGCTGGGTGAATAGCTGCCGTCTTCTGAACGCTGCCATGCAACCTCAGTTAAATTGTCATTGCGACTCTCTATATGGCTTTTATTATCAACTGCTATCACTGTATTATTGCTATCAGTGTCCTGCTTATTATTCACATCCATCACGTCACTACTCCTTTGCGTTATCGATACGCCATCATCTTCAATATCAATTGTCTTTTATAATCGCTTTTCCACTAAGAAATTTATCAGGGTTCTTTTTTTATCCATTACTACTCGAAACTATCACTTGAAACTGCCATTCAAAACCGTCACTTAAAACTATCATTCAAAAACACAGCGCTATTTATTAAATGGTCATAGGTACAATCCATTAAGCTGATTGTGGTAACACCGCATTGCTCATGCGCTTTTTGATAATACGTTGTTTATTGCGTAAACGTCTATCACCCTGATTGTCTTCGTAGTATTTTGGATTGGTCAACATAGCGATAAGTAAGGCTGATTCATCACGGTTCAGCTTGGCAGCAGATTTATCAAAGTAGTGCTGAGATGCTGCTTCGATACCATAAATACCATTGCCAAACTCTGCCACATTGAGATAAGCGGTCAAGATACGCTGCTTATCCCATAATGTCTCAATCATGACAGTGATAATAGCTTCCTCAATTTTACGAACATACGAGCGATGCGAGGTCAAAAATAAGTTTTTTGCTAGCTGCTGGGTAATCGTTGAACCACCAGCGGACATCTTACCCGTCTCTTCATTTTTCTTACGTGCCGCCTCAATGCCTTTGAAATCAAAGCCATTGTGCTGACTAAATGTCGAATCCTCACTCACTATCGCGGCTTGTTTGGCAGATTTTGCGATGGCATCGTATTCAGCCCAAGTTTGGGTGACAGTACCGCCCGTCAAACGATGAGTCAGCATAAACATGCTGTTATTAATCGGCTGCGTTTTCCAAATTAATAGTAGCCCAGCGACTAATACATGAAATGCGACGACCAATAGCATGATTGCCATCAATAATCGTTTGAAAAATTTGCCAAAACTTGCCATGCGCGATATCCAAGTGATTGAAAAGGTAATAAGATAAGATGAGCTGAAGAGCCAGTAATTAAAAACAGCAGGTCATCTTACCTAATCTCACAATCGCTGTCATTATTTACCCCACTTCTTTATCATGCCATAGAGTCTGCGTAAAAAAGATCAGGCAGTATTTATGCTGGCAATCGAAGTCCTAAAAACCGAAACTTTGTGACAAGTATTAAGACAAGAGAATAAATATGTACGATGATGATAATGTAAAAGCCTTACGGGAACGTATGGTTGCTGCAAACCCCGATCTTGGTCAGGCTGAAAATAATGATAAATGGTGGCTACTTGGAACGTCTGGCTGTCATTTGTGCGACATCGCGAAGCAAGTGCTGATTCAATTTCAAGCCGTACAGTCGATTACCTATCAACAGGTCGATATCGCTCATTTCGATGAACCATTGATGATGGAATTTGCCACCACTATTCCGGTGATTTTGACACCATCAACACGATTAAATTATCCATTTTCAGTCATGGATTTGCAGCGTTTATTGTAACTCTGCCAACGCTGCTCGCTTATTCAACACAGCCGTGAACAAGCTTTATTCCTTCTAATTCAAAACATTACCCATCACTTTATTCGGTTTTAGCCAATATATTGATAGCTAATCTTTCCCTTTTTATTATAAGCTTAAGGTCGTCTGTATAATAATGCAGTGAGTGTCGACAATTTAGTGAGCAAAGGAATGCCACCATGAATCAGAGCTTAAGACCTGACAAAGCTACTCTAGTAGAGTTGTTTCGCGATTTTATTGAGCCTCAATACGTGATCAATGATGAGGAGACTCAAAAGCCTTTTGAGTGTGATGGTTTATCGGTGTATTGCGATATGCCGTTCATTACGGTGCTCCCAAAAACCGTTGAGCAGGTTTGCGAGGTAATGCGAATCTGTTATCGCTATCAAATCCCTGTAGTGGCACGTGGTGCCGGTACTGGTTTGTGTGCAGGCGCGATGCCCAATCCTGATGGCATCTTATTAGTGTTGTCGCGATTTAAACATATCCTTGATATTGATCCGCTTGCCCGTAGCGCGCGTTTGCAGCCAGGTGTCCGCAACCTTGCTATTAGTGAAGCGGCAAGTCAATACGGCTTGTACTATGGTCCAGACCCCTCCTCACAGATTGCGTGCTCCATCGGTGGCAACGTCGCCGAAAACTCAGGCGGCGTCCATTGTCTCAAATATGGTCTGACTACTCATAACTTATTAAAAGTTGAAATGGTCACAGTCGAAGGGGATCTCATTACTATTGGTAGTGAAGGTCTTGATAGCAATAGCTTTGATTTGATGGCTCTGATTACCGGCTCTGAGGGTCTACTTGGGGTGATTACTGAAGTGACGGTCAAGCTGCTACCTAACCCTGAAAAGGCTCAGGTCATTATGGCAGCTTTCGATAACGTTCAGACAGCAGGGGACGCGGTTGGCGGCGTGATTGCCAAAGGTATTATTCCAGCCGGACTTGAGATGATGGACAGCCCCGCCATTATAGCCGCCGAAGCATTTGCTCATGCAGGCTACCCAACTGATGCCCAAGCTTTGCTGCTGTGTGAGTTAGATGGTAGTGAGGCGGAAGTTCAAGAGCAGATTGCAGAGGTTGAGCAGCTGTTTATCGAGCTTGGCGCAACCACAACACGTGTCTCGCAAAGTGAGGCGGAACGCACCTTATTGTGGAAAGGTCGAAAATCGGCGTTCCCCGCTGTCGGACGAATATCCCCTGACTACTACTGCATGGATGGCACCATTCCGCGTAGCCAACTTGCCCACGTCCTAACAGAAATGCAAAAACTCTCAGATCAATACGGTCTGCGCGTTGCCAACGTATTTCATGCTGGGGACGGCAATTTGCACCCTCTTATCTTATTCGATGCCAATATCCCAGGAGAACTTGAGCGCACTGAAGAGTTTGGCAGCCGTATTTTAGAGCTTTGCGTCAAAGTGGGCGGCTGCATAACTGGTGAGCATGGGGTTGGGGTCGAAAAAATCCGCCAAATGACGATTCAGTTTAATGATCAAGAGCTGACACAATTTCATGCAATCAAGCACGCCTTTGACCCAATTGGTACGTTAAATCCGGGTAAAGGTATTCCCGTGCTCAAGCGTTGTCAAGAGTACCGTACCCTTAACAGACCGCAACACAGCCATGACTCTCAACCACAGCAAGGAGATCTGGCATGACAGACATCAGTCAAGAGCTGATTGCGCGAGTAAGACAAGCCAGCCACGACGGCACAGCACTACAGATCATGGGCGGGGGCAGCAAGCAGTTTATGGGACGTGAGCAAATAGGCAAACCCATTAGTCTTAGTGAGCACAAAGGCATTCTCAGTTATGAGCCGATCGAATTGGTGCTGACTGCCCGTGCTGGAACCCCAATTAATGAGATTAGCAACGCCTTGGCCGAACACAATCAGTGCTTAGCATTTGAGCCACCGACATTTAACGGGCAAGCAACCTTGGGTGGCACATTGGCTTGCCATTTATCAGGCCCAGCAAGACCTTGGAGCGGCTCAATAAGAGACCATGTTTTAGGCATTCGTCTCATTAATGGCCTCGCAGAAGAGCTGCGCTTTGGCGGTCAGGTGATGAAAAACGTCGCTGGTTATGATGTCTCACGGATGCAAGCAGGTGCTATGGGCACTTTGGGTATTATTACTGAAGTCAGTCTAAAAGTCATGCCTAAACCTGCCACCACTGTTACCATCAAGCAGGAGATGGAGGCTAAAACGGCAATTGAGACTATGAACCGTCTCTCAGGACAATCCAAACCCTTGACGGGGGCTTGCTGGTTTGACAATCATTTGTATTTGCGCTTGGCAGGCGCACGCAGTGCTGTAGAGAGTACCGTCAACCAGTGGCAAGGCACGGCGTTAGAGGATACAGATGTCTTTTGGTCAACACTTCGTGAGCAGCAATTGGATTATTTCTTAGACGCGTCCTCATTGTGGCGGTTTTCGGTAAAAAGCAGCGCCGCCCACATGCTACCAGATGAAGATTGGCTGATTGATTGGGGAGGTGCGCAGCGCTGGCTTCGTGGTGACTTTACCGCGGACAAATTAGAAGCGCTCGCTGAGGCTGCAGGCGGTCAGGTTAGCCTTTATCGCGGTGGTGACAGGCGTCAGGAAGTCTTTCATACTCAGTCTGAGGCGCTCCAAAAGCTCCATCAGCGCCTCAAACACGCCTTCGATCCGAATTGTGTTTTCAATCTCAATCGTTTATATAGCTGGATGTAAATTGGCTCGATGACAAGGAAGTCATAATGCGAACTCAAATCAATGTAAAATATTTGGATCATCCAGATATTCAAGAAGCCGACGATATTTTGCGCACTTGCGTTCACTGTGGATTTTGTAATGCCACGTGTCCCACGTATCAAGAGCTTGGCGATGAGCGTGACGGTCCTCGCGGTCGCATTTATTTACTAAAACAAATGCTTGAAACTGGTGATGTTAGCGAAAAATCCCAACTTCACTTAGACCGCTGTTTGACTTGTCGTAGCTGCGAGACCACTTGCCCCTCTGGGGTAAAATATGGCCGCTTGGCTGAGATCGGCCGCGATATTATGGAAGAACAGCTGTCGCGACCTGCCGACCAAAGACTTAAACGCTGGCTTATCAGAAAGGTGTTGCCCTATCCGCATCGATTTGGGTTTCTCTTAAGACTCGGACAACTGTTTCACTCCTTTTTGCCTCGCGACTTAAAAGCCCAAGTCCCTGTTAAGCAAATCACCCGTCCGCGACCCTCACAGCAACACTCGCGTCAAGTGCTGGTGCTAGAGGGCTGCGCCCAACCTTCTGCCACCCCCAATACCAACAATGCCGCCGCCCGAGTACTTGATAAGCTAGGCATCAGCTTGATTGCTGCGCCAGATGCCGGATGTTGCGGCGCTGTGAGCTATCACATGCCAGCCCATGAAGAAGGGCTTACGTTCATGCGGCGCAATATCGATTCGTGGTGGCCGTACATCGAAGCTGGGGCTGAAGCCATTGTCACCAGTGCCTCAGGCTGCGGCTCGATGATCAAGGAGTACGGTGAAAAACTCAAACATGACGACGCTTATGCGGCTAAAGCAAAACGTATCAGTGCGCTGACCCGAGACCTGAGCGAGATTTTAATCAAAGAGGACTTAGAAAATTTGGTAGTAAAACAGACGAGTCGCAAGACTGCTGTCCACTGCCCATGCTCGCTACAGCACGCTCAGCAGTTAGGCGGTCATGTTGAGCAGATATTGCAACGCGCTGGGATTGAGCTCTCTAAAACTCAAAACGGACATTTATGCTGCGGCTCTGCTGGTACTTACTCGCTCCTTCAGCCTACGCTTAGCCAGCAATTACTCACAAATAAAATCATCGACTTGACTATCGATAACCCAGAACAGATTGTGACAGCCAATATTGGATGCCAATTGCATTTAGACAGCCATGCGTCCGTCCCAGTCAAGCATTGGATTGAATTATTAGACCCATAACAAACACAAACATGATGAGTTGAATAGAGTATAAAGGACAATCATAATCAGCTCTTAATCACTGTAAAAAATACAAGGTCTCAGCTAATTTTTGAAATAAGTTCTTTATCGCCATTTGGATGAAGCCTGCACTATCAAGAAATACTGGCTTCTTTTGGCTTAACATCAGTAAAGAAATAAGAAGTATCATTCAGTTAATCAATGATATTTCAAAGATGACTTCAACTACATATACCAAGGACGGTTTATTATGTACACTTTTTTGGCCTTAGCGCCTATTCTGGTAGTACTCGTTTTGCTTGTAATGTTGCGGCTCCCTGCCAAGATTTCTATGGGCGTTGCCTATTTAGTAACCGCGCTATTAGCATTGTTCATTTGGCAAGCCAGTAGCGCCCAAGTCGCAGCCGCGACTGTAAACGGCATCATCGTCGCACTCACGCTTTTATTTATTGTATTTGCGGCTATTTTATTGCTGAATACTTTGAAGGAAGGGGGCGCTATTGTCGCTATTCGTAAAGGCTTTATGGATATCTCGCCCGATAGACGCGTTCAAGTTATCATTGTGGCATGGTTATTCGGCTCACTGATAGAAGGCTCATCAGGATTTGGTACGCCATCTGCTATCGGTGCACCGTTGTTGCTCGCTTTAGGTTTCCCAGCGATGGCATCAGTTATGGCTATGTTAATTATTCAGTCGACGCCCGTATCATTTGGTGCCGTTGGTACGCCAGTATTACTTGGCGTTTGGACTGGTATCAATGATAAGCCAGATATAACGCAAGCGATTGCGCCACTCTCAACTGAAAATTATCTATTACAAATCGCGGGTAATATCGGTCTGATACATGCGCTGGTAGGCTTTTTAATCCCGTTACTTTTGAGTGGATTTTTGACTCGGTTCTTTGGTAAAAATCGCTCCTTCGTTGAAGGGCTCAAAGTATGGCCTTTTGCTATATTTGCCGGTCTCTGCTTTACCGTTCCTTATTATTTAGTGGCTAGATACCTAGGTCCTGAGTTCCCATCATTGGTCGGTGGTTTTATCGGTCTTATGATTGTGCTTCCTGCAGCAAAGCGCGGCTTCTTGATGCCTAAAGAGATTTTTGATTTTGCGCCACGCGCTAAATGGGATAAAGACTGGCTCGGCTCGTTACCTGAAGAAAAGTTTGATGATTCCATTGCACCAAGATTTTCTTTGGTTCGGGCATTTTCTCCTTATCTCATCGTTATTGGTCTACTAATCATCACTCGAGTCATTGCACCGCTGAAGGCATTTTTGACTGGAGATTTGACCACTATACAATTTACTAATCTTTTTGGTACAACTATTTCTAGTAAAATCCAACTTGCCTATTCTCCAGGTATCATTCTAATTATTGTTGCCTTAATCTCTATCTTATTGTTCAAAATGAACGGACAAGCCGTCAAACGTAGTTGGAGTAGTTCTGCAAAAACCATGGTAGCCGCCGCACCAGCCTTGCTGTTTTCGGTACCGATGGTACAAGTATTCATCAACTCCGGTTCAGCTGCTGAAGTCGCAAATTCGCTACCCGCTATGCCCATCTTACTGGCTGAGAGTGCTGCTGGTGCCTTTCAAAATGCATGGCCACTGGTGTCTCCGTGGATTGGCGCGCTGGGTGCGTTCATTGCAGGCTCAAATACCGTCAGTAATATGATGTTCGCTTACTTTCAGTGGTCAACCGCTAGTCAAATTGGCTTAGATGTCAATCTTGCTGCACAAGTAGTAGCACTGCAAGCGGTCGGCGGTGCAGCTGGTAATATGATTGCGGTACATAACGTCGTTGCTGCGTGCGCGGTGGTTGGTCTAATGGATAAAGAAGGCTATGTTATTCGCAAAACCTTAGTCGCAATGACATACTATGTGATTCAGGCAGGATTGATCGGTATGGGTATTATTTTCGGTCAAATGTGGTGGTGGATATTGGCTATCATTTGGCCAATCGCATTTTTTAGCATCATGGCAATGACGAGTAAAACAACCGTTGCTTAACATGAGTTAGCTGTACTAGAAAATCTGTGAATCCACAATCAGCACTTGAACTGACGCTATTATACTAATAATGATAGCGTCAGTTTTATGTCCCAGTTAAGATAATATTAGGGGCTGTAGTAGATAAGCACTATGCTAGACTACTTTTATGAAGATAACCCGTTGTAAACTAAGTAAAAAATTACAGCGAAGGCTCTTAGAGTTTTTCACGGCTGAAGTGACTGCTAGAACAGCCGCAGACTTGCTCGACATTCAACCTAACACTGCGGCACTTTTTTATCATAAAATTAGACTTGTAATAGACGACCATCTCTCATTAGAAGCTGATGAGCTCTTTGATGGTGAAGTCGAATTAGATGAAAGTTACTTTGGCGGCGTACGCAAAGGCAAAAGAGGTCGCGGGGCTGCTGGTAAGACAGCTGTATTTGGTATTCTAAAACGAAATGGTAAGGTTTATACCATTGTCGTAGCAGACACCAAACAGACGACTCTAATGTCTGTTATTAAGCGTAAAATCAAGCCTGACAGCTTTGTTTATACTGATAGTTATCGAAGTTACAATGCGTTAGATGTGAGCGAGTTTAAACACCTCAGAGTCAATCACTCTAAAGAGTTTACTTGCGGTAAAAACAATCACATCAATGGCATTGAGAACTTTTGGAACCAGTCTAAACGAATACTCAGAAAATATAATGGGATCGATAAGAAGAACTTCCATTTATTTTTAAAAGAGTGTGAGTTTAGATTCAACTATGGATCACCGTCTACTCAGCTTAAAACTCTGAGAATATGGTGTGATGTTTAATCCTTATCTACTACAGCCCCTAATATTATCTAATAATTAACGACAAAAAATTAATGATCACAGCATCATAATTAATGAACGGTTACCAAATAAGCATCAGGGAAGACCTCATGAAAAATTTGAGCAAAATTACTGAAATTGAAGACCTGCGCCGCGTCGCCGAACGTAAAGTACCGCGTATGTTTTATGATTATGTCGATTCAGGCTCATGGACTGAGACGACTTATCGTAGCAATGAAACCGACTTTGACCGTGTCAAGTTACGCCAGCGGGTATTGGTAGATATGGACAATCGCAGTCTGGCAACCCAGATGATTGGTGAAGAAGTAAAAATGCCCGTCGCCATCGCGCCCACTGGCTTTACCGGTATGATGTGGGCGGATGGCGAGATTCATGCAGCGCGGGCAGCAGAAAAATTCGGCGTGCCGTTTTCACTATCGACCATGAGTATCTGCTCTATCGAAGATATCGCCACTCATACCAGCAAGCCCTTTTGGTTTCAGCTATATGTGATGCGCGATCATGACTATGTGGCCAATTTGATTCAGCGGGCGAAAGATGCCAATTGTTCGGCGTTGATTCTTACCGCGGATTTACAAGTGCTGGGACAGCGCCATAAGGACATCAAAAATGGCTTGTCTGCACCGCCT
Source organism: Psychrobacter immobilis (assembly GCF_904846185.1). Taxonomy (GTDB): domain Bacteria; phylum Pseudomonadota; class Gammaproteobacteria; order Pseudomonadales; family Moraxellaceae; genus Psychrobacter; species Psychrobacter immobilis_B. The sequence continues at coordinate 60,175 of NZ_CAJGZQ010000002.1, read as the reverse complement.
AGACCTACACTTGCCAATATCGTCAACTTGATGACCAAGCCGCAGTGGTGTATGAATATGCTGGGCACCAAACGTCATAGCTTTGGCAATATCGTCGGTCATGCAAAAGGAGTGGACGACTTATCTTCTCTCACCGCTTGGACGGAAGAGCAGTTTGATCCGCGCTTGAGCTGGGATGACGTGGCACGCATCAAAGATATGTGGGGCGGCAAATTAATTATTAAAGGTATCATGGAACCTGAAGATGCCATTATGGCTGCTCGTAGCGGTGCCGATGCACTGGTCGTCTCAAACCACGGTGGTCGTCAATTAGATGGCGCCCTCTCCTCCATTTCTGCCCTATCCGATATCGTACAAGCGGTGCAGGCTGAAAATAGCGGTATCGAGGTGTGGTTAGACAGCGGCATTCGCTCGGGTCAGGATGTGCTAAAAGCGCGCGCATTGGGTGCAAAAGGCACGATGATTGGTCGCGCTTTTCTTTACGGTTTGGGCGCTTATGGTGAAGATGGCGTGCGCCGTGCACTGGAAATCATCCATAAAGAATGCGATCTATCGATGGCGTTCTGTGGTCATACCGATATCAATAAGGTCACCACTGATATATTGGTAAAAGGCACTTATGAGAACCTCAAAGTTGCTAATCGTTAAATTTGTCGTTAAACATGTCATTAAAACGATCCACTATTAAGGGCACTAATCGTTTAAGAGTATTAGTCGTTTAAGATTACTAATCATCAAATCATAATGTCATGCAGATGTCTGACATTATTTGACCATACCCTTTATACTCTATTTATAACATTCTAATGATATCTCACCTTTATGACCATTCAACAATTATTAAAAACAACCCCTGTCACCACGCTGTTACTAGCCAGCTTTATTGGGTTATTCATCATGCAGGTACTGACAGGCGTCGATGCCAATAACCCATCGACTGAGGCGCTCTTAAAATGGGGTGCCAATGCATTGCCATTTACCATGGGCGATGAGCCGTGGCGCTTGGTCAGCAGTGCCTTTTTACACATCGGCTTGATGCATTTATTGTTTAATGGATTTGCTATGTATTTCTTTGGGCAGATTGCCGAGCCGATGTTTGGCTCAGCCAAGTTTTTGGCATTGTTTTTACTGGCGGCGATCGGGGGCAACTTACTGAATAACTATGTCACGTGGCATAGTATCGTAGAAGGAACTGGTCAACCGGGTCTATCGGCTGGGGCATCAGGTGGCATCATGGGTATCGGCGCAGCACTATTAATAGCCGCACTATTTAAAATATCGGTCAATGGCATGGTGCTCAATCTTAAGAGCTTGATATTTATCATGGGCATTAACCTTGTTTATGGTTTTGCCGTACCGGGTATCGACAATGCGGGGCATATCGGCGGCGCGGTGACTGGCTTAGTGATTGCACTGGCATTCGCAATCGCCTACCGTCAGCGTATGACAATAGCGTTACAGAATATGCCTAACCCAGCTACTTATGAAGACCGTTATCGAACGACTTATATCAATTTTCCAGCAAGCAGCGATACTGATTTTTCTGCTAATAATGAGCACTTTAATAATGTCTGTTTTGACAATAAAAGCAGTTTCCACCCCGACTCTGCTGTAAACTCACACTTAAATACTCATGCTAATCGCAGCCTCCTTAGTGAACAAGAAACACCGACCAAATCTATCCTTATTTGGCAATTACTACCATGGCTAATGATGCTACTGATTAGCATTGGCTTTATTTGGTGGTGGCAAGATATTCATAATCAAATACTACAAGTATTAAAAACCATTGAGTAAACCTTCATAGTTATTTATCATTGCTAAATAATTCATGATAACAGCTTACTGGTTAGGTTTTCCTTACTCGCTTCTTGCTACAGTCAGAGCACTTTTAAACCGCTACGGTGTTACCCGCTCTAGATGTACTCAGTTTACTATCTGCGGTCGGTCGCCTTGTAGCGATTCTAAAATTCCTTGACTATACACAATTGCCCCCAATTATTTCATCCATTCACGAGACTCTATTATGTTTAAACCTGTAGCGCTACCTCATATTTCTACGCGCGTCATGCTTAGCGCATTAACGGCTACCGCGTTATTTAGTGTCGCCAGTATGTCCAATGCTGCACTTTTTAAGGACAATTTACCTACTGACCAAGATGCTGTATTAAGCGTGGGCGTCAACGTCATAGCCGTCAACTCAGCCTACGATATGGAAGACAGCCTCGATGTACGTGTGTTGCCAGGCGCATTTTATGACAACAATAGATTCTATGTGCGCGGCGCCCAAGCGGGTGCTTATATCATTAATGATGGCAAAAACCAGCTGTCGGCTTATGCTCAGCTCGCTGGCAACGATTTCGATCCTGATGATGCTAGAGGCGCATTGCAAGGTCTTGATGAGCGTGAAGCGTCAGTCGCTGCTGGTCTGACTTATTTGCGCCGCACGCCCGTCGGTGGTTTCCGTGCTCAAATCGCAACTGATGTCTTAGACCGTAGTGGTGGTAACACAGCTCGTTTGACCTATCTTGCTAGAATTACGAAAGACAAGCTAACAGTCTATCCAAGCATTGGTTTTGAATACAACGATGCTGATTATAATGAATACTATTATGGCGTCAGTGAAAAAGAGTCAGCGGAAACAGGCGTCGCCGCTTATAAGTCCAATTCGAGCTTGAATCCTTACGTTAACATTAGTGCCAACTATGATTTCAATGAGCGCTGGGCATTGTTTGCCAATCAAAGCTTAAGCTATTTGCCGAATGAACAATACGATAGTCCTATGGTTGACTCACGTACTGAGTCAACCTCGACGCTTGGTTTGCTTTATAAATTCTAATCAAGCTTAGATTTTTGATATAGAAAAGCCGAGCATTTTGCTTGGCTTTTTCTTTGATATGAGACTAATATTAGGACGTTGCATTACACGCCTGTGAGCTATCTCTCAATTACTCTGAATTTATGTTTGCTTATTTTTGAGGCTGTTATTATTATGAAATTTAACTAATCTCTCAAAAATCATGGCTAATAGTCAGACTCTAAAAAATAAGACAACTTATGGAAGACGAACAAGAAAAAAATGGTTTAATATCTAAAAGAGAAAAACCTGTAGTACCAGAACCTTATTCTTTTTCAGAAGAAATAAAAAACAGGGAAAGCTGGGCAAAGATAGCAATAGCGATTATATTAACGGCTTTGGTGTCGTACAAGATAGCTACTATTGACGCTAACCTAGACTTCTCAAACTTTAATTTCAGTTTCACAGACCTACTCTCTTTAATACTTGCAATTTTTGCGATTTCTATGTCTGTAGCCCTTTATTTTAAGGCAACAGACACAAGCAATAGGTTTTACGATAACACCTTTAAATTCACAAAGGACATTTCAGAAATACTTGGACGCATAGAGGCTGGATTCGGAGCGAGGCTAAAAAATCTAGATGAAGGTTATTCAGGTCTTAGAGACAGCTTCCAAGGTAGCATAGGTAGTTCTGAAGAAATAGATGCTAGTAAAATTGAATTGGAAAAAGAGATTGCAGAAAAAAACCAGATTTTATCGGATCTTATTGACCAAACAAAATTGAGCGAAGACGAAAAAACAGAAGTGCTTCATAGCCTTCAAAGTAAAGAACGCGAAATCTTAAATTTAACTAAAGAACTTAAATTTCTTAAACACAAAATCCAGAACAACGAAAGATCAATAGAAAGTACCTTAATTAATAAAGTACCACCTTCTATGAGAAAAATTGTTTTTAACATTTTAGAGTCTAGCGATATTCCTATTCATCGCGTTGCCGATTTACCAATAGAACTTCTCAGAAACATACTGATTTTTGATAGAAGAATGTACTCTGCATCTACTCAAAAATTATTATTTAAATACGGGATAATCGATGATAGTGGGAGCTTTACAAACGAAGGTTTGCAATATATTAGAGCGCTAGCAAAAGATAGTTTACCATTCTGAACGAGCACAGCAATGAATATACTTCCAAATACAATCATGTATGAAAACTCATATTGACTCAATTTATATTAGTTAAACGCAGATAGTTTTAGAATAAATCCAAGACCAAAAAGAGACCTTGCCACATGACGTGACAAGGTCTTTTTTATTTCTAAATTCTCAGTGGAACAAATATGACGCTGCTACAAGAAAGACGAGTGCAAATGGTACTGCTCATACATTAAGCAAGTCTGACACCGTAGCAGTTCATCATTTGGTCTACTGCTTACTTAGGATTTACCATATCAGCAGGAATAACCCACTCATCAAACTGCGCTTCAGTTAGCAATTCTAGCTCAACTGCAACTTGCTTCAAGGTTTTGTTTTCTTTATAAGCCGTCTTGGCAATTTTCGCAGCATTCTCATAACCAACATGACGATTAAGCGCAGTCACTAGCATCAATGAGTTATGCAAAAAGTCATCAATTTTGTCTTTTACTGGCTGGATACCAACGGCACAGTTTTCGTTGAAGCTGTTGCAAGCATCGCCAAGCAACTTGATAGATTGCAACAAGTTAAAGGCAATTACTGGCTTATAAACGTTTAGCTCAAAGTTACCTGAAGCGCCTGCCATGCTGATAGTGACATCGTTACCCATCACTTGAGCGACAACCATGGTCATTGCTTCTGATTGGGTCGGGTTTACTTTACCCGGCATGATAGATGAGCCTGGCTCATTTTCAGGAATCGTCAATTCGCCTAGACCACAACGAGGACCTGACGCTAACCAACGTACGTCGTTAGCGATTTTATTCAAGCTACCCGCTAGGGTTTTTAGTGCGCCAGAAGCAAATACTTCAGCATCACGAGCCGCTAGTGCTTCAAACTTATTTGGTGAAGTAACAAACGGTAGACCAGTTAAGGTTGATAATTGCTCAGCTGATTTTACCGCGTAATCAGGATGGGCGTTTAGACCCGTACCAACCGCAGTACCACCTAATGGCAATTCATATAGACCTTGTAGTGCATTATCAATACGAGTCAATGAGTGGTCAAGTTGGCTAACATAGCCGCTGAATTCTTGACCTAACGTTAATGGAGTAGCATCTTGTAAATGCGTACGACCGATTTTTACGATGCTATCGAATTCTTTCGCTTTAGCCGCTAATGTGTCGCGTAGTGCTTTTACCGCAGGGATCAATAAGCTGTTAATTTCACGCGCAGCGGCAACACGAATTGCTGTTGGGAAGCTGTCGTTGGTAGATTGAGCATGATTGACATGGTCATTTGGATGAATTGGCGTGTAGCTGCCACGCTCATTGCCAGCAATTTCGTTGGCACGGTTGGCCAATACTTCGTTCATATTCATGTTTGACTGGGTACCAGAACCCGTCTGCCAAACGACTAGCGGAAACTGATCCGTTAGGCCACCGTTGATGACTTCATCAGCAGCTTGTACGATGAGATCACGCTTGTCGCCTTCGATACGCTCTAGGCTAGCATTGGTAATCGCAGCAGCTTTTTTGACCAGTGCCATTGCTTCAATCATTGGACGCGGCAACGTCTCGCCACCGATTTTAAAGTTCTCACGGCTACGCTGTGTTTGCGCACCCCAATAAGCGTCAGCTGGAACTTCCACGTTGCCCATGGTATCTTTTTCGGTACGAGTTGCCTGATTCTGTGTCGACATAACTACCCTCTTTGATGGTTTGTTGTATAGCTGCTTTGAAAAAAGTGCAACACACGCTGCACATAAAGGAAAATACGCTGTAAAGTGGCGTTATGATAGCATGACTAGACCGTGTTGAATATTCACAAATAGCCATTGCAGCTCTCTAAAAGCAACAGCCATCATCAATTTAATACATTATTGGATAGTCTATCTATGCATCCTGAGTTAAAACATTCTGAGTTTCAGACATCTACCGTTAGCAATCCGCCGAGACGGCAATTTACCCGCCAGCGTCGCCAATTAACGGCTGGCGAACGTAGACATTACGCGCGCATGGCAAGTTTGCATTTAGTTAAGTTGCAACAGCGCTTAGCACCGCGTGCGCGTATTGGCTTATATTACGATGGATTTGGCGAATTACCTACTCAGCCACTATTGGATTGGTGTCAACGCTTAGGCTATTTTCCTTACTTGCCAGTAGTTGGCTCGGTCGGTCGCGATGATAAGGGTAATATGGATAAACAGCTGCGCTTTGTACCTATTTATCAGTCGAAACTTTTAAATGTACCGACGCGCATTCATAGCTTAGGCATGAAACAAAACCATCATCGCCGATTACTTTGGGCACGAGAATTGGATGTCATTATCTGTCCGCTCGTGGCAGTAGACCTCAACGGCAATCGTATGGGCATGGGTGGCGGCTTTTATGATACGACCCTTGGCAAAAACTATCGGTCAGGGGCAAAAAAACCATTAAAGATCGGCTGGTGTTATGACTTCCAAGTAGTCGAACAATTACAGCGGCAACCGTGGGATGTGCCACTAGATGGCTTAATTACACCAAGCGGCATAAGGTGGTTTTGATGAAAAACGATAAACAATCTGAAAAAAACTCTAGCGCTGAAAATGTAGATGAGTATTTGCAAACGTTAGGTAACGAGGACGCTAGAGAGTTGCGTTACTACAGTCAAGAGCAACCTTTTAGCTCTGATGAGATGACACGGCTAGTCAATGAAGAACGCTTGAATGAGTTGCTCGCGCAAAGTGATGCGTTTTTGCGTGGTTTGAATGATGGGATAAAAGATTTTGAAAATGACAATAAATACCCATAGAGGATTTGCAAAGACAACAATGAGCTACTTTCGCTCAAAACCACTAAGGGTAGTTTTTGCTATCTTGTGGATCATTTTCGTCGGTCTTATTATCACTTTAGGTTTTAGCACAGACCCCTATTTACTTCACGTTCAGAATATTCCTCTTCCGCATCCCTATCCTATAGAATTAGTCGTTATATTAATAATAGGAATGCTGTTTCATTTAAGCTTACTGGTGACTATGGATGTATATATGGATAGTCGCTGGAAGTTTTTCACTATGCTGGGGACTAGCATTTTATTTTTATTTGGTTCCGGTATGATGGCGATGCATGCACCGCCGTCATTAGGTGGGATGATTTTTTGGACGTTTTTGTCCTCTTTACTATTTTTATTGCTTTGCTTTTGGCAGGTCTGTTTATTTGTTTTAAGGCGATTTTTTCGTATAGAATCAGTTTAATAACAAGGTAATTGATATTTTAAAGCTGGGTTAAAAACCCAGCCTACACCAATCTCTACTTAACTTTGATAGCCTACAACACCATCGCCGCAATCCAACCAAATATCAATAATGGAATGTTGTAATGCAAGAATGTCGGCACCACACTGTCCTTGATATGGTCATGCTGACCGTCGATGTTTAGACCAGAAGTAGGTCCAAGAGTCGAATCTGATGCTGGAGAACCTGCATCGCCCAACGCGCCAGCCGTACCGATAATCGCCACAGTAGCCAATGGCGAAAACCCTAAAGAGATACACAGCGGCACATAAATCGCGGCCAAGATAGGAATGGTCGAGAAAGACGAGCCAATACCCATCGTCACAATTAAACCAATTAATAGCATAATAAATGCGGCTATCGCTTTATTACCTGCGAATAATGACGCAGCACCATCAACCAAGGGCTGAATCTGCTCTGTCGCTTTCATAACTTCGGCAAAGCCCTGCGCCGTAATCATAATAAAGCCAATCATCGCCATCAGTTTGATACCGTCGTTAAAGACTGTATCGGCTTCACTCCATTTAACGACGCCCGTCGCCATAAAGACGCCAAAGCCAAACATTGAGCCAAGCAAAAGTGAGTCGGTATACATCTGCACCACAAATGCCGTCACAATCGCGGCAAGCGCCACCAACGTTTTCATCTTGCTTTGTGTTTGCGCACCAGCCGCGGTTTTGCTTAACGCGTCACCCTCTAACACCTCATCATGCGCAGCTTTATCAATTGCTAGCTGCTGATACTGGCGCGGTTTACGGTAGCTGATAAATACGGCGACGAGCAAGCCTACAAACATACCCAAAGCCGGAATTGCCATGGCTTTTGTGACCGAGATGTTACTGATATCAATGCCTGCTTCACCGACGTTTTTCAGCATGATTTGATTGAGATAAATATCGCCAAAGCCATACGGAATAAACATGTAAGTAGTCACAAGACCAAAAGTCAGTAGACAAGCAATTAAACGTCTATCGATGTGCATGCGATTGAAAGCGAGTAATAATGGCGGTACTAGCAATGGAATAAAGGCAATATGAATGGGAATTAAGTTTTGGCTAAAGCAGCTCATGGTGATTAAACCTGCAAACAGCATGTATTTGATCATGCCACTGGTGCCGCCCGCATCAATGCGTTTGATCACTGCCCCTGCTAGTGACTGTGGCAATCCTGAATGCGCAATCGCCACTGCAAAAGCCCCAAGCAGCGCATATGACAGCGCAATTTGTGCGCCATTTCGGATACCTTCTTGAAAAGCATTCAAAGTATCGGTCATACCCAAACCAGCGATGAGTCCGCCTGCCAGCGCACCGATTAATAAGCTGAGTACCACGTGTACACGCGCCAAAGACAGCCCTAGCATGATGATGACTGCCAGCAGTACCGCATTGATGGTCATATATTGCCTCTTATTCTGTCTGCTATAGCCTGATTAAGACCTATTAATATCTCATGGACGATAGATATCACCCTTGCCTCTAAACCGCTTGACGCTAAAACCACCGTTTAAGACGCGCGTCAGTTTACCTTATTTCGCACACAAATCCTACGCACAGAACCCAATAGGTGTTAGCTACGCACTTCTTACCCATGCTGGGTATACATTGAATGTCAGCTAATATTTAAAATTATGAATAACAATATGACTCGCAGTCTTTAGATAGATATAACTATTTTGCGCAGATAAGCGTGTGACTTTGCCTACAAGCCTTGCAATTTTATCGGTGAGCACCATTTATCTAAACATGAACCACGAACTTGACTTTACAAGTCTGGTGAACGAGGAAGAATATATGAGTGAACATAAAATTGCCCAAGACAATATCGACATCGATGTCGACGTTTCATCTACTGTTGCTGATGATCAAGAGCGAGACAGCGCGCCTGACGATACGACAGGTGATACAGCTGCAACAGCTGATCGCTTTGAAGATGGTGATAGCAAAAATAGTGATGATAAAGATAATGATGACAAGGACAACACTGTTGAAGACGATGACGCGAAAGACGATAGTATAAAAGGTGACGGTACAGAAAACTATTTACCACTACTGGCATTGCGCGATGTTGTCGTTTATCCGCACATGCAGATTGCCTTGTTCGTCGGTCGTGAGCCATCGGTAAAAGCCGTTGAATTGGCACAGGCTGAGTACGGCAATAAAGTCTTGGTCGTGGCACAAAAAGACTCACTGACTGAAGACATCGATCAAGATAACTTGTATCAATACGGTACGGTTTGCCGCATCGTCAGTACCATGCCGCATGACAGTGATGAGAATTGCATCAAAGTATTGATCGAAGGTCAATATCGTGCGCGCGTTGATAATATAGAAAATCACGACACATTATTAATGGCAAGCTTTGAGCGTGCTGACCTTGATGTCAGTATGGATGAGAGCCAGCAGAAAAATACGATTCAAGCATTAACCACATTGTTTGAAAGCTATGCGGATGCGCGTCTGCGTAATGCTCGCGAGCTGACTCGTGTGGCAAAACGTATCGATGACTTGCTTGAGCTGGTTTATTTCATCTCGACCCGTGTGTCGATGGATTTAGATATTAAGCAATCATTCTTAGAAAATGATGACCTTAAAACCCATATCAATACCTTAACCGAATATTTAGTTAAGCAGAGTGCTGAACAAAATATCGAGCAAGATATCCAAGAAGCTGTCCGTCAGCAAATGGAAGACAATCAGCGCGAATACTTCTTAAACGAGAAGATGAAAGCCATTAAAAATGAGCTGTCGGATATGAATGACGGTGCGTTTGATGGCGAAGATGATGTGGCTGAGCTAGAGCAGCGCCTAGAAGATGCTGACTTGCCAGAAGATGTGCGTAAAAAAGCGGATCAAGAGCTGAAAAAGCTCAAGATGATGCCACCAGCATCAAGTGAATCGTCAGTCGTACGCAACTATATTGAATGGATTTTGGACACACCGTGGAATGCCACAACCAAGGTTTCGATCAATTTAGAAAAAGCCAAAACCGTCTTAGATGAAGACCATTATGGCTTGCAAGATGTGAAAGATCGCATCTTAGAATACCTCGCCGTGCAATCAAGAGTGAAAAAACTGCGCGGTCCGATTCTTTGTTTGGTCGGTCCTCCAGGTGTTGGTAAAACCTCATTAGGCGAGTCGATTGCCCGTGCGACTGGTCGTAAATTTGTACGTATGGCGCTTGGCGGCGTGCGTGATGAAGCGGAAATCCGTGGTCATCGCCGTACTTATATCGGTGCGATGCCGGGTAAAATTGTTCAATCGCTGGCCAAAGTTGAAGTTAAAAACCCGCTGTTTTTGTTAGATGAAATCGATAAAATGGCGCAAGACTTCCGCGGTGATCCAGCATCAGCGTTGCTTGAAGTGTTAGATCCATCACAGAACGATTCTTTTAACGACCATTATTTAGATATGGACTTAGATTTATCGCAAGTGATGTTTATCTGTACTGCCAACAGCATGGATATTCCAGCGGCACTGCTTGATCGAATGGAAGTCATTCGTCTACCGGGTTATACCGAAGAAGAAAAGGTCAATATCGCGCAGAAGTATCTTGTGCCAAAAGCGATCAAGAATAACGGTCTCAAAGAAGGCGAGATTGAGATTGTAGAAGCGGCATTACATAGCATCGTGCGTAGCTATACGCGTGAAGCTGGTGTCCGTAACCTTGAGCGTGAAGTGAATAAAATCTGCCGTAAAGTGGTTCGCGGTTCGGTTGAAACGCATGGCGCACGTGCTCCGAAGAAAGCAGAACGTCAGCTGGTCGTGGTCGATGACAAAAACATCGATGACTATCTAGGCGTCCATCAGTACGACTACGGTCTAGCAGAAGAAGAGCCTGAGATTGGTCGTATTACGGGTCTTGCTTGGACGCAAGTCGGTGGCGAGCTATTAACCATCGAAGCAGTGGCGATGAAAGGTAAAGGCGAGCTAAGCTTTACCGGTTCACTCGGCGATGTGATGAAAGAGTCGATTCGTGCAGCAATGAGCGTGGTCCGTGCTCGCGGTGATAGCTTAGGGATTGATTACGAGACCTTTAAGACTACTGACGTACACGTGCATATGCCTGAAGGTGCCACGCCGAAAGATGGTCCATCGGCTGGTGGTGCGCTAACCACAGCGCTGGTTTCAGCATTAACGGGTATTGCCATTCGCCCAGATATCGCCATGACAGGCGAGATTACTCTGCGAGGTAAAATCCTGCGTATCGGTGGTCTCAAAGAGAAGCTACTAGCTGCTCATCGAGGTGGTATCAAGCATGTGTTGATTCCAGCGACCAACGAGCGTGACTTGGCCGATATCCCTGATAACGTGAAAGCTGGTCTGACCATTCAGCCAGTGGCAACGATTGATGAGATATTAAAAGTTGCTTTGGTCAGTATGCCAGTTCCGCTTAAGCCTGCGAAAGTAACAGTCGATAAAACCTCAAGCAAAGCATTGCATAATTAATCTGATTAGTTACTAATCCAGTCTTATAAATCAGAAAGCCGCTCATCATAACGATGGGCGGCTTTTTTTTGGCAAAAATAAAAAACAATCTGGTTAAAACCCTATGCTATATTTTAGACAAATGTTTATTTGGTAATAGCTATAATGTTAAACCACCTGATTTTAAACCGCTTAACTCTATCTTTATTGCTCGCTATCTCTTTTCCAGCAACGCTAATAGGTTGTCAGTCTAATATTGCAAAAGATAATTCTATACCTGCTAACTCAATGGTGACTGGCTCTAGCACTTCTGCTCCAATATCATATCAGCCCATCATAAAAACTGAAAAGCTGGAAGAAAAAATTGTAGTGGTAGCTGATGAAACAGCTAATGAAGTTACGACGCTGCAATGGGCAAGTAATTATTATTGGCAGTTAACTCAAGTTAAAGACAAAAAAAGTAACGCTATTAATATTAACACTGACGCGCCGATTACTTTAGAAATTGCGCCCAGTTCATTGAGCTTGTTTCAAGGCTGCCAACATTTTGCTATCAAATTCGTCTGGATGTCCGCACCGCCTTTTGAGTATGGTAGCGAGCTCAGAGAAAGACCCTCGACCTGCAAAAATGCTCCTGAAAATAAAGTAAGTAATACAAATATCAAAAAGTTATTTCCTAACGATAATAATATTATTAAGTTAGATGTTGAGCTATTACCAGTCGCAAAAAGCAAACTCGTTAATACTCAAATGGCATCGAAAAATTTGGTCATTAAAATCGAAAATGGCAATACATTAACATTTGATGGTACGCCTAGGACATTTAAAGAACCGACTGGACTGCCTATTGATAAGGCATTGTTAGAGCGCTATGACTGGCGACTGGTTAGCGCCGTTCGTAATACTATTAATGACAAAGGGCAGGTAATATCTCGAGAGTCTATTGGTCATTTTTATCATCCAGAGTTTCCAGTGTCGCTAAAATTTAGAGGGTATGACGATAGTCAATACGCATTTTTTAGTTCTAGCTGCAATGGTATCGGTGGTCCTTATATTTTGATGAAAGATTATACATTGCTAGTTGGCTCGGGACCACAAACGCTCATGGGCTGCGGTGTTACTGGTAATAGAATTGAGGGCGAACTTGCTAAGCTTATCAGTAATAGCCAGAGCACTCTTAGTTTGAGTTTGCAACCTTCACAATCAATATCGCCAACAGCAGACGATCAGACTGATATGTCTCGCTATAATTTACTGCAAACGATGGAGACTGGCGAAACTTTAGTATGGCAAAACGAAGTAAAGAAAATACCGTAAACAATTTAAAACCCATACGATACTTACATTTATTAACCGATTGTTGCGCATTTGATGAATAAATATATCTAATCCTTAGCTATACTGATAACGACATTAACGAATGTTTGTAGAAATCAAAAGGTATTTATCTATAAACCTTCAAGAGTTAGCTTTTTATCAAAAATAACTAAATATTAAAAATAATTGGAGATAATAATGAATAAGACAATGCTTGCAAGTGCCCTATTATGTGGTTCAGCGTTAGTAATGACGGGTTGCCAAACCGTCGAAGGACAAATGCAAACTGGCAATCCACTTAGCCAACCTGCCTTAAAATCTACTATCAATGCAGTCGCTGGCAATAAAAATGAAGTGGGTCAAGTATTCTTACGTCCAGTTGATGGCGGCGTACAAGTCTACGGTAAGCTGATGAATTTGCAGCCAGGCAAAACGGTATCACTACATATCCACGAAACAGGCAGCTGTGCTGATATGGGTAAAGCGGCAGGTGGTCACTTTAATCCTGACAATAAGCCTCACTCTAATCCTGATGATATGAATGGTCATGCTGGTGATTTGCCTAACCTGACTGCCAATGCAGATGGCGTGGCTACTATTAACTATGTGAATAAGAAAATTTCTGTCGCTGATGCTGGTAAATATAGCGTTAATCGTCTAGCCTTTATCGTGCATAGCGGTGCTGATGACTATACTAGCCAACCAGCTGGTAATGCAGGCGACCGCGTTGCTTGCGGTATCATCGAAAAGAACTAATAGCATATGAACCTAGCTGTTATTGATAGCACATATATGAATAGCACAAAAAAACCTCTTAGAATCTAAGAGGTTTTTTATTGTTCAAAATTTCATAGCTTAAAACAATATGAGTGATATAGAATCTCATATATTAACAATCAATCATCAAGATAAAAAGTAAAGGAGACTTACTCCTCTACCCATTTGCCATTACGCCAATACACACCCCAACGTGTGGCCTTGCCATTTTTCTCAGAGCCGATATATTGCTCCTTCTTCTTACGTGACCAGCGTAGAATGGTTGGATTACCATCTGGATCTTCATCTGGACCTTCAAACAAATACTGGAATTTATCTTCCATTTTATCTTTGATTTCGCGTAGCTCAGCCAGCTTGGGTGCGCGTGTCTCGCGTACTTTCGGGAATTTAGACGCTGCCAAGAACATCCCAGCTGCCCCTTCACGCAAGATAAAGTAATCATCGTGCTTGGTTGATTTCAGCTCTGGCAGATGAATAGGATCCATGCGCGGCGGTGCGGCTTCGCCTGTTTTTAGCACTTTACGCGTATTATCACATTGCTGACAAGCGAAGTAAGGACCAAAACGTCCCGTCTTTAGCTCCATTTGTCCATCGCACTTATTACAGTCAATGGTTGGAGAATCAGAGCCAGGCACTTCGAACTTGCCTTCTTCTAAGACATAACCATCACAATCAGGATTGTTACCACACACATGCAGTTTCAGACCGCCATCGACGATATAACCATTCATTGCTGTGCTACATTTCGGGCAACGCTTTTTCTCCATCAAATCGCGAACTTCTGCCGCTTCATCATCACCTTCTGCCTCATCAAGATTGGCAAAAGCTTCGACGGGCATTAAATTCTTAGTGCCTTTACAGCGCTCTTTTGGCGGTAAATTATAGCCAGTACAACCTAGGAATACACCCGTTGAGCCAGTACGTAATTGCATTGGACGATCGCAAAGATCGCAATGCACGTCCGGTACGTCAGTTGGATCATTTGGGCGCATACCGTCTTTTTCTTTGGCGCGATCAAGCGTTGTTTTGAAGTCGCCATAGAAATTATCGAGGACATCTTTCCAATCTGTATCACCTTCTGCGACATGGTCAAGCTTGTCCTCTAGCGCAGCGGTAAAGGTATAATCCATCAAATCTGGGAAGCTTGCGGTTAGTCTGTCGGTAACAATATCACCCATTTTTTCAGCAAACAGGCGCTTGTTCTCAAGCTTCACATAGCCGCGATCTTGAATGGTCGAGATGATAGACGCATAAGTTGATGGACGACCAATACCTTTTTTCTCAAGCTCTTTCACCAAACTTGCCTCGGTATAGCGCGGTGGTGGCTTGGTGAAATGCTGACTCGGATCGAGCTTATCTAGTATTAATTTATCGCCTTTTTTCACGTCCGGTAATAAGGTATCGTCAGTTTTTGCCGGTGGCATAACCTTGGTGTAACCATCAAATACTAACGTACGACCACGTGCTTTTAGCTCGACATCATTGGCAGCGACGAATAGATTCACTGACAAGTATTTTGCTGGCAGCATCTGACAAGCGACAAACTGACGCCAAATCAGCTCGTACAGGCGGATGGCATCACGCTCAACCCCTTTAAGCTGCGTTGACTTCATATTGACGTTAGAGGGACGAATCGCCTCATGCGCCTCTTGTGCGCCTTGTTTGTTGCCGTAGAAATTTGGCTTTTCTGGTACGTATTTTGCGCCATAGCTGTCTTCGATATAGCCACGTACCGCAGCAAGTGCATCACCAGATAAGAAAGTCGAATCGGTACGCATATAAGTAATATGACCCGCTTCATATAAGCGCTGTGCCAAAATCATGGTCTTTTTAACTGAAAAGCCCAATCGTGTGCTGGCTGCTTGCTGCAATGTCGAGGTGATAAATGGCGCACTCGGACGCGATTGCGTAGGCTTCTCTTCACGCTCTTTGACGATAAAGTTACTTGAGTTAAGAATTTCTAAGACTTTATCTGTCTGCTCTTTATTGACGAGCTTAAGCGTTTTGCCGCCTTGCTTGGTCGCCTCTAAGCGAATCGCAATTTGCTCAGCGTCCTCTTTGCTACTGGCAACGTGAGTATCGGCATGAATTTGCCAATACTCTTCTGGTATAAAGGCGCGAATTTCATGTTCTCTTTCTACGACTAGACGCATAGCAACGGACTGGACGCGACCTGCAGAGAGACCGCGAGCAACCTTTTGCCACAGCAGCGGCGATACCATAAAACCAACAACACGGTCTAAAAAGCGCCGCGCTTGCTGGGCATTGACACGATCGATATCAAGTTTGGAGGGCTGCTTAAAGGCATTTTGAATGGCGGATTTGGTAATCTCGTTAAAAACCACACGCTCATATTTACTGTCTGGACCGCCGATGACTTCTTTAAGATGCCACGCAATCGCTTCCCCTTCTCTATCCATATCCGTTGCCAGATAGATTTTGTCAGCGTCTTTAGCTAAAGCTTTCAGCTCTTTGATAACCTTAGTTTTATTTGGTAATACTTCATAAACTGCTGCCCAGTCATGTTCTGGATCGACGCCCATGCGCCGTACCAAGGCTTGCTGGGTTTTTTCTTCTTTGCTTAGACTGTCATCTTTTTTGGTCGTTGTTGGTTTTTTTGCACTTTTGCTTGCGCCAACTGGTAGATCACGGACATGACCAATACTGGAGCGCACGATAAAGTCATCGCCAAGGTATTTATTGATTGTTTTTGCCTTGGCAGGTGATTCTACAATCACCAAAGACTTGCCCTTTGGACTGCCTTTGGGATTACCAGCAGCGGGCGCTGGACTTTTTTTGGTTGCGGTTTTTGCCATATGTGACGACACCATTATTATATGAGTAAATTAAAAGTAAGAATAAATACAGCAGCATGGCAATTTATAATTGTGAGTTATAGTAGCGCGGTGAATCATTATAGTAATAGCTGCTTAAAAAAACGTTTATAAAACAAACAATAACCATAAGATAAAGAGTCAGTTATAAAGACGTTACACTGCTAAGCATTACACTGTCAACTGTAAATGACTGAGAGTTTGCCAAAAGTGCTTGCATATTGCTTATAAATGGAGATTAAAAAATGATTTTCTACCTTGTAGCCGTTTTATAGGCGCTTTTGCATCTCTGACGCCCATTGTTCAAGCTGTTTTTTGAGCACCAACAAATCTGCTTCAATCAATTTTTGCTGATAAGCGGGATTGGATGAAGGACGCACATAAGCGATATCTTCCCAATAAATCACGATACTATTGGCCTTAGTCAGTAAACCTTTAACAAACGGCTCAATACTGACTGGCAAGTCTAGCGGTGCTTTATCCAAGCTAAAATTGGTTTTCTTGATAATCGTATTATTAGTGCTGTTATTAGCACGAATCGCACTTGGAATCGTGAGCTTAACATCATCTTTGCTTGTATCGACAAAACTACTATCTGGTCGCCATTGCCCATCAATCACTTGATAGCGCGTGTGCGGCAGCTGCACATCATCTAACACTAAACAGTATTGACCTAACATTCCACGCCCATATTCGTTGTCTTTACCTTTGATCCAATCAGGACAGCTCACCAGCTTTGGATTCAATTGCAAACGGCGCGCGGTCATGCGCAGCTTATCCAAACGCTGATCGATACCGTTAGGTTTGAGCGCCATCATACTCCCTAATACAAATAGTACAATGATAACGCCAATGAATGTTCCCATGATGATCCGGCCTTTTGGATAAATAAAAATGTACTAAAAAATAAAACCACTACTATCTATACAACAGGCTACAACAAAGACAGTGATTGCCTAGCTAACTATAAAAAAGCAATCACTGATTGTTTGAGCAGTAACTTTTAACCAGTCATTTTCTAACCAGTAGCGTTCTAATGTGCGGCTGTTTAACAAATGATTGTCTGAATACTGGCTACTATATAGAAGCTTATAATGAGCACGAACCGTTAAAAATCAAGCATGATGAGTTGATAATCACCAACCACCTGCGTTTTCGAATCTCGATGCTTTGGCTATATGTGCTAATAGATCAAATACTTAGCTCGAATAAAAAACAGTATAATAACGAGATACAAAAAGTTGTCAGCATCAAAAAGTGCTATGATAAACCATAATTTTAAACGCGCGCAGGTTTATTATGAATTATCTTCTTAAGCGAAACTCATCGACCGCTTCACTAGCGAGCAAATGTGTCCATAAACTCATGAGTAAAACTGGGCTTACCCTCTCGCTAGTAAGCGCTGCCTTATTTACCCTATCAGGCTGTGCAACGACGCAAAATCTCACCCCGCAGCAATGTCAGGAAAGCAACTGGCAAGAAGTCGGCTATGCTGATGGCTTACAAGGGCGTTCAGGTGCTTATTTCGGTCATTATGCTGATAGCTGCGCAAAGGTAGGTGGTCCCCTGCCCAACCGTATACAATGGGAGCAAGGGCGACAGCAAGGTCTCAAAAGCTACTGCACCGAGCTCAATGCTTATAAACTTGGTCGCGAAGGCTACGACTGGCAGCCCGTTTGTCCGCTCGAAGGCATCGAAAAGCTAGAAGAAGCTTACGCGCAAGGACGTTACTACTATATCCGTCAACGTGATCTCGATTACCTACGTTCGCCTTATCCGTTTGGCTACGGGCCTGGGCGCTTCGGTTACGGCTATCATCCCTTTGGCTATGGCTGGTAAAAAGAAAACCCCAATGAGTACTTAATTTGAGGTTTAAGTACTCATTGAGGCTGGAGAAAAGTTTATTATTTTTGTTTTATTGTTATATTAGCTACCTTTTTGATGGTTGGCTATCTAGCAAACATCATATGATAATCACGTCTTTTATAGACTCGCCTTATTCATTGACAAAGGCTATCTTCGTAAGTCCTGCTTGACTGGCAGCGGCTAGCACTTGAGCGACCGTGTCATACTTACTGTCTTTGTCAGCACGCAATTGTACAGAAGGGTCTTTACCTCCAGCACTTTGCTGTTGTAACCGTGCCTCTAACTCCTCCATGCTAATCGCATCGCTGTCCCAAAATATCCCTGCGTCTTTATCGATGCTAATTTGAATAGCCTCTGGTGGCGCCTCATTTAACGCAGCACTGGTCTTCGGCAACTCTAGTGGCACTGTCGGATTCAGTACGGTCGCCGTCAATAGAAATATAATCATCAATACCAGCATGATGTCGATAAGCGGAATGAGGTTCATCTCACTCATACTTTGACTGTCATCATCACCCAATTGAAATGCCATAATTACTCTCAATACATTTGGTTATTCGCAATATAGCTCGCTTGACTATCGCCTAACGGACTGTCCCATCAATGGATAATCGTTAAGGCTGCGACGTGGCTGAATTATGATAATGAGTCACTTGCTGAGCATCTGCTGTGTTTGAGTGCACACCCTTTGCTAACGAATCTTGGGTAACAGTCGATTTGCTGTCCGTTAACGGCTGCTGGGTAACGATCATTTCGGCAGAACGTGCTAATAAGTCATGCGCTCTATCGTTGGCGTGATACATCACACGGCGATTGATACGCACTGCAAGGTTATAAAACACCACGGCTGGAATCGCCACGGCGATCCCCAAACCTGTCATGATAAGTGCCTCACCGACTGGCCCTGCTACTTGTCCCAAACCCGCTTGCCCACTCATGCCAATGTTATGTAGCGCATGAAAAATTCCCCATACCGTCCCAAACAAACCGATAAATGGCGCAATTGCGGCCGTCGTCCCAAGAATAGGTAAGCCGCGCTCACTGGCAAAACGGTAACGACCAATATGCTTGAGCAAGATCTGCTCAGTAACCAAACGTCGAGTAGTGGCATCTGCTGCTATCATCTCAGCCTGTTTTACTTGAATCTGCTGACTCAAATCATCTGCAACATTGGCGGCCAATTTGCGGCTTTGTAGCACACGAATGATGCCAGTCACCCAAGAAAGAATAGATAAAGCAAGCAACAAAAAGAACAACGTTTTTGTCACCATGTCGCTGATTTGCCAGTATTGCATAAAGTCCATGTCAGACTCCTTTGTATTTTATTACCATTGTTCGATTATTTGCGATTGCGCCGATGCTTGGTACTAATAACCATGTATTTATGGCACATTATAAGTAACAGGTAATGTGACATTACCGACGACTGGCACGCCATTTTTAGTAAAAGGTCTGAATTTTCCAGAGCTTACTTGACGCTGCGCCTCTTTATCTACTATTGAATTGCCTGAAGATTGAGCAACGCGAGCACTATCAATACCGCCCTGCTTATTCACTCTTAATATCAATACCACTTTGAATGTATCACCCGAAGATGCTCTACGAGCGGCTCGAGTAGGAAAGCTAAAGTTTGGCGCTGATGCCCAGTCTGCAGCACTAGCAGTAAAGCTCACGGGTTCATTACTTGCAGCGGCTGCTGCTTTTTGCGCGGCATCTTTAGCCGCTTTGTCTTCTGCTGCTTTTCTGGCATTCGCTTCGGCTTGAGCTTCTCGGGCAGCCTTGGCATCGGCTATTCTCTTAGCGTCTTGCACTGCTCTATCATGGGCTTCTTGAGCGGCCTTTTGTGATGCTACTGCTAGCATTTTACGTCGTTCTTCAGCTTCACGTTGACTATCAGCCATTGAGGTATCGACTTTCGATTCTACTATTGGCTTTTTCGACACCTCTTTTTTAATAATATCCGGCTTCTTTTTTTCTACTTTTACGACAGGTGCTATATCAGCCTTTTTGGCTTTTACCACCGGTTTTTCTGGTGTATTTTGCTTAGCCTTCACT
Organism: Psychrobacter immobilis; assembly: GCF_904846185.1. Lineage (GTDB taxonomy): Bacteria > Pseudomonadota > Gammaproteobacteria > Pseudomonadales > Moraxellaceae > Psychrobacter > Psychrobacter immobilis_B. The sequence continues at coordinate 39,692 of NZ_CAJGZQ010000002.1, read as the reverse complement.
ACTGGAGCTACTTTAGGTTTTGACGGTGCTTGTTTTTTAGGTTCAGGTTTTGACTCTGTTTTAGGCGCTGCTTTTTTGGGCGTTACTTCCTGAACTTTTTCTACTTCAGGGACGGCTGTTTTGACAGGTAACGTCACCATCTCTATCTCGATAGGTGGTGTGTCTTTTTTTGGTTCAACTTTTATCTCAGGCGTCTTGATCGCCACCAATGCGACTGCCGTCAGCACGTGCAAACCCACCACTATAATAATAGCTGCGAGTATCAATTTAAGTGGTGGCGCGTCTAAATCCGTTGAACTCATAACACCCTAATATTCATTAACCGAGGTAGAATGGCGTAGATAATAATGCAAACGATAATTATTATCAATAATAAATTTATAATAATTTTGCTTATCAGGCAAATAATCGGCCTATCATTTAGCGTTATTAATAAGCAAAATTTTCTTAGTTATTCGACCACCCTTTCTCAAATATCGCTATGTATGCTTATTGTGCCAAGGCAGTCAAACCCCATGTAATAAAGTGACGTAATAAAAACCATTATCATTTGTATTGATAATGAGTCTCAATTAATTTATCATAGCCCCTAATCGACTGCGAATCTTTAAGATTACAAAATCTCAAGATATTAAGGCATGTTGAACATCTCAATAGCTAAGCGTAAAAACAACCCATAAAAAATCATAACGTCAAAAGTAATACCGTCGAGCATTGTATGGTGTGAAGCATTACATCGATGAAGTTCTTTTTACTTTTATATGACCGATTATTTGATACATCCTTTGTCCAACCAGCTGATATACCGAGTTATTTATGTCTATTATTTTATTGCCTAACCGCTCTACTCCTTTTTTCAAACGCCCTTTACTGACTGCCATGGTGACCGCTCTGGTTGCTACGATCAGTGTGACAGGTTGTAGCTCACCTGAATCTAACGACTCCGAGCCCGCTGACGCTAAGACTGAAAATCAAACAGCAGATCATGCCTCGAATGTCGCTAATAACGATGCGGTCTCTGTTGAAAAAATCACGGTCGACACGGTAAAAGGTAATATCGACTTGGCAATGAATCCATCGCCGTTGGTGGTCTATGATATGACGTTGATGCAGGATTTGGCCGCGCTTGATGTTGCTGTTGATGGCATGCCAAGCGGTCTAAAATTAGACAATTTACAATCTAAGACACAGCCTGAACCAAAAACTGTCGGCACTGTATTTGAGCCAGATCTTGAGGCGTTGAACGCGATGCAGCCGCAAGCTATCTTGGTCGGCTCGCGCATGGCAGAAAAATATGATGCGCTGTCTAGTATTGCGCCAACGCTCGACATGACAATTGATACTGCAAATATCTATGAATCGAGCAAGCAGCGTTTGCATGATTTGGGTGCATTGTTCGGTAAAAGTGCTCAAGCAGCGAAACTGCAAGGCAATATCGACGGGCTCATTGATGAGACCAAAACATTAACCAAAGATAAAGGTAAAGGCTTAGTGGTCATGGTCAATGGCAATAAGCTGTCTGCCTACGGCGACAAATCACGCTACGGTTTTATCCATACCGTGCTGGATATTCCAATGGCAGATGACCAAATCGCCGATGCGCGCCACGGCCAGCCAATCTCGTTTGAATACATACAAAAAACCAATCCAGACTGGTTATTCGTCGTCGATCGCAGTGCCGCCATTGGTGAAGATGGTGCTGGTGCCAAAGCCGTATTGGACAATCCATTGGTCGCGCAAACCAACGCATGGAGTAAAAATCAAGTGGTTTACCTTAGCCCAGACTCATACCTTGCCTTTGGCGGTTATTATCAATGGATGCAGGATTTGACGACCATCAAAGAGGCTTTTGCTAACGCTAAATAAATGATGCGTTAAATAAGCAATATGCTAAACAAGCGTCATTCGTTTTTAGGCAACTGTCATCACTGTCAGTTGCCAACCCTCACTTTAAGCCAGTAGCTGATATGCCGTTATTTTCCTCTCGTGCGAAGACCAGCGTCAAAGCCCGCCCTACTTTACCAGCCGAATCAACGAGTTGGCAAAAAAGCGCAAGCCATGGTCTAAGCTCTAAAAATCGCCGTGCTTCTATACCGCCGTGGGTCATCAACACGGGCAGCCTCATTATTATGGGGCTTTTGGTGTTATTAAGCTTATCAATTGGGGTGGCTGATTTTTCATGGTCAGGTATATTTCACAGCCTTATCAACCATAGCGCCAACTCCGATAGCTCACTGCTACTGGTCAGTCGCCTACCGCGTACCATCGCTATTATCTTGACCGGTGTTTCCATGGCAGTTGCTGGGATGATTATTCAAGTGGTGCTCAAAAACCGCTTCGTTGAGCCATCGATGGTCGGTGCAACTCAAAGCGCCGCACTGGGATTATTGGTGGTTAGCCTGCTATTTCCAGCCAGTACGCTCATTGTCAAAATGGGCGTGGCTACCATCGCCGCGGTATTTGGCATGATGCTGTTTATGCTGCTGATTCATCGTATTCCGCCGACGGATTTTTTGATGATCCCGCTGATTGGTATTGTCTTCGGTGGCATTATCGAGGCAGTGACGACCTTTATCGCCTATCAAACAGAATCGTTACAGATGCTCAGCGTTTGGCAATTTGGTGATTTCTCTGGCGTCTTAGCAGGTCGTTACGAGCTGCTATGGTTGACGGGCGGATTGTGCGTGCTGGCGTATATCATTGCTGACAAGCTGACCATCGTCGGTTTGGGTGACAATATCGCACTCAATTTAGGCATCAGCAAACGACAAGTGACGTGGGTTGGCGTTGGTATGGTGGCGATGATGAGTGCAGTTGTCGTTGTCACCGTTGGCATGATTCCTTTTATTGGTTTGGTCGTGCCTAATATCGTCAGCCGATTGATGGGGGATAAATTGCGCCGTAGCTTACCAGCGGTGGCATTATTGGGCGCTTCGGCAGTGCTATTGTGCGATATTATTGGACGCTCGATTCGCTATCCATTTGAAGTGCCTGTGGCAACGGTTTTTGGAGTGGTCGGTACGGTACTGTTTTTATGGCTATTATTACGTGCGCCTGCTGAACAATAAAATAACTCGCCATAAAGTTTTTTATTCATAACGACTGATCAAACCTCTTTGCCTCTTCTCTTTCTTTTATCGTTGTTTTGTCTGATTAGATAAGCCTAGCACTATAGGATTTACGCATGTTTTCACCGTCTAAGCCTAGCGCCGCAGCCAATAACACTCTAGATGACAGTGCTTCAGAAAATAACGACAAAACTACTTTTGGACAAAGTTGTCTTGCGCAACTTTGGGCATTGATAGCCCGTCATCCAAAATCAATTGCCGCTATCATATTGCTGATCTCAACCATCCTATTTTTGACAGTCAATGTCAACGGGCATTGGGACTTTGCGCTACCACTACGAGGTAAAAAGTTACTGGCGTTAATGGTTGTCGGGTATGCGATTGGCGTATCGACCTTATTGTTTCAGACTTTAACGCACAACCCTATCCTGACGCCGTCATTGCTGGGCTTTGACTCGCTATACGTTTTATTACAAAGCCTGTTGGTTTTCTTTTTGGGCGCAATAAGTTTTACCAGTATCAATCCTCTTGCCAAATTCACCCTTGAAATTGTTTTAATGTTTGGCGCGTCATTATTATTATTTAAGCTGCTATTTTCAAAAAGCAGTCAGGATCTGACGCGACTGATATTGGTCGGCGTTATCTTTGGCGTATTGTTTCGTAGCTTATCAGCGCTGATTGCACGGCTAATTAATCCTGATGATTTCGTCGTTGTGCAATCTGCCAGTTACGCGCAATTTAATACGGTCAATCCTCAGCTGCTTGGTATCAGCATTGTTATCTGTGCCATTAGCGCGCTATTTATCTGGCGCTGGCGTTATCAGTGTGATGTATTGATGCTTGGCAAATCACAAGCCATTAACCTCGGTATCAATTATCAACGCCTAGCGTTTGGACTATTAACGGTCATTGCGGTATTGGTCGCCACGGCAACCTCATTGGTCGGTCCAGTGACTTTCTTTGGGCTGTTGGTTTGTGCGCTAACCAATCGTATCGCTCGCCATATGTATCACAGCGAGCGTCTGATATTGGTCAGTTTGGTGGCGATGATTTGCTTGGTACTCGGTCAGACGATATTTGAGCAACTATTGGGCATGGCGGGTGTGCTATCGGTGGTGATTGAATTGGCTGGTGGCTTAGTATTCTTAATATTGATTTTTATGACTCAGCGTCGTTAATATCGCGCTTATTTAATAGTCACTGACCTAGTAGCCAATCATCTCAAAAACGTTGATATAGTAATGAAAAATCAGATCCTTTGTAAAAATAAGAACCATTATGATTAAACTCAATAATATCTCGCACCATATTGGCAAACAGCAAATTCTTCATAACATTACGTTGTCGTTACCAAGCGCCCAAGTGATTGCCTTGATTGGTCCCAATGGCGCGGGTAAATCTACTTTATTTTCGGTCATGGCGCGCTTGCAACCGCTACAGTCGGGACAAGTCAGTTTCGCTGTAGATAATGAGGAACGTGATATTGTTAGCTGTCATGCGCGAACTTTGTCTAAAACTGTGGCGATGCTTGGACAAGACAACCAAGTGCAAGGGCGACTGCGCGTGCATGAGCTGCTGATGTTTGGGCGCTATCCTTACCATCAAGGACAGCCAACCGCAGATGATCAGCAAAAAGTAAACGAGATTATCGAACGTTTTGAGCTTGCGCCATTAGCCGAGCGTTTTTTATCGACACTATCGGGTGGTCAGCGTCAGCGGGTGTTAATTGCGATGATTGTTTGTCAAGATACACCGTATTTATTGCTCGATGAGCCACTGAATAATTTGGATATGTACCATGCTGGTCGCCTGATGCGTGAGCTGCGCGAATTGAGTCATACTCAGCAAAAAACCGTGGTCATTGTGCTGCACGATATCAATCAAGCTGCGCAGTTCGCCGATACCGTGGTCACTATGAAAGAGGGTCAGGTAATGGCTGTCGGTCAACCTGCAGAGGTCATCACCCAAACAACCATGAAGGATCTGTATAACGTCGATGTTAGCGTGCTCAGTCATCAAGGTCGCCCAGTGATTGTCGATGCGGTTTAAGTACAGAACTTTGCAAACAATAAAAGGAATTGTTGATGCATAAAATCCTATTGAATCATCGATGGATAAATTACAGAAACTTATCTCTATTAATTTTAATCATTAGCTTTTGTCTATGCATTTATTACGCTGTGAATAAAGAGATAGCAGATACGCTGTTTTGGTTAGGCATGACTTTGTATGTTCTAAGATTGTTGGTTATTCCGATGGATTTTACTCAAAATATTGCTTCAGTAGATTATACAAAAAACTTTGACGAAAACAACAGATGGCATAGATGGGTAATGTTGGGTGAAAAATTTGCTTTTTTGATATTTACCGTTGGGATAGCCTACAGTATATTTTTGCAATTAAAGCTTTAGTTAGCGACCTTAATAAATACTATCAAAGATAGCTGTACTCTGTAATATTGACGTTACCACCTTGACCTCTGAAGGTTGCATCATCATTATTATGGATATGGTTTAAGTACAGCATATCTTATAGTTGCTCTTTAATGGCTGGTTTCGCGTAATCGCTTCAAAGAGTTGTCTTTAACCGTCAATTTTTGCCTTTGCTTTAATCGACTTTGACGCCCTTTGACCCATAAATACACACCTGTGCCAGATAAGACCGCCACGGCTAACCCCGTCAATGCTAAAAATATTTGATACAACAAATGACCTACGCCATTGCTGATATGACCCATGTGTAGCGTTGCCATCCATTGATCAGCTTGATTACCAAATGAGCTTTGATACCCAAAATTAACACGCTCGACATTGCCTGTTGCGGCGTCAACCGTGATAGATGACGCACCGCTTTTTTTACCGATATCTTTATTGGTTTTAAAGCGCATTTGCCATTGATTGTCCTCTTCTACCCAACGCACTCCCAATAGCTGCTGGACGTCGACGCCATTTTTTTGCGCGGCGATCTCTGCCTGCCTGCTTAAATAAGCGATGCTATTAGCCTTATCTACCCTATTACCGCTATTGGTCTTAGTGCTATTATTAATAGTAGTCGCCTCATCACTACTAGATTCAGTGTTTATTGCAGGCTTATTTTGTTTCTTTTCTTTGCCTTCATCTCTACCTTCAAACCCTACCAGCGCTTGCATTACAGGCTGATATACCGATTTTAAATTAAAACCAACACTCGACCACGCAATGACAAACAACATGAGCCAGAGCCATAAGCCAAACGCATGATGCAAATCATAATTAAGCTTAAAAGTATTGGTTTTTCGGCGGATTTTCCAAGCAGGTAGCCAGCGTTTAAAAAATGAAGCGCGGAGTTTGCCAGATGGTTTTCTCAATGCGGATTGTTGAGATTTATTGGCGCTAACTGCTCTTGGAAAGGTTAAATAAAAGCCGATGAAACAATTAATCGTCCAAATTAAAGACACGATACCCAGTATTAATTTGCCGATATCACCTAGCAATAAATCTCGGTGCAACCAAAATACCTTGTACATCGTATTGCGCCATGCCCATTCCTCTTTATCACGCGTACCGATGATTTCACTAGTAAAGGGATCGACATATACCTCTTGAAATGGGGCTTTAGGAGCATTATCTGCTGCCTGACCTCGCGTTCTATCTACCGAAAAAACCGCTGATTTGTTCAGCTCCACTGACGTTGGCATACTAGAAAATTGATACTGTGGATAGGCGCTGATAACAGCATCATGCAGTGTGGCGATCGGTAGTGGCGGCTTGTGTTGCGCCTCAATATTTGCCAGCTTGTGATTGAACACATCATCTAACTCATCATGAAACGCCAATAGCGTGCCCGTGATACCAGCCATGATCAAAAAAGCTGCCATCGCAAGCCCAGTATAACGATGAATCCATAAACAGCTCTGACGCAACGTAGGGGGCAATGAAGTCATTAGTATTGGTTTTTTATTCATCGTTTCTTTATTCATTGGTTATTTTTATTGGTATTTAAAAAAAGTTGTAATTGCTATCACATGCTTCGCCATTTACTGACCATAAAAAAGCCAGCTATCCTATACAGACAGCTGGCCCTTTCATCTATCATCAAGTGACAATAAGATTAGAACTGATACGTCAATGACGCTTTAATATTACGACCTTTCTCAAAGTCAGTAGCAACATCATCAATCGGATTTAGACGAGATGAGTGGCTCGCATAAGCTTCATCGAAAAGATTATAAACGCCAAGCGTGGCTTTTAATCCATCAACTTGTTTTGGCGAATAGTTCATAAAGATATCATGAACATTATAGCTTGGTTTTTCAATCTCATTTTCAGACGTATTCGGCATCACTGAAGCGACATACGTACTGCGCCAGCCGATATCTGTGGTCTCTGTTGGAGCATAAGCCAGATTGACCATATATTTGTCGCCTGATTCTGAGCTGCTTCCGGTCACTGAAGGAATGCTGTAGCCCGTTTTTTCACCTTCGCTGCGTGCGCGTGAATAGCTCAAACCCATACTAAAGTTATTCATTTTATAGTCGGCAGCGAGCTCAACCCCTTTAATTTTAAAATCTTCATCTTTATTGATGACACCTTGGCATTCACCACCTAATTGTCCAGTGACACAGTCTAAGCCAACGCGAGTTCCGCCGGAACGAACAAATTCGATGTAGTTTTCGATATCGGTTTCAAAGTACTTACCGCTTAGTTGTAGTGCATCACCAGCTACCGTTAGATCACGCAAGGTTGTGACTATACCCACTTCAGCGTTAGACCCTTCTTCTGCTTTTAAGTCATTATTAACGTACGTTTTGTCACCATTTGAATTAAAAATGGTTTGGCTTAAGTCAGGACCATTAAATAACTGCGTGTAGCTAGCAAATACTTGCGTCAATGGTGCAATCTCATAGCTTGCGGCAAGTGCACCAACGACATTATCATAGGTTTTGCCACCAGAGATAAACTCAGGAGATTTGTAGCGGTCATAACGCACACCAGGTGTTAAAGTGAGCTTACCATTTTTCCATTGGTCTTCTAGATATACTGATGTATTGGTTGCCTCGTCTGACCCTGCTTTGACGAAGTCGCGCTCCATCTCCGATTCTTTTTTGTAATGCTCAATACCAGAGATAAGCTTGTGTGTGCCAACATTCGTAGCAATGTCACTGGTGTTTTGGATTTTTGCGCCTGTGGTTTGAACTTCAGCGTTAAAATCAAAACCTGGATCATTGATATAATCAGAATCGCGCAAAATGCGGGTTTTGGTTTGATACACGTTGGTATCTACATCAATCAGTGGGTTGCTAGGATTAAAGCTATAATCAATACCATAAGTATCGCGCTTCACCTGTTGCGGAATTGGAGGCTCAGAGCGGCTAGGGAAGTCTGGACGGAATGGGAAAATACCTTTCTTTTCAGTTTGGCTGAAATTTGCGCCAATATGATGGTCATCGGCAATATAAGCACCCGCCTTTAATAAGATGCTTTCAGTTTTACTGTCTTCAAACAGCTCACGACCGTTACCATCTTCGCCAGAATCGCTATCGCGCTTGCCATAGTAAGCCAGTAAGTCAACATTGTCCGTTGGTGCGGCATATACAGTCGTTGACGTTAGTAGCTCGTCATTATTACTGGCATAGCCTGCGTGAACTTTCGCTCCTATTCTTTGACCCGGTTTCAGCAAATCCACTGCATCAACGGTTTTAAAAGCCACCGCCCCGCCAATGGCATCGTTACCGAGCGTGACAGAATTGTTGCCAACTGCCACATCTGCTTGCTTAAGCAAGTCAGGGTCAATAGTAATGTCACCCATATGATAAAAAAGTTTGCCTTCTTGACGCGCCCCATCGATAGTGACTTTTAGGTTGCTGTCTTCAAGACCACGAATACGAATACGCTGATTGACCGCTGAGGTACCACCTACCGTAACTCCAGGAACGACATTCAAAAAATCGCTTAAATGGCTGGCTTGCTGCGCTGGCGTATAGTCTTCTATGTAAACAGAATCGGTTTGCACTTTATCGCGTACTGAGCTATTGGCTGTCACCGTAATGGTCTGCAACGTGGTGCTTGGCATGTCTTCTGCAGGTGCTGCACTGACTGCTTGTGACCATAATACCGCTGCCACGCCCATGGACAATACCGTCATTTGACTAGATAGTTTTGATAACTTTACTTCACGCATAACACACTCACCTTATTGACTATCACAAATTAGAATTTTTAAGAGCTATTTACTGTTGAGCACAGCTTGTGGCAGTTGCACCGCTTATTGTTGAAAACCATTTTTTAGACGATTGGAATCTTGACAAAGCCAAAGTCTTTCATACGAATAACAATGTTAATGATAATTATTAGCATTTTAATAGTGAGAGGCATAATAACGAAGTACTAACAATTTGGCAATAATTAATGCGAGAAATTTAATATTAAAAAATAGCGCTAAATCTGGCTGACTTATTCCGTTTTGTTGCTTACTGTTTTTAGACGAGTAGAAATAGCGAGCAAACCAAATCCGCTGCGCTATGTTCGTCTAATAGACTGTTATTATTTAAGAAATAAAGCCATCAACATGAAAAAAAACATTGCAATAGCCAACCCTTTCACTATACCCTTAGATAGCTGACCAATTAGTCAGGTTTAAACCTACGACTATTAGTCATATTGATAAATAATAGCTAGCTGCTGATATTTATTAGCACAAGGATAAGTGCGACTCTTTGTGAGACAACTAAGCAATATGAAGATAAACGGTGTGTCGATATCCATCTCTAAACTCATCACACTGCTTAGCTCTCTCCACAGAGCTTGGACTAAAAGTCACTTTAGGAGGAAGCCAAGATGAGCGAACACATTCAAGGGAACCCCGATTTACTATACGGATTGCATGACCGCCCTACCCCTACAAAAGCCTTTTTGGGCGCAGTACAACACGTACTTGCCAGCTTTGTCGGTATCATCACCCCCTCATTAATCATAGGCGGCGTCTTGGGTTTGGGGGAACATATCCCTTATCTCATCAGCATGTCATTGATGGTATCAGGGGTCTCTACCTTTATTCAGACCCATAAAGTTGGACCAGTAGGTTCCGGTCTTATGGCGTTACAAGGAACCAGTTTTGGCTTCTTGGCTGCGGTATTGGCGGCAGGTTTTGTGGTAAAAAACAAAGGCGGGAGCCCGGAGGAGATTCTCTCTGTTATCTTTGGCGTCTCCTTTCTTGGTGCCTTCGTTGAGATTTTCTTAAGTCAATTCATCACCAGACTCAAATCTCTGATGAGCCCTATCGTGACGGGTTGTGTGATTGTGACCATCGGTCTGTCATTAACCAAGGTTGGTCTGACGGATTTGGCAGGCGGCGTGGGCGCTGAAGATTTCGGGAGTATACAGAATCTGCTGCTCGGTGGCGGAGTCTTGATCAGTGTGGTATTGATTAGTATTGTTAATAATAAAGTCATTCGCTCCAGTGCTATTTTTATAGGGTTGATGCTTGGTCTGATCGCAGCCATTCTTATGGGACGTATTGATTTCTCTTTGGTCTCTGATGCCCCTATCTTTACGCTACCTGTGCCATTCAAGTTTGGCTTTGGGTTTGATTGGCAGGCTTTTATTCCTATCGCCTTTATGTATGTCATTACCAGTATTGAAACCTCTGGTGATTTGACGGCGACTTCGATGATATCGGGCGAACCCATCAAAGGACCTTTATACGAGAAACGTATTAAAGGTGGCGTATTGGGAGACGGTGTCAACTCATTAATTGCGGCGGTGTTTAACACGTTCCCAGTGACGACTTTTAGCCAAAACAACGGCGTGATTCAGATGACCGGTATTGCCAGTCGCTATGTGGGCTTTTATGTTGGGGCTATCTTGTTCACTATGGGGCTATTTCCTATTTTGGGTGCTATCTTTACCCAATTGCCAAAACCAGTCGTTGGCGGTGTGACGTTATTGATGTTTGCAACGGTAGCGACCGCTGGTATTCGCATCCTATCAACGGTCAACTTTACCCATCGCAATATCTTAATCATTGCCACTTCGCTAGGTCTGTCTATGGGCGTGGCTTTTGTTCCTGATGTATTCGCACAGGCGCCGCAGCTTTTCCGTAATATCTTTGGTTCGGCGGTTACTATGTCAGGTATTGTGGCCATTACTCTCGATATGATTTTGCCCAAAAACTACGGTGTCGAATTTGATACGGTAGAACAACATCTGGATGACGGTCTAAAGCCTCTTAGACAAAAGGCTTCTTAAACGTACGTTAGAATAGTCAAACTCTTTACCAATCAGCATTGCTGTTCTAGTTCTGAAAATTGACTCTTTTAGCGCGCCTTAATACGAAAACATTCAGTATGCTTTCGTATTAATGGCATGTTATAGACGTAAAATAATAATAAATAAGCATTACTCAAGACCGCAGCCTCGCAAAATGAACGGCACCAAAAAGTCTGCCGCCCGCGCTTCATCCTGCTGATCGTACTCACTCTTTTCCATCAAACCAACGATTTCTGTCTCAAATTCTGCATATCGCTGCGTCGTTGCCCAAATCAAAATCAATAGCTGTAAAGGGTCAGCGATGCCAATTTTGCCTTGCTCATGCCAAGTTTTCATCACTTGTGCCTTGTCTAGCGCCCACGCCTTCATGGTCGCCGACATAAATTCATGCAGATGCGGGGCACCGCCGATGACTTCCAGCGCAAACAATTTATGGCGATTGGGATGAGCAAACGCTTGATGCAATTTAGTACGGACAAACTTTTCGATGACCGTTTTAGGGTCACTATCGACACTCATAGCGACCAAGCCATCGTTCCACTCTTGAATAATAGAATGCAGCACTGCTTGGTACAGATTTTTTTTATTCTTAAAGTAGTAATGCACGTTGGCTTTTGGCAGCTCGGCTCTATCGGCAATACCTTGCATCGTCGCACCGCGAAAACCTTGCAGCACGAACTCCTCTTCTGCCGCCGCCAAAATGACGGTTTGGTTGTGGGCGCGGATATCTTGCTGGTTGCGCTGTACAGGCGCGTCAGACGCAGCTTGTGGTTCTATATCGTTATGTTGAGCCATGATAAATGTTACCTGTCATTATTGTGATGAATAAAGAGCCATATCCCAGCCAATAACTGGATTCATATGCTAATTTTTATGAAATATCACCAGTCTAAATAAAATATTTGCATAAAGTAGTTGACCAAATGGTCAGGTTTAAGCAGAATAGCTCATAGTAAACCAATTATTATTCGATAAAGACTACTTTAGCATGAGATGTTATCGAGAGATGCTACTTCACTGCTTTTGTCAGCAAAGAAAAGGATGTCATAGTGAAATTATCTTTACAGCAGTTTAATGAGCTCTCAACAGCTGAGGCAATTTCACATCTATTGACCTGCTGTACCAGCACCCATTGGGCGCAGGCTTTAGAAAAAAAACGTCCTTTCGCTGATATATCTACATTACTTGCTCATAGTGATGATGCTTGGGCACAAGCACAGACAGCAGAAGCCCAGTTACTAGAGGCTTTTGATGGTCATCCACAAATCGGCAACGTCGACTCGTTAAAAGAAAAATACCGCAATACTCAAGACAGTGCTGCCCATGAGCAGTCGGGTGCCAATGATGCCAATGACGAGGTGATTGAAGCTTTGGCACAAGGCAATCAAGACTACCTTGATAAATTTGGCTTTATCTTTATCGTATTTGCTACCGGTAAAAGCGCACAGCAAATGCTCGATTTATTGTTAGCACGCTTGCCCAATGATCGCGCTACTGAACTGGTCAATGCGGCGGCTGAGCAAAATAAAATCACCCGCTTACGTTTACAGAAACTGCTGAGTGACGCTTAAAGCATTCAGCCCATCTGACTCATTTATATAAAAGGAATTATTATGTCAGGTACTCTCTCATCGCATATTTTAGATACCCATTTGGGCAAACCAGCCGCTGGTATTGCCGTGACGCTAGATCGCGTAAGCGCATCTGGCGAGGCATCTCTATTAGCCAATGGCGTCACCAACGCAGATGGACGCGTGGCACCAGATAGCTGGTCTTTTGACCCAACGATTGATATTGCTGAATATCACTTAGATGTTGGTCGTTATACCTTAACCTTTGATACGCAGTCTTATTTCGATGCACAAAATCTCACGGCTTTTTATCCACAAGTAGTCATCGATTTTATGATAAGTGATAACGGCCACTATCATGTACCACTACTGCTCAGCGCACATGGCTACAGCACATACCGCGGCTCTTAGTTATGTAGTTATATAGCATCACCATATAAAAGAACATCATAAAAGCACGTCGCCATAGCAAAACGCGTCGAAAGATTGAAAAAAGCTGAACAAAAGAAAATTGTAAAAAGGACATTTGCAACATGGGCGCTTATTATCTCGATTGGTTTAACTTATTTTTTCGCTGGTTCCACGTCATCGCTGGCGTGGCATGGATTGGTGCGTCTTTTTACTTTGTTTGGCTAGATCTTAGTTTACGTAAACCACCACAGTGGAAGGCTGACAAAGGCATTTCAGGCGACCTATGGGCGGTACATGGTGGCGGATTTTATGAAATTGCCAAATACAAGCTTGAGCCCGAAGAGATGCCAAAAACCCTGCACTGGTTTAAATGGGAAGCTTATACCACTTGGCTGACGGGTATGGCGATGCTCTCTATCGTCTACTATGCCAATGCGACTGCCTACTTGATTGATCCCAGCAAAGTCGATTTTGGTAGTAGTATCGGTGCCATCTCGACCAGTTTGTTATTTTTATTCGGCAGCTATTTCATTTATGAAGTGATTGTCCGCAGCCACTTGGGCAAAAACTCGTTCATTTTTAGCACCATTATTTTTATCCTATTAATCATCGCCTGCTGGGGTTCTTATCAGCTATTTAGTGACCGTGCTTCGTTCATTCATATCGGTGCTATCTTAGGTACGGTAATGGCAGGTAATGTGTTCTTTGGTATCATGCCCGCTCAACGAGCGCTGGTAGAATGCGTGAGGCGTGGCGAAAAACCAGGCAAAGAAGTAGCGGACTTGGCACTACAAGCAAAAAACCGCTCGCTGATGAACAACTATTTTACCTTACCGCTGATCTTTACCATGATTAGCAATCATTATCCGATGATGTACTCTCATGCTCACGGCTGGTTGGTATTGGTATTTGTGGGTATCATCACGGCTATTGTACGTCACTATTTTAACCAAAAGCATTTAGACAATCATAAGCCGCGTTATTTGGTCATCCCTGCTGTCTTAACTGTATTATTAATTATTTGGATGCGCCCAGAACCAATTGAGCCATTACCTATTGTCAATGCTGCAGTCGCTGCTGAAACGGCGACACCAAATAGTGTGCCACCAACAACTACTGATAGCGCAGTCGACGGTTCTAGTATAAGCAATGACGCTGTCTCAAATGAAAATATCACTGCCGATGTCGTGCCAGTAACTGCTTCTGCTGATGATGCCATTATGGATGTCGTGCACACGCGCTGTAGCACGTGCCATGCCGCTCAGCCTACTCAGCAAGGATTTGCCGCGCCGCCAGCTGGTATCATCTTGCAGACACCAACCGACATGAAAACTCATAAAGCAAAAATCGTCACTGCCGTACAAACGGGCTATATGCCACTGGGTAATCTCACAAAATTGACTGATGAAGAACGTCAGCAAATGGTGGCTTATGCATCGGGATTATAGATAAAGGCCGTAGATAAATATTATATAGATCCAAAGTTACGCCTTATTTTGCTTTAGTTGACTTAAGTTGCTTTAAAATATTTAGGATATATTGACAATGAGTAAAAAAATAATCAGCGATTTCAATCAAGACGCCTACCCTCGCGACTTAAAAGGCTATGCTGACACGCCGCCAAAAGCCAACTGGCCAGGCGGCGCTAAAATCGCTGTACAGTTCGTCCTCAATATCGAAGAAGGCGCAGAAAATAGCGTGATTCATGGTGACGGTCAATCAGAGCGGTTTTTATCGGATGTCTTGGGTACGCCAGAATTTAACAATCGTCATCAGTCGATTGAGTCGGCATTTGAATATGGTAGCCGTGTGGGTGTTTGGCGAGTATTGGATACTTTTAAAGAATACGGTTTGCCTATTACGACCTTCACTTGCGCCGCTGCTGCCGAAAAAACGCCGCATATTATCGAGCGAGTATTAGAAGATGGGCACGAAATCGCTAGTCACGGTCTGCGCTGGATTACTTATCAAAATATGTACCGCGAGACCGAGCGCGAGCATGTGCGCCGTGCCACTGAAATATTCGAGAGCATGATCGGCGGTCAGCCGCTTGGTTGGTACACGGGACGAGATAGCCCGAATACTCGTGAGTTGGTCGCCGAACAAGGTGGCTATATTTATGACTCAGACTCTTACGCGGATGAGCTCCCTTACTGGCTCAATGTCAAAGTAGAAGACGGTAATAAAATCGCTCGTAAGCCGCATTTGGTCATTCCCTATACCTTAGAGACCAATGACATGCGTTTTGCCTCAAGCCCAGGCTTTACCAACGCCGAGCCTTTTTATCAATATTTAAAAGACAGCTTCGATACCTTATACGAAGAAGGTGCGCACACGCCCAAGATGCTGACCATCGGTTTGCATTGCCGCATCATTGGTCGCGCCGGTCGCATCGTTGCCCTCAAAAAGTTTTTGCAATATATCACCAGCAAGCCCGATGTGTGGGTATGCCGCCGTGATGACATTGCCAAACACTGGTATAAAAACCATCCAGCCTCTGCCGATAACACTGCGAACTGGATGTAACCATACGTTTAGACACAAATTTATTGCGGCACAACACCACTAAGGAACATCAACAATGTCAACAAAGAGTACATATTACGCACCCACTGGCGGCTTGCCTCCACAAACACAACTGCTATCTGATCGCGCTATCTTCACCGAAGCTTATGCAATTATTCCAAAGCGCGTACTAACCGACATTGTAATTAGCTATTTGCCGTTTTGGACAGGTATGCGCATGTGGGTACTTGCACGTCCACTTTCAGGTTTCTCTGAAACTTTTTCACAGTATATCGTCGAAGTTGAGCCTAATGGCGGCTCAGAAAAGCCTGAACTAGATGCAAACGCTGAAGGGGTTATATTCATCGTAGAAGGTGAAATGGATATTACTATTGAAGGCGTGTCGCATCATCTTGAAGCGGGCGGTTATGCATTCTTACCACCTGGCTGCAAATGGACGCTAAAAAACAATAGCGACAAGCACGTTAAATTCCATTGGATTCGTAAAGCTTATCAACACTGTGAAGGTATTGAAGTGCCTGAAGCCTTTGTAACCAGCGATCACGATGTTGAAGCGATTGAGATGCCGGGTACTGATGGCGTATGGGCAACCACCAGATTTACCGAGCAGTCTGATATGCGTCACGACATGCATGTGAATATCGTGACTTTCCAACCAGGTGGCGTGATTCCATTTGATGAAACTCATGTGATGGAACATGGTTTGTATGTCCTAGAAGGTAAAGCCGTCTATCACTTAAACGGTGAATGGGTAGAAGTTGAAGCAGGTGACTTTATGTGGCTACGCGCATTCTGCCCACAATCTTGTTACGCTGGCGGACCCGGTCCATTTAGATACTTACTATACAAAGACGTGAATCGTCATATGCCGTTTATTCGCCCAGCACGATAAGCCCTGCGCAATAACAAGAATAATCAGAACAACAAAGCATTCAGAACGATGAGCAATATAGCGGCATAATCGTTCATTCGAATATGTCATTTATTCCCAGATGTTGATTTAATTCGCGTACGGGCTTATGGCAAAGTGGCTCATAGCAATTATAAACAGTGATCACCAAAAGTAAGGCAAAGTCATGAGTACTCTTATGAAGACTACGATCGTTGCAAGACCTTTAACCAAAGCTGAGTTTGCGCCCTACGGCACCGTAATAGAACCCTATGACAAGGAAACACAGACGCCTGAAAATAGCTACCATATCAATAAAGGCTATGCCTGCCGCCATCACGCCATCGCTGAAGCCAAACTTGACGGCGGCGATGTCGGCATGAGTATCTTCCGCGCTAAAAAACGTGAATTTCCTATTGCCTTATCGGTCATGGAATATCATCCGTTTGGCACGCAAGCGTTTTTTTCGATGAATGGTCAGGATTATATCGTCATCGTTGCACCTGCTGGTGCGCCGCCACAGTCTGCGGATGATTTGACCGTGTTTTATGTCCAATCTCATCAAGGTGTGCAATACGATGCCAATGTCTGGCATCATCCGCTACTTGCCCTCGGTCGCGACTCTGATTTTTTGGTGATAGATCGTATCAATGGCGAAGGCAAAAACTGTTATGAGCTAGATATAGAGGATTGGCAGGTGCAAATTGAACTTGCCAGTGAGCACTCTTCCGTTTAATTAGGGTCTGTAAACGAGCTGTTAACCATTCATAAACATAAAGCCAGCTAATCTTTATTAACTGGCTTTATGTTTATGAATGTAGTATCCATCCTATATAAATAATCATCTTCTAAAACACAGTGCCCATTTAACAGCAGTAGCAAAACATCTACATAGACTACTTGCCTTTTATGTACTATCGTACTAGAATACTGAAACGAAGTAAGCTTCCCTTTTCTTTTCCATTAAGATGAATGTTATGAGCACAGACCCTTATCACAGCTTATTAAGCCATTTAGCCAGTTGTCATGACAGCACCGCTATCGACCTGCTATTCAGTGCGCTATTGACGGAAAAGGAGCAGCAGGAAATTGCCAATCGTATCCGCATTTTTGACTTGCTTGAGCGCGGTGTCACCCAGCGCGAGATATCCGAGCAGCTAGGTGTCGGTATCGCTACCGTCTCGCGCGGCGCCAAAGCCATGCAAGTTCACGATGTGAGTGCCTTACTAATTACTCATAGACATGACTCATAGAAAACATTCATAAAAGACACAGCTGAAAAGCCCGCTTAATTAATTAGAAACTAGAACTTTAATTTGTCTTACTTTTTATTTGATCAATCATTGAACCAATTTGGATATTGTTATGACCTCTCCTAATTCAAAACCTAACCAACCTGCTGCTATTGATATTCCTAGTAAACCACAGCGCATTAAACTCACGCAGGATATTGATTTCTTTGCGTTGTTCAAACGTATTGAGCGCGCTTTTGAGACCTGTTATTTACTTGAATCATTGGGCGAAGATGGACATATGGCGCGTCATCATGCGATTGGTTTCGACCCCGTTATGACCATTGCTGCCATCGATCGTACAACCCTCGCGATTACTGATAATAAAACCGCTGAGACTAGCAGTTATCAAACGGATAATCCTTACGAGCTACTGCGTAAAATTACGCCGCAGCACGTCATTGCTCGCGACCAAAGCGGTGGTCTTGTCGGTTATTTGGGTTACGACAGTGTCAATTTCTTTGAACCCAGTCTCAATGCTAAAGCGAGCGATGACTTTGAACCGTTTAAATTTGGCGTATATTTGGATGGTTTGACGCTCGATAAGATGACCGGTGAGATTTTCTACTTTTATTATCCAACTGCGCAGCAAGAAAACCGCATCGAGCAAATCAAAGCCCTACTTGATGCACCAATCCCACATTATCAGCCGCCGACGGTTGAGTTTTTGGGTGACGGAATGAGCCAAGAAGCGCATGCCAAAGCCGTTATGCAAGTCAAAGAAGACATCATCTCAGGGCGTATCTTTCAGTGTGAGGTTGGCTTTAAATCCAAATACCGTATTGCCGGCGATAAAATGCCCATTTATGAAAAATTGCGGTCGGTCAATCCGTCGCCGCACATGTATTTTATGAAATTTGCTCAGCAGTGCATCATTGGTGCCTCACCAGAGCTGCTATTTCGCTTGCGCCAAGGTGAGATGGAAACCTATCCACTGGCAGGCACTGCCAAGCGCGGCGTCGATGTCATCGAAGACCGACAGCTTGCTCGCGCATTGCTCAACGATGCCAAAGAGATTGCCGAGCACAATATGCTAGTCGATTTGCATCGCAACGATATCGGTCGCGTGGCACAATTTGGCACCGTCAAAGTACGTAGCCTCATGGATATCAAACGCTTCTCTCATGTGCAACATATCTCGTCTGAAATCGTCGGAATCTTGCATCCTAATGAAGATATGTTTAGCGCCCTTGCCAGCAACTTCCCCGCCGGTACTTTGTCAGGCGCGCCAAAAGTTGAAGCGATTAAAGTCATCAATGAGCTAGAACCAGATGGTCGCGGTGCTTATGGTGGTGCGCTTGGATCATTTAACTTTAATGGTGACTGTATCTTTGCCATTCCTATTCGCAGCCTATTCATCAACGGCGAATCCGCTTATGCGCAGACCTGTGGCGGCAATGTCTATGACTCCAATCCTGCTGATGAATATCTAGAAATTCAGCGTAAATTGTCTGCCATGAAAGTGGTATTAGACAGTTTTATGAACCCGTAAATTGCTTATATTTTGCCAAAGAGTTGATAACCAATGAATGTTTTAATTATAGATAACTACGACTCGTTTACCTTTAATCTTTACCAATATATCGGCGAGATTTTGCAGACGATGGACGACGATAAAGCCGCAAACGTCATGGTTAAACGTAATAATGAGATAACGTTAGCAGATGTACAGGCAATGAATCTTGACCGCATTATCATTTCACCGGGCCCTGGCGCTCCTGACGATCCTGCCTACTTCGGTATTTGTGCCGAAGTCATCGAAGTCATGGGTAAGACGACGCCGCTATTGGGTGTCTGCTTAGGTATGCAAGGGATTGCGCATGTGTTCGGCGGCGATGTGGTACGGGCGAGCGTGCCGATGCATGGTAAGGTTTCATCGATTCGCCATGATGGCGCGGGTGTTTATCAAGGCTTGCCACAAGAGATTGAAATTATGCGCTACCACTCATTGATGGTAAAAGCAGACACCTTACCAGATTGCTTGGCTGTCACAGCTGTCGTCGCCAATGACGCTCATGCTGACTTAAGCTTGGCAGAATCAGCGCTAGCAGGTGAGGAGATTATGGGATTACAGCATAAAGACTATCCCATTCAAGGTGTGCAGTTTCACCCAGAGTCATTTGCGACGGAAGGTGCCAAACGCTTGCTGACGAATTTTTTACTACAGTTGTAAGTCATGATACTTAAGTTTGGGGGATATGACACCAAAGGGTGATAAGCTAAAGACAAGCGTACCTCTAACTCGAATAAATTGAATTTCATGTCTAACTGACTTGTGTTCGAACTTAATTAACGCTTTAATGATAGACTAAAAAAAATAAACAAAAGGCAGCCCTTACTCGGGTTGTCTTTTGTTATTTCAGCACAGTAATGAGTGATGAGCGACGAGTCAAAAAAACACCCTTAGCTAAAAAACTGACATAGCTTATTATTTGGATTTTCTAGAAAATAAAATAGAGAGCGATATGGCAAATACCGATGGCGTAATGTCAGCACAGCAGTCATGGATAGGCACCATTCAAATCATCACGGCGGCGGTCTGCTGGGGTACCTTGGGGATATTTTCGACCTACCTCAATCAAATCGGCTTTAGTGGTTGGCAGATTACGATCTTACGTATCGTGACCGCGGCTTTTCTTATTCTTGTCATGCTACCAAAACTATGGCCGCATCTTATCAAGCTTCGTCGAAAGCAGTGGCTTGGACTGGCATTGCAATCTTTGATTGGCGTACTTTGTATGTCGGTATGCTACTTTTTTGCTGTGATCTATGTCGGTGCTGGGCCTGCGGTTGCCTTGCTTTATACTGCGCCTGTATTTAGCTTATTGTTTTCGGCATTCTTGCTTGATGAATCTATCACTCGCCAGTCGGCATTACTGGCGCTCATGGCGCTCATGGCGGTATTTGGTGTTGGATTGACGATGCTTGGTGAGCAAGCGCAAGTCAACTGGGGCATCCTATTAGGACTGCTAGCAGGCGTCTGTTATTCCTTATACGGGGTACTGGGCAAGCGCGCGATGCACGATGCTCACCCTGCGCCTTTGGTGTTTTTTACCTCTATTATCATCAGTGCTGGTGTACTGCTATTATTACCTGAAACCTATCAAACCTATGGGCGGTTATTGAGCTTACCTTTACATACGTGGGGCTATGCTTTAGGGTTGTCTTTGATTGGAACCGTCATGCCCTTTGCCCTTTATATGAAAGCATTAGAGAAACTACCTGCCACTCGTGCATCAGTATTTACGATTTTTGAGCCATTGACTGCCATTGCCCTTGCCATACTATTACTGCATCAATCCTTATCTTGGATTCAATATGTGGGCGTGGTGTTAATCTTAATGGCAGCTTTATTTAATGCCATATTAAACGGCACTACCACTCGCGTACCACGCTGGCTAAAAAGACGACAAAGAATTTAGTCTGTACTTTTTAAGACCTTTGAATAGCCTTGGCACCATTGCTATTAGACGAAAAAATCCCCAACTATAATTAATAGCTGGAGATTTTTTTATTGGAACGTTACTTTAGAGCAAAGCATTGACACCATAGACAGTTGCTAAATAACTTGGACTGTCTTAATGATATTACTGTTCAATACGCTGCAAAAAGGCCTGCGTACGTGGATGAGTAGACACTTCAAACATCTGCTTAGCGCTACCTTCTTCGACCACATGACCATCCTCAATTAACACCACATGATCCGCCACATCACGAGCAAATTTAATCTCATGAGTCACAACGACCATCGTCCAGCCTTCAGATGCCAGTTGCTTCATCGTGCCCAGCACATCTTGTACCAATTCAGGATCGAGCGCAGACGTTGGCTCATCAAATAATAATAATGACGGCTCGATAGCCAGTGCACGAGCAATGCCGATACGCTGCTGCTGACCACCAGATAGCTGGAACGGATACAGATCTGCCTTATCCGATAAGCCTACTTTATCAAGTAATGCCAGTGCCTGCTCGCGGGCTTGCGCCTTAGTTTGCCCTTGCACTACCGTCGGCCCAAGCATTAGATTCTCAATCGCAGTCTTATGTGGAAACAAGTTGTAAGATTGAAATACCATGCCTGATTTACGCTGCAGCGCGAGCAATGTTTTTTTCTTAGGCTTGGTAGCAAAATCAACCGTTAAGCTACCATCATCAAAAGCAATGATGCCTTGATCAGGAATTTCCAGCGCATTCAAGCAGCGTAAAAAAGTGGTTTTACCAGACCCTGACGGTCCTAATATCACCACTACCTTGCCTTTTTCGATGGTCAAGTCGATGCCTTTAAGCACTTGATTGCCACCAAAGGCTTTGTGAATATTAGTGACTTGAATCATAAAGCTTCCTGTTGTACTGATATCTGTTTGCTAATAACACACGCTTATCGACGCGGTATTACCATCCTATAATACCCCTATTATCAAGGGTTTATTTCGCCACATAGCGATCAAGTCTGGTTTCAAGCTTACCTTGAATAAAGGTCAAGAACAGACAAATACCCCAATAAATAATCGCCGCTTCGGTATAGACCAACATAAATTCATAGTTACGTGCGGTGATGATTTGCGCCTGCTTAAATAGCTCAGTCACCAATACCAATGACGCCAAAGAGGTGTCTTTTACTAGGCTGATAAAGGTATTGGATAATGGGGGTACTGACACCCGAAGTGCTTGTGGCAAAATCACATGACGAAAGGTTTGTAGATACGTCAAGCCTACGGTCGAGCCTGCTTCCCACTGACCTTTTGGAATGGACAAAATAGAGGCACGCACCGTCTCCGATGCATAAGCGCCAATATTGAGCGAAAAGGCAATAATCGCTGAGGGAAAAGGATCAAGCTTTACTCCGATACTTGGCAAGCCGTAGAAAATAATAAATAGCTGAACCAGCATTGGTGTCCCGCGAATGGCGGACACATAAATACGCGCAAGTCTATATATGACTTCATGGAACCAGCCAGCACGCGGTATGATACGAATCAGCGCTACTGTCAGCGCAATAGCCATACCAATCGCAAATGAGATCAACGCCAGCGGTATTGAATAATAAATACCGCCTTTAAGCATTGGCCAAAATGAATTGATAACAATTTGCGCCCGCGCAGGATCCATAAATGGTAGTAGTGCCAGTAACTCAGCTAGCATTGACGTGATAGACGCTAGCATTATTTTTGTTGACTTATATCAGCACCAAAGAACTCTTCGCTAAGCTTGGTCAGCGTCCCATCGGCTGCTAATGCGGCCATTGCTTCATTCAATTTTACCACCACAGCGTCGTCCCCTTTGATGAGTACTAGACCTGAACCAGTCTGCTCACTCGCAGGCGCTGTCAGCTTGATCTCAAGTGCTGCATCTGGGAATTTTTTGAGATAATCCAATACTGCCAGATTGTCATTCATCGTGAAGTCAGCACGGTCTTGCTTAACCAGTTGAATCGCTTGCGCCATACCATCGACAGGGACGATTTCTGCGCCGTAGCGTTCTGCAAGTTCACCATAGTTGCTGCTCAGTGATTGCGCAGTACGCAGACCTTTTAAACCTTCCCACGAGCTATAACGATTGTCATCAGTCGGTGCTAGTACAACCGCGCCCGACCAGCTATATGGCATGGCTTTGTCATACTTAGCCAAACGCTCAGACGTGGTCAAGCTTACTTGATTGGCCACCATATCGAAGCGTTTTGAGTCAAGACCTGCCAGCATAGCATCCCACTGGGTCTCTTTAAATTCGACGTCTACGCCTAGTTTATCCGCAACTGCACGTGTCACTTCGACATCATAGCCAGTTAGCTTGCCACTCTCATCATGATAGGTAAATGGCGGATAAGTACCCTCTGTACCGACGTTGATGGTGCCACCATTATTGATACGTTGCAGCAAATCAGAGCCACCCGTCGCGGCACTGTCTGTCGCATTGGTTTCTGCTTCATTGGTAGTAGACTGACCACAAGCGGCAAGTAGCATAGTACTGGCGGCAAGTGCTAAAAGAGTACGACGTTTCATAAGACGTCCTTATAAGAGTGAATGAATAATGCAAAAAGGTATCGTGCCAATAAAACCATAGCAACAAATAAGGATAAGACCAGCACAGGCAAATACTATAATAAAGTATTTGCGCCGCATTATTTAGCTTTGGCTGCTCGATTTGAGGATGATCAACATATTTTTCAATACTGCTTCTATATTATCTTTGAATTTTTGGACATTTTTTAGGCAGATATTAACGTTATTATTGCCAATTAAATAGCCATTTATTCATATACTAGCGCACTTCAGAAAGAATAAACGTACAAAAACAGTGAGCATGCGTAAGACTATTATAATTCACCTGAGAATTGATAACGATCGCCTGCATGCCACATCTTCACAAAGGTCAATACTCGACCTGCTGAATAGGTCTGGCGACGCAATACCAATGTCGGCGACTGCGGTGCGATTTGCAGTAGCGCAGCTATCTCATCTGGTGCCGCCAGTGCACGAATGGTATAGCGACCGCGCTCTAGTGGACTTTTGGCAATGAGATAATCACTGGTGTTGACCACACTAAAATCCTGCTCAATAAATTCTGGCACCTTTTGCGCATCCACCCAGCGCTCTTCGAACTGTATGGGCTGACCATCCGCAAAGTGAATGATTTTTACCTCGTATAAAACAGCAACGTCGCTACTACTATCTGCGCCAGTACTGTCATCCATTACGGTTGTATCAGCGTTTGTGTTAGCGCTTGTATCAGAAGACACAGCTACTTTATTAATATCAAATTTACGCCGTAATTCATCATCCAACATCGCAGCCGTAAGTATGCGTTTACTCACCACTTGCGCCTGATAATCGCGGTTGGCAGATTTTAAATCCTGCGCGATATTGCGCACTTCTACAAAGGTATGATTGAACTGCTGCTGGGCGACAAACGTCCCCGACCCTTGCCGGCGCTCTAGCACTCGCTCTTCGCTCAGCTCTTTTAGGGCGCGATTGACCGTCATACGCGATACGCCAAATTCTTTTGCCAACGCCATTTCTGTAGAAATTGCATTGCCCGCTTGCCATTTACCCGAGTGTATATTGTCTAATATGGCGTTTTTAATCCGCTGATATGCCGGGATTGTCTTTGTCATGTCCGTGTTTAACCGTTAGTTTCACCAATAATAGTAGCGCCATAATATCACGAGATAACGTCATGAACCTTGTCAAAACACTGTGACATTTATCTATCTACCAAAACCCTCACAAAAATAATTGAGTCATTTAACAAAAACTGCTTGCATGAAAAAAATATCTTTGATAATTTGTATATACAACTTTATGACAGTGCTAAAAAATTTGCGTCATCTAATCGATGTTTCGCTAAATTTATAGACTGACTGTAAAACACTTACTTTGATTACTTTATCGTCTTAACAGATATCACAAGGATATGATAATGACTACTGACCATGGAACCAATAAAGAGACTAAGCTGACTCGCCGTGATGAGAGCCGCGAAATCGCCGCGCCCACTGGCAGTACTCTACATTGCAAAAGCTGGCTGACCGAAGCCCCTTATCGTATGCTGCAAAACAATTTGCATCCTGATGTGGCCGAAAATCCTAAAAGCCTCGTGGTCTATGGTGGTATCGGACGCGCAGCCCGCAATTGGGAAAGCTACGATCAAATCCTAGCGTCATTAAAAGAATTGGAAGACGATGAAACCTTATTGGTGCAATCTGGCAAACCAGTTGGCGTGTTTCAAACGCACGAAAATGCACCGCGTGTATTGATTGCAAACTCTAACCTTGTGCCGCGCTGGGCGACGTGGGAGCATTTTAACGAGCTCGATCGCAAAGACTTGATGATGTATGGTCAAATGACGGCTGGTAGCTGGATTTATATTGGCACCCAAGGCATCGTGCAAGGGACATATGAGACCTTTGTGGAAGCAGGTCGTCAGCATTATGATGGTAGCTGGGCAGGACGTTGGATTTTAACCGCGGGTCTGGGCGGTATGGGCGGCGCGCAGCCACTTGCGGCTACTTTTGCAGGGGCAACTTCACTGAACATTGAGTGCCAACAGTCTAGTATCGATTTCCGCTTGCGTACTGGTTATGTCGATAAGCAAGCCGATGATCTCGACCATGCTTATGAATTGATCAAACAGCATACCGACGCAGGTGAAGCGGTCTCTATTGCCCTACTTGGTAATGCCGCAGATATCCTACCTGAAATGGTCAAGCGTGCGCACGATGGTGGCATGAAGCCTGATTTGGTCACTGACCAAACCTCAGCACATGACTTGATCAATGGTTACTTGCCAGTTGGCTGGACAGTAGAAGAATGGAAAGCTGCGCAAGAGGATTCAGAGCAACATGGAGCATTAACCAAAGCTGCCGCTGAATCTTGTGCCGTACACGTACAGGCGATGCTAGATCTACAAGCGATGGACATTCCAACGACCGATTATGGTAATAATATCCGTCAGGTGGCTTTTGATGAAGGCGTTAAAGATGCCTTTAATTTCCCAGGTTTTGTCCCCGCTTATATTCGTCCGCTGTTTTGCCAAGGTAAAGGACCCTTCCGCTGGGTCGCATTATCAGGTGACCCAGAAGACATCTACAAAACAGATCAAAAAATTAAAGAGCTGTTCCCTGGAAACCAACATATCCATCGCTGGTTAGATATGGCAAAAGAGCGTATTCAATTCCAAGGCTTGCCTGCCCGTATCTGCTGGTTAGGATTGGGTGAGCGTGACAAAGCAGGTCTTGCTTTTAATGAAATGGTCAAAAACGGCGAGTTAAAAGGCCCTATCGTCATCGGCCGCGACCACTTGGACACAGGCTCAGTGGCTAGTCCAAATCGCGAAACGGAAAGCATGAAAGACGGCTCAGATGCGGTATCTGACTGGGCATTATTGAATGGTATGCTCAACGTAGCAGGCGGCGCGACTTGGGTATCACTACATCATGGCGGCGGCGTTGGCATGGGCTACTCGCAGCACTCAGGCATGGTCATCGTCGCAGACGGTACTGATGCTGCTGCCAAACGCTTGGCGCGGGTACTGGTCAATGATTGCGGCTCAGGGGTTATGCGTCACGCCGATGCAGGTTATGAGCTAGCGATCAAAACAGCGAAAGATTATGGTCTGAATCTGCCGATGATTAAGTAGCATACCCTTTATCCTTATAAGTGATTACTTGACATAAGGATATTATCGACATTTTATCAAGGAGGATAATGTGATTGAGCAAAATACGACACTAAATCTCAAGGATGCAGCAGCGACACCAACTGAAGCACTACTGTCTAAACCTATAGCGTTACTGCAGTTGATAGTCTTTAGTGCTATCGGTTTGGTCATGTTTTTTGTGCCATTTACCATTGGTGAGAAAAGCACGATTTTGTTCGATCATGGGGCAACTTATCTGGTCAATCAGCAGCATACATTGTCTGTGACGTTATTATTTTTATTGATGATCTTTGGGGTAAGCAAGCCATTTATAGACGGCTCATGGCGTAAAAACATTACCCACATGATTATGACTGCTTTTAAAATCATTGGTCTGATACTGGCAGTGATGTATGTTGCTGACGTAGCGCCTGCCTTTATGATGGAAAAGGACATGCTGCCGTTTTTGTTTGAAAAACTGGCATTACCAGTCGGTATGATTGTACCGCTTGGGGCATTAATTTTAGCATTTTTGGTGGGTTTTGGTTTGCTCGAGATGGTCGGTGTGCTCATGCAGCCAATCATGAAACCTATCTGGAAAACCCCAGGTTCATCAGCGATTGATGCCGTCGCATCCTTTGTTGGTAGCTACTCTATCGGGCTACTCATTACTAATCGCGTGTATTTGCAAAAGCAATATTCAGCGCGCGAAGCCATTATCATTGCGACTGGATTTTCGACCGTATCAGCGGCATTTATGGTCATTGTTGCCAAAACGCTTGGTCTGATGGAGTTTTGGAACCTATTTTTTTGGTCTACGCTAGTAATTACCTTTATCGTTACTGCGATTACTGCTCGTATTCCACCCATTAGCCTTGTTGATGATAGCGTTGAACGTCCCGTTTTAGACCATAGACGTGGTACACGTCTGGCGGCAGCATTTGATTTAGGTTTGTCCACTTCGCGCCGTGCCTCTGACCTAAAACAAATCTTATGGTCTAACTTTCGCGATGGGCTGACGATGGCAGCGGCGATTGTGCCTTCTATCATCGCGGTTGGCTTGACAGGATTACTATTAGCAAAGTATACGCCTGTATTCGATGCTTTAGGCTTGCTTCTTTATCCATTTACATGGCTTAGCGGCTTACCAGAGCCTCTGGTTGCCGCCAAAGGTATGTCAGCGGGATTGGCTGAAATGTTCTTGCCAGCACTACTCCTCAGTGAGGCTGATATACTGACTCGCTATGTTGCAGGGGTCATCTCTATTAGCAGCGTGTTGTTTTTCTCTGCCATGATTCCTTGTGTGCTTGCCACTGAAATACCATTATCTGTCGGAAAAATGGTCATTATCTGGTTCGAGCGCGTGGTACTCAGTATTTTATTGGCTGCGGCATTCGGACATCTAGCCATGTACTTCAACTGGATTGGCTAAAAAAACAAATTTAATAACAAGTATTATGTTAACTAAAAACATTTAAAAAACGTCATTTCAACAAAGACATGAATCAAAAATAATATAACCCATATGTCTTACAATACTAGGATCACCCTATGAACGATATCAAACAATTAACCCTACACCCTCGCCAGCTTAGCTTTAAGATGCTACGTGATATCTATGAGCACCCTGTCATATTGACATTGCCTGAGAGTGCGTATGCCGCAATAGATGCCTCACATGAAGATGTGCGTACGATTATTGCCCGAGACAAAAGCGCATATGGTATCAATACTGGTTTTGGCTTGTTAGCAAAGACCAGTATCAGTGATGATCAGCTTGAGCTACTTCAGCACAACTTGATCGTTTCTCACTCAGTGGGCACTGGTGACGCACTTCCTGCCGGCGTGGTACGACTGATTATGGTGATGAAAGTGGCCAGCCTAGCACAAGGCGTATCAGGCGTACGCCGCGAGGTAGTGGACAGCTTACTTGCCTTAATCAATAATCAAATCACGCCAAACATTCCGGCAAAAGGCTCAGTTGGTGCTTCTGGTGATTTAGCGCCTTTATCACACATGACGCTTGCAATGATGGGTGAAGGTGACGTGTTTGTCGCTGGCGAAAAAGTGCCTGCAGCAGAAGCGCTAGCTCAACATGGACTTGAGCCAATTACCCTAGCAGCCAAAGAAGGCCTCGCACTTATCAACGGCACGCAAGTCTCAACCGCATTGGCATTACGGGGTTATTTCTTAGCGCGTGATTTGCTTGAGACCGCCACCATTGTAGGCTCACTGTCGATTGATGCTGCCAAAGGCTCGGATTCACCATTTGATGCGCGTATTCACGAAGTACGTGGGCATCATGGTCAAATTGAAATCGCCAAAGCACACCGTCAACTCATTAAAGGCAGTGCGATTCGCGCCTCGCATGATGGTGAGCAGGATGACCGAGTACAAGACCCTTACTGCCTGCGTTGTCAGCCGCAAGTCATGGGTGCCTGTCTTGATATCATCAATCAAGCAGGTAAAACGCTACTAATCGAATCCAATGCGGTGACAGACAACCCACTTATTTTTAATAATGAAGATGGCCCAGTCGCTATTTCAGGTGGTAACTTCCATGCTGAGCCAGTCGCTTTTGCCGCTGATATTTTGGCCTTGGCAATCGCCGAGATTGGTTCTATGTCTGAGCGCCGTGTCGCTTTGCTAATCGATGCGACGCTGTCAGGTGGTCTACCGCCATTCTTGGTTGATAACGCTGGGGTGAACTCAGGCTTTATGATCGCCCATGTGACCGCAGCCGCGCTGGCATCAGAGAATAAATCTATCGCTCATCCCGGTAGCGTCGACAGTATCCCAACTTCTGCCAACCAAGAAGATCATGTATCGATGGCGACCTATTGCGCACGCCGCCTATATGAGATGGCACAGAATACTGCCACTATCATTGGTATTGAGCTATTGGCTGCTGGTCAAGGGATTGATTTTCATCGCGGATTAGAGACATCAGAGCCGTTGACTGTGGCGCATCAGAAACTGCGCGAGAAAGTGACTTTCTATGATAAAGACCGCTACCTAGCGCCTGATATCGAAGCGGCCAAGCAATTGGTATTAGACGGTACGCTTGCTGAGCACTGGCAGTCATTACGTAGCAACTGGTACGAGTCTAAATAAGCGTTAGATAATAGAAGGGAATGAGTAATGTCCATGACGAAAATTAGCACAACCGTGAGTCACACAGCGGCTGACATGATGCTGTGGACCGGCCGTGCAGAGCCATTTGAGACGGCACGTGCCCGCTACTGGTATCAGCTCGCAAAGCCTTACGAGGATCAAAATATTGGGCTAATCGGCTTTGCATGTGATCAAGGGGTTAGGCGCAATCAAGGCCGCGTGGGTGCACGAGCTGCCCCACCGCTGATTCGCCGAGCGTTTGCGACACTGCCGGTCATTGCGCCATTGCAAACATGCTATGATAATCAACTGGCGACATTGTTGGGTGATGCAGGCGATATCTATTGTCATGACGATGATGATTTTGCCACGAACATTCTTGAGCAAGCTCAGCTCAAATATGCGGATAAGGTGAGTGCTATTGTTAAAAAAGGTGGCTTGCCCATTGGTCTTGGTGGTGGTCATGCCATCGCCTATGGTAGTTTTTTGGGACTATGGCAGGCATTAAAAAATAAAAGCGAAGCAAATGCCCCGCCTACCATCGGCATCATTAATTTTGACGCCCATCTTGATATTCGTCAATCTGATGTGGCGACTTCTGGTACACCGTTTCGCCAAATTGCTGAGCATCTTGACGCACATGGTCAGCCCTTTCATTATTGCTGTATTGGCGTCAGTCGCTTCTCTAACACGGCGGCGCTCTTTGATCGCGCTGAGCAGTTAGGTGTACAAGTAATCAGTGACGAAGACTGTCAGCAGCAGCCTTGGGATACGCTTGCTGAGCAAGTCAAAAGCTTTGTAGATAAGGTTGATATCGTGTATTTAACCATCGATATGGATTGCTTGCCATCTAGCGTCGTTCCAGGAGTTAGCGCACCTGCCGCCTTTGGCATTGATCTTAGGTTTGTTGAACGCATGGTAAAAACCATTATGGCTACTGGTAAAGTAAAAATGGCCGACATTGCCGAGATTAATCCCACCTTTGATATTGATGCGCGTAGCTGCAAAGTTGCGGCAAGACTATTAGCGACTATTATAGAGCAGCATTTACTGGTCGTCTAAGTCTTACTAACAAAAGTCACTGCCTGCAAAATAATCAGGAGAACATTATGGATGATTCCAATAATACGACAGAGATCACGCTCGACGAGTCTACTATGACATCATTTGACCATGTCATTATTAACGCCAATATCGCCACTTTTTCAGAGCAGCATGGTTTTGGTATTGATACAGGTGTAGATACAAATAAGCACGCTGATAGCATTCCATACGGTCAACTATTTCACGCGGCTATCGGTATCAAAAGTGGCAAAATCGCTTGGGTTGGTACACAGGATCAAGTCACTGCTCATCTGCCTAACTATCAAGATCATCAAATCACAGATGTAAATGGCAAGTGGATTACCCCAGGACTTATCGACTGTCACACTCACATCGTTTATGGTGGCAATCGCAGTAATGAGTTTGAGGCACGTTTGACTGGCGCTAGTTATCAAGACATTGCCGCACAAGGTGGCGGTATCGTCTCAACCGTCACTGCTACCCGCGCTGCCAGTATCGAATCGCTATTTGCACAAAGTGAAAAACGGTTGCTTGCACTGATGAAAGAAGGCGTCACCAGTATCGAAATCAAATCGGGCTACGGTTTAGATTTAGACACGGAACGCAAAATGCTCACGGTTGCTCGCCAACTTGGTGACAAACACAATATCCATGTGAGCACCACTTATCTAGCGGCGCATGCCTTGCCACCTGAATACAAGTCTCACATGCAGGACCGCTCGGATGATTATATCGAGCAAGTGTGTACATGGTTACCAATTCTACATGCAGAAGGCTTAGTCGATGCGGTCGACGGCTTTTGTGAAAACATCGCCTTTAGCACTGAGCAAATCAGACGCGTTTTTGAGGTGGCACGCTCATTAAACCTACCAGTCAAACTGCACTCTGAGCAGTTGTCTGATATAGGTGGCAGCGCCTTGGTTGCTGAATACAAAGGGTTATCAAGCGACCATTTAGAGCATTTATCAGCAGACGACATCAAAAAAATGGCGGCCAGTGATACCGTTGCAGTTCTATTGCCCGGTGCATTTTATACCCTGCGGGATACCAAGTTGCCACCTATTGAGGCATTACGAAGACACCAAGTACCCATGGCTATTTCTACTGATTGTAATCCAGGTACATCACCGCTGACATCGCTACTGTTAGCAATGAATATGGGCTGTACGCTGTTTTACTTAACCACTGAAGAGGTACTGGCAGGGGCAACTGTTAACGCCGCACAAGCGCTAGGTCTATCTAATAAAGGTAAAATAGAAGTTGGCTGTGATGCAGATTTAGTCCTATGGGATATCGCCCGCCCTGCGGATTTGGCTTATCAGATGGGACTAAACCCTATTAACGGCATTATGATTCAAGGCAAGTGGCGTGAGACGGTATAGCGAACTTATCTAAATACTCACATTAAAAAAGCCCCAGTCATTGAATGATTGGGGCCTTTTTAATAATAAATGCACAGCTTTGCTATCCCATTTTCAAAAAACTGATTAGCAAGAAAAACGACTATTAGCGATACCTGTCTATCTATCTGTATGTCTAACTTACTTAGCTATTTCTTAAACTTATTGTTAAATACACTGCCAGTATTGGCATCAACATTTAGCCAAACGATACTATTACCTTTGAGAATATCAGTTTCATAATAGGATGCATGATCACTATAATCTCGGTCGTTTTTAAACTCAATCTCGATAACACGACCGCCCGATTGTTTTTCAGCAATTTTCATTGCCTGTTTAACATCAATCTTCGCTTGTTTAAGCGCCTTATAATCGACCAGATCATCACTGTCTAATCGTTCCACATCCGTACTGATCACTCTACCATTCATGGCGTCGACTTTGATTTCATAGTTTCGGCTACTGGTTACAAATTCCATCTCATACACACCGCCTTGCGCTTTATCATCATCGTGATCAAAGCTGGCGCTCATCAATAGACCAGATGACTTTTTCGCCGCAATATTTATTGCTTGTTGTAAGCTTATTCTGCTGGCTTTGGCGGCTTGGACCTCACTTGCTAGCGGTTGATGTGTAGATGCATAGATTGTCGTAGTTAACATAGCCGCACCCACTACTACTGCAGCACGAGTACCCAAAGTCGTTAGCGAAAATGGCTTGAAAATCTTGCTCATAACGGTCTCCACAAAATTAATCTTATTGAGTGTTCTAAAATTATTATCTTTTAAAAAACACACATTATCAATAGGTCAATCGTATCACTTCATAAAAACCACTTTGACTATTCACGGTAGGGTTAATCCATAAAAAACGCGCCTATCGTTAAAACAGACGCGTTATTCGTTAATAGGTGGCTATGATAAAAGTGCTTAGTTTAAAATACCGTAAGCAACCAATGCATCGGCAACTCGTTTAAAGCCAACGATATTTGCACCAGCCATATAGTTGATATAGCCATTATCCGTTTGACCATACTGTTCTGAGGCATCAGCTGCGCAGTCATGGATATTTCTCATGATATTTTTGAGGCGCAAGTCGATTTGCTCAAAGCTCTTATACTGACGGACTGAGTTTTGTGACATCTCAAGCGCAGAGACTGCTACACCGCCCGCGTTAGCGGCTTTACCTGGGGCATAATGCACACGGTGCAAACGAATATAGTCGATGGCTTCAGCAGTCAATGGCATGTTGGCACCTTCGACAACGTATGTGATGCCATTTTCAACCATGAGCTTGGCATCTTCTTCATTGACTTCGTTTTGCGTCGCTGATGGAATTGCGATATCGCCTTTGAATTGCCACGGCTTTTGCTGCGCAAACCACTCTCCACCATAAACATCGACGTACTCAGCCAACGGTTTGCTTTTTGCTTTTTGCGCCTTGAGCCAATCAATTTTTTCTTGATTCAGACCCGCTTCATCATACAAAGTCCCTTGTGAGTCTGACACAGTGACGACGATGCCGCCCAGCATATGGGCTTTTTCAGCAGCATGTAATGAGACGTTACCAGCACCTGAAACCAATACTCTCTTACCTTTGATATCGTCATTTTGCGCCGTAAGCATGTTTTCTAAGAAATACACCGCGCCATAACCTGTCGCCTCAGTACGCATCAAACTGCCACCGAAGCCAACGCCTTTACCGGTCAAAACGCCGCCGTATTCATGCGTTAAATTCTTATACATAGCAAACATATAGCTGACTTCACGCCCACCCACGCCAATGTCACCAGCGGGCACATCGATGTCTTTATTCACATAGTGATGTAGTTCACGCATAAAGGCATAGCAAAAACGGCGGATTTCACTGTCTGTTTTGCCTTTGGGATCAAAATCAGAGCCACCTTTACCGCCGCCCATTGGCAATCCAGTCAAAGCATTTTTGAATATTTGCTCAAAGCCTAAGAACTTCAACACAGATTGGTTGACAGTCGGATGAAATCTCACGCCACCTTTATAAGGACCTAAGGCATTGCTGAACTGGACACGCCAGCCGCGGTTAACCTGAACCTCACCTTGATCATTTTCCCAGTTAATACGAAAAGCAATAACGCGGTCAGGCTCAACGAGGCGCTCAAATATTTTAAAAGTATCATATTCTGGGTGGGCGTCGTATAACGGCGCAATCGTAATTGCAACTTCTTTTACCGCTTGAACGAATTCAGGTTGATGGGCGTAACGCGCTTCGACTTTTTCGATGGCCTGACTGATACTCATATCTTTTCCTTAGGGTAAAAATGGTGATAGTGCTTACTTACACCGATGTCACGTCGTATGACAACAAACGAGAGGATTGTAGACACTGGTGTAAAACTGAAATTGCCCCGACACGCTGGTTTGTGTAGAGACAAATGGGATTAAAAAAGCTGACTGAATTTATGCCTAGATGCCACATTCAGAGACAAGAACATTTTTTATCTCATAATATATATCATTTTTGAGGCGTATAAGTCTAGTAAATATCACCATCATGAAAAGTTATAAGCGATTTTTATTGGCACAGTCTAGCGTGCGCCTTTGCATAGCACCTTGAGGCGCCGACTGATGAGCTTACAGATCTCATTGATTGTGCTAAAAATAATCCTGTATTACTAAAAAACCTTCGTTTTCCTAATAGGTCAATAAATCAAATCTTAATGGAAATTTGTAGATTGATAACCGTTAAGTAAAGACGAAAGGTCAATAATCAGCACCAAACGGTATAAAAAAACTCAAAAACTTGGCTTTTTGCTTGAGCTGATGTATATCAATATTAACAGCAAGGGTTTATAATAGCCGACTTAGTCAACATTTATTCTCCACCATTACTAACTGTTATTTTATCAATTGAATAACCCGTCATAGAGAAAGCGATATGCGTACAGATTCATTCCAGCAAATCTTGGAAGACCTAAACAGCTCATCAGCCGATGTTGAAGCATCTGCCCTTAT
Source organism: Psychrobacter immobilis (assembly GCF_904846185.1). Lineage (GTDB taxonomy): Bacteria > Pseudomonadota > Gammaproteobacteria > Pseudomonadales > Moraxellaceae > Psychrobacter > Psychrobacter immobilis_B. The sequence goes on along the minus strand of NZ_CAJGZQ010000002.1, from coordinate 3,988 downwards.
TTCTAACGATGGTCTGATGATTGCCTCAGCACTACCAACGGGCGTTGATGAAGACCGTGTTGGCGCTATGTCAGCGGCTTTATTGTCATTGGGTGACCGCGCAGGTCGTGAGTTGGCACGTGGTAGTATCGATCGTATTATGATTCAAGGCGAAAAAGGCTACGTGATTATGACCTCATCTGGAGATGAAGCGGTACTTACTATTATGGCAAAACCGAATGCAAAACTTGGTTTGATATTCTTAGATATCAAGCGTGCCTCAGAAGCCCTTGCAAAACTTATCTAATTGGTAAATTTGGATTTTTGTCGATAACACATTTTTGATTATTTAACGTCATATAGCACATAGCGCGACTGATAAATATGACTTTAAATCAAAATGAAGTGACTGTCTCATAAAAAATATTTAAGATGGCACACATTATTTGTGTGGAATAATAGCCTGATAAATATTGGGACGACGACTGAGCTGAAAGGCAACCTGATGTTATCGACAACTACCACACCAGATTGGCTTTTTAATCATTATAAATATAACGATAAATAAAGGAGATTACGATGGGTTCTCCAATCCCTGATGCACATAAGCCTGATATGCCCGCTGAGCAGATTACTCTGACTTATTATGATGGTACATCACGGACTGTCTATGATACTGGTATTGAACGCCCTTATCCTGATGGCAAGCTGATTGTATCTCGCACCGATTTGGATGGTGTGCTGACTCACGTCAACGATGCTTTTGTCGAAATCAGTGGCTACAGCGTTGATGAGCTTATTGGTCAGCCTCAATCCATTTTGCGCCACCCTGATATGCCAAAAGCCGCTTATAAAGATTTGTGGGATACCGCAGCGGCTGGGCAAAAATGGCATGGCTACGTTAAGAATTTATGCAAAGATGGTAGTCACTATTGGGTCTATGCGACCGTTGTGCCGAACATTCGTCGCGGCGAAACAGTGGGTTATACCTCGGTACGCCGTAAGCCATCACGTAGCAAAATCGAAGCGGCTATGGCTCAGTATGCCCAAATGAATCAAAATGAGGAAGGCTAAATCATGACGACACACAATATGTTAATCGCCCCTGATTTTTCTCCTGAGCGTTTTGCAGGCTGGCACATGTTTAATATTTTGATTCAGAAACGTGCCAACCTAAATATGCATCTGAACATACCTACCTCACATGCTGAACAAGAGCAAATCATTGAGGCAGGTGACATTCAAGTTATCTATGCCAACCCATTTGATGCAGCTACTTTGATCCGTGAACAAGGCTATCGCGCTGTTGCACGCCCTATCGGCAAATCGGATGAGATGGTCATTGCTGCTGCGGCAAACAGTGATATCAAGCGCTTAGAAGACATTAAAGCGGGTGCGACCGTAGCAATGGCAGACAACCGTGATGTTAAGCTGATTGGCTTACGCTTACTAGAAGCTGTGGATATAGAAGAGTCTGATCTTAACTGGGATATCACTGAAACTTATCAGGCAGCTGCCCGTAAAGTCATCAAAGGTGATGCTCAAGCGGCTTTCTTCTTGGCAGAGATTTTTCATAGCTTTTCACGCTTGACCAAAACTCAGCTGTCAGTGCTAATCGAAAGTGATTTGGCAGATATTAGCCATGTATTACTGATTAAAGATGGCTTTCCTGATACAGAAATATTCATGAATGCGATCCTGAACTTGCATAATGATGACGATGGTAGAGAAGCATTGGCTGAACTTGGCATGCCTCAAGGGTTTGAAGCCATGGACGAAGAAGATGCTGAATTTATGATAGATTTGATGCAAACTTTACTTGATTAATTATTACTTATTAATTGGCACGTTGCACCGTTTCGCTTAGTGAAGTCATAGGCTATTGTCGCTCAATAGTGGCTATATCATTTTGACCATACGATATTAGCCATAAGTTGTTAGTCATACAATAGACACTATGACTTAAAGGACACTATTATGTCTGATTTAGACCTTATCAAAGAAAATGAGATGGAAGCGCGCCGAGTATTTCGTTTATATTCGCGTAAAGTGTTTTTGGCACCCAATAACCGTCATTTTCATGAACAACGTATCAATGCCGCATTACTTTTGACCGAAAAAGAGCCGCTACAAGGTGCCGTCGCAGACTTTTTTTATGGCTGTTGGTATGACATCCCTTACGATGTAAATAACCTGTTTACGCGTATTAAAGATCGCTTGTACCCTCATGTCCAGCAAGGGTTTCGCGATTGTATTAGTAAGAAGCGATATATTCAACGCAATAGTATGCTGGCGACTCGCTGGAGTGTCCTGATATCGCCGTCTCTCAATGAGCAAAAACAGCGATTGCTTATCAGTAGCGATGATGCCAAAGAAATATCCAAAGACATCACCGCTGAGCTCATGCAGGCGCGTGAAGATAAGGATTGGGGCACGATTGAGCAGATCGAAAACGAATTCTTTGCTCACTGTATCACTCGCAATGATCTACTTGCCTTCTCGCTAGTATGGTTTCGCTTGGGTAAAAGCGACTGGCAATTCGATGAGCGCTGGAACAACTGTCAACAGCATCTTGATCAAACCATCAAGACCTAATTTATCGCCGATTTAACCCTTTCATCACAATGGTAGCCGCTATGTCCTCTTACTTAAATGCTGATAAAACGTATCTAACCCTCACTCCAGCCGGTATTTTTGAGGCATTTTCACAAAGTGAGCCCACTGATGAACAGCTGTCATTACAAGACTTAATGTCCTATGGGGAGACGTTGCTCGCCGCTGATTGGCTTGAGCGTTATCCTGACGAATGGCTACAGAGCTTTATAGAACACGGCTGGATTGAAAAGCTGTCTTTGTTGTTACCCGCACCCAATCTGCCGTTGGACCAGTTTTTACCGTATGTGGTTGCCAGCTTATCCGGTAAACGCCGTGCCGCTATTGGCTCTGATGAAGGGTTTTGCCTAGCACGAATCGGTTACAGCCAAGAAGAAGCGGACATGCTAAGTGTTGCAGCTGCTGACTTTTCAGGTTTTATGATCCGCCAAAAACAACGCGGCTGGGCGGTCGAAAGCCAAGCCATCTCGTTTTTTCAACAAGTTGACTTACTGATTCCTGAGACCAGCTTTGTGTTCTTATGGATTGATGGTTCAGGTTACGCCCTCATCATCGATGGCGAGCCTCTGACTAATAGCCGCGCCTTTGTTGAGATGGTATGGGCATTGAAAACGTCTGGCTTAAGATTTCTTAGCTAAATGTTAGAACAAATCTTATCCTGATACAGTATTGAAAGGATATTTTCTATGTATGCTTAGTTGGCTTATTTATCCTTATCATTTCCAAACTTTGAAATAAGTGCCATGATGACTTCTTGAGAATTAATTGGATAAGACTCATTACTTATAGATTGAAAATCTTTAGGGGCAAATATTCTTTGAGCAATTTCTGATTTTATTTTATGTTGCTCTTCTTCAGGTAACGAGGCTATATAGGGATTGATAGCTTTCAAATCTAGTGATGTTTGAAGGTGTGTATACTGTTGCTGACGATGCTTAGTAGACTCACGCGCTAAGTAAGCAGCTGGCACAGATAATAAGAATACTAATGCTAATCGTAAAAGAGCATTAGAAAGGTCGAAGCTTTGGTGTATAGACTCCCAAAAAGAATATCCAGCTATCACAATGATGACTGCCATGCAAAAAATTGATCCCCCTCTCAACCATTCGGCAGCTATTTTTTCTTGTTTTGCGCTATCTGCATACTCTGAGACAATCACTCTGCTTGCTGCATTACCTAGAAGCTGATCTAACTGAGCATTCTTATCATTAATAGCTTCTAGCTCTTCTTCGTATGCTACTGATATGCTCTTAATTTTACTATCGTATATATAGTCAGTCTTTTATAAATAAGATACAATACTTTTAAAATAAGCGACACGGCAGAAGAATACATGACCTATTCAGCAGACTTTCGAGCGCAAGTGATCAAAAGTGTCCAAAACAAAGACATGAGT
>NZ_CAJGZQ010000001.1 GCF_904846185.1 Psychrobacter immobilis | reverse complement strand
TTGACCTGTACTAATTGCTCGTTTGGCTTGACCATACAACACCCAAGTGGTTTGTATGAAAGCTCTAATTAATCTATCTTGTATAAGCGAAAGCTTATAGAATAAAAGAAAGAATATTTCGATATCACCTTTAACCTTGATTCAGTTAGGTTACAAGTTGATCGACCATAAACTAAACACTTATAGTCAAACAATAAAAATAACAGACTCATATCTAACCCCCTTTGCTGACGACAATAGCATGATGGCACCACCTGATCCCTTCCCGAACTCAGAAGTGAAACATCATTGCGCCAATGGTAGTGTGGATTCGTCCATGTGAGAGTAGGTCATCGTCAGCTCTCTATTCTGAAAAGAGTCATCCTTAACCGGGTGGCTCTTTTTTTTATCTTTTATTCCTAGTGACCTACTGCGCCGTCAAAGTAAAGCACTACTTTACTTTGACGGCGCTCAGGTAATCGTTAGCTCTCTATTCCTAGGAAACTCCCTCCGCTTTCGCGAAGGGAGTTTTCTTTGTTTCTGATGGTTCTATATTATCAACTAAGGTAGTATGATAAATTTAAATTAAATGTTGGAACGAAAAGATGCTAACGGATATATTTGCTTATCGATACTTAAATTTTCCAATTTGGAAGGATTTTTCGGAGTCAGAAACACGACTTCTTAATCAGTTATATAGTGTTGTGAAGGAAGCAATTCCATATTATACGTCTAATGGTGAACCCATAAAAGAAAGTATAGAAAAATGGCAAACGTTGCATGATGATTTAGCTAGAGAGTTAGGCATAGATGAACTTTTTAAAAGGTACTACTCATATACTAGTAAAAATCATTTAGGTCAATCTGTGCCTGTGAGTGGATTCTTTAGCTGGAATTATGTCTGTGAGAAATTCGTTAAGTCTGAGTACTCATCTAAGGTTAATGATCCAGATACGTTCATGAAGGAAAGAATAAGTTTTGTCGAACTTGCAATGCGTATCAGATATGAAGAATTAGAAACAGTTAACGCAAGTCTACCTAGAGCGTTATCTCAAGCAAAAGTACGCGACGCAAATTCTAGACATAGAATACATGCTAATAATAGTACAGCAGAACGATTAAAAGTATGGAATAAAACTTTGAATGATACATATGTATCTCAAGTTGAAGAAATTAACGAGCGATTTCGTCGTGCAAAAGCACCGCTAACATTACATAACGGTTTTATTCAGATATCTACTGATGCCGTAATTGAAAAAAATATAGCTAAACCATTCTGGGATGTTGTATCAGATCCTCTTTGGAGGAATGTTGATATAGATATAAAAGAGGCTTTAGATCGTAGAGATTCAAATGATAAAGACCCTGCACTATTTGCTGCTAAAGCATTAGAAAGTGCGATCAAAATTGTATCGGATCAGAAAGATTTGACTTTAGGAAATGAAAGAGGAGCTTCAAACTATATAGATAATCTTGTACGTAAAAATAATGGAAGATATATAGATATTTGGGAAGCTGATATTCTTAAGGATTATTTCCGTAAAGTAAGAAATACTTTAGGTCATGGGCCTGGTAGTGATCCAATGCCGGAGCTCACTATTGAGCAAACAGATTGGGCTATTGAATCAGCAATGTCTTGGATTAGAACACTGGTTAGAAGATTGTAATAAAACTGAATAGTAAGTTTCTTATTAGCATTATAGTCTGCACTATATTAATGTTTTAGCTCTAAAAGCTTATTTTGTAAAATTTAAAACAACTCCCCAACCTCAAACACTTCCTCAAAATCAAATCCTAACTGCTCGCCCTTACGCTGTCTCATTTGCTCTATACGCAGCTTACGTCCTGCGATAAGCCTTAGCACCTCGCGTTGCTGCTCTGTCGTCATATCATGCCATCGCTGGCGCTCCGTTCGACTGCGCAGGCAACCAAAGCAATAGCCTTTTTTATTGCTTTGGCAAAGACCAATGCATGGATTGGCAATCTCAAACAGCTCAAACTGTTGGTTCATGGCGACTCCATGGCTATTATCGTCATTCCTTTGACTTGCATAAAACTATTATGGCAACATTATTATGTCGCAAATACTGACTAATGGTGTGCCGTTTTATTGTTATTATTTTTGTTTGGCGGGTGCTATGCTTAGCGTCACTAGTCTATATAAGATAATCATAACAAAATTAATAAGTGAGATGATACGTGAACTTGATTTATATCCATGGACTGGACAGTGATGCGAACTCTACCAAGGGAATGCTATTAGAAAAATACTGCCAGCATCATCATCCTGATATCAATGTACTGCGTCCCGATTTGAATAAATCGCCACAAGACGTGTTCGATAAACTGATAAGTCTAGTTGAGGAATGGGGCAGCGACTCAAAAGTTATGTTCGTTGGTAGCTCATTGGGTGGCTATTTTTCTACCTTGGTGAGCAATCATACAGGCTGTGCGGCTTTACTATTAAATCCTAGTACTCAGCCACATGTGACATTACAGCGCTTTGCTCATGACTTACTGCTAAATAACGATAGTGATGAAGGTCAAGGCGAAGATGAATTGCCAAAGAATCAAATTCTCTATACGACTGCTGGCGGTTGGGATATTACTTCTGCGGATTTGCAATGGTTTGCAGATCATCAGTTATCAGAAATTCATTATCCTAAAAAAATTGCGGTATTTATCAAAGAAGACGATGAGTTATTAAATCCTGAATTGTCTAAAGCCTTTTATCAACAGCAAGGGAGTACGGTTATTTTACAAGCGGGTGGCGATCATCGGTTTAGTGACTTTGGTGAGCAGTTGCCGATGGTGATAAATATGCTACAAGATTTAGTACGAGTCTAAACAGGCGACATTATATGACGTGAGCGATGGACTATTAACCTTAACGTCGCTATTTTTGGTTATAATGGTTGAATAGAATTAATCAGACATGAATCGTTAAGGATGCATTTGTGAGTCAATATAATGCGCAATCGTTAGAAGTTTTAGAAGGGCTTGAGCCAGTACGTCGTCGTCCAGGTATGTATACCGACACCACCCGCCCAAACCATCTGGCGCAAGAGGTTATCGATAATTCAGTTGATGAAGCGTTGGCGGGTTATGCGAAAACCATCAAGGTGCAACTGCATAGTGATGGCTCGTTGTCTGTCGAAGATGATGGGCGCGGTATGCCGACGGATATTCATCCAGAGTTTAATCAATCAGGTATTGAGCTGATTTTAACCCGTTTGCATGCGGGTGGTAAGTTTTCGACTTCTAATTATGAAGTGTCAGGCGGTCTGCATGGTGTGGGTATCTCTGTCGTCAATGCGTTATCAACACGTGTTGAGGTAACGGTATGGCGTGATAGTACACAGTTTGATATGGCGTTTGAAAATGGCGCACCAGTTACGCCGTTGACTGAAGCAATCAGCTCAAACAAACGCAAACGTGGTACCAGAGTGCATTTTTGGGCAGATGGTCGCTTTTTTGATACGCCTAAATTTAATGTCAAGCAGCTCAAGCACAATCTAAAAGCCAAAGCGGTGCTGGCAGCTGGGCTGACGATTGAATTTGTCGATGATATTAATAATGAAAAGGTGGTTTGGCAGTTTACTGACGGAGTGGTCGAATATCTAAGCGAACAGTTAGATGGTTTAGAAACCTTACCTGAAGCACCGTTTTATTATAATTACGATGCAAAAGCGGGCGAACGTGCTGCTATTACCTTTGCCTTGTCTTGGTTGCCTGATGGTGGCACGCCAATTCAAGAAAGCTATGTAAACCTGATCCCTACTGCTCAAGGTGGTACGCATGTTAATGGTCTGCGAACGGGTATCTTAGAGGCATTGCGTGAGTTTTGCGATATTCATAATTTGCTGCCACGGAGTGTCAAGCTAACGGCAGAAGATGTCTGGGATGGAGTGAACTACATCCTATCACTCAAGTTTTCTGAGCCGCAATTTTCTGGACAGACCAAAGAGCGCTTATCTAGCCGCGAAGCTGCTGGGGCAGTACAGACATTGGCAAAAGATGCTTTTAGTCTGTGGTTAAATCAGCATGCCGATATGGGTACTCAAATCGCAGAGCTGGCGATTAATAAAGCTGGACGTCGTCTCAAGTCTGCCAAAAAAGTCGCCCGTAAGAAAATAACGCAAGGTCCTGCGTTGCCGGGTAAGTTGGCAGATTGTCGCGGTGATTTGCGTGATGGTGCTGAGCTGTTTTTGGTAGAAGGGGATTCTGCGGGTGGTAGTGCGAAGCAAGCACGCGATCGTCATTATCAGGCGATTTTACCTTTGCGTGGGAAAATTCTAAATACGTGGGAGGTGTCATCAGATACGGTATTATCGAGCCAAGAGATTCATGATATCGCTATTGCTATCGGTGTCGATCCTGCCTCTGACGATTTGTCTGAGCTGCGGTATGACAAGGTATGTATCTTAGCGGATGCGGATTCTGATGGTCTGCATATCGCCACGCTCATCTGCGCCCTATTTGTTAAGCATTTTCCTGCCTTGGTGGATGCGGGTCATTTATTTGTCGCCATGCCGCCGTTATATCGAGTAGACGTGGGCAAAGAGGTGCATTATGCGTTAGATGAGCCTGAGCTTCAGCACATTTTGGCCAATGTGCCGGGCAATAAAAAAGCGCAGATTACCCGTTTTAAAGGCTTGGGTGAAATGAGTGCAGAGCAGTTACGTGAGACGACCATGAACCGTGATACTCGGCGTTTAGTTCAGCTAGATATGGATGACATGGTGTTGACTAATAGCGTCATGGATATGCTGTTGGCTAAAAAACGTGCTGCTGATCGCAAGGTTTGGCTTGAGAATAAAGGCAATTTGGCTGACATATCCTAATGGGCTTGATGGGTATGTCCGTCAATAGCTATATATTTATATAAGTTTATAAACCAGTAAGCTGGCAAGCAATAAAAGCCTATAAAATTCAATTTAGTTGTATAAGCTTAATGTTATTATGTAGGTATCTTTTATTATGTGGTGCCGTCATGACATCAAAGTTATTTAATCGCTCAAAAGCTGCTGCTTCTCAGTCTGTAAACTCTAAAATATTGCCCAAGCTTAGTAAAAAGCAGCTGGGTAGTTTAGTCCCGAAACGCGGTAATAAAATTGCGCCAGTGATTGCCTCAGCTATGCTAAAAGCTGCGGGTTGGCGTACGGTTGGAGAGATTCCAAATATTTCACAAGCTGTAGTTTTAGCGCTGCCGCATACTTCGAATATTGATGGGGTTTATGCGATACCCAGTTTATTCGCCTTAGATTTAAAAATTAGTATTATGGGTAAGCATACGTTATTTAAAGTGCCCGTATTTGCTCAGCTATTAAGCTGGATAGGGGTGATTCCCATTGATCGTAGTGATAAAGGCTCCGTATTACAGGCCAGTATTGATAAGTTCAAAACAGGTAAGCCACTATTTTTGGGTTTAGCACCGGAAGGTACTCGTCAATATACTGAAACTTGGAAATCAGGCTTCTATTATTTAGCAGTGGGCGCTGGTGTACCTATTTTGCCAGTAGCGATGGATTACAAAACCAAAGAAATACGCTTTATGTCGTTGGTTTATCCTAGTGGTGATATCGAAGCAGATTTACCAAAAATTTATGCTCAGTATAAAGGGGTGGTACCAAGACATCCTGAGCGCTTATCTCAACCATTACAAGATATCAATCATTCAGCTGAATAAAGTTTTTAAATGAGTTATGAGTATCTGTATTATATTAAGACCCCCTGACAGATTAATGTCAGGGGGTCTTTTGTTTGTGAGGATGAATCTTAAGAATGGCTAAAAAACTAAGCATTGAGTTAGCTGTTGAACGTACTAACCCCGCCATCAACAGGTAAATTCATGCCAGTAATGATGGCAGCATCATCACTGGCTAAAAACATCACAGCGGCGGTTACATCAAACGGTGTCGCTGTCTTCCCTAGTGGAGAGTGGCTAATAAATGGATTTGGACTGATATCCGTTGCCACCAATCCAGCAGATACGGCATTAATACGTACATTATTTGGTATATTCTCTAATGCCAGCTTCTTTGTAACATCAGTCAAATCCCTTTGCCTAGCTTTATAGGTCTCTATATTCCAGTCTGCTGATATCTCCGTTAGCGTTGATACATTAACGATATTGCCTTGTGTTTTTATCAGTTCTGGAATAACTGACTGATGAATGCCGACCGCAGTATCTATGTTGACCATCACATCAATATGTTTATATTTATCGCGTACATGCTTTATTAATCTTGCCGTTTGGGTCAGATCATTAATGTCACTGGTTACGGTAAGGTGGTTACCTGTATTGATCCATGTATGATCCTGTGGCAGGTCCTCGTAGATGTATTCTAAAATATCGTTATTAATACCAACGATTATACAATTCGCCCCTTCTTGTGCAAATCTAAGCGCCGTTGCACGACCAATATCAGAATCTGCACCTGTTATAATGACAGTTTTCTCTTTAAAGCGCTTCATAACGTTCAATCCTTTTTATTATATGATGGTCATTAAATAATTTTAATAAATGTCTCTAAAAAATGTAATCAAAGGCAGCCCATAAGCGATAAGTTTGACTGCAAATCATGCTACTTTGCTATTATCATAACAACTCATCGCCCTGAAAGCGACTGCATTTAATAAGGCTTATTTTGTTAAGTTTTTCGTTGGTAGCCTGTCGTTATAGTAAAAGAATTTGCGAATATTCAACATGCTCTAGTGTTATGCTCATCAATAGCAACTTACTATACAACGTGTCCATTCGATAATAAAAGGTTAACACTGTGTCTGACTCATCTATTACCCTATCTGATAATGATTGTCTTGTTAATGAGTTGACCTGCTATTTGCAGAAAGATGCTGTAGATATTGCTTTGACCAATATGCAGCATCTTGAGCATAAATATGACGCGTGTTACCGTGCTCAGCAATATCATTATCAATTGCCACTGGGTAACCTCTCATTACTTGAGCTCATATTGTATTTGCCTGCTAAAAGTAGTCTGGTCGATATTGAAGCTGCGCGTATGACGGTAGTAAAGGCCGCGCTCATATGGCACAAGACATATCTTACTCAGCATAAAAATAACGAAAACATTAGCCATAATATTTTAGTTTTTGATATTCAGCTCACGGATAAAGTTGAAGAAATCAATAAAACTAAGATAAATAACCAGCAACGACAACTTCTAAAACGGCTCACTCATGGTTTTGGTGTCCGCTATTTTATGGAAGATTTGGTTGTGGATATGAGCGACAGTATGCAGCAGCTACAAGTTTTTAGCTGGCATGACTGGCAGGCGATATTAGCAAGCCTACAAGCACCATGCGAGTTATGGCGATTTTTGCATTATCGTTTAGGGCAATTACAGTATTCAGCCAGTAATCATGTCGCTAGCTTTGAATCAGAAGCAGATCTAGTCACTCAGTTTTTACATCGCCCAACTTTATTTACGGACGCTATCGTAGTAGATAATGCACTCATCAAGTACGAGGTGCAAGATGAGCCCAATCCTGCATTAGTCGCTATGACGCTTGCCTACAAAAATAAAAGCACGACTGCGCACATGTATGATCAGCATATGGCGCAAGCGGCAGCTCTGTGGTCGCAGCTAAGCACCCAAATGATAGAGATGCTCGATGCAGAAGTACTAGACAATGCTGATAAAGAGACACTAGGAATAAAACGCTGTTATTGGCAACAGCAGCTATTGGACGAGTCTTTATTTTCGCGCCATGAGCTGGTTCGAACTCTATATAGACATCCTAAACAAGGACATGGTCTGCAAAAAGAAGGTTATGTCGTCCATCAGCACTCTTATGAGAGCTTGGGACGGCATTATGTATTAATATTTTATGGACAAGATGTTGAGAGCCAGCACAGTAAACAGGCTATTCAGCCAAACTTAGCAAAGATTGCACAGGATGTTGCGAGCCGCCTGCCAATAGCCGAGCTGCATCATGTGATTGTATTGGGCATTGATTTTATTGACGAGTCTAATGACACCTTTATTGATATCGATTTATGGATTCAACCCGTTGATCCGATGACCCAGCGTGAACGGCAGCTGACCAAGCAATTACAGCGCTTAAACCAACAGCATAAAAAGCAAACGACAAATAACTTATCAGCAAGTAAAAATGAGTCAATGCGAATGCAATTAAATTTGAATATACCTGCACGGAAGACCAAGTCCTGAGTATGATTTTGTAGCGATGTTTTGTAGCGAGATTTTCATAGAAACTAAATTTACGCCATAAAAAAAGACAGCCTAGGCTGTCCTTTTTATTCAAAATATATCGTTAACGATGACTTATTTTAAGTCGTTATTATCAATATCAGTAAAGCCTTTATTACTTGGCGCTAGACTTGAACCAGTGTCGATATCGTCATCACTTGTTTCAACGTGAGTGATATCTACATGACCCGTACTAAGATTGCTGGTATCGACACTGCTAGTAGGTAAGTCACTAGTCATTGTACCTGAAGCAGCAGGCGTGTTCTCTCGAACTGAGTCAGCAACTTTTTCTTGTGTACTTGAGCTAGCATGAAGAGCAGATTTCGCTTTAGCTTCTTCACGTTCTTTGTCCATTTTATCCTGCATTTTACGTAGGAAACGTGCAGCGGCTTCTTGACCACCAAGACCAAATGAAAGGGCAAAGGCTACCGCTACGGCACCTAGTGTTAGACCAAATGCTAGGTTAACGATAGAATCAGCAATACCCATCGCTTTTAGACCCATGGCAAGTACTAAACCCATGATTAGTACACGGACGATGTTTGCTAAGAATTGTGAGCCTTGCTCAGAACGCTCAACGACACCTGCAATGATATTGGCAAGCCAGAAGCCAATAAATAGGATAATTGCGCCCAAGATAATGTTGGCACCAAACGCAATAAACATGGCGATAATGGCAGAGATAGGCTCAAAACCTAGCAAGTCAGCGGCGGCAATTGAGGCAAATAACATCGCAAAGAAGATAATCGCATAACCAACAAGGTCAGAGACTCTCTTATCGCCCATGGTTTCTTGTAAACCAACTTTCGCAGGCAATTGATTAATCTCAGTGTTTTCGATCAAACCTTTGATGATATTGGCAACCATGCGTACCACATAGAAGGTCACGACTAAAATCGCAACTGCCATAAAGATGTTTGGCAATGCTTCCATGATTTTGTTCAGCATGTTTGTCGCAGGACGAGCAATCACTTCAATTTTTAATGCGTTTAATGCAGCAATAATAGTTGGAATGATCACTACTAAAAATGCCAATGAACCAGCGATATTAGGCAAGCTGTTTTTTTCGCTTAAGCCTGCTTTTGTAGCCAATTCTTGAACATTAAAAGTAGACACAAGATTGGTCACAATGCCGCGTACCACTTTGGCAATGATATAACCGACGACAAAGACAACACCTGCAATGAGGATGTTAGGGATAAAGCTAAAGATTTTATCAACCATATTAGTCAATGGAGCAAATAAACCATCAAGCTCTAATTTACCTAATACCATCGTCAAAACAACCAACAAGATAAACCAATAAACCATATCGGCAATCGTGCTGCTCATTGGTTTTACACCTGCCTGAGCACTTAAACGCTCATCCATCGACGTTTTCGCCAATGCCGCATTGATAGCTGTGCGGGCAACGGTAGCCAAGACCCAACCAATAATACCCACAGCGATAGCGCCGATAAGATTAGGAATAAATGCTAAGACTTGATTGACCATATTTGCAAACGGTGTCGAGATTGAGTTCAAATTCAATTGGTTCAGCGCCCCAGAAATCGCGATGATAAAGATAAACCAAAATACAATCTTTGAGATAATACCTTCTAAATCGTAGGTCTTACCTGTTGAAGAGTTCATGCGTTGGTTCAGATTGACTCTAGATAATACATTACGAACCAGTGCCGCGATACCCAGTGCCACTAGCCAACCAATAATAAATATTAAAATAGCACCAATAATAGAGCCGATCGGCCCACCAAGATAACCGTTAAAAGATGTGTACATTGGATTCATCTTATCCTCCTTTAATCATCATACGAAAGCCACTCAACAATATCATCAGTACAGCTATTGTTGAGCGAAACCAATACATAGATGGTTATAATTAATAGTATTTTTAAAGTAAGTTATGCGGTGATATTATAATTTTTGAGTAGGTAACCTTATCAAAAAACGTTGGTTTCCCTCGTGTTAATTGTTCTACTGCCAATGTTAATCATCCATGATAAAGACGTACACTCGGTTACTTATCACCTTAACTCATTTAGCTTAGCTGATGTATTAGTGGATTTAAAGATAGAAAGCTTAACGTGTTACTGTATTTGTGTGATAACTTGTTATTATGATGAGAAATATTAACATAGACTGTACATTCGCCCGATAATTTGACGGCAAACATGGTTCCTAAAACTAAGATTTGTTATTATAGGAACATGTGACATCTCGCCACTATCCTTACAATTTGAGAGTACTTTATGAAAAAAATCACTACTTTAAGCGTTGGTGCACTTGCTAGTGCTATGTTGTTGGTAACAGGCTGTAGCACAAATAACGGTAACCAAGAGACAGCTGCTAAAAGCGTTTCAATCACCGAGCAAAGCTCAGCAAATGAAAAAGTAGGTTATAGCTTAGGCTTCATGATGGCTGAAGGTAACAAAGAAGCGGTCGGTGACCTGAATCTTGATACCTTTGAAAAAGGCTTCCGTGATGGTTATGAAGGCAATAAATCAGCATTGACTCAAGAACAAATGCAGGAAGTGTTGACGACTTATCAAAAAGAGCAAGAAGAAAAGTTCGTTAAAGATATGGAAACAAAAGCTGGAGAAAACAAAACCAAAGGCGCTGCATTCTTAGCAGAAAATGCTAAAAAAGAAGGCGTCAAAGAAACGGCTTCTGGCTTACAGTACAAAGTTATCACCGCAGGTACGGGTAAATCACCAAAAGCGACTGACGTGGTTGAAGTGAACTACGAAGGTAAGTTAATCGATGGCACAGTATTTGATAGCTCTTATGAGCGCGGTGAGCCAATTGAGTTTCCGTTGAACCAAGTTATTGCTGGCTGGACAGAAGGTCTACAGCTGATGAAAGAGGGCGGCAAATACGAGTTTTATATCCCATCAGATATTGCTTATGGCGAAGCGGGTAACGCAGGTATCGAGCCAAACAGCACCCTTATCTTTACAGTTGAGCTATTAAAAGTAAAATAATACTTAGTACGCACCCTAGTGAACCAGTGTTAAAAAATAAAATCATAAAAAAGCCCTCATAATATTATTAGGGCTTTTTTATGACTAGAGATTGAGCATCTAAAGAGTTTTTTGAAAGACTTTAGAATTACGACCATTATGGTATTTTTCTTGACGCGATGCAGGTAACGCGCTGGCCTCGACTTCGGCAAAGCCTTGCTCGACGAACCAATGTGCCGTCCGTGTCGTTAATACAAACAACTTGTGCAGACCATGACTGCGTGCTTGTTGCTCTAAAAATGCCAGTAAGTCCGCACCGCGACTACCGCTACGATAATCGGGATGTACGGCGACACAGGCAACTTCTGCTGATTCTGCATCCAATGGATATAGCGCCGCGCAGCCCAAAATCATACCATCACGCTCAATGACACTATAATTATCAATCTCTTGCTCTAAGCGTTCGCGTGAGCGGCTGACTAATATGCCTTGCTCTTCTAGCGGTGATAACAGCTCAATCAGTCCGACCACATCGTCAATATTGGCACGACGAATCTCTTCGTAAGGGTCGTGGCTGATAAGAGTGCCAGAGCCATCACGAGTGAATAACTCTTCTAATAAGGCACCATCTTTGGCGTACGAGATAATATGGGTGCGATGGACGCCTTGGCGGCAAGCCAAACTGGCGCAATTTAAGAAATAATTGATCTCGCAATTTAAATCACGATCACGTAAGAAGCGATCGACTTCATTAGGAATCATCTCCCTTAATAAGCGATCATCGTCATTGATGCCTGCTTCTTCACCTAAGAAGATAAGCTTATCAGCACCCAGTGCCACAGCTGCACTGAGCGCCACGTCTTCAGCCAACAAATTAAAGACTTCACCAGTCGCTGAATAACCCATTGAGCCTAAAATCACAATATGGTCGTGTAGCAGGTTGTTTTTGATGGCCTCAACATCGATAGAGCGCACTTCGCCAGTCATTTGGTAATCGATACCATCACGAATACCGTAAGGACGTGCGGTCACAAAATTGCCTGAAATGGCATCGATGCGTGAACCATACATAGGTGAATTGGCCAGTCCCATCGACAGCTGTGCTTCGAGTTGTAGGCGAATAGCGCCTACCGCTTGTAAAATAGCAGGCATCGCCACGCGCGGTGTAATTCGAATGTCTTGATGCAGTGGGGAGGTAATGTCAGCATCTTTTAAGTTCTTTTCGATTTGCGGTCGCGCTCCATGTACCAATACCAGCTTGATACCTAAGCTATGTAATAAAGCAAAATCATGAATAAGGGTGCTGAAATTTGGATGATTGACCGCCTCACCACCAAACATAATCACGAACGTTTTGCCGCGATGGGTATTGATATAGGGGGCAGAGTTACGGAACCAATAGACGTATTCAGGGTTGATTTGGGGCATGGCGCTAGTAGTCATAATAAGGGCAATAGTAGTGAGAATAAGAAAAGGGGCGTAGCAAAAAATGCCTATCGCTAAAGAATTACCATAGCAAAAAACGCCGTTATGAGCTATCTTTTATTTCAGTAGTATCAATCAATTTTTATCACTGATCGATGATATACACAACCTCAACACGGGGTTAGTGTACGTACAAACACTTTTTGCTATGCTAAACGCTATTGCTTTACAGGCGATGAACGAAGATAATCAATAAAAATAAAAACTTTATACGCTAAGATTACCAGCTATGACAAGATAGACACCAGCAGCATAGACGTATGCAGCGCTTGCCATTAGCTGTCACTACAATCAGCAGCGATACTAGGTCTGCCAGTACTATAACAGTCGACCATTTATAGTGAGTTATGTTTCTTATAGCATGTTTCTTATAAGTGGGTATGTTCCGTCTAAATTGTGCTGCCTGTAAAAGATTCAATATACACCAAAAGTCATTCAATTTTTACCAGCTGCGTTTTACCGACATATTAACCAGGGATAATGAAAACCATGAAAAAAAGTAACCAATTTGCTAGCCCATTTAGTGCTTGGAGCGGACATCGCTTATTCCACGTTGTGGCTGGTACGCTCATCGGTGCGATGGTAGTGACGCAAGCCTCGGCAATGCTACCGACGCCAGAACAAGCCGTCGATAGTTCGGCAGCTGTACAGACCAATGCTACTAAAAGCAGCAACTCGAGTGCACAAGCCGTCAATAGTAAAATTACCGCGTCATTGATTAGCGTTGATGCAAACGGTCAAGAGGTTTTGGCTCCGGTGAATGCTAGTACGCGCCTGCAATCAGGTAATGTCTTGGAGTACCAAGGTTATTTTACCAATACCAATGCAGATCGCGTCCGTAAAATGACTGTGACGATGAGTATCCCTGAGCAGGTAGAGTTATTGCGTACAGTATCACCTGAGTTTCCATACGGCAGTGCGGACGGCAATACTTTTGCCCGTATGCCATTACGTGGAAAAGTGGATAACCAACTACAAGAAATTCCATTAAAGTATTATAAAGCGGTACGCTGGGATTTAGAGGGTGTTGGTCTTAATGACACCGTAGTGGTTAAATACCGTGCACGTGTGAAATAAGCCAGTCATTTAATATTAAATATTTTATCAGTGTGATTTATTTAATACTGGCTTAATATTCGTTTAATCACAAAAAGCATCACGGCTCGTTGCTGTGGTGCTTTTTTATGGGTTGTTAACAAGAAATTTTGGTACGCCGTTGCAAGGCGCTTAAAGCGTCGCGTATTTCTGGTTAGATTTTTCTTTGATTAATTGCTTGATGGCAGCCATTTGTTCGGTAGTAGCTTGCGAGCCTGCAGCTATGAGAGCACGGCGCTGGCTGGTATCTAGTGAGCTGATATGACTGACCGCAGGCGTAATCAGCACATCAGCACGATCTCGTTCACGCTGCATCGATGAGGCACGATTGGCGCTTGGCGGAGCTACAACATTACTCTCCAAAAATCCCCAAAAACTGCTTAATCCGTTGAGGTTTAATTTTTTATCAAGTGTAGAGACACCGCTAATATTGTTAATACCAGTATCTGTCACATCAACGGCAATAACAATATCAGCGCCCAAATCACGGGCGCTATCGACAGGTACTAGGCTGACCACGCCACCATCGATATATTTTTTACCGACCTTTTCGGGAATGCGCGGCGCAATAAAAATATTCGGTACGCTACAGGATGCTTGAACGGCAAGCCCCGCATCACCAGTGGTAAAAATGGCTTTTTTCAAAGTATGCTTCTCCGCTGCGACTGCTGCAAAGCGGATGGGAAAATCCTCTATTACTCGTCCATCGACTTTATCGTTGATAAAGTTCTTGAGTTTGATACCCTCGATGACACCTTGATTGGATAAGACAAAATCTGTCAATTCGCTATCTGTAGTGGTCAGTGCCAGTTGCTCAAGTTGTACTGGTGTGTAGCCGCTGGCATATAGGCTACCAACCAAGCTGCCGACGCTAGTGCCAACGATGAGCGTGGGTTTGATACCATTTGCTTCTAGTGCTTTAATCACCCCGACATGGGCGAAGCCTTTGGCACCACCGCCGCCCAATACCAACGCAATGTTAGGTTGCGCTATTTCAGGTGCTTCAGGTAACGGCTGCGCTGGCGTTAGAGCGCTACAAGCGCTGATAGATAATCCGAGTACGGCAATTAAGCTGGTGCATAGCACTCTTAGACTATGAAGAGGTTGTCGATACTGGGCAGGAGGGAACATAAAAACACCTTATAAAATGACCATAATACGGAAAATAAGACATCAGTTATTGATATGATACAAATGAGCCGTTTGACTTTCAGGCTTTTTGACGCAGTATTACTAAATAGCTGAGCATAAGCAATTGTATTGTCAGCTATAATGAAATGAGTCGGTGTTTCGATGTGTCCTGTTGATGACAGCTTTTTTATAAAAACTGTCATCATCTACGGTATATTGAAAATACTTGAATGAGTATACGAAAATTAAAAATAATATCGTTAGGATCTTTGATGTCAGTATCAGTGAACGCTTCTTTAACCAGCCCAACAGACCATATAAGGTCTGAGCTGCCACTCTCAGCGCTAGATATGCCAGTGACGGCACTGGCGGGTGTGGGATTAAAAGTCGCAGAACAGTTGGCACAATTGAATATTAAACGAATATTTGATTTATTGCTGCATCTGCCACGTGATTATGAAGATCGTAGCCGATTGCTGTCTATAGCAGAGGTGGGGCACGGGCAGTCTGCGTTGATTACTGGGCGTGTGGTGCACATCGACACCAAGCGCAGCGGTATGACGGTCGTGGTAGATGATGATACTGGCACCATATCGCTACGGTTTTTTAAGGTTTATCGTGGTCTTGCACAAACCATGAGCTTAGGGACGCAGCTGCAATTATTTGGCGAAGTAAAGGTGAGTCGTTATGGTAAGCAAATCCACCATCCTGAATATCGAATTATCAGTAGTAATGAGACGGTAGTAAATACCGGTTTGCAGCCCATTTATCCAAGTGTTAAAGGTTTGCATCAAAATAAGCTGCGTACCTTAATTAAGCTGGCATTACAGACGGTTCGCAGTGAAGGCTTGCCGATGACGCTGTTTACTCCTACAGACTTTGCAGTCGTGGCTGACTTGCCATTAGCACCTTTTGAACCAGCTAAAATACCGATAACAGAGACGGAGTATCCAGAAGATATATTCTCGACACTGGCGCGTAGTGTGCCAGATAATACGACTGGTCATAGCGTTAGTAGTGTCAATAAAACCAATGTCTATGATGCCAATAATAATACAAACAGTGATATCCATACAGTCGCTAATAGAACAGTTAATAACAACGTCTATAACCTGACGATATTTGAAGCCTTAGTATTACTGCATACGCCGCCGACTTATACCGACGCAGGACGACAATATCAGCTACTCACCCAGTTAAGTGCCCGTACTCATGCAGCATGCCAGCGTTTGATTATTGAAGAATTAACCGCCCATCAGCTCAGCTTGTTATATCGTCGTCAGCAACTGCATCAGCATAAAGCGCCCAAATGTGCCACGCAAAGTCCATTGACTGATCAGTTGTTTGCCGCATTACCATTTGATCTAACTAGCGCCCAGCAACGAGTCATGAAAGATATTACGGCTGATATGGCAACGTCCATCCCGATGTTGCGGTTGGTGCAGGGCGATGTTGGCGCGGGCAAGACTCTGGTCGCAGCGGGTGCAGCGGGTTATGCGCTTGATAGTGGTTGGCAAGTGGCTGTTATGGCACCCACAGAAATTTTAGCAGAGCAGCATTTGGTCAATTTCAAACAATGGTTTGAACCGTTAGGTATTGGTGTCGGCTGGCTTGCTGGGAAACAAACGGCGAAGCAGCGCCGCGAAGCATTGGAAGCAGTCGCAGAAAACACGGTGCAAGTGGTCGTCGGTACTCATGCACTGTTTCAAGAGCAGGTACAGTTTGCCAAATTGGGCTTAGTTATTATCGATGAACAACATCGCTTTGGTGTTGAGCAGCGTATGGCACTGACCAATAAAGGTGTGGCGAATAGCACGCCGCATCAGCTGATTATGACCGCTACCCCGATTCCGCGCACGCTGGCGATGAGCGTTTACGGTGATATGGATACCTCGATTATCGATGAATTGCCACCGGGGCGTACGCCAATTACTACGGTGACCATTGACCGTAATCGACGCGATGAAGTCATTGAGCGGATTGCGGTTAATTGTGAAGCGGGTAGGCAAGCGTACTGGGTTTGCTCGTTGGTCGAAGCGTCTAGTGTGCTGGATGCGCAAGCTGCTGAAGCCACTTATGAGGATTTAAATGAGCGCTTGAATATTCGCATTGGTCTTGTCCATGGCAAGATGAAATCCGTTGACAAACAAGCCATCATGCAAGAGTTTAAAACTGGCAATTTGGACTTGTTGATTGCCACAACAGTCATTGAAGTTGGGGTCGACGTACCTAATGCGTCGTTAATGGTCATCGAAAATGCCGAACGATTAGGTCTATCGCAATTACATCAGCTGCGCGGGCGAGTCGGGCGTGGCTCAACCAAAAGCTATTGCGTACTGTTATACCAAAAGCCATTATCAGAAACTGGTACAGAGCGCTTAAATGTCCTGCGTGATAGCACTGATGGTTTTGTCATTGCCCAAAAAGATTTGGAACTGCGTGGTCCCGGTGAGTTATTAGGCAAACGTCAAACGGGTAACGTCGGTTATTATTTGGCTGATCTGATACGTGACGAGCAGCTGTTTGCCATTGCTCAGCGTTTAGCCAAACATTTAATTGCAGATCCTACGCGCAAGGCAGATGTCAGCCAACTGATTCACCGCTGGATGCCTGAGGCAAGTCGTTATACCAATGCCTAAGGCGTGTCCTCAATTCAATCGATTATCCTTTAAATGGGCTAAAATGGCTAAATTAATGAAAAAAAAGAGGACAGCCAACGCTATCCTCTTCTGTTTTTTGACGTAGAGCCATCATCTGGAAACAAAGCTATTTGGCTTTTTTCGACTTTTTCAATGACTTCTTAAGATCTTTGAGGTCTTTCTTTTTCTGCTTAATTTTTGCTTTGGTATCTTTAATTTCTTGCTTAAGCTTCTTTACGTCTGATTTATTAGCCATGATGGATTCCTTTATTAGTAGAGTTATCTTAATAATGACAAATTACCCCATAAATACAAGTCTAAACTGTAGGCCGTATGTATCATTAGTTTTTACGAGTGATTGTTCCAACTATAATGGGCGCATCTTAATTCATTCAATATGACAACATATTTGGTCATTTTTTCATTGGCTGAATAAGTTTTAAGCAAGGAGTTTTGTGCGAAGAAGACTTATGCAATGAACTAGGAATACGCTGTCTTTTGCCTTTATTTATCGTTCAACTGATAATCTTTGCTACTAATATCTTTATTAAGTTCAATGTCTTATTATATCTTGATGACTATCAACAATTGACTATGTAGATACTTAACATAATTGACCCAATGACGAGATAATCTACAATGATAAAAGACTATTTTTGATAAGCTCTGCCTGTATCATTTTGTTTCCCTTATACTTTTTACGGCGTTAGTACCGTGCTTATTTATAGAGACCGACCATGAGTGATTTTGAACACCCTAATAATAAGCAAGCACCGACTAGCGAGCAAGAAACCAACATTGAGCCACCTCAACCATCTGAGCTACCACCGTATCGCCAGTCTGATACTTTGTCTAAAAAAACCGCTTCAAAATTACCGTTATGGTTGTTACCCGTATTGGCAGCCGTGCTTATCATTGGTGTGCTACTTGGAAAGTATTGGGGCGGTAGTGATAAAGCCGTGACGGATGAATCGCCAGCTTCTAGTCGTACTTCAAGTGATGGTGCCACTGTAAACGCTACAAGTACTGAGCAGGCGGTATTGTCAGTAGAGACGGTCAGCCCAAGCCAAGATGATATTGGTAACACACTCAGTGCTGATGGCACCATTGATGCCAAAGATACGGCGAATGTCAGTGCTAAAGTCAATGGCGTGGCTATCGAGCGTATATTGGTCGAAGAAGGTGATCGCGTCAAAGCGGGTCAAGTCTTGGCGATATTTGATACCGATGCTATGGAGCAGCAAGTCTTGCAAGCAGAGGCAGATGTTGCCGAAGCAGAAGCGACGCTTGCCAATGCCAGCGCTGATGCTGCCCGTGTATTGCCACTGCTTGATATTGATGCCATTAGCAAACAAGAAGCCGATCGCTATCGCACTGCAAAACTTCAAGCACAGGCTGCGCTACAAGCCTCCAAAGCGCGTCTGAGCACTCAGCGCTTGAGTGTAGATAATGCAACAGTGGTCGCACCCGTCAGCGGTGTCATCAGCGAGAAAATGGCGGAGGTCGGTATGGTTGCTGGTGGCGAGCCATTATTTACTATCATTAAAGGTGGGATTTTGGAATGGCGTGCAGATATTGATCCCAAGCTTGTTGGTGAAGTCAGTGTCGGGACGCCAGTACGGGTGAGCTTACCAGATGGTGAAACGGTAATGGGGAAAGTGAGCCGCATAGCACCAACGGCGGACAACAACCGGCAGATTACTATCTATGCGAGCTTGGCAGCCAATGCAAAATTACGGGCAGGTATGTATCAAACGGGTGAGTTCCTATTAGGCAGTGCCAGTACGCAAACGGTGCCCAATAGCGCTATCGTCAGCAACGATGGCTATGATTATGTGATGCTAGTAACCAATGTGACCACTCAAGATGGTCAGACCATGGGTCGTATCAAGCAACAACGAGTGACATTGGGCAAGCGACTTGGCGAAAATGTGGCAGTGCTAGAGCCATTGCCTAGTGACAGTCAAATTGTCAAACAAGGCGGCAGCTTTTTAAATGATGGAGATTTGGTGCGTATCGTTGATGGTGTTAGCCAAACGAGTACAGCAGGGCAGGCACAACCATGAGTTTAAATGTTTCTGCTTACTCGATAAAAAATCCTTTAGTTGCCATTTTGCTATTTATACTACTGACGTTAGGCGGTATTTATGGCTTTATGAAAATGAAGGTGCAGCAGTTTCCTGATATTGACTTACCTGCAGTCGTGGTCACGGTGACTTTACCGGGTGCCGCGCCATCACAGCTCGAAAACGACATCGCAAAAAAGATAGAAAACAAGCTTACCAGTATTGAGGGCATCAAGCATATTCGCACCACGTTACAAACGGGTGCTGCCACCATGGTCACAGAGTTTGTGTTAGAAAAGGATATTCAGGAGGCGGTCGATGATGTGCGCTCGGCCGTAGGCGAGGTACGCGGCGATTTGCCTGCCGCGGCTAATGACCCTATTATTACTAAAGTTTCAACCGCAGGATTCCCCGTTGTCACTTATTCTGTGGCTTCTGAAAACATGAATGTGGAAGACTTGTCTTGGTTCGTCGATGATACGGTCACCAAGCGTCTTTCTGATATACCGGGTGTCAGCACGGTTAGCCGTATTGGTGGTTTGCAGCGTGAGATTACCGTCGCAGCTGACCCGATTACCTTGAGTGGTCTTAAGCTCTCTATCACACAACTATCCAATCAAATCACGGGTATTCAGCAGGACAGCTCTGGTGGTGAAGCAGAAGTGGGCAAAACCACCCAGACGATTCGTGTCCTTGGTGCGGTGGAGCGGGCAAGTGAGCTCAATGATTTACAAGTGGCAATCCCAGCAGGTGGTACGCAAGCGCTTGGACGTATGGCACAAATCACAGATGGCGCGGCTGACCCAAGCTCTATTGCTAAGCTTGACGGGCAAACGGTGGTGGCATTTAACATCACCCGCTCGCGTGGTGCCAGTGAAGTCGAGGTCATGGAACTGGTTGATGCAGAGCTTGCCAAGCTGTCAGCCGATGTAGGTAACATCACGATTGAAAAAGTCTATGATCGGGCAACGCCCATCGCTGAAGATTATCAAGCTTCTTTACGGATGCTGATCGAAGGTGGTCTGTTAGCAGTCGTCGTCGTATTCTTATTTTTGCGCAATATTCGGGCGACGATAGTTGCTGCTGTCGCCTTGCCATTATCAGTGATTCCCACCTTTTTAGGTATGTACTTATTTGGCTTTAGCCTCAATATTATATCTTTGTTGGCGTTGTCGTTAGTGATCGGTGTATTGGTCGACGATGCGATCGTCGAGGTCGAAAATATCATACGGCATTTACGCATGGGCAAGACACCGTATGAAGCGGCGATGGAAGCGGCTGACGAGATTGGCTTGGCGGTAGTCGCCACCACCTTTACTTTGATTGCCGTGTTTTTACCCACCGCCTTTATGGGTGGTATCGTTGGACAGTTTTTCCGTCAGTTTGGCTGGACGGCTGCATTGTCGATTTTTGCGTCTTTGATGGTCGCGCGCCTTATCACACCGATGATGGCAGCGTATATATTGCGACCAGAGAAAAAACACGTTGAGAAGCAAAGCGCGCTGATGGGTTGGTATCTCAAAATAGTGGCATGGACACTGCATCATCGCTGGCTGACGATGGGTGCAACTTTAGTGTTATTCGTGGCGTCACTGATGCTTGTCAAATTACTACCAACATCGTTTATTCCTGATAATGACATTGACCAAACTCGTGTGGCGATTGAGTTGACACCTGACGTTGCGCTGGAAGACACAGAGCGCGTTGCTGCGCTGGCAAGTGAGCGTATTTTAGCAATGCCTGAAGTCACCAATATTTTTACCTCAGTCGGTGAGGCTCAGGCTAGCATGGACTCAAACTCTAGTGGTGGCAAAGCCGAAAATATAGCAGGTCTAGACATCGTGCTAGCACCACGTGCAGAGCGCGGCTCTAAGCAAGAGATTGAACGTCAAATAAGTAGTTTGTTGGCAGAAGTGCCAGGTGCGCGCTTTACCGTCGGTTTGTCGAGTGGTGGAGAGAGTGGTTACAACTTCTCTATGACCAGTACCAATCCGCAATTGCTTGAACAAACCGCTCAGCAAATCATGTCAGAAATTCGAGGGCTGCCCAGTGCTGGCTCCGTGACCAGTGACCGCAGTTTACCGCGTCAAGAGTTAACGGTGACGCCAGACAGACTGGCGATGGCGGATAAAGGGGTGACCACGCAAGACATCGCTACGACGTTACGAGTGGCGACGGTGGGTGACTATGAGCAGCGTTTATCCAAGCTCAATTTGGATACGCGGCAGATTCCTATCGTCATTCGTCTACCAGATGTTGCCAAACAAAATGTCAGTCAATTAGAAGGTCTATATGTACCGAGCTCGTTACCAGCAGGACAGGGTGTACGTGTGGGTGAAGTCGCGTCATTAGACTTTGGCACTGGGCCTGCGCAGATTAGCAGGCTCGATCGGGAACGCGCCATCAGTATCACGGTGCAACCTGCGAGTGGCGAGCTTGGAGATTTGGTACAAGCGGTTAAATCAGTACCTGCCATGCAACAACTACCGCCTTCCATTACCATTATTGACCAAGGTCAAGCAGAAAACATGGCTGAGCTATTCAGCGGTTTTGTGATTGCGATGTCGGTCGGTGTGGTTTGTATTTTAGGCGTACTTATTCTATTGTTTGGGCGTATATTGCAGCCTTTTACCATTTTGATGGCATTGCCTTTATCGATAGGCGGCGCTTTTGTAGGCTTGGTTATTACCAATAGCAGTCTTTCTATGCCGTCGATGATTGGCTTTATTATGCTAATGGGTATTGCCACCAAAAACTCTATCTTACTGGTCGATTATGCACTGATTGCACAGCGTCGAGGTTTGGCGCGTTTTGAGGCTATTATCGATGCTTGCCGCAAGCGGGCGCGTCCTATTATTATGACTACTATTGCGATGGGGGCAGGTATGTTGCCCTTAGTCTTCGGTTGGGGTGATGCTGATCCAACCTTCCGTCGTCCGATGGCTGCTGCGGTACTGGGTGGTCTGGTGACTTCGACGTTATTAAGCCTTGTGGTGATTCCCGTGGTTTATACTTTGATGGATGATTTGTCAGGATGGTTTGCTAAATGGCTCGTACCTAGTGGCAAAGAGCAGACAACGACAGATAGTAAAGTATGATTTAATGGATTTATTTGATCATATCTATGACGTAGCGTTAGCAGTGAGAATGCTATGTCTAAAATAGACAAGCCCATACTTATTGATTAAGTATGGGCTTGTTGTCATTATATAAGAGAGCAATTATAAGAGCAGAATCACAAGCACAGTCACAAAGGATGTGATTGCTCTATCATTTATACAGCAAAGGAATGTTACTATGAATCAAATGTCCCTCTCGACAGTCATACTGTCCTCTCGAAAGCCGCTACTAACCTTAAGCATAAGCATGTTAAGTATCGCCAGCAGTCAGGCGAGGACTTACGATATCGACCCCACCCATACCAATGTACGCTTTGCTATTGACCATTTTAATACCTCTACCAACACAGGTGGCTTTTATAATATCACTGGACATTTAGATTATGACCCAGCGGCTCAGACCGGTAATATCTCGCTAGTAATTCCTTTGAATAGCCTAAATACAGGCAATACAGCATTTGATATTACGTTAAAAAGCGCAGATTTTTTCGATATTGAGCAGTTTCCACTGGCGCAATTTGAGTCTACCAAATGGTATTTTACGACTGATGGTAGTGGCTCAAATGTCAGCAAAGTCGATGGTATGTTGACACTACACGGCAAGACTAACCTCATTACGCTAACGGCCAGCAAGTTCAATTGCTACCTAAATCCAATATTAAAAAAACCAGTTTGCGGTGGGGATTTCACAACGACCATTGATCGCACCAAATGGGGCATCAGTAAATATACATTATTAGGTATTACTGAAAAAGTTCAGCTAAATATTCAGATTGAAGCTGCAAAGCGCTAACACAATCAATAGAAAGCAATTCTCTATTTATATTATCGAAAAAAGGGCTGAGACTTAGAAAATAAGTTTCGGCTTTTTTAATGAGAGAACCCTTAGATTCGTTAGTTAGTTTATCGAAATTTTCTTTATGCTTTCACTGGCGTAGCTCATTTTTCTACAGGCTTATTTTTTGCTGAATGATCCTATCGAGCAAGTCATAAAGTCTCCGCTATCCAATCTCATGTCATACCATAACTCATTAACATGAATTATATTCATCTTATATTTAAATAGTATCGTTTTTATTCATGTAATAGTTTAGGTATGATTCACTTCATACACAAATTTGGTTTTATCTCAAATAATGAGAGTAGATTAGGGTAGCGGATTATCATGAGTAAAGAATTTAGCTGTGCAATTAAGCGCATTCGTTTTGATGAAAACTATCATCCTGCAAATAGCACGCGTCTGACGACGAACTTTGCGAATTTGGCGCGTGGCGAGCATCGTCAAGAGAACTTAAGCAAAACATTAAGAATGATAAATAATCGTTTTAATGCTTTGGCACATTGGGATAATCCCACCGCAGATCGTTATTCTGTTGAGGTTGATATTATTTCTGTCGACATGGATGTGGCAGGAAATGGCGATACTTTCCCTATCATCGAGATGCTGCAAACAACGATTGTGGATCATAAAGAGAACACCCGTATTGAGGGTATGATTGGTAATAGTTTCTCATCTTATGTGCGCGATTATGACTTTAGCGTGGTCTTATTAGACCATTTCGATAAACATCCATCATCTGCGCCGCCAGTAGATTTCGGTGACTTACATGGCAAACTGTTTCAGTATTTATTGAATTCAGAAGCTTACCAAGCTAATTTCACCAAGAAGCCTGTGATTTGCTTGAGTGTTTCCACCAGTAAAACCTATCAACGTACGACCAATCAGCACCCTGTATTGGGCGTTGAATACAAACAAGATGGCTGTTCTTTGAACAAAGGATCGTTGACTGATGAATATTTTTCTAAAATGGGCTTAACGGTTCGCTACTTTATGCCTGCTGGCAGTGTTGCACCTTTAGCCTTTTATTTCTCGGGTGACTTGATTAGTGATTACACCGATCTTGAGCTAATCAGTGCGATTGCTACGATGGAGACTTTTCAAAAAATCTACCGACCTGAGATTTATAATGCCAATTCGGCAGCGGGTCAAGTGTATCAACCGAGTTTGAAGTACCAAGATTATTCCCTAACGCAAATCGTCTATGATCGTGCAGAGCGTAGTCAGATGGCAGTGACACAAGGTAAATTCACCGAAGAGCAGTTCATCAAGCCATACCAAACCATTCTTAATGAGTGGGCAGCAAGCTATGATGTGACAAGCAGCATTGCTCAAAAAGAAGCCGTTAAAAAAGCCGCGGCATAGCCAATATAAATGTAGCCGAAAAGTAGAATACCAATAAATAAGAAGATGAATCGTATGACAATATTATTACCGACACAAAAGTTATTACCGACGTCAACGGCTGGCAGTTTACCGAAACCTTCTTGGCTTGCAGAACCTGAAAAAATCTGGTCACCTTGGGCATTAGAAGGTGAGCAACTGCTTGAAGCCAAACAAGACGCACTGCGTTTGACATTGCAAGAACAAGTGCATGCAGGCATTGATATTGTCAGTGATGGCGAGCAAACTCGTCAGCACTTTGTGACCACCTTTATTGAACATCTGGATGGCGTCGATTTTGAGAAGCGCGAGACCGTGCGCATTCGTAATCGTTATGATGCCAGTGTACCGTCAGTTGTGGGCGCGGTAAGCCGTCAAAAGCCTGTATTTGTTGATGATGCTAAGTTTTTACGTGCACAAACCGATCAGCCGATCAAATGGGCACTGCCTGGTCCGATGACCATGATTGATACCTTGTATGATGGTCATTATAAAAGCCGTGAAAAATTGGCTTGGGAGTTTGCTAAAATCTTAAATCAAGAAGCGAGAGAGTTAGAAGCGGCTGGGGTGGATATTATCCAATTCGATGAGCCTGCATTTAATGTGTTCTTTGATGACGTCAACGACTGGGGTATTGCCACGTTAGAGCGTGCTATTGAAGGTCTAAAGTGTGAAACGGCGGTGCATATCTGCTACGGTTATGGCATCAAAGCCAATACTGATTGGAAAAAAACACTGGGTTCAGAGTGGCGCCAATATGAGCAAGCCTTTCCTAAGTTGCAACAGTCGAATATTGATATTGTCTCTTTAGAGTGTCAAAACTCACATGTACCGATGGATTTGATTGAATTGATCCGCGGTAAAAAAGTGATGATAGGTGCCATTGATGTGGCAACCAATACCATTGAGACCCCTGAAGAAGTGGCAAATACGCTACGCAAAGCATTGCAATTCGTCGATGCGGATAAGTTGTATCCTTCGACCAACTGCGGCATGGCACCACTATCGCGCCAAGTGGCACGAGGTAAGCTGCAAGCGTTAAGTGCTGGCGCGGCAATCGTGCGTCAAGAACTGACCGCTTAGGGTTCATTGAATAAACTGATGCAAAATTTAGCTTTTATAGGTTGGGTTTTTAACCCCGTTTATACTAGCTTGTTTAAACTCATGAGTGACCTCAGTTATCAATGAACTTAAAGATTTAAAATTTAGGAGTTAAGTCATGATCGAAGCCACCGATTTTAGAGATGGTATGTCTTTGTTAACAACAGCGGTCAATGTCATTACCACAGAAGGCAGCGCTGGTACTCATGGGTTTACCGCATCTGCGGTGTGTAGCGTTACCGATACACCGCCAACCTTGCTGGTTTGTATGAACCAGACGTCTCGCTCACATGCCCATTTTATTGAAAATAAAATATTAAGTGTCAATGTTTTAGGCGCACAGCATGAATCAATATCTAACGCTTTTGCCTCCAAATTGAGTTCACAAGAGCGATTTGAATATGGCTCTTGGTCACCGCTCAAAACAGGCGCTCCCGTTTTAGAAGATGCGTTGGTCAGTTTTGATTGTGAGATTGAGGACATTCAGCAAGTGGGCACGCACAGTGTTTTCATGTGCCGAGTGGTCGCCATTAGACAAAGTGAGCAAGAGGAGAGTTTGGTGTATTTTAATCGTGCCTATTCTCGGGTTGGTCAAGTGGATCAAGCAGAAATCGCCTAAGTTGGCTTTTTAACTGATTGATTGTCACTGAACTAAAATAACCATCGTACTAACTCTACATAAGAAGTAAATATCCCGTGGAATTAATCGTTTTTTTAATCATAGGTGCGCTAGCAGGATTTGCTGCGGGGCTATTTGGTGTGGGCGGTGGCACAATTATCGTGCCATTATTATTCATCGTCTTTACGCAAATGGGTTACAGCCCTGACAATATCATGCATTTGGCATTGGGGACGTCACTGGCGACCATCATTGTCACCTCTATCAGCTCGCTCATGGCACACAATAAAAAAGGCGCAGTCATGTGGCCTGTCTTTAAAAATCTGGCACCAGGCTTAGCGATTGGTTGCTTTTTAGGGGCAGGGATTGCAGGGCAGATATCTGGGCTGTATCTTCAACTCATTGTTGGGGTGTTTTTGCTGTGGGTCGCCTACAAGATGTTTTTCGGTGGCAAAAAACAGGTTGCTAATCCTGCTAGCAATTCTAGTAGTGCCGATGATGCTAATACACAACTGCCTTCAAAACCTAAGCAATTAGCAGCAGGTGGGGTTATCGGTATCGCTTCTGCCATTTTCGGTATTGGCGGCGGTAGCTTAACCGTGCCTTATCTCACGCGGTATGGTGTTGTGATGCAAAAAGCCGTTGGCACCTCAGCAGCTTGTGGTCTGCCGATTGCTATTGCTGGAGCATTAGGTTTTATGTTCTTTGGGATGCAGCAACGAATTGATGTGCCTAACACCATTGGCTTTGTGCACATTTATGCCTTTTTAGGGATCAGTATCATGAGCTTTTTTACCGCCAAGCTAGGCGCGAAAGTTGCTCATATACTATCACCAGAGCTTTTAAAGAAATGCTTTGCGGTGTTATTAACGGTTGTGGGGTGCTATTTCCTGTATAAGGGATTGGTTTAAGTCTTTATATTGGCGCGTTTAAACTGCAACGTTTAGATCGTTCAAAATTTTATTTTGAGTGGTTCTCTTATATCAGTCTGCTTTAAGTGGTCTATTAATGGGTCTAAATGGTGAAGTAACTGGTTCTGTTGGGGTATACTCTTTTGTTTTTCAAAATGGCCTTTGGAAAGAGAAAATCATTTGTCCTAGAGACTGACAACACGTTAGATGTGAGTAGCACAAGTGCTGGTAGGTTGTTCAAAGAAGGTTTGCTAACCTCCCTTTCTAACCCAAAACCTATCGTGTTTTTTATGGCTGTATTTCCGCAATTTATCGATACTGAACAAGCCTATCTTTCTCAATTTCTCATTTTAGCTTCAGCTTTTTGCCTCTTGGTCTTACTGATCCATTTTTGCTATGCAGAAGCGTTTGCTTTAGCCAGTCGGTATCTATGGAAAGCTCAAGATAACCTCTAGTTAATTACAAAAATAGGCGGTGCAATATTAATGCTCATTGCCGTTCTATTGTGTGTAAGTGTAGTACTCACTCTCTAAAAGCATCCTATGATTAATACGAGATTGTCATAAAATTTTTAAATATAATAATCAGCCATAACTTCCTAGGCCAACTACATGACTCCTATATACACTGCATTGGCTGTACTGGTTACTTTTATTTGGGGTGTGAACTTTACTTTTATTGCATGGGGGCTTGAAAGCTTTCCACCGCTAATGCTCACCGCCCTGCGTTTTTTCTTTACCGCTGTGCCACTGGTTTTCTTTCTGAAGCCGCCCAAATTTAACCGTACATTACTTATCTATGCTATCGGTACGTTTGTCATGCAGTATGCTTTTGTCTTTACTGCCATGCACTTAGGGGCATCAGCAGGATTGACGGCATTATTGCTACAAATTCAAATTTTTATTACCGTATTGTTGGCGTATTTTATACTGGGTGAGGCAGTGAGTCGCATGCAAATCATCGGTATGCTGGTCGGTGTGCTAGGGCTTAGCGTCATCGCGTTGAACCTTGGTGGTGATATGCCTCTGGCTGGGTTTGTCTGTATCTTGATTGCTGCCATAGGCTGGAGCTTTGGTAACATTGCTTCAAAACAGGCGTCAACACAAGTGACGAAGCAAAGATCAGACGGGGCTATTATTTCGTCTAATACTGGAAGGAATAAGGCATCCGCGTTGTCTGCTCTCGCTCTCGTGGTTTGGGGTGGTCTGATCGCTTGTGTGATTTTAACGCTATCTTCTCTCATATTTGAGACCGAGGCATGGCAGCTGGCGACGTTTAACGAGGCATCGCTTAAGTCTTGGTTATCACTTGGGTTTATCGTGTATGTCTCAACGCTGATAGGCTTTGGACTGTGGGCGCACCTGCTTAGTCAAAATACGGCTTCTAAGGTTATGCCGTTTGCTCTATTGGTGCCAGTATTCGGTATGACAACCTCAGTGCTGCTTACAGGAGAGGTCGTGACATGGTGGAAGATGCTGGCAATGATATTGATATTGTCGGGGTTGGTGCTAGCGAATATAAAAATGAAACTGGGAAGAAAGCGCCAGCCAATATGATGTTAGCTTTTCTTATTTCTATAACAGCGCTTACGGTAAATAAAAATCCAAAAGCTCATAGCCGAAGATTGAAGTCCTTACTAGGGTACCGAACCTTCATATCTAGAATCAATATGTCGACTTCTTTGATATGACTATCTAAGATAAAACCTACGCTGTTTAATCTTTAGCGCTGTCTACCCAAGAAAACTCTTCTAAGATACGCATCCATTGGTCATCTAATTTAGCTTTTAGCAATAATGGCTCACCAGTGACGGGGTGGCTAAGCGCTAACGTTTGAGCATGCAGCAGCATACGCGTACAGTCATAGTGAGTACGAAAAAATCGTGTGTGACGGATATCGCCGTGGCTGGTATCACCCATGATATGATGGAATACATGTCGCATGTGCCGACGCAGCTGATGCTTACGCCCAGTCTCGGGTGTCAAGCGCACAAGACTATAGCGGCTCGTGTTATGCTTTTTTGATACGGCAAATGGTAGCTCGATTTGTGCCAAACTTTGCCAATGGGTCACCGCCTCTTGAGCGGGTTTGTCCAAATCAGCAAACTTATCGGCGATGGCATCGGGCTGAAAGCTCAACGCATAATCAACGGTGCCTTGTTCTGACATATAGCCGCGCACCACGGCTAAATATTGCTTGGTAACTTTGTGTTCAGTAAAAGCCTCGCCAAGGCTGCGCGCCACGGCTGAGCTCTTGGCAAACAATAATACGCCCGATGTGGGCTTGTCTAACCGATGCACTGGAAATACATGACAACCTACCGCATCACGGGTGAGCTGCATGGCAAAGCGCGTCTCGCCTTTATCCAGCCAACTGCGATGCACCAATAGTCCAGCCTCTTTATTAATTGCCACCAGAAATTCATCTTCATAGATTATTTCTATTTGACTAGCGATTTGATTGGCGGTGTCGTTTTCGATATCCATGTTCTCATTGTCCATACTGTATAGTCAGAGCATTTTTAAACCGCTACGGTGTTACCCGCCCTAGATGTACTCAGTGTACTATCTGCGGTCGGTCGCCTTGTAGCGATTCTAAAATTCCTTGACTATAGATACTATAATTATATAAGTAATTGAT
The DNA here is from genome assembly GCF_904846185.1 of Psychrobacter immobilis. Classification (GTDB taxonomy): domain Bacteria; phylum Pseudomonadota; class Gammaproteobacteria; order Pseudomonadales; family Moraxellaceae; genus Psychrobacter; species Psychrobacter immobilis_B. The sequence continues at coordinate 189,497 of NZ_CAJGZQ010000001.1, read as the reverse complement.
ATTTTTCTATTTTGTTATTCACAAAAAAATCCTTCGCTATCTTATTCGTACCAGATAGCGAAGGACTCGGTGTAAAAAGCAACTGATTAATGATAATATTATTAAAATCAAATACTTATATTACTCAACAGTCACTGATTTAGCAAGGTTACGCGGCTGATCGACGTCTGTACCGCGCATTACGGCGACATGGTATGACAACAGCTGTACGGGTACGCTGTAGACGATAGGGGCAAGCGTTTCACAAACATCAGGCACATAGACCACATGCAATCTGTCTTCTGCGACCATTTGACTAGATTCGCTGGCAAAAACGAACAGCTCACCATGACGCGCGTGTACTTCTTGCATATTGGCTTTTAGCTTATCAAACATGCTGTCTTTTGGCGCTAGTACGACGATGGGCATGTCTTTATCGACCAATGCCAATGGTCCATGCTTGAGCTCGCCTGCTGCATAGCCTTCAGCATGAATATAAGAGATTTCTTTCAGCTTTAACGCGCCTTCTAGCGCTATTGGAAACTGCAAACCTCGACCTAAGAACAAGCAGCTCTTTTTATACTCAAAATGCTCACTCATGGCTTTGATAGGCGCATCGAGGTTTAAGCTGGCATGTAGTTGACCACGTAGCTCTTGTAATTGACCAAGCAAGGTACTCAGGTTTTCGCCAGTCATGCGCTCCTGAACGACACCCACTTTTAAGACCAATAGCATTAAAGCGGCGAGCTGAGTGGTGAAAGCTTTGGTAGAAGCAACACCAATCTCGGGACCAGCAAGCGTTGGTAAAAAGATATCCGTCTCACGTACCAAAGATGATGTTGGTACATTACATAAGGCTAAGCTGACTAGACCTGCTGGCGTGTGCTTTTGAATATCACGTAGCGCCGATAACGTGTCTGCCGTTTCGCCAGATTGAGAAATACAAATGACAAGTGTGTTGTCGATGACGACAGGATTACGATAGCGGAATTCACTAGCGACTTCAACGGAACAAGGTACACGAATAAGGCTCTCAAACCAATATTTTGCGACCAAGCCTGAGTGGTAACTGGTACCACAAGCGATGACTTGGACATGCTTGATGCCTTTTAATTGCGCTTCATGACGCTGTAAAAAATCATCGCGCAGTTTAGATGGCTCATCACTATCTACAGCCATCTCAACAGTACGGGCGACCGCGTCTGGCTGCTCATAGATTTCTTTGAGCATATAATGCTTAAATTCACCTTTATCCGCATTGTGCTGTGCCGCATCAATTTCATGTATCTGACGTTTTACTTCGACACCATCGGCATAAACCTGAATGCTACTGCGCGTCAATTTGGCGATATCACCTTCTTCTAGGTACATAAAGCGATTGGTGACCGGTAGCAGGGCTAATTGATCAGAGGCAATAAAGTTCTCACCGATACCCACACCAATCACTAGTGGAGAGCCTAAACGAACGGTAATCAATTCTTCTGGGCAGTCGATATGTAGAATACCAAGGGCAAATGCGCCATGTAATAACGGAATAACGGCACGAACCGCTTCTAGTAAATCAGGTGTGGTTTTGTAGATATCATTGATTAGATGAGCGACGACTTCGGTATCGGTCTGCGACGTAAATACGTAACCTTTAGCAATCAATTCTTCTTTTAATTCGGCATAGTTTTCAACGATACCGTTATGTACCACAGCGATTTTTCCTGATACGTGCGGATGGGCATTACGCTGTGCCGGCTCGCCATGGGTTGCCCAACGTGTATGCGCAATACCAATATGACCATCGAAAAATTCAGGATTAACTGCCACAGCATCGACCAATGCTTGCACTTTACCCACTTGGCGCTCGCGATGGAGTTCGCCATCACGAATGACGGTCAGACCGGCAGAATCATAACCACGGTATTCTAGACGCTTAAGACCCTCAAGTAAGATACTAGCGATATTACGCTCAGCGACTGCTCCAACGATTCCACACATAACTATTCCTTAAATTCGATGTTTCATGTTTTGATTTTTAAAGGCTTCAATGTTTCAATGCTTAACCGCTCAAATGCTTTGAGAGGCGATAATGTTCAGTCAATAAATAATAGAAGTCTATACTGGCAGAGCTTTTATACTACCAATTTTGACGTTATAAATATAAGGAAGCAGCATCACAAAAATTGTCATGCTGCTTAGTATTACTTCAATAGATACTGTTCAGAATGCTTGTGATTGACCATTGCTATTTTGACTTTTTGGTCGGACGCTGAAAGTCGTTTTTCTGAGTTTGTCGTGCCCGTCCAAAGGCTAATGCTTTACTGTCGACGTCTTTAGTAATCACTGAACCTGCGGCAACCGTAGCGGTATCACCAATAGTCACAGGTGCCACTAAACTTGAGTTCGAGCCAATGAAGGCATTGTCTTCAATGATAGTTTGTGATTTATTGACACCATCATAATTGCAAGTAATCACGCCAGCGCCGACATTGACATCTGTACCAATGGTCGTATCACCGATATAACTCAAGTGATTAACCTTGCTACCATGACCGACCGTTGATTTTTTAATCTCGACGAAATTACCAACTTTACTATTGTCAGCCAATACGGTTTCAGGACGCAAATGGGCGAAAGGACCGACATCAACACCTGCCCCAATCTCAGCGCGATCAATCACGCAATAAGGTTTTATGTGGCAGGCATTACCAATGTGGGCGTTTTTGATGACACAGCCCGCTTCGATATAAACATTGTCACCTAAGACACAATCACCCTCGAATACCACACCCACATCGACAAACACATCTTGACCCGCAGTCAAGGTACCGCGAATATCAACGCGCGTCGGATCAGCAAACTGCACGCCCGCTTCTTGTAAGTCGGCAACCAGTTTGCCTTGCCAAGTGCGCTCTAAGCTCGCAAGTTGTTGGCGGTTATTGACGCCTTCAATCTCAAAGGTATGCTCAGGCTCAATCGCGACAATATTAATACCTTCAGCGACCGCCATTTTGACGATATCCGTCAGATAGTATTCTTGCTGCGCATTGTCATTAGACAGTTTTGGCAGGTATTTATGCAATAACGCATTATCGACGCAGTAAATACCGCTATTAATCTCTTGGATTTTCTGCTCATCGGCGCTGGCATCTTTTTGCTCGACGATGGCTTCGATGTTGCCGTCTTTGTCACGTTTGATACGACCGAGACCAAAAGGATTATCTACGGTCAACGTCAACATCGACATGCCCTCGGTGTTAGCCGCTTGTAGCGTTGCTAATGTCTGGCAGCTGACTAATGGCACATCACCATAGAGAATCAGGCTTTGCCCTTCTTTGGGTAATTCCGACAGGGTCACTTTTACCGCATGTCCAGTACCTAATTGCTCAGTCTGAGCAACCCAAGTAATAGGCAAGTGCGCATATTGAGCATTGATATCTGCTTGGACTTGCTCGCCACCAAAACCATGAACAATAATGGTGTCATCAACCGTTAATTGATGACACGTATCAAGGACATGACCCAATAACGATTTACCAGCCAATGTCTGTAGTACTTTTGGCTTGGCCGACTGCATACGCGTGCCTTTGCCCGCAGCGAGGATAATTACCGAAAGAGGAGATGTCATAATAGCCTACAAATGTAACAAAATATAATTTAGAATTATAGCGCAAACCGTCATTTAACTAAAACGCTATGTCGTGACATCTTTGTAACTTACGTTGCTTGTCATGGGCTTACCATTTACTGGTGGCTTGCTGATAAATTGGCTATCGTCACAAACGCATTACTAAAAAAGTGCGAGAGTTAAAAAAATGATGGACTATAAACGACAATCGGTTATGAAAGACCGTCGCTTATATAAAAGCGAGGCTAATTTAACAATTAAAGGATGGTGGTATAAATAATGATCCAAACGGCTGCTGCCATGATACCTGCGATGATGTCATCAAGCATGATACCTAGGCCGCCTGCGACTTTTTTATCTGCCCAGCCAATCGGTGGTGGCTTAATAATGTCAAAAAAGCGGAACAATATAAAGGCGATAATAATGGCAACAATAGAAGAGGTTTGAGCGATATTTTGCCAAAAATTACCGTCAGCGATACCCATATAAGATAGCGGCAGTAGGGTAAGCCACATGCCTGCCCATTCATCCCAGACGATATGCGGGTTATCATGACCACCCATTAGCTCTGAGGTACGACCGCATATCCAACTACCAATCACACAAGAGAGAATGGTAATAATCAAAAATGGCACGAATCCTAAGTTTAGCAATGGTATCGCGACGATTAAGCCACCAATTGTGCCCCAAGTACCGGGTGCACGGCGAGGCAGACCACTACCTAAACCCAACCCAAGCCAATAAACTACGCGGTCAAGCATATTGGCATTGGCGGGTAGCGGCGGGCAATCATTGGCTTTACGGATATCAGGCTTAGATAGGTTGTGATCAATCATGGGTTAACCTGCAAAATGTTGGTAACCAGTAAGGTCGGGCCATGTTGAAAATGGCGCGGAATGAGTTGGGGTGACTAGTTGTCCTTGATAAAATAACTCAGGACGTAAAGCGGTAGATGTGTCTGTGTATTTATGATTTGTCATCGCAGTCACCTCACCGATACAGGTGACTGGCGTGTTGCTGTTGTTATTAACACGAGGTTCGATATCAGCAGGCAAAGTAAAAGCCAATTCGTAATCATCACCACCCGTCAGTTGGCATAATAAGCGCTCAGATAAATCTACGCTTGCTAATGGCTTGCTAGTAGGTAGCTGCTCTAGATTAAGGCGCATACTAACGCCGCTTTGCTGGCAGATATGGCTAAGGTCTTGATAGAGACCGTCAGAGATATCTATCATCGCTGTAGCACCAATTTTTGCTAAGGCTGCCCCTAAGGCAATACGCGGGGTCGGCATGTGCAATCGATGTGCAAGCTCTAGGCCTTGAGCATTGTCAGGATGTTGTAGGGCATAGGCGGCATCGCCGAGCGACCCTGATACATATATTTTATCGCCCACTTTCGCCCCTGAGCGGTAAACAGCTGCCGTGTTGGCATCAAGCAATCCTTGTGCGCTGACACTTAATATTAAGCTATCACTACGCGTGGTATCACCACCAATAAGGGCAACCCCGAATAATTGGCAGGCATGAAACAAGCCTTTAGCAAATTCACTTAACCATTGCTCATTCGCCAAGCGTTCTGGTAATGCCAACGCTAGCAGAATGCTATGCGGGGTTGCACCCATCGCAGCAATGTCTGAGACGTTAACCGCAACCGCTTTATAACCGATGGCAAATGCCAGTTCATTGACTTGTTGCCAATCAGCGCTAAAGTGACGACCTTGGACGAGTGTATCGATGCAACTGACCAAGCGCGCGCCTGCAGGCAAGCTCATCACCGCGGCATCATCACCAATGCCTTTTTCGACACTGCCTTTTTTGACAATGCTGGACAATGACTGTGGCATTTGGGAAAATATGCGCTCGATCAGCTCAAATTCGTTCATGGTTAGTCTTGGCTTTTTGCATCAGGGCTAACAATCTCATCAGAACTAACAGTTTCGTCAGGACTAACAGTTTCATCAGAACTAACAAGATTAGAGTCAATTAGACCAATATCAACGGCCGTATTTTCTTCGTTGCTGTCGTTATTGACAGCGTCAGCAGCTACCTTTTCTTCTGCAGGCTGTTCATCAACGACGACATCTTTTTTAACAATGCTTTCTTCAACAATGCCTTCTTCAACAATTGGTTCTGCCGCAGTCGCTGTTTTAACAGTATCATTTTCAACCGTGTTTTCAGCAGCATTTTTCTTAGTTGCCTTAAAGTCACTAATATTCGCACTGGCTTTACTAGCGCTGTTGCGTTTGACGGTGGCATTATTGGCACTGATACGTGGCTTGTTTGAAGCAGTTGACTTTTCTTCAATACTTTGTGTATCAGCACTATTTTCTATATTGCTATCAGTTTTTACTGCAGGTTTAGCAGCCGCTTTTTGTGAGGTGCGTAGATTGGCTTTACTATCTGCTTCTACTTCGACAGCACGTAGCTCAACCGCCATTTTATCAAGGACGGCGTTAATCAGTTTATGGGCGTCAGTGGCACCAAAGTGATTATTCAGCTTCATCGCTTCATCAAGCACGACTTTATAAGGGATTTCTAAACGATTTTGCAGCTCATAAGCACCAATCAAAAGAATAGCGTGTTCAACGGTATCCAATTTATCGATTTCACGATCAAGATGCTGACTAATAAGCGCATCTAACGCCTCAATCTGCTCAGGAATATCGCGCATCATTTCATGGTAATAGCCGATATGTACCGTATGCATGGCATTGGTCGCACGCGTACGAGCAGCGATATCATGCGGCGCATTGGCCTTCCAGCCAAGCTTACCATCAATATCGAAGCGGCGGTCAGTGACGAGCCATTCGTATAGACCTTGCATCGCAAAGCGGCGCGCTTTACGGATAGCGGTGTGACTGGTCTTGTAAGAAGACTCACTCATGTCGAAGGTTTGATCACCCGCACTGCTGCTCGCAATACGCGTGGCTTCAGCTTGACTATCATTGGTTTGGGCGGTTTTCGCAGCGCTGATAGCGCGCTTGAGTTGGTCAGTCATAGGGGGTCTATACCTAGTTTTTAAGATAAGAAGTTTTAAAATAAAATGTTAAATAGTAGTCGGCTGGTAAATTTACCAGACAGTTTTGGATACTGCTGTTGAACATTTACACTGCACACTTAGGGCTATTGCAATAACCATAGCCCTAAATAGTTTAATCAACAATAATGCTTATTAATAATCAACGATGCTTAATCTGACTTATTCATACTCAAATGTTAATGAGTATGAATAAGTAACGAGTTTAATTAAGCGTCATCGCTATCGTCATCAATGTCTAGCTGTGATAGCACTGCAATCATCTCTAGCACGACCATGGCGGCTTCTGAGCCTTTGTTACCGGCTTTCGTGCCAGAACGCTCAATCGCTTGCTCGATGCTGTCAGTCGTCAATACACCGTTGGCAACAGGAATATTATAATCAATCGCAACGCTGCTTAGGCCTTTGGCTGATTCACTCGCCACAAAGTCAAAATGCGGCGTGCTACCGCGAATAATCGCGCCTAACGCAATGATGGCGTCAAAGCGATCTGACTCAGCCGCGCGCTGTGCCACCAATGGCAATTCAAAAGCACCCGGTACACGGATTACGGTGATGTTGCTACCCAATACACCGTGACGTAGTAGCGCATCAATTGCGCCATCTACCAATGATTCAACCACAAAACCATTAAAACGACCGACGACGATACCAATACGAGCGCCTTCATTTTGATGCAGGTTGCCATCGATATGAGTCACGTCATTGCGTTGCTGTTGTAAATTCGACATAAAAACATCCTTCGCCTTATGGGCTTTTAATTAAAATGTAGGAGTAGCTAAATATAATGATAGATTCAAATAATACCAAACCCAAAAAGTACGATTAGCTGTGTCAAACTTGTTTAGTCTACAATGCGTAGTCCTTACACTCGTTTTCCTTGCTACTCTAATTTTTGTGATTGGTATCACTTATTCGATTGGTTATCACGCAAACGAATTGAGCGTTAAATGAACGAAAACCAAATGATAATAAGCAGTTAGCGCTATGATAACATTTTTTCTAATTTATTTGCATTTTACCAACGTATTACAGGCGCATCTGTATCCCTTGCGCTGCCATATATTCTTTGGCTTCTTGCACCGTATATTCACCGAAGTGAAAAATACTGGCGGCAAGTACCGCATCGACGCCGCCTTCTAAGACGCCTTCTGCTAAATGTTGCAGGTTGCCGACGCCGCCTGAGGCAATGACAGGCACATTGACGCGGCTGGTAATTTGCTTCATTAAGGCCAAGTCATAGCCTTTTTTAGTACCGTCACCGTCCATCGACGTCACTAATAATTCGCCAGCGCCGAGTTCAGCCATTTTACTTGCCCAAGCGACGGCATCGATGCCCGTTGGCTTGCGACCGCCATGGGTAAAAATCTCCCAACGCGGCATGATGATGCCATCAACATCAATATCCGCGACGCGTTTGGCATCGATAGCCACGACGATACATTGATTGCCAAATTTTTGTGCCGCTTCCCCGACGAACTCTGGGGTAAATACTGCTGCTGAATTAATTGCTACTTTATCCGCGCCTGCATTGAGCAAGTTACGAATATCCGCAATTTTACGCACACCGCCGCCGACCGTTAGTGGCACAAACACGGTTTCTGCCATACGTTCAACGGTATGATAGGTGGTGTCGCGCTCGTCATTGGTGGCCGTAATGTCCAAAAAAGTAATCTCGTCAGCGCCTTGTTCGTTGTAGCGTTTGGCGACTTCAACAGGATCGCCTGCGTCTTTGATATCGACAAACTGCACACCTTTGACCACGCGTCCATTATCAACGTCCAAACAAGGAATGATACGCTTTGCTAACATAGGGTCTTTCACCTTATAATCAATTCTCTCAATGCGCTAGTCTAGCAAAATCACCGCCATATCAGGCAGATTTTCGCAAGATTATTACGCTTTTCGCTATCGTTTGCCCAAGCGCGCTACAATTGTCGCCATTGCTGTTTAAATCTATCCTATTTAACTTTTTATTTAATTGCCAAAAGTGAGATGTCATGTCCGTCTATACCCAGTTAACCAATGATCAGTTTGCCGCCTTTTGCCAACGCTTTGGCGTCTCGTTTGCGCGTGCCATTCCGATTACCCAAGGTATCAAAAACTCTAACTGGTTTATTCAGACGACTGATGATGTAGATGGCGCGCACTCTTATGTATTTACTTTATTTGAAGAGCGTCCACCAGAAGACATCGAAAAGATGGCGGTTATCCTCAATCAATTGGATGGTAAATTACCGGTCGCCGCGCCGTTAGCATTGCTTGATTTAGGCGCTGATAGCGCAGAAAAATGCTATGTCATACGCTATGATAATAAAGCGATTACGCTAGTGCCTTGTTTGGCTGGCGCGCACCCACAGCAGACTACACAAGCCATGTGTCATGAAATTGGCGCCGCTTTAGCCATGCTACATGAGACTTTGCAAGCATTACAGCCTGCGGAAGAATATGGCGTACCTTTATACCCATGGGCGGAAGTGCGTGACCGTGAAATGCAGTTTATGCCCGGTGACGAAGCCAAGCTCATGAGTGATATTTGGCAGTCATATAGCGAATTACCGCTTGCGACCTTGCCAAAAGGCTTGTGTCATCTAGATATGTTTGCTGATAATACGCTGTGGAACTTATCGTTAAATAATATCCAAAAAGGTGAAGAGCGCCTCACAGGCTTGTTAGACTTTACCGAAGTCAGCGTCGAGCATTATGTGATGGATATTGCCATTACGATTAATGATTTTTGTACCACGTGGGGCGATGCTGAGCAAGGCGAGTCGGTGAATTTTGATCGCAGTAAAATGGTGGCTTTTTTGCAAGGCTATGAGTCAAAACGTCAGCTTGGCGAAGATGAAAAACGAGCGTTGCCTGTTATGCTGGCCAAAGCGGCGGTGATTTTTTGGCTATTACGTCTCAACGTTATCCACTATAACCGTACCGAAGGACGTACTGGCGATAATATCATGGTCAAAAATCCTGACCTGATGAAACGCCTTGCCGCTTATCATTGGTCACATGTAGAAAAAGCGCAAAGTACCGTGTTTGTACTAGAGCATGCGCGCTATAAAGACGATGATAAAAATAACGATGTCGAAGATTTTAAGATAATCGGTGTGTTTGTGACTGAGCAACAAGCGCAAGCAGCTATCAACCAATTAAAATCACAACCTGGTTTTAAAGAGTATCCAAACGGTTTTCATATTGATGCTTATCCGCTAAATCAAATTAACTGGTCATCAGGTTTTGACTTCTATTAAATTCATCTGTATTAACAAGACATTTAACTGTTTAAAAGGAATTTACCATGACTGATCAAGTTGATAACTGGCACAAACTGGCGCGCTACGATACCAATATGCAAGGCGAGCTGCATGCCAATCTGCTGCGCAACAATGGCATTACCGTGTCCTTGCAACCGCTCAGTGCGATTCCCGGGATGAATTCTGGTGTCGTGCTGTGGGTAGAAAACACGGATTTGGCACAAGCCCAGCGTATCCTAGATGGTGTTGAAAGCGATGACAATACTGGGGCGGATTTGTTGGCTAGTATGAGTGATATAGAACTTGGTATTGTGTCAGGTAATCCGGTCAATCATAGCCCAGCAGACAATCACTATAATAAAGGCGGTAAAGCATAAATGTGTCAACTCCTAGGAATGAACTGTAATACCCCGACGGATATTGGTTTTAGCTTTGCCGGCTTTCGCAAGCGAGGCGGTATGACCGACAGCCATGAAGATGGCTTTGGCATTGCATTTTTTGAGCGTAGTGAATGCTCAAATAATGATGAATCGGCAAATGCTTCAACAGGACTGCGCTTGTTCCATGACAATCGCCCAAGCCATTTATCACCAGTCGCTGATTTGGTCAATAACTATCCAATCAAAGCCATGAACGTCATTGCGCATATTCGTAAAGCGACTCAAGGGCAGAATTGCTTGGCGAATACCCATCCTTTCGTTCGTGAAGTTTGGGGCGAGCAGTGGGTGTTTGCGCATAATGGACAGATGAATAGCGAATTTATTAAACGCTGTCAGCGCTTGCAAGACAACGGTAACGCCTCACATTGCCAGCCAGTAGGCAATACTGACTCTGAAATGGCATTTTGCTATTTAGTTAATCGCCTAAAAAGTAGCTTTAAGTCGCGTCCCGATGACCAAACGCTGTTTAACTTTTTGACCACTCAATGTCGTTATTTATCTGCCAATGGTTTATTTAACTGCTTGATATCAAATGGTAGCTGGCAATTGGCTTATGCGGGGAGTTTATTGTTTTATCTCACGCGTCAAGCGCCATTTGGCGAAGCGAAATTGGCAGATGATGATTTAGCCATTAACTTTGGTGATGTGACGACAGATACGGATAAAGTCACTATTTTAGTGACCGTTCCACTCACTGAAAATGAAAAATGGCAACAGCTGGCGGTCAATGAATGCCTGATATTCCAAGATGGTGATGTCATTTATAAAGACAGTCCAAGCCAGCGCAAGTTTTTGACGATTGATGAAGGGATTGCGGTAGCACGTGCGGTTGGGGCGAGTGTTTAGAAGTTATAAAATATTTAATATTGACTAAATATCAGTTAGATATAAGCGCCGCAACACCGCTTAAACTTTTCACCTGAACCACAAACACACGGCTGCTTTTGCGTCACAGACATTGAAACAGTCGGATCTAAAAAGTACCAGTGTGCATCATTATTGATTTTGTCTGTCACCTTCACAAAGGCAGACAATTCATGATGCGCCTGCACTTTCTCTTCTAAAGTACTTGCATTATTAGTTGGCTTGAAATAAGCCTTAAACTCAACTTGCGCATGGCGTTTGCCTAGCTTTGGCGTGTGCGCTACGATTTCTAATCCTGCCCAATTCGTCTCTTTTGCCCACGATTCAATCGCCTTGATATCCAACAAGTCTTGCTGCGCGGGTAGCGTAGTCTTGACGATATAGTCTGGCTTAATCAACACAAAGGCGCTATAACGCGACCGCATAAGACGTTCGGCTGTCTCCGCTTTTATATCATCTGTTTTGCCAACCTCACCATTATAAAGAGCATCATTATAAACAGCCTCATGATAAGGCTGACAGCAATCTTTATACAGTAGTGGTGAGCTGATAGCGTTTGATGATGGATGAATTTGGCAAGGGCAAACGTGTAGATTAGGTTGCATGTTTTATTCTCATTTTTGCTTGGGTTTTACTGCTTTACCGTTATCTTTATCGCAGCATGCTTTTTATCAGTTCTGGCAATATGCCAACTTTTAGTTGTGCCCATGGTGCTGGGTCACGCAGCTGCTGCCAAAACGCATCAAACGGCGGGGCAAAATAGACCAACATGGCGAGCAGTGTATATAGTAATAAATACCACCACTTATCTTTAGGTTGATAAAACTTCATCGCTGTACCTGATGAGCGCTTCATTTTCATATTGGATAAATTGACGCTATATAACTCGTCCAATGTCAAATGCACTAGCGCGCCACCGAATAAAAATAAACCGTAAAACCAGCTTGCCGTCAGTGGGAGGTGCAATACGTAGTAGCTTAAATAGGTCAGCCCCAAACCCAAAATTGCCATATAAGGCACGGAGTGAATCACACCGCGATGCACGGTCATGTTGGTAAAAATAGAGAAAACCACATAACGCATAAAGCCGTAGCCTGCTAGCCATAATGCAATCAGGGCGAGCAAACTCAGCTCACTGCGCCAATGCATGACCAAACCAAAGGCAAAAATAAATGAGGTGATATTAAAGCCAAGTTTAATCGGTGTGGAGTTGTCAGAATCCAAATCAGGCAGCAGCCCACCGATAGTGCCGAGCGCCACGCAAACTAAAAACCCCGAATCATCAATCAATCCCGCTTTATAAACTGTCAAACTGAGCGTACCACTGACCATGAATGCAACATTCAGGTGGGTGTTAAAATTTGCCATAAAAACTCATCAATAAGTAGCGCGCGAAACGATTGTTTCGAGGCGTTTGCCTAGCGGTAAAAAAGCGCACCATAATAGCATAGCGCAGCCAAACGTCTAATAGATAAGGTTCGTATGCCGCGACCGGTTTACCCACTACCTTTGATTCTAATATTTCTTTGGAAAATATATTGATACTTAATAATAGAACGTTAAACCCTTGTTACGTTTACGATTATGCCACGATTTGACAACGTCTAGACGTTAACAAAGCGCCTCCGTTTTGTTATGGTAAAAGAGCGTTATTGTTAAGTCCTAAAGAGTCGCTTAGCTATTTTGTTAACTCAACTTTATATTGTATTGTGTCAAATAATAACGATTTTGAATACAACTCGTACAATCATCTATCTAGCCACCAATCCTCAGCATAAACCTATAACCGTTTGGGCTTAGGATCTATAACAACGATAAGGAAGCTATCATGAGTGATATTTTTAATGTAAAAGACACCATTACGGTCGATGGCAAGGAACATGCCTATTACAGTTTGCCAAAGCTGACCGAAACTTTCGAGCACATCAGCAAATTGCCATTTTGTATGAAAATCGTCTTAGAAAACCTATTACGTAATGAAGATGATGGTCAATCTGTCGGCAAAAACCACATCGAAGCCGTTGCCAACTGGGACGCAGGCGCAGAAGCGTCAAAAGAGATCGCCTTTATGCCAGCCCGTGTAGTCCTGCAAGACTTTACTGGTGTGCCGTCAGTTGTCGATTTGGCAGCCATGCGTGATGCCGTGGTTGAGCTTGGCGGTAAAGCTGAGCAAATTAACCCCTTTATCCCGAGTGAATTGGTCGTCGATCACTCTGTACAAGTTGATGCTTATGGCCGAGAAGATGCACTAGACTTGAACGAAAAAATTGAATTTAAACGTAACAATGAACGTTATGAATTCCTGCATTGGGGTCGCAATGCGTTTAAAAACTTTGTAGTAGTACCACCAGCGACGGGTATTGTGCATCAGGTTAACCTTGAATACTTAGCTCGTGTTGTAATGGCTGCTGATGTCAATGTTGATGGTACAAGTGAGCTGACGGCTTATCCTGATACGGTATTTGGTACGGACAGCCACACGACGATGATTAATGGTATTGGCGTGCTTGGTTGGGGTGTCGGCGGTATTGAAGCGGAGGCAGCGATGCTCGGTCAACCGTCATCGATGCTGATTCCACAAGTGGTTGGCTTTGAGCTAAAAGGTAAACTCACTGAAGGCGTTACTGCGACGGATTTGGTGTTGCGTGTGGTTGAAATGCTGCGTGCGCATGGTGTGGTTGGTAAATTCGTTGAGTTTTATGGCGAAGGCTTACACAGTATGCCACTGGCAGATCGTGCGACGATTGCCAATATGTCGCCAGAATACGGTGCAACCTGTGGTATTTTCCCGATTGACCAAATGGCGATTGATTATTTGCGTCTATCAGGTCGTGAAGAAAGCCAGATTGAATTGGTCGAAAAGTATGCCAAGGCGCAAGGCTTATGGCACGATGCCGATACGCCAGCAGCGACTTATTCAAGTAAGTTAGAGCTCGATTTATCATCGGTACAGCCTGCACTTGCCGGTCCGAATTTGCCACAGCAGCGTATCAATCTATCTGATATGCACGAAAAATTTGGTGAAACTTTAGAAAAAATGACCAAAGACCGCAAGTCAGAAGTCGAAGGCAAGGTACGCTTTGATGAAGAAGGCGGCGAGCAAGAGCAAGCGGATAGACTCTATGCTAAGCCTAATGTTTTCTCTGACGTCAATATCGATGATAAGAGCCATAAATTGCGTGATGGTTCTGTCGTTATCGCAGCGATTACCTCATGTACCAATACCTCAAACCCTGCGGTGATGATTGGCGCGGGCTTGGTGGCGAAAAAAGCTGCTGCAAAAGGTCTAAAAGCCAAGCCTTGGGTCAAAACTTCATTAGCTCCCGGTTCGAAAGTCGTCACCGATTATCTTGAAAAATCTAAGTTAATGGATGAGCTTGAAAAAACAGGCTTCTATTTAGTGGGTTATGGTTGTACCACGTGTATCGGTAACTCAGGACCACTCTTAGAGTCGATTGAAAAAGGTATCGAAGAAAAAGACTTAGTCGCTGCTGCCGTGTTGTCAGGTAACCGTAACTTTGAAGGTCGTATCCACTCGCACGTAAAAGCCAGTTATTTGGCGTCACCACCATTGGTAGTGGCTTATGCGTTGGCAGGTACGGTTGATATTGACTTAACGACGCAGCCGTTAGGACAAGATCAAGATGGCAAAGATGTCTTCTTAAAAGATATTTGGCCAACGTCAGATGAGATCAATGAGCTGATTGCCAATAATATCGATGCGGATATGTTCCGCAAAAACTACGGCGAAGTGTTTGACGGTAGTGCCGCCTGGAACGCCATTAGCTCAGCCGATAGCCAGTTGTATCCGTGGAGCGAAGCGTCTACTTATATCAAAAACCCGCCGTTCTTTGATGGTATGACCATGGAGCCAGAAGGTATTCCTGATATCGAAGGCGCACGCATCTTAGGGTTGTTCGGTGATTCAATCACCACTGACCATATCTCACCAGCTGGTAATATCGATCCAGATTCGCCAGCAGGTAAGTACTTGCAAGAGCGCGGTGTGATGCAAGCCGACTTCAATAGCTATGGCTCACGCCGTGGTAATGATGCAGTCATGACGCGCGGCACCTTTGCCAATATCCGTATCAAAAATACCATGATGGCTGGCAAAGAGGGCGGCTATACTTATTACTTCAACGGCGATAGCGCCACTCTACAAGACGGCGAAGAAATGGCCATCTATGATGCGGCAATGAAGTATAAAGAAGACAAGCGTCCGCTCGTGGTACTTGGCGGTGCAGAATATGGCTCTGGCTCTAGCCGTGACTGGGCAGCGAAGGGTACGATTTTGCTTGGCGTAAAAGCAGTATTGACCAGCTCGTTTGAGCGTATTCACCGCTCAAACCTCGTCGGTATGGGTGTATTGCCATTGACCTTTAAAGAGGGTGAAAATGCTGATACCTATAAACTGGACGGCTCAGAAGTGCTTAGTATTACAGGTCTAGATAATGGCGAAAGCAAGACCGCCAAAGTCACGGCCACACGTGCCGATGGTTCGTCTGAGAGCTTTGATGTCAATGTCATGCTCCAGACGCCAAAAGAGCGTGAGTACGTGCGTCATGGTGGCGTGTTGCACTATGTGCTACGTCAATTGGCTGCTGAGAGCAAAAACGCAGCGTAATAGTCAATTGAGCTTAGAATGATAAAAAGCCCAATCCCAGTCAAAGTAGGGGATTGGGCTTTTTTATTATTTGGGAAAAGGGAAGCACGTATCTGCAAATCTATTTCAATGAACTATCTAAAGTTTTCATTCCAGCTCTCCTTAAATACTTTATTTAAGAATGCTTCTTTATTGATACTGCCGTCATTGTTTAAGCAGGTCTTATCGACAAAAAGATAATTCGTCCAACTGATATCAGGAGACAGTTCATTGATTTCATTTACGATATCACCTTCACTAATTTCAGAAAAATCTCTAATGACAAGTTTTTGAGCCAACTCTAAAATGCGACTTTTTGTTTTATACTCATGAGAATTTGGATACTCAGAAATTTTATCAAAAAATTTCTCATAATGGATACTTAAGTCTTCGTTTACATATTCATCACTCCAGAATATATAGTCACTCCAAAATGGGTCAGGAGACAGTTTGTCTAGTTCATGCTTTATTGCTACTTGCCTTGACTCTGAGCATGGAGTATTAATTAACTCTTCAAGTAATAAAGTGATTTTTTGCTTAGTATCATCGTTCATGATTATTTCCTCTGCTATTTATTCCAATGGTTTCAACCCTTCTCAGTCAACAGCCTAATTCCTAAGCCAATAAATACCACACCGCTTATCTTGTTTAAAATGGCTTCGATAGAGGGCTTTTTTCTCAGATTTTCACTGAATTTTGACGCCAATAATGCTAAGCATAAGCACCATATAAAGCCAGTGACAGCAAAGGTCAGTCCTAAAATGACGAACGACACCATGCTATGAGCATAACTGGCATCGATAAACTGAGGGAAGAACGCCAAAAAGAATAATGCGACTTTTGGATTAAAGGTATTGGTGAGCACACCTTGCTTATATATCTGCCAGTGATCTAAAGGCTGAACGGGCTTTGGTTTCTCGTCATCCTGCAAACTCGCGGCTATCAAAGGCTGTTGTTTACTTATGAGCATTTTGACGCCTAGATAGCACAAATAGCTGGCACCAATATATTTTACGAGCATAAATGCCGTAGGGGAGTTAGCCAGCAACACGGACAATCCTAGCGAAGCCAGTAGCGTATGCACCAAAATGCCTGAAGTAATACCCAACACAGAATAAAACCCTGCCGTTTGCCCCTGCGAAATACTACGGGTAATGATGTACATGCTGTCCGTGCCTGGGGTCAGGTTTAACAAAATAGCTGCCATGATAAACCCTAGATAGTTCTCAATCCCGAACATGGTTAAAACGTCCTTGTGTTAAGCCTAAAAGTTTGTATGTTATAAAGTATTTATACATTCTATAAAATCCTTATAGGATTGATGGTAGCGAGGATCGTAAGGGTTGGCAATAGAATAAATCATTCAATAAATACTGATATTAAAAACTATAATGCAGGTTATGGCTTAACTCTTTATCAAAATCAATAAAACGTAAATATCTTATAAAATCGCAGATACCGCAATGTGAACTCTGATAAGATATCAGAGATTAATAAGACATTTGTTGATAATGAGGATTTGAGATGAAACGTTTGGCTTATACCATTGCTGTATCTGTTTTGGCCACGACTGTTGGGATAAATGCCGCGCATGCCGAGAGAGTTTGCAAAGTAACAGATCCGACGGGTACTCCACTAAACATTCGCGACGAGCCTAATGGCAAGGTTATTAATAAGCTGCGTAATGATCGCGAAGTGTATATCACAGATACCACTTATGATAATAAAAACCGTCCGTGGGTATATTTAGAAGGCTATTACAAGGGCGAATACAGGCATTGGGGCTGGGCGATTAGAGAGTTTGTCTCTTGTTATGATCGTTGATATATTAATTTCAGCTTATCCAAACCATAATGAACTGGATATAACAAAACCAATAGACATAAAAAAGCCCAGTCACCGTATGATGACTGGGCTTTTTTATTGTTCGCTTATTAGTCTAACCTGATGCTAAGCAAAAGTGCTAACAAGTGACGCCGAATAGTGGCGTCCCCAGGGGGATTCGAACCCCCGTTACCGCCGTGAAAGGGCGGTGTCCTAGGCCTCTAGACGATGGGGACGCATAGAGTGTTATAACCAATGGTTACAACGGTACTTCACAATATCAGATAGCTTAATAAATAAGCATTGCCTAGGTGCTGATATCGTCCTACTAGCGAGTATTTATGGTTACGTTTCAGTAGTACTGAGCGTTGCAATAAATAGTATGGTGGAGCTAAACGGAGTCGAACCGTTGACCCCTTGCATGCCATGCAAGTGCTCTACCAACTGAGCTATAGCCCCTCGCTAAGAGTGTGCATATTTTATGCAAGACCGGCAGTCCTGTCAACTACTATTTTAAAAATAATGCATAAATATTTGAAAAAAAGCGTTTAAAGCTATTTTAGTTACTTAATAAGCCCAAATTAGCGTGGATTTTGCTTAAGAGAGATCTCTTTGATAGCTTTATCGGTGAAAAACTCTTCTTCGCTGCCATCTGAAAAAATAATGGCACAACATTCTGTGGGGATATATTGTCCCCCTTTTTGTTGTACTGTGCTGATACCTTTGACGCCAATGATGTCAGAATCGATTAGTTTATCTACATTTTGCTTGGTATATTGACAGTAGGTGCTGTATATCCACTTTAAGTCTTCAAAATCTTGTCCTTTTGTCAGGGTAAGTTTTGCATCATAAAGCTCTTTTACGATGGCGTCGTAGTAATTCTGCGCTTCTTTCAGGGTGTTAAAGACATAATCTTTACTTTCTATCGTGACGGTCTTGGCGGCCATATTTATTTCCAATTAAGGTGTTTAATAGTAGTAGGGTAGTAGTAGTGCTAACTAAGAAAAATATTACGGTATCGAAAAGTCATGTATTTGAATGTCAAGGTTATATGCTTGAACGTGGCTTAGAGACTTTCTTGTGCTACTCATTATCTGCTAAGAATTATGTCAGTTCACGCTATAGCTATTTTGACATGGCCTAGTTATAAATTAATTGCTATTTTCACATGAGGTCACTTACATCAATATCAATATCGTCTTGCTGGTTAATATAGTTTATTATTTCTTCACGGTTATTTATAATTTCATTGCCTATTTCAAGTGTTTCTTTCGTTAATTTCTCTAAGCTAACTTCGTCTAAATGGCATTCTATTTTCTCAAAACCTTCGATTTTAAAATGTTTATCAGTCACATTTTTAACATCAACTCTACCATAGCCAAGTCTAGTAAAATTCTTGTTGTCTCCAATTATTAACTCTTTAATATATGTGCCTAATAGATTCTCTATTCTTCTAGGAGCACAAAAGAATCCAGATTGTATTTCACCTTTATCATCTAGAAGAATTTCTAACTCATTGTTGGAAATTTTATGAATCAGTAAGTTATCAAGAATGGTGTTGCTGTTTTTTCTTATTTGGTAGAACTCTATATACTCTTCAATAACAGGTAGCCTAAAGTATTTATAGTAATTATATTTACTAGCTTCCTTTAAGAACTGAATTGCCTCTTTTATTTTGTAAAATAAATGAATATTTTTTGAATACTCTAAGTAAAATTTCTCTTGTGCTCGTTCAGGTTTTTTCGAAATAAAACTGGCATAAAAGTATTCTTGAATGCTTTTATGTACAAAAGAGTAGTTTAATCCATCTTTAAGTAATAAACATACTACCTTAGAGAAATCCTCAATTACATCTGTAGGGCTACCTCCAATTTTTTGATTAACCAAACATTTTTCAATTATTTCGATAGCTTCATCATAACTAAGAATTAGCTTATTTTTATTACCTGTCAGGTAGCAAAATTCTTCAAAAACTCCTTGCAACTGTGATTCGTTTAAATTACAGCTAAGTTGTCTTTTATAACCTGGCTTTGTTTTATCATGACGCGATGTCAAAACAGAGAACAGTGCTTTATAGAACTCAGACTGACTTTTTGGTATATCTGATAATGCACGGTATGTCATCACAAAGAGTGTTACCATCAACGGTGTCGTTAATAACTCTTTAATTTCATGAGTACTATCTTTAATAGCCTGTTTGAGAATTTCTCGGCTTTTTTCTTCTTCAACTAATTTATCTATTAATTTAGACTGCTCATGAAATCGATAGCTTGAAAGCTTGTAAACCTTAAAGTAGTTTGATTTTTGAATCTCAGATTCAGGTCTTGCACTGATAATCAATTGCATGTCAGGATAACGTTCACACCATCCCTCAATTTCATTTAATAACCTCTTAACTGTTTCATGAGGTAGCTCATCAAAGCCGTCAAGAAATAACACCAAGTTGCCGCTCTCAGCAATTTTTACAAAGTGTTCTTTAGAGAATAAATGTATCCAATTATTTATTGTTAAACTAATCGCTTCTTCTAAGCTCTGATTATCGTCTAATCTACGAAGTTCAAAGAAAATTGGAACCCTCTTACTTTGACGCGCTTCTTGATATGTCAAGTAACGCATAAATATAGACTTTCCTTGCCCAACTGTACCTTCAAGTACAATGGATTGACTATCTATGTCTGATATACACTCAATTCTAGTACCAACATTGTTAACTCTAGTTGGTACATAGAACTCATGTAAATCAATACTTTTATCGCCCTTGTAGATGGTCTTTACCTTAACTACTTCAATTATTCTAGTAGAAAGGGTTTTGAGCGAATTTTCTATATTTTGATTGCGAGTGCCTTTCAGTGCTTCGATAAATGTCCAACTGAAAGCCTTAGTTAGGGGGTCTTTTAATAAGGTAGCTAGTACAGCGGCTGTAACGACCATAAAACATCACCTATATTCTAAATAAATTTTTGTTAAAAAAAGCTACCCCAATCGTATAGTGACTAGGGTAGCTTTAATAGTATTTATAAACTATTCAGCCGCTAAAAAATCTGGTAATTCAGCCGCTTGTTTCTCAAGTTTTTTCAGCTTCTTTTTACCCAAGCCGCCTAGTACATCAATCGCATGACGCAAGCGAGTCAACGTCATATCAGCGCCGATGATTGCCATAGAATTCATGACTGGCGTCGATGAGGTGCTGCCAGCGATAGCAATGAAGAACGGTGCCATAAAATCACGCATCTTGATATCGAGGTGAGCGGCAAGACCTTTTAGGGTGGCGTAGATATTTTCTTCTGACCACGTTGGCAAGGTTTCTAGCTGCCAAAGCGCCAGTTGCAGCATCTCAGTAATTTGCTCAGGAGTGAGTGATTTATGGGTAAAGCTCTCAGCATTGATATTAGGTAAGTTCTGGAAATAGAAACCACCCCAATTAACTGCATCAGATAACAGCTCAATACGAGGCTGAATCGCCGCTGCGATAGCCGTCAGCTTATCACTGTTATTTGCCCAATCGAGGATTTTATTTTTTAACTGTTCAGGAGTAAGCGCACGCAACCATTCTGCGTTGAGCCAGTTCAGTTTTTCGATATCGAAGATAGGGCCGCCAAGGGACACACGCTGAATATCAAAACTACCAATCATTTCTTCTAGGGTAAACTGTTCAGCTTCGTCAGGCATAGAGTAGCCCATACGACCGAGGTAGTTGAGCAGCGCCTCAGGCAGCACGCCTGCATCACGATAATAGGTGATAGAGGTTGGGTTTTTACGCTTAGACAGTTTTGATTTGTCTGGGTTACGCAGCAGTGGCATATGGCAAAGCACCGGCATCTCCCAACCAAAATACTCATAAAGCAGCTGGTGCTTGGGCGCAGAGTTCAGCCACTCTTCACCACGCAACACATGGCTGATGTCCATTAAATGGTCATCGACAACGTTGGCTAAATGATAAGTCGGCATGCCGTCGGTTTTTAGCAGCACTTGCATGTCGACTTGTGTCCAAGGAATCTCAACCGTACCGCGTAACATGTCATGTACTTGACAGACGCCTTCGGTAGGCACACGCATACGAATGACATGCGGTTTGCCCTCACTGACCAATTGCGCAGTTTTCTCAGGGGCTAAATGGGCACAGCGACCGTCATAACGTGGCGTTTCACCATTGGCCATTTGAGCAGCACGCATGGCATCGAGCTCTTCACTGGTACAAAAGCAGCGAAACGCATGGTCGTTTTCTATGAGCTGTTCGGCGTGCTTTTTATAAATATCACTACGCTCACTCTGACGATAAGGCGCGTGCGGGCCACCAATATCTGGACCTTCCGCCCAGTCGAGACCGACCCAACGCAGCGCATCCAAAATCATTTTTTCAGATTGTTCGGTTGAGCGCGTTTGATCCGTGTCTTCGATACGCAAAATAAATTCGCCGCCGTGGGCTTTAGCAAAAGCTAAATTAAATAGGGCAATATAAGCGGTGCCGACATGCGGAAAGCCAGTAGGCGATGGCGCAATACGGGTACGGACAGGGCGTGTGCTGTTATTTGAAGTCGATGATTGCATCATAAAATTCTCAGAATAGGCTAGTTAATGAATATGGCAGTGAAAAATGAAAAAATAGCAGTGAAAAATGCTAATGATAAATATGAATGACAAGTTTGAATAAAAAATACGGATGAAACAATAGCCGTCAATGTAGAAAAATAGCGTAAAATATAGCGCTAGTATAACAGAGAGATGGAATATTTTTAACGAAATGCCCGTCTAGCGCTTGACTACCCGTGTATCCTTGCGATAATAATGTTAGACAAGTCATAACTTGTTTATTTTCATCTGATTTTTCACTCTTACTGACCAAAATGGTCATCATCTACTGAGTCGTTTGTGTCCATATTGAATAATAAGCCAAAAAATACGCCGAATACTAAGCAAGATTCTAAAATAGATTCTCCTTTAGCCACTGTTAATGCTGCATCAGCGGCTGAGCTGTCTGCTGTAGAAAACGATTTTGTGGTAGAGAGTGACTCTACTAATCAGCTGAATCAAGAGTCTGTCACTGATAAAGCCCGCTCTGATGAATTGAGCTTTGTTCATGATGCGGTGTTATTGCAAGAAACCGTCGCGGCAGTGCTGGGTGTTAAAGTGCTACCTAAGCAAACAGACGATGCAGAACAAAGCAGTGACAACCAAAATAGCTTAAAGATGAGTGGCGTCTACGTTGATGCTACCTTTGGGCGTGGTGGTCATAGCCGACTACTATTAAGTCAGTTGGCCGATGATGCAACCTTGATTGTTTTTGATAAAGATCCAACAGCGATTAGCGTCGCGCGTGAATTGGCAAATACCGATAGTCGCGTAAAAGTGGTGCATGATAGTTTTGCGACGTTGACGGATAGTCTAGCGGCAATGGGTATCATGCAAGTTGATGGCTTAATGGCAGATTTGGGTATCTCATCGCCGCAAATTGATGATGGCAGTCGTGGTTTTAGTTTTATGCGTGACGGGGCGGTTGATATGCGTATGGATACCAGCCGTGGGCAGTCGGTCGCTGAATGGCTAGAAAAAGTCGACGATGAAACCTTGGCCAATGTGCTTTATGATTTTGGCGAAGAGCGTCATAGTCGCCGTATCGCCCGTGCTATTAAGCAGATGGACAGTTATGACTCTACTTTGGCATTGGCTGAAGTGATTAAAGTGGCGCATCCTAATTGGCAGCGCGGTAAGCATCCAGCGACTCAGAGCTTTCAGGCGATGCGCATTTTTATTAACAATGAGCTTGGCGATGTTGACGACTTTTTAGAACAAAGCATTCCGATTTTAAAGTCAGGCGGGCAGCTAGCAGTGATTAGTTTTCACTCATTAGAAGATCGCCGTATCAAGCAGTTTTTGCAGCGTCATAGCAAAGGGCAATATCCAGAGGATGAGAATTTGCCGATGCCGCCCAATCGTCCGCGTTATTTTAGCAAGCCTAAACGCGTGGGTCCAAGCAAAGCTGAAACCAGTCAAAATCCACGCGCGCGTAGTGCGTGGTTGCGCATGGCGACTCGTACTGATACCGACTATCTACCCAGTGTCGAGCAATAACACAGGTAGCGTGATGTTATAGAGAGGGTGTTTGGCTGAGTTGCTGGTGATTGGTTGCTGGCAATTAAGTAGGATAAAAGTCTGAATACTTACGCGGCTGTTAAAAATCTGTAAACATTATCTGCTAGGCTCGGCTGTTCCTTTTTCGTTTGGTTTTACTTTATTGATGGTGCTGTACAAAGCGTCTTACCGCTCTAAAACAGTTGCCAATTTTCATACTTGAAGTCCACTTTTTGAGAGCGTCATGGCAATATCTGACAAACCTGCAAACCGTCGTGCTGCAATGCCGCATAACACCGATATCGGCGAGCTATTTGTACGCCGATTTAATGTGGTTAGTATCTATGTAGTGGTGCTATTGCTGTTAGCAGTGGCGATTGTGTGGAGCGGTATCAAAACAGCCGAAGGTGTTCAGCAATATCATCAGGATTATAAAACCTTGCAAGACATGAAAAAACAAGAGCGTAATCTGCAAGTCGAACATCAGCGTTTGCTCATTGAACAGCAGACTTTTAGTGCGACGCCGCAAATCGCTAGCCGTGCGGTCGCTGAACTGGGCATGTTTTCACCGACGCTAAAAGATAAGCTCATTATCCAACCGGGTGTTGCCACAGCACAGGTGCCAGTCGTCGATACTGACTCAAATGAGGATAAGTCTGACATTATCGAACCACGAGCTTCTACGGATATATCGCCTGACGCTCCTATCACCGATGCCACGGTAGCGGAGGCAGGACAATGAGTGATAAAAAACCTAATGCCAATAGCGGTAAAACGACCGCGAAAAATGCGAATAAAAAGCCAACTAGCGGTAAGGTGACTAAGCCCTTACGTCCTGCCAGTGCAGCCAAATCGGGACAAACAGGCAGTACGGCTGAAAAAAAATCCTCTGGCAACCGTAAGGCTAAATTGTTTGATCGATTGAAAAAAAGTGAAGAGCAAGGCGCTTATACCAGTGTCAAAAACCTGAAAAATAAAAGAGGGTTTTTGGGTAAAGCGTCTGGCGCTTCCTCTCGCGGCGGTTTTGAGCAAGACAAAAACCGTTTCCGTACTATTTGGGTCATTGCATTGGTTGTCTTGGGTTTGCTGATAGCCCGTGCTTATTATTTACAAGTTGCCAATGCTCAGTTTTATCAAGACAAAGGTGATGAGCTTATCACTAGCGTGCGCACGCAAAAATCCTATCGCGGTATGATTACCGATCGCAATAATTTGCCACTTGCAGTCAGTGCACCACTGGCGACGGTCTCTTTTAGTCCGCATGATTACGCGCGCGAATATTACGAGCTTAAGCGTATCATTATCACCAATCCTGAGAGTCCACAGCTGGTTGCGCGTATGCAAAAGCGTTTGGATAACATGGATCTGACCACGCTTGCGGCGGCTGCGAATATTTCGGTCACTGAGCTAAAAAAAGTTACCGCTATCGATGACAGTATTGATGTAACCAATGAAGCAGCAGTTAAAGCCGCGCTGCCATCGGGTGCAGGCTCGCACTATTTGCCGCTACTGAATAAAGTAACGCCAGAGATTGCCCAAAGTGTCAGCACCCTTGATTTTCCTGGCGTCTATGAAAAAAACTTTTTCCAACGTTATTACCCGCAGCCACAACCAAACTCGCAACTATTGGGCTTTATGGGACAAAATGTCAGCGATCCTGAAGGTGGTTACGAAGGTCGTGCTGGTATCGAACGCCAATATGAAACTGAGCTGGCAGGTGATGATGGTAAAGTGTTGGTGCTAAAAGATGCCAAACAAAACAGTTTAAAAGAAATTAAACAGATTGAACCAGAAATACCAGGTAAAGATGTGGCGTTGACCATTGATTCGCGCTTGCAGTATTTGCTTTATAAAGAACTAGAGAAAGCAGGGCGTTTGCAAAAAGCGCGCTGGTCAACAGGCATGATTGTTGATGTGCAAACGGGTGAAGTGCTTGCCTTGTCAACATGGCCATCTTTTAATTCTAATAACCTGAATGAGATGACCGGTGAGAATCAGCGTAACCGTGCGCTGCTCGATGTCTTTGAACCCGGTTCAGTCATGAAGCCATTTACCGTTGCAGCGGCTTTAGACTCAGGAAAATATACCGCCACTACCTTAATCGATACCAATCCTGGCTCTATTCGTGTCCGTGGTTATACCATTCGTGACCATAATAATTTAGGGCGGATCACGATGGCAACGCTATTACAGAAATCTAGTAACGTTGCCTCGACTAAGATTGCTTTGTCTTTACCCGCTGATGGCATTACCAATATGCAAAAGCAATTTGGTTTTGGTTCAAAGACACCGCTACAGTTCCCAGGGGAAGGTAGTGGGCTTGTGGTTACACCAAAAGAAAAAGAAACATCAAGACGTGCAACGGTCAGTTATGGTTATGGTCTACAGGTAACACTGGCTCAGGTCGCGCAGGCTTATTCGGCGCTGGCGGCAGGCGGTGTGATGCACCCATTGACCCTCATTAAAGATGACAAGCCGCAGCCAAGCAAGCGTATCATGGCACACGAGCAAGCGATGTCTATCGTACAAATGATGGAAAGTGTCACCGAACCGGGTGGTACGGCTAAAGGTGCTGCGATTGACGGTTATCGCGTCGCTGGTAAAACAGGAACGTCGCGCCGTATCAATCCAAAAGGTGGCTACTATACTGACCAATACCGCAACGTTTTTGCGGGTATGGCGCCAGCGTCCAACCCTAGGCTGGTCGGCGTGATGCTCATCGAAGACCCGCGTGGTCAGATTTATGCTGGTTTAACAGTCGCGCCAGTCTTTCATAATGTCATGAAAGAGGCGCTGCGTTTATACAATGTACCCTTAGATAAGCCGTTAAAAACGGAAGATTTATAGGCTTAAACGTAAGTTTTTTAAATGTTCAGTTTTTAACTATTTGATGTGTTTTAACCGTATAGGATTTGCCAATGACCCTGTCACCCTCGTCGCCAAGCATTACCCCAGTCACCTTGCAGCAGCTGACTGAATCTAGTAGTAGCAATAGCAGGCATGGTGTAGGTATAGAGCAGGCATTGCAAAAGCTATCGACTCAGACGACATTGATTGGAGCGGATTCAAAACCAATCAATTCGTTTCTTGATATTCCATTCCTGCAGTTTCGTTTAGACAGTCGTCTGCTAGAGCCGAACGATGTGTTTGTGTTATTAAAAAGCCACATACCAAACTGTCAAAAAAGTCGCGACTACCTCTATCAAGCCGCTAACAATGCGGCTTTTATCCTATCAGAAATAGATCCCACGGCTTTACTTAGCACGACTAGTGTATCAAATCACGCCGATATCACTTTATCGAATGATAGTACTGCTAAAGCGCAGCAGCAATTAGCAGCACTGCCTTGCCCTGTTTTATACGTGCCCAATATTCGTGATTTTTTAGGGACACTCATTCAAGCACGTTTTCAATATCAGCAGCCCGTGACCTTGCCAACGGTGGTCGCGGTGACGGGCACCAATGGCAAAACGACTATCAGTCAATTGGTGGCGCAGTTGACGCAGCTGACAGGCATAAGCAGCGCAGTCATGGGCACGGCAGGTAATGGTAGGCTTGGTGCTTTGGTGCAAGCCAGCCATACCACGGGCGATGCTTTAGCAGTTCAGCAATTTTTATATCAAATGGGGACAGAGAATGCTGAATTATTGGCATTGGAAGCCAGCTCACATGGTTTGGATCAGCAGCGTTTACAAGGTATGCCAGTGTCGGTGGCGATTTATACCAATCTTAGCCGTGACCACTTAGACTATCATGCCGATATGGCAGAGTATGCAGCAGCAAAAGCTAGACTGTTTGATAAAGCGCATTTTCCAGATTTGACACACGCTATCATTAATATCGATGATGAACATGGTCAGATTATGCTCGACACCGCACATGCCAGTGATTTAACGGTCTGGACGTACAGTTTAGAATCATCAAAATCTGCGACCTTTGTTGCGGCTGAAATCAAACCAAGCTTAAAAGGTGTCGAGATTACGCTACGTACTGATTTAGGCGATGGCGAAGTTAATCATTTAGGTATCGTCAGCCCATTATTGGGGCGCTTTAATGTTGCCAATTTGCTTGCCGCAATGGCAGCTGCCGTCGCTTTAGGCATTAGCCTTGAGCGTATTGCCGCAGTGGTGCCGCAGCTACAAGGTGCGGTTGGACGTATGCAGCGTGTGCCGTCTAATGATGGCTGCTTTATCGTTGATTATGCCCATACGCCAGATGCCTTAAGCCAAGTGCTTGCCAGCCTAAAGACCCATTGTAAGGGTCAGCTGTGGGCAGTGTTTGGTTGTGGTGGCGACCGTGATGCGGGCAAACGTCCTTTGATGGCGCAAGCAGGCTTGGCAGGCGCGGATAAAGTCGTATTAACGGCAGACAATCCACGCACCGAAGATCCCAATATCATTTTGCAAGATATGCAAGCAGGCATGACGAGTGAGCAATATCAGCGTACCTATATTGAGCCTGCGCGCCAAGCAGCGATTGAGTATGCGGTCAATCAAGCAGCGGCTGATGATATCGTCGTAATCGCTGGCAAGGGTCATGAGACTTATCAAGAAATTAACCATGTTCGTTATGATTTCGACGACAGTGTTATTTTGCAAAACGCCTTAAAACAAGCAGGGCGTTTATAGCATTTATATGTAAATAATAGCGATTACAGTCAGTTTTTCATGCTATCTAAAAAGTATTAGGGTGTGTCCTCATTTTAAAGATGGTGATAAAAATGAGATAAATTGCCGTCAAACAAGGAAAGTAGCGCAAATAATATCGAGATATTAATAAGCTGGTTGACGATGTTTGGCAAAATTTAGCCATTTCTAGTCCATTTAGATAATAATCGATTGAATTGAGGACACGCCCTAGTCGTTAACTATAAAAAATAAATAAGTAGTCATCATATATATAAGGTAATCATTATGACAGCCGACAACGATAACAGCATTCAGTCGCAAGGGCTGTATGTTTGGCAAGCAGCCAATCTGCTCGCGGCAACCGCAGCACTCGATGGGCATTGGCAGCTGAGTGACGGGCAATCCGACTCAGAAAACGATGTAATGAGCACTCGTATCGCCACCGATACCCGTACGATAAAACCTGGTGATATATTTTTAGCGTTATCGGGTGATAATTTTGATGGTCACGATTATATTGATACTGCCATCGCGCAAGGTGCGGTTGCGGCTATCGTCGCTCGCCCTATTGCTACGGCTGATACAAATAGCATTCCGCAGTTAGTGGTGAGCGATACCCGTTTAGCGCTAGGACAATTGGCTGCGTATCGTCGTCAACAGCATCAAAATTTAACCGTTATTGCTATTACTGGCTCTAGCGGCAAGACCACCTGTAAAGAGATGCTGGGTAGTATCTTTGGCAGACTAGCACCGACATTGATTACCCGTGGTAACCTAAATAATGACTTGGGTGTGCCGATGATGTTGCTCGAATTATCCGACCATCATCGCTATGCCATTCTAGAGCTTGGCGCAAACCATATTGGCGAAATTGCTTATACTACCGAGATTGTAAAGCCAGATGTCGCGTGTATCTTAAATATTGGCACGGCGCATTTGGGTGAGTTTGGCAGCCGTGAAGGGATTTGCCAAACCAAGGCTGAGATTTACCATACCTTGAATGACAGCCAATTTGCGATCGTTCCTGATAAAGATGATTTTACCAATCAATTACGCCGTATCGCTGAAAAGCATACGTCACACGTGATTGGTTTTGGTAATACTGATGTCAGTGCCAGCCATTTAGATGTCGAGCCTGAGCGCAGTGAATTTAAGCTGCATATCGGCAATCAAGTCCATGATATCAACTTGCCACTAGCGGGCGAGCACAATGTCAATAATGCTTTAGCCGCTGCTGCTTGTGCCCATGCACTAAATATCGATGTTAGTGATATTGTCGTCGGACTTGAAAATGCGCGTCCTGCTAAAGGGCGCTTGAACAGTCAATTACTGGGTATGCATCGCTTGATTGATGATACCTATAATGCCAATCCGCATTCGGTGCGAGCGGCAGCAAAAGTATTGGCGGCGCAAACGGGCACGCAAGTCATGGTGCTGGGCGATATCGCAGAACTGGGAGAGGCGGCGGTTAGCGAGCATCAAAGCTTGGGTCGTACCATTGCGACAACGGGCATCAATGTGCTGCTGTGTGTTGGTGAATACGCGCCTTTTACCGTGGCGGGTGCACAAGAGGTTTCTGACATCAATGCCCATGCGTTTACCGATAAAGACAGTTTATTGGCGTATTTGAAGCCGTATTTGCAAGCGCAGCAGGCGCAGCCTTGTACGGTGCTGTTTAAAGGTTCTCGTTCCATGCAAATGGAAACCCTTATCAATGCGCTAATCGAGGAGTAGGCGGTGTTAGTTTGGTTGTTTGGCTGGCTTGGCCAGTATTACACGCCGTTTTCTGCGGTTTCTTCGTTGACGCTGCGAGCGTTACTCGCGGTCATTACCGCCCTCGCATTTAGCATGTTTTTTGGTGGGCCTGTCATTCGACGTCTGCGTGCATTGAAATATGGTCAAGCGATTCGCAATGATGGTCCGCAATCGCATTTGGCGAAAACTGGTACGCCGACCATGGGTGGGGTGCTGATTTTGAGTGCGATTGGCGTGTCCACCTTACTATGGGCTCGTTTGAATAATCCGTACGTTTGGATTTTGCTCATTGTCATGATTATCTTTGGCGCGGTCGGCTGGGCAGATGATTGGCTAAAAATTAAATATAAAGATCCCAAAGGCTTAATTGCTCGCAAGAAATATTTTTGGCTCTCTATGGGTGCTTTGTTCGTCGGTGTGTCTTTGTATTATATCGCCACCTTGCAGCCAGATATCGCGACCACGCGTGAGATGCAGGATTTGCTGCTACCGATTTTTAAAGATTGGATGATTCCTTTTTCGGCAGTGCCGTTTGGTATTGGCTTTATTATCTTTACCTACTTTGTAATTAATGGTGCTTCTAACGCTGTCAACTTAACCGATGGCTTGGATGGTTTAGCTATTTTGCCCGTGGTCTTGGTCGCGGCAGGTTTGGGCGCAATGGCTTATGTATCAGGTGATGTACGCTTTGCTGATTACTTGCATGTGCCTTATATTGCCTATAACTCCGAGGTTCTCATTGTCTGTGGTTCGATGATTGGTGCAGGGCTTGGTTTCTTATGGTTCAATGCCCATCCAGCCCAAGTATTTATGGGCGATGTAGGAGCGCTTGCTCTCGGGGCGATGCTCGGTACGATTGCCGTTATGACCCGTCAAGAAATCGCTTTTGCAATTATGGGCGGTCTATTTGTCGCCGAAGCATTATCGGTCATGCTACAGGTTGGCTCGTATAAGCTGCGTAAAAAGCGCGTCTTTCGCATGGCACCATTGCATCATCACTTTGAAGAAATTGGCTGGAAAGAGACGCAAGTGGTGGCAAGGTTTTGGATTATTGCCATTATTCTTGTCATCCTTGGGCTCATGACCTTAAAACTGCGTTAATACAGCCATATCGCTTGAACATTAATATGAATATCATGTACGCAAAAGCCATCTCACTTTAGTTGAGGTGGTTTTTTTTGGTTGCTAATAGTTTGGTTGCTGATAATTTGTTTTTCGCATTTTCTTTCCTGCATTGTTTATCGCGCCTTTTATCACGCAGTAAGCCTGAATTTTGTTAAAATGGCAGCCATATTGCGATGACGTTGAGATACTTGTGAGCTTATTTATTTGTCCCCTTTGCCAATCACCATTACAGCCTGCCGCAGATACGTGGCGCTGCGATGGCAGCTTGCACCCAAAACAAACGGCTCATCCATTTGATGTGGCACGTCAGGGTTATGTTAATTTATTGCCCGTGCAACAAAAAAAATCCAAAGCACCGGGCGATAGCCAGCAATCAATTGATGCACGCAAACGGTTTTTAAACGCTGGACATTATCAGCCATTGCAGACGCTTATTTGCCAAAAAATGAGGGAATTGTTGGCGAAAAATGAGTCGGTCGCTGATTCAGCAATTGAGCCGATAACTAAAAAGGATAGCAAGGCAATCAATTGGTTGGATATTGGCTGCGGTGAAGGATATTACACGCAGGCAATGGCACAGACAGGCATGGATACTCTCATCGCCGCAGATATCAGTAAACCAGCTGTGGTAGAGCTTGCGAAAACGAGCAAAGCGGCGGGGCGTCTTTGGTATCAGCAAGCTAAAGACAGTGTTACTAATGCGACAGCCAAGTCGGCAGTCATCTATCCGCTTGTTACCAGCGCTGCCCATTTGCCGTTACGCGCGCATAGCATAAAGGGTATTAGCAGTATTTTTAGCCCTATCTTGCCAGACGCGTTCAATGAGGTATTGACTGAAGACGGTTATTTAATCATTGCCAAGCCAGGTATCGGGCATCTAGCGACGATGCGCGAAGCGTTATTTGACAACGTCCGCGAGCATGATTCGGATAAGTTTTTGCATGAATTGGCTCCATATTTCACGCTAATGGGTACGGAGCATGTCAGTACCGAGATGACGTTGTCAGC
Organism: Psychrobacter immobilis; assembly: GCF_904846185.1. Classification (GTDB taxonomy): domain Bacteria; phylum Pseudomonadota; class Gammaproteobacteria; order Pseudomonadales; family Moraxellaceae; genus Psychrobacter; species Psychrobacter immobilis_B. The sequence continues at coordinate 157,253 of NZ_CAJGZQ010000001.1, read as the reverse complement.
CGCTGATTTGGCTGATTTGATGACCATGACGCCTTATGCTTATCGCGCGCTTAATGAAAAAAGACAGGCGCTACTAGCAGCGGTCGAAACAGAATCCTTTACGACACAAGCTAAGTTTGTCGTTTATATTTTGCAGAAGACAGCAGCTGAATAGAATGGCTTAAGGTCATTAGCCCGTTTAGATATGATCAATTGAATTGAGGGCACGCCCTAATAATGGGTTATAAAACAGGTCCCATCGTGGCGACAATGTTATTCCAGATTTTATAAGATAACGGCCAGTTTTCAACTTGCTCACGAGTGACCTCTTCAGAATCAGCGATATACTGGTATTGTCGCTCAACGATGGCCGCTGTGAGCGTTTTATCGCTAAACACAATGTTGTTTTCATAGTTCAAATCAAAGCTACGCAAGTCTAAATTGGTCGAGCCAATCAGACTGATTTCGCCATCGATGGTCAAGGTTTTTGCGTGTAATAGACCGGGTTTATATTCGTAAATATTGACCCCCGCTTCAAGCAGCTGCCAGTAATAACTGTGGCTGGTAGCAGCCACGACTATTGAGTCGTTATTCTTTGGGAAAATCATGGTTACTTGTACACCGCGATAAGCGGTCGCACACAAAATGCTAACGAGCGAATAATCAGGCACAAAATAAGGCGTTGAGATAATCAGGGTTCGTTTTGCCTGACCAATTAAGACACCTAAAAATTGTGGCGTGGTGCCGCGTCGTTGGGTAGGACCATCAGAAAAAACTTGTGCAGCAAAGCCATTTGGCGGTGATGTTATTGGTAAAGGCTCCTCAGTTTCTGGCTGTGGGGATTTTTGTCGCTTTGGTTGAGGGTCAATAAAATAAGGAAAGCTGTCAAGCGGCGTATCAGGATTTTCAGTCAGCCAATCACTGGCAAACAACATCTGATTCTGTGCCACCACTGGTCCTTCGACCCGCAGCATAATGTCTACCCACGGCGCAAATTTTGGCTTTACACGAAACTCAGGATCGGCGCAGTTGCGACTGCCACAGTAGCCGATTTTGCCGTCAATAACCGTAATCTTGCGGTGATTTCGCAAGTCAATCCGGCTAAACATGAGTACCTTTAAAAGATTACTAATTGGTAGGGCAACACTGACTTGTACGCCAGCTTCTATCATTTCCTGCCATATCTTTGAGCCGACCATTTTTCGTGAGCCCATACCGTCAACCATTGCTCGGCAGATGACGCCGCGCCTTGCCGCTCGTATGAGCGCTTGAGCAGTATCGATTCCCATACCATCGATTAGCCAAATATAATACAGTACATGAATATGATCGGTCGCTGCATCAAAGTCGGCAATCATACGTTTGCGCGTCTCAGCCGCATCTGCCATTAGCTCTGCGTGATTGCCCACCGTTGTATGATAGCCAGTTGCATTGGCAGAGTAGGCAAAGGCCGCTTGGTATTCAGGTTTGATGGCCTCCGACAAAGCGATGTCATCACCAAGTACTTCAGGACTATGTGCACTTAATTTATCGATAATTTCTTTACGTTTGCGCGTAAAATCGCGTCCTAGATGCACCTCACCAAACATCCAATAAATTACAACCCCCAGATAAGGCAAAATGAACAATATGACGAGCCAAGCAAGCCGAGCGGGCGAGGTCAGATCATGGCGCGCAAGCACTCGCAAAGAGATCAGTATCAGCAGCATAAAATGAACAGTTAAAAAGATATCCAATAGCATAATGCGCTCCATTATTATTATTATTATTTTTATTTGCAGTATTTATCAGCGGTTCTTACTGATTATAACGCACTGTAAAATTACCACCGTTTTGATTGGTAAAAACAGCAATGCGGCAACGCTGGAGCTATGATACTTAGCAGTAAGCTTGTTCAAACTGGTGAAATATACACCTCCATCAATACTCTCCTAACAACCAGCCACTGACAAAGGCAAAATACTCGCGAAACCAAGCGTTATAACGAATGGATAAAGGTGTGGGACTGGCGACGGTGATCGGTTGTGTATAGCCCTGATGTCGCGCAATGCTGGCCGCGCGAATGCTATGAAAGTCACTGGTAACGATGGCGATAGGATCAGTGATAGATAGCCCTTTTTCTTCTAACAACGCTCGGCTATTAGCGAGGTTTTCTTCCGTACTGGTACTTTTGCCTTCTTGTAAAATGCGTTCGAATGGCACGCCATGTGCCTCATGCAAATACGTGGCCATGATATCGGCTTCGCTACGTGTACGCTGAAAACCAACGCCACCACTGGTTATCACCAAAGCATCTGGTTGCGTCTCAATAAGGGGCACGGCGGTGTCCAAGCGCTTGGCGAGCGTCGGTGTCGGCTTACCTGCAACCGTGCCTGAGCCTAATATAATAATCGCTGCCACTGTCGGTGCAGGTTGCTGGCTAAGCGCAATCTGCTGTTGTAATGACCAAATAAATAGACTGAAGCTCAATAACCAAAGTACAAATACAGCCCATAACCCATACCAAAGGCGGTTAAAGCCATAATGTTGGCTACAAAACCTGCGTATTGCATGCCAAAACATCCCATGTATGACAAAAACCATGCCGACTAAAAAAGGTACAACCGAGCCGAAATTAACTTTACCGACGACCATCAATGCAGCGCAATCGATGATAAGTATGATGCCGATAACAGATAAGAGGCCACGAGTAACGGAAATTAAACCTTTAGACATAGGTGAGAGACGCTTTTATTCAAGTGAATGGAATTTCTGATAGTGGCTTATAAAAGTAGGCGGTAATGAGTTATGTTTTAACCAATTTTCAACCTGTTTTTAAACCATTTTCAACCTGTTTTTATAAAATATAGTGATTCTGGACATACTGAATGCACAATTCATGAAAAGCTTGTGCTGGCGGTGAGATCGTTTTATTTGCCAATTTAAAAATACCAATTTGTCTGTCTAAGGTAGGTTCAAGTAAGTCGAGCCATACCAATTCTGGCTCATTCGACGGAAAGGCGAGCTTGGGTAGGGTGGTGATGCCAAGATCATTGCGTAATAATGAAAATAAGGAAGTAATATTCTCGACCGTGTAACGCGCATTACGGTTGAGTACCTCGGCGGGTGTGTTTTCGAGCAATCGGCAAGTGCCATTATAAATAAAAGGCTGGGTCATCAGTTGTTGCCATTTAAGCCCTATTTTTTGATGGTTTCTTGACGGTTTTACTGGTTGATTTAACGAGTTGCTTTTTAAGCAGACCACGCCAATCGGGTCAGATATGAGCAAGGTGAAATCTATATTTGATTGATCGATACTGGTGCAGTTGCCCAATGCCAAATCGATTTCACCTGCCAATAAACGATTGGCAACACCGACAGAGTTATCATCTATTAGTACAATCTCGACATCAGGATATCTCTTGGAGTACTCAACCAACACGCTAGGCAAGAGTTTTGTCACCAGTGATGGCACGCTTGCAATCCTTATTTTGCCTTTATCGCCAGCGGCTGCTCCTTTTAAATCATCCTCTAGCGCTTGATAAATCGTCATAAACTGCTCGATTTTTGGTAAACAAGTCTCGCCAAAAGGCGTGAGTGTTGCTTTATTTCCTCCTTCAAATAAGCGCTGACCTAGTATTTTTTCCAATTCCTTTATCGAGGCAGACAACGCCGCTTGCGAGCGATTGGCGCGATCCGCCGCCGCCCGAAAGCCACCTTCCTCTACCACGCATAAAAAGTGATGTAATTGCTGTAATTTCATACGCTTACTCCTCACCACTATTAATATATAAGATATCGTCTATGATAGATTAAATCTATCATATTCTAAATTTAATTAGTTAGATTTATCGTTAATACTTGGGTAGGATAACTCTATAGCAATCGCTGCCCAATCATTGATCAAAGGATATGACGACATGACGACTCACTCAACCAAACAAGCCATCAAAACCTCACTTTATGCGTCTAAAGCCCCTTTAGAATGGGCGATCACTAGCAATGGTACGTTGTACACTGCGCAGATTCCTATCGATGAAAATGGTGACGTGGTTGCAGGTGGTATCGAAGCGCAAACTCGTCAAACGTTAGACAATCTCAAGCACACACTAGAATGTGCCAATGTCAGCATGAATTCGGTACTACAGGTCATGATCTATGTGACCGATCGCGACTATCTAAAAACGGTCAATCAAGTCTACGCCGAATACTTTGAAGCACCCTATCCAAATCGGGCAGCGCTCGTGATAGCAGGACTGGCTCGTGAAGAGATGTTGGTTGAGCTGGTTGTATATGCCGCTGTGCCTTAAATTTTGAATGTACTCTAGTCAATAAATCAAATAGTTAATACTTTATCAAGGAAGCTCTTATGTCAGCACACACTGCCCAACAGATATTGCAGCAAGACCCAACCAAATCACTTTATATTAACGGTGAATGGCAGTCAGGCGTAAATACCGTAGCCAATATTAACCCATCTGATATCACCGACACTATCGGTGAGTTCGCCCAAGCCAGTGGCGATCAAGTCAAGGATGCCATCGCGGCGGCCCGTCACGCTCAGCCAAAATGGGAAGCGACTCCTTTAGAAAAAAAGGAGTCTATCCTACAAGCGATTGGCGATGAAATGATTGCTCGCTGTGATGAGCTAGGTACGCTGTTGTCTCTTGAAGAAGGTAAGCCGTTTGCGGAAGGTCGCGGCGAGATTTACCGAGCTGGTCAGTTCTTTCATTACTATGCCGCTGAAGTATTGCGTCAAATCGGTGATAACGCTGCCTCAGTACGCCCTGGCGTCAAGGTTGAAGTCACCCGCGAAGCAGTCGGTGTGGTCGCGATTATTTCGCCTTGGAACTTTCCAACGGCCACTGCTGTATGGAAGATCGCCCCAGCGTTAGCGTTTGGTAACACGGTCATTTGGAAGCCTGCGAATTTAACACCAGCCAGCGCAGTGGCATTGGCCGAAATCATCCACCGTCAAGGCATGCCAGAAGGGACGTTTAACCTGCTACTGGGTGGCGGCTCGTCAGTCGGTGATGCACTCATCAATTCTACAGATATCGATGCCGTTAGCTTTACGGGTTCTGTACCAACAGGTCGCAAGGTCGCTGCTGCGACGGCACCGAACTTTATCCGTTGCCAGCTTGAGATGGGCAGCAAAAACGCCTTGGTCATCGCTGACGATGCCGACTTGCAAATCGCTATCGATGCGGCGGTTGCTGGTGCATTTGGTGGTTCAGGGCAGAAATGTACGGCTTCTTCGCGCCTCATCGTGATGGATAGTATTCATGATGCCTTCGTCGAAGGTGTGGTCGCAAAAATGAAAACCTTAAAAGTCGGTCATGCGCTTGATGACGGTATCTTTATGGGGCCTGTCGTCGATGATAAACAACTGGCATCAAACATGGACTGGATCGAAAAAGCCAAGCAATCCGGTGCCAATTTAGCCTTTGGTGGTGAGCGTTTAGAGATGCCACATGACGGCTACTATATGTCGCCTACGTTATTTACCGAGACGGACAACAGCTGGGATATCAACCAAGAAGAAGTATTTGCGCCGCTGGCTTGTGTCATGCGTGTCAAGGATTTGGACGAAGCGATTGCCATGACCAATGACACGCGCTTTGGTCTGACGGGCGGCATCATCACCCAAAGCTTGCGTAGCAGTGCGATGTTCAAAGAACAAGTGCAAGCAGGTTGCGTCATGGTCAATCTAGCGACTGCAGGTACGGACTATCATGTACCGTTTGGTGGTCGTAAACAGTCAAGCTTTGGCCCGCGTGAGCAAGGTCAATATGCCAAAGAGTTCTATACCATCGTCAAGACCGCTTATCAAAAAGCGTACTAGAACTATCTTAATAAGACTGCTCGCCGCTATCGAAGCGACACGGTGTGAAAAAGCACTTAATCGCCAACGATAGTGGCTACTGATAAAAGTATTAAAGGGAATTGATATGTACCAAGACCATATCGTCATTGACGGATTACAGTATAGCCATTGGGATCGTGACTACTTTAAGATGCTACAAGCCAGTGGTATCAATGCGGTACATGCCACCTTGGTCTATCACGAAGATGCCCGTCAGACCATGACCCGCTTTAGCGAGTGGCACACACGCTTTGAGCAAAATAGCGATCTTATCTTGCCAGTGTACTCAGTTGCTGATATCAAAACGGCAAAAGAGCAGGGTAAAGTTGGCATCTTCTTTGGCGCGCAAAACTGCTCACCAATCGATGATGAAATTGGCCTAATCAGCGTCATGCGCCGCTTGGGTCTATTGATTATGCAACTGACTTATAACAACCAGAGCTTACTGGCAACTGGTTGTTATGAGCAGAATGACAGCGGCATCACACGTTTTGGTCAGCAGGCCATCGCTGAGATGAACCGTGTCGGTATGATTATCGATATGTCACACAGCGCTGAGCGTTCAACGCTTGAAGCGATTGAGCACTCTAGTCGCCCGATATGTATCAGCCATGCCAACCCAACCACAGCACACGATGCCCTGCGTAATAAATCGGATACGGTTATTAGTGCATTAACCAAAGCGGGCGGGTTGTTAGGTTTTAGCTTATACCCGTTTCATTTGCCAAATGGTAGTGATTGCACATTAGATAATTTCTGTACGATGATTGCCAATTGTGCTGAAAAATATGGCGTAGAGCATTTATCCATTGGTAGTGACTTGTGTCTCAATCAACCGCAAGCCGTGCTTGAGTGGATGCGTAATGGCCGCTGGTCAAAAGCGATGGATTATGGTGAAGGCAATGCCAATAATTCAGGTTGGCCAGATACTTTGCCATGGTTCGCTGGTAAGGACGGTATGGAAAACATTTATAACGGCTTGCTCAAACATGGTTTTAATGAGATTGACGCTGGAAAAGTTATCGGTCAAAACTGGTTTGATTTCCTTGAGAGTGGTTTAAAGCCTTTAGCCTAAAGGATAATTCTAGCAAGGCATCGCTAAAAATCGTTATAAGACGATAGACATTTTATAGCGCATACCCATTTGAAATAGAGAGCTTTGAAATCAATAATATAGTGAGGCTATCTGGCTATATCCTCATTGCGATACCTCTGATCTAAATAACGAAACGTTAGCATATGGAGCCACATCATGGCCGATTTAAAGGGACTTAATCAAGTTGAGCAAGGACGCTCAAACGCTGCCAATAGCACAGCAGATAAGGTCAGCGCTGTACCAGCTGCTGCCGATATTGATGCGTTGGGGCTAAAAAATCCTGCCTTTTGGTATAGTGGCGGGTTTATTACAATTTTTGTGCTCATGGCGATTTTTGCAGAAGCACAGTTAGCAACGATTGTGGATGTTGGTTTTAAATGGTCGGCCAATATCTTTGGCCCTTTTTGGCAAATTTTGCTTCTCGCTACTTTCGTCATCGCTTTAGCGGTTGGTGCAGGTCGCACGGGTCGTGTTATTTTGGGCAACTTACCAAAGCCTGAAATGGACAATTTCAAGTGGATGGCTATCCTGTTTTGTACATTGTTGGCTGGCGGCGGGGTTTTTTGGGCGGCGGCAGAACCTATTGCTCATTTCGTGTCAGCGCCTCCCTTATACGGTGAGTCAACAGACTTGCAACAACGAGCATTTAACGCCTTATCACAATCTTTTATGCATTGGGGATTTTTGGCGTGGTCGATTGTCGGTAGTTTGACCGCGATTGTGGTCATGCATCTGCATTATGACAAAGGCTTGCCGCTGAAACCTCGCACACTTCTTTATCCTATGTTTGGTGAGCGCGTACTTACTGGTCAAACGGGCGCAATTATCGATGCTTGCTGTATCGTCGCCGTGGCTGCGGGTACGATTGGCCCTATTGGTTTCTTAGGCTTGCAAACCAGCTATGCCCTCAATACCTTGTTTGGTATTCCTGATACTTTTGCCACCCAGCTTATCATTATCATATTCGCGATTGCGCTTTATACCTTATCAGCGATCAGTGGTCTTGCTCGAGGCATGCAATTGCTCAGCCGCTTTAATGTCATCTTGGCATTTGCGCTGATGGTCTTTATTTTGATATTTGGACCGACCAATTTTATCGTCAATGGTTATATTCAAGGTGTCGGCACGATGGTCGATAACTTTATTCCGATGGCCACTTTTCGCGGTGATGAAGGCTGGCTTGGCGGTTGGACCGTGTTCTTTTGGGGTTGGTTCTTGGGTTATGGCCCTATGATGGCGATATTTATTGCTCGTATCTCACGAGGTCGTACGATTCGTCAATTGATTACTACCGTATGTATCATTGCGCCGCTCGTTACTTGCTTTTGGTTCACCGTCGTTGGTGGTTCGGGTCTGGCGTTTGAGATTGCCAATCCGGGCAGTGTCAGTAGCGCGTTTGAAGGCTTTAACTTACCTGGTGCACTATTAGCAGTCACGCAGCAATTACCCTTTCCTTTAATTACCTCGATATTATTTCTAATTTTAACCACCGTTTTTATCGTCACGACAGGTGATTCGATGACCTATACCATCAGCGTCGTCATCAGTGGCGAGCGTGAGCCAAATGCCATGATTCGTACCTTTTGGGGCATCATGATGGGGGTAACAGCGATTGTTTTAATCTCGCTTGGTTCAGGTGGCGTGACAGCGTTGCAGTCTTTTATCGTAATTACCGCTGTGCCAGTCTCTTTTATCCTGCTGCCATCGCTATGGAACGGGCCACAAATTGCCCAGCAAATGGCGCGAGAGCAAGACTTGTATCGACCTAATCAGGTAGAGGTAAGACATAAAATTAGCGAAGAAAAGCTCGCTAAGGAAAAGCTTACTCAAAAAACTGATTGATTACCAAACGGTCAAGGTCAAAACAACGATCCTCAAAACGGCTGAATACTTATTTACCGATAGATATCATCATTGAGATTATTAACAAAGCTGCTGGCTCAGTATATTAGGTAAGGTAGTGAAATTATGAATATGATTCATGCAAATAATGAAAGCATTAACGTCAAGCCGCCTCAACTTAGCACTAAATTCCGTACTCGTGACATGATTATGATTGCAGAAAGGTTGGGCGCGATGCACCAAACTCGCATTAGCTTTGTGCGCACGTTACTGCGTAAGATTGATAGAGAGCAATGGACGCTCAGTACCCATTTGTGGGATTTGGATGAGCAAGGCTATGGCACGGTTATTTATCGCCTCAATACCCCAGAGCATCTGTATCATCTGGTGGTGTTTTGTAATGAACTGGCTGATGAAGAGCGTAATGATAGGGTGATTGCCCAAAAATGGGATGTGACCTTTGGTCTGGTCTTTGGTGAGATAAGTGAAGAGTTACTGGATAATCTACAAGCCAATGTACCGCTGCAAGAAGCGGGTCGCAACTCTAATATGGTCATGGTGCTGGCACGAGCAAATAAGAGCGTACGGGTCTTTGCTCATATCGTTAGCTCACTCGCCGTTGGTCAGCAACCAGATTTGGATATACTCGCGCAAGTGGGTTATATATTGCGCACCACCGCTGTCTATGGCAATGGTAAGTTTGGTATTTATGACTTCAAACCGTTAGATCACAGTGCAGATTTTGATCAATCCTTTCGAGCGCAGATGTGTGCCGTGTATTTGCTGCGTGAGTTTAGCTTAGATTGGGTCGATTATTTGGCAAAGCAAAAAGGCGGTAGCAACGCCGCTACACTGCATCCAGAGATTAAACGTTACTTGGGAGTTGGTAACGCCACCGGTCTGGGCATGGCACCGTATCTAATCAACCATCCTTGTGTCGTCGATCAATGGCTAACTACCCGCGAAGAAGCGTTGCAAGTGACACTGATCTGCCAGATTGAACCCAAAAAAACTGCATATTTTGCCAGTTTAATCAAACGTGCTATTCAGCATTTTAGCGAGATTGTTACTATCAATGAGCAGCAAATTAAACTCAATGAAGCGGTCGTTGCGGAATTAGCCGTACTACAAAATAATTTGATGGCAACCATTAATCAATACAGTACATGGGCGGAGTTCTTACAAGCTCACCATTACCTAAGCCTTGAGAGCCAAGAAGTGATTATCTCTTGCTTGATGGAGCTTTATCCTGAGCGTGTCGATGCGTTTCAAGAAAAAATAAATGCCGATGAAACGCTGTCGCTACCGAAAGGCAAGGTGATCCAAGATTTAATCGATGTATTAGAGCTACATTATCAGTGGGCGATTAATATTGATTTTAGCCAGCCCGATAATAGCCATTGGTTTTGGTATCGTTCGGTGGATAAAGAAGAGCCAAGGATGGGCGTGCGCGGGCAAGAACCGGGTGCTGATCGTGAGCTTGCATTAGACATCGCACGGCAAGCAAATAAGCTGTATCTCGCGTTGAAACCTACCGATCCACAGCGGCTCATTTCAGATTTCATCTTAAATCAGCCAAAATATCGCTCGATTGCGCGCCGCGTTTGGACGATGGGACATAAGCCATTGGGCGATATTCAGATGAATGTCTTGCATAAAAATGCATTACCCATGCACCTGTTACGGTGTAAATTATCGATGTTTGGGGCAACTAAGTTCGATCCCAGATCAGATCGCTGGGTGCGGATCACCTTGTTTCAAGGTGCGCCTTTGTTTGCAGAAGTGCATAGTGATGAGTGGCTGTTTCCTTTATTACCCGATTTATCGAAAGAGCAGGGAGGTTTGACTCATGATCGTATCGCATAATGAAATTGTGACGATAGTACACAAAGCCTTTACTGGGATGCACCGTGAAGTAGGCGAAGCGGATGTGATTGCTACTATGGTCGCTGAGCTACAGATGGCGGGCTTGGACGGTATCAGACACTTTAATAACGCCAGTCCGTATATTTTAACCGAGCACGATACGCCAATCGATATCGTCTATCAAGAAGACGGCGCTATTCGTTTAGATTTGCATGGTAGCAGCTTGGCTTGTCACTTGCCGACTATCATTGACTATGCTCTGGAAAAAATGGGTGATTTGGCGCATTTTCGTATTTATTTACAGAACTGTCATAACCGCTGGTTGGCTTATAGTGAGCTGGTGGAGCTGGCTGCCAAAGGCTTTGCTTGTCTGGCTAAATGGGACAATGGCTCTGTGCCCAAGCATACATTATTTACGTTAAATCAAGGTTTTGTGTATCCTGATTTATACTTTTTTGACCAAGCACAAGCCAATTACAATACCAATGATATGATTATTGAAATTGCGACCCAAAATTTTGATATTGAACAGGACATACAGCATTTCAATCATAAAATATCGACAGATGAGCTATTTGAAATCCATCAGCGCGCATGGAAAGAAGGCATCTATGTCGACGATGAGCAGTGGGCGATACTCAAAAAAACGGCTGCGGCGATGTTGGTAGAAAATAGCGAAACATCAGGTAAAGGTGCGGGAGGAGTGTAAGAGAGAGGAAGGTAATAAATAAAAGGTTACAAAATGACATAGGCAAATAGATTAAGCCAAAAAGAGGTTTGTAATTAAAAATTTCAGAAAGTATTTTGGATTAAAAGGTATTTCGGAGTTGTTTGAACAGATGGGAAAAGCTAGAGGCTTTGATTAAGCAGAATAAGATTGGCGGTGAAGGAGGAAGTCTAACTATGAATATAAGTAATTGATTTAATTATACTTATAATAGAGGGAATGCATATTAGACCATCAAATAGACCAACACGGTAACAGTATTGAATGCAAGGCAAATAGTGGGATTTTTTCCATTGAGTATTGTAAGAAAATATTTCAAAGCTTGGATATGTCTTGAAAATATTGTTGCGTTTCTTGATCTTACTTATGATATATCATACTCATTGCTACCCATCTGAGTCAAAAATAATTTAAGAGTAAATGACAATAATCAACTTATTTTTACTTAGAATTGGTATTGTATAAGTCTATTTTTACCTTAATAGCTTATAAGAAAGTAATCTCGTCTTATTTTTATTTGCTAGAGCGAGAATCGTTTCAATAGTCTTTAATACGCTTTTCTAGTTTAGGATGGGTAGACAAGTTTTTGACTCACTCTTACCCAGCATCTAAATAAACGCCTTTATCTTCAAGCTTGCTTAAGGTCTTATTGATCAGATCGACTTGCCTATCTGTTGGTGTCTTCAATGATTTTCCAAGTAGAACGTTAGGTACCAGCGACAAAACCTGCTTGTCAGTTTCGTTTAACACGCCCTTTTCTTCCGCATTTTTTATTAGATCTAGCCATCTAGCTGGAGGAATTTTACAGAGGTCTATTAAGCTACTTACAGCTTTAGTCACTGTTTTAGTTTGTTGAGCAGAATCTTGGCGTTTTTCTTCAATGACACTTTTAAAAACTAATTGCGTTTTGAACATCATGTCTAGTGAGAAGTAATCTGTTTTATCAATTATCGACTGTACTTTAATTAAGTTTTCTTTAGACTTGGCCATAGATAGTACTGCCTTCCCAGTTTCTTCGCTCAACTGATTTAATAAGGCGTTTAGCTTAATTGAAGTATCTACAAATTGATCATAATAAAAATCATTTACGGCTTGCTCTTGCCAGATTTTTGGATAATTAAAATCAAGGTCTTGTTTATCCATTAAAGCTTTAAGAATATATATCGTGTATGCAGTTAAAGTTGCCTTAGTATTGCCAACGAAATCATCTTGCTTATACACCGCTTTTTTACAGGCATGCCAAATTACAAACTTTGCTACCAGCTCTTTAAAGAAATAGTCATTTATTGTCTCAGAATTATTGTCCCAAACCTTTTCTATTGACTGTGCAAATCCGTTAAATGCGATTTGCGCACCTTTGATAGCATCATGAGGTCTTTTGTCAAAGATAAGATAAATCTTAGCTAAATCTGTTTTTATAATTAACTGTTCTTTAGGATGTTCAGATTTAAACGCTCTTTTTTCAGCATCTGTCAGCTTACTTTGAGCATTTAAATAAGACCCTCTCGCTCTTTCATAATACCAACGCGTAGGCTTGATTCTTTCTTTTGATGTGGGAGCTAGTATCTGTCTTGATAGCCTTTCAAGAGTCCGATGGAAAGGATGATTAGAAAAGAAATCTGAATCCTTGATAGCATTCTGAGAGTTCGCAAAGCGAGAGATATTACTAATAAGCTCATCTGACTTTGCTTCACTCACCACATTAAGTTTCAACTGCACCTGTATCTTACTTAGATCGGCTCTATCTTTCTTTTGAGTCATTAATAAAGAAGCCGTAGTTTGCCCCCCATTCACAATCTGTAAGTTATTTATCTTTGTAATAATCTGTTTGCTTTTATCATATTCTACATCTGATGCTGTAGCAGTTAAACCATTGTTATAGCTAAAGAAATACTCAGGTTCGGTTTTTATCGTTTTCCTGATGCCTTTATTGATTTTGCCACGGAACTGCAAAAAGCTTCTGACATTTGCCTCTAATAATCTTGCGCCGTACTTATCATAAAGAGCAGCAATCGTTTGTCCATTGACAACGCATAAATAGCTTGTTAATTCCTCTGACTCTGTTGCCTGTAACGAAGGTATCGGACCTCCCCATTCTCTTAAGTCAATTTCGATGGCTTCAGACTTTGTTTGGCTACTCTCAAGATCATAAATTCGTTTGATATCCCAGATATCGATTGTTAAGGGTAGATCTATATCGTCATCAATTTCTTTTTTATCGGCCACTAGCTTACTGATTTGAGCGTTTGTGAGGATAATAAGCTTAATAGACTCAATGCGTTTATACTTTTGAAATATTTCTTTAGCAGCTATATAACCGTCTGAACTTTCTTCCAAGCTCTCAATGAACGATGATTTTAATGCGCTGTTAAAGAAGTTGATCCCTGCTTTTTTTAATTGCTCAATACGACTATTTGTTAAAGACTTGATACTATCATCATGAACAAAATCATTAATGAGCAAGACCAGTTCTAACTGGTCTAGTTCTGGATCGTTGTAATCACCTTTAAAACCTAGACCATCAATACGGCCATATCGAGTACTTGGTTTATAAAAATGATATAGATCTAAGTCATCAACCACACCTTGTTCTTGAATATAAGGGAGAATCTTTTCAATGAATAAAAGCTCTTTGTAGTTGCCCTGTGACGTAGCACTATGATCAAGCTCATTCATTACATCAGTATAGTAATTTTGAAGATCACTGGGATTATTCATAACCTTCCTCTGGTTCATCTGATTCATCCTCTTCACCGAAGTAGTCTTCTATAAAGACTTTATTCACCACGTAACTTACAGGGTTGTGATTGCTGGATTTTGGAAAACTGATCGCATAGGCTGGTACGTCTTCGTATTTTGGATCTTCACCCTTCTTATCACCTTCTTTTTTAGAGCCTACATAAAGGTTGAAGGATTTAAGTACAAGTAATGGCCGACTTCTATTTCTTCTATAAAATCGCGCAGTCTGTTTGACCTTTGACTCATCTTTTTGTTTTTTTGCATGTGCATACTGCTCATCTGTTAAGCCAAATGCTTCCTCCCAAGGTCTCAAAATACGACCACCACCGTCAGCTGTTTTGACATGGTCGGATCTATAACTGGATTTTGCAAAAGTACGAACCTGGGGTTGTGCATTTTCACCTAAATAGCTTTTATGAATAGCAATATCCCACATTGCCAGCTCATCTCTACGCTCTTCAATGTAAGATATCAGCGCCTGCTTTCTACCACTATCGTCGATTGAATGTTCATATTCATTAAACAGGTTAATCACCTCGTCAATGCTGACTCTTTGAATCAGATGAAACCGCTTGTCATTTTGTTCTTTGACATGATTATAAACTGGTTTAAAACCATATGCATGAGCAGACTTAAGCGCGAAATCAGCAAAGACTTGACGCTGTCTAGGTAAGTTATCTAATGATACACCCCGTAGTGAAAAAGCCTCTTCTGAAAAGCTTTCTGATAGGGTAACCGTTTCGGTATGATGCATTTTGTTGCGAGCAGTGATTAATAGTCCGGTATTACTGGTTCTCACTTTTAGACCGAACTCAGCAGGCGTTAGGCCATTTTGCTCCATAATAGAAAATTCTGAGCGTAACTCTTCAATAGACTGAGCAATAAAGGCATACCATTCAAAGGAAGCATCAGGTATATACAGTTTACAAAGATCACTATATTGATCCCGATAACCAAACCAACGTCCCATTTGTAATAATGTGTCTGCCATAGCCGTATTGCGTATTAAGTAGCTGACAGTTAATCCTTCTAGCGTAAATCCACGAGATAAACTATAGCCACCTATAGCAATGACGTTTAGGCCATTCTCATAATTGTCGTAATCTAACTTGTCTTTACTAGCACTATTGATCATTCTTACTTTCACTGAATCAATAACTTTCTGTAGCTTAGTAAAAAACTCATCAATACTACATTCATCCGAGTGAGGTAAAAACTCATGATAAAGGCCTTCTAAGTGCGAGTTTTTCATCCGCTCTTGATGTGGTTTGGCGCCATGAAACTTTACTGCCAAGGCAATTTCCTCTATCTCTTGGCTTACCAGATATCGTGCCTCAGCTTGTTCTTGGGTTTTATGAGAAATATTTATCAGCATGGAAGTATGTTTATTGCTCACTGGCCGTAAGCCTTTGATCACGATACTGACTAAGTACTCGTAAAGTGCCAACGTTAAGCTCTTAGGAAGCTCAGTTAAAACAAAGTCTGTAGGCTTTTTTAATGGAATACTATCCTCATTATCTTGAATAAATTCAACGTAAGGAGAGTCGTAATTTGGCTCGTCATCATCACCTAAAAAGAATTTAGTTGCTCCTAGATAGTTCGATGGTGGTACTAGCGTAAATATAAAGTCCTTAGGAAATAAGTCACCTGCTACCGCATCACTATAGCTAACAGGGTCTATAAAAATGTTTGCGAAAGGGGTTGCGGTATAGCCAACATATGAACCTTGAAGAAATAAATCCAAAGTCTCCCGTATTTGGCCGTTAATTCTGGTCGTTTCGTTAGGCTTTTTACTGGTATTAATTGAAGCGTTATCAGCCTCGTCGTCAATAATTAATACAGGCTCATTAATAAAGCGCCTACCATCGTCATTATTCCTCAGCCACTTAATGACATTATCTAAAGTATGGTAGTTTTTCTTGATAACCATAATGACTGGGTTTTTAGCACTGCCCAGTCGAACTGCTGTGGTCTTACGTATCTTGCCATTAAAGTCTTCCGTCAAGCTGGTAAAGCAGTGCGGCTGCTTTGCGTCAATAATTTCCTGACGTGCAGGATCGTTGGTTAAACCCACCCCTGTGTATTTTTGTTCATCGCTGTGATAACCGATAAACCCCTTATTCACACGTTTCTGGGTTTGAGATCTTAGGTTGTTATGAATACCTGTAATTAAGATGATTAACTTATAACCGTAGTCAGCAGCTAAATTAATTAGGGATAAATAATTGGCTGTTTTACCAGACTGAACATTACCAACGACTAGACCTTGTCGTCTAAACGGTTTATCTATGTAAGGGTTGCCCAAGCGCTCTAGAATATCTTCATTAGTGCGCTTGATAACATCGATAACTCTAGCTGGCAACTGTTCTTCATTCTGCAAATAGGTGTGATAGCGATCACTATAATATCTATCACTATTTACTGTGTGTATCCAAGGCACTATTTCTTGATCATCTAAAACGTGTGCTTCTTCTTGTTTAGTATCAAAAAAAACAGTTAACTTGTTAATCAGTATCTCAAAAGCCTCTTTCTCTTCTTGAGCCTTGAAGCCGAATATGGATAGCGCAAACGTTATTGCCTTTTCTTTAGATAGCTCGTCGTTAGACGACATGGCGTTGACACAAGTATCATAGATTTTGTTTAAGGTATTTACATCCATTACACTATCCTTCAATTTGGTTCAAAAAGTTCATCCATTCACCCTTGTAATCACTGTATGGCTCGTTCACCTTAAAAAATGCAGCGACCATATCAATATTAGCTCGCAGGTCTAGATCAGCAAAATCTTTAAGATAGCCAAGTGCTAACTCTTCAAGCTCTTTATCAGTGTGCTTGGTTTTAAAGTCTTTAGGAGAAGAGGCGTATTCTACATGCAGTTGATCAATCGGAAAGCTTTCCTCAATCAAACCTAATATTTGTCTAAGCTGACTGCTTTGTTTGTCATCTAGTCCTTCCATAAATTGCGTAATCAGAGGATAGTCTTTATTGATCTGATAAGAACGTAAGTTCTTGTTGGTATACATTTGCCAGATAGGAGTGGTCTCACCTTTATGTCTATAGCCTTTAGAGTTATAGACACGCTTAGACCCCTGAATATAAGTATCAATATATTGTTTGAGTTGATCGCGCATCTGCTCAGGTGGTTTAGCGTGTGATTTTTTAATATCAATATGCCACTCACTATCAAAATTATTGGGTAAGTCAATCTCAACTCGGGTGAGAGCAGTTAAGTCTGATTTTGGAGCCAATCGAAACCAGTCGCCTGCTATTAGAAGTCTGTTTGCTCGATAAACGTAAAATCCTTGGCTGTCTCTATAGCTGCCTAAAGAATATTTCTCATACTCTTCCTTGGTGCATTTTGTATGGTGCGGTAAGGTATAGCCCTGTATTTTAATATATACGTCTTTATATTTGATGGTTTCAAGGTTATGAACTTGCGTGGCGGGTTTATGACGAAAAAAGGGGTCTACAAAACCTATTTTCCTGCCATTTATAATAATATCTAGATTCGATACCGCACTTGGTGATTTGTCTAAAAATCGATGAAAGATTAACCCAAGATATTTTTCAGCATTATCGAATTTTTGTAATATATGATTATCGTTAGTACGATTTTCATCACCTTGCAGGCGGTCACAGTTCTCCCAGACTACTAGAGTACCTGTATCTTCCAACTGATCAAACTGATAAACATCAGCTATCGTTTCCTCGCCGAGCTGTATTAGCTCCCAACAATTGGACTTAGTAACTTGATCCAAGTCCCAACGCATTGCCCATGTCTGATCAAATTGTCTAGTAACTACCGTCAAACGTTTACACTGTGAAAAAGTAGCTGTTTTTAGACCCAAGCCAAACCTGCCAAGGTCTTTAGTAGAACGCTCTACTAGAGGGCTTTTTGATCCAATTGTCATCGCTTTTATAAGTTCGTCTCGGCTCATACCATCGCCATTGTCTAAGATAGCGACTTTAATCACAGGATCAGTCTCAAAGGTGATATTGACCTTGCTTGCTCCTGCGGTGATACTATTGTCAATGATATCTGCTAAAGCCGTATCTAACTCGTAACCGATATCTCTGAGTGAATGCATCAATGCGGCTGCATTTGGCGGACTATCTATAGTCAGTGACATATCTACACTTTCCAATTTTGAATATTAAGTTACTAATTAAGACCACTAACGATATTATTATTTTGGATAAATTAAGCTCGAATAAGTTCCTTGGTTAATAATTATTTGCCAAACCGAACGAAATGATTTTTTATAGCTATCCTACACAAGTTTGGTAAATAAAGCACTAACTATGGCCCTTCTATACTCTAGATTAAAAAAGTTTATTAAGAGATGACACTATAGCCAGTAATGGTAGCAGATTACAAAAGACTTCGGAGATCAGTCCATTCACCTTAAATGACGACTTTATATCAATGATAGGGTCAGACAAAAGCATGATACGAATTATGCGTCGTAATCTAACAGTGTCTACCGTAATCGAATTTTTAAGCAATGACATCTGCCAAGTATCTTAGACCCTGCTATCATTACCGCACTATAAAAATTCATAACTTCCCAAAGTATTCAGGAACCATAAATGCCTACCAGCACACCTAATAATATTAGCCAAATCAATCAAGACGATATCAACAAAGCCGTATGGAACGCCTGCGATACTTTTCGTGGGGTCATCAGCGCCGATACGTATAAAGACTTTATCTTAACCATGCTGTTCCTAAAGTATTTATCAGACGTCTATAGAGATGAATACAACAAGCTGGTCGAGCAGTTTGGCGACAACCCCGAACTGATCCATGCCATGATGTCCAAGCAGCGTTTTGTATTGCCTGAAGGTGCCAGCTTTTGGGACTTATACGAGCAGCGTCATCAGCCGGGTAACGGTCAGCGCATCGATGAGGCGCTACACGCTATCGAAGAAGCCAACGGCACCAAGCTCAAAAACGTCTTCCAAGACATCAGCTTTAACACCGATAAACTCGGTCAAGAAAAGCAAAAGAATGAGCTATTACGCCATCTGTTAGAAGATTTTGGCAAAGACATCCTTAATCTAAGCGTTGAGCGTGTCGGTAGCCTCGATGTGATTGGTAATGCCTATGAGTTTTTAATCAAGCATTTTGCTGCCAGTAGTGGGGCGACGGCTGGCGAGTTCTATACGCCACCGGAAGTGTCTAACTTGCTAGCGACTATCCTTGAACCTGTTGAGGGTGATCAAATCTGTGATCCTGCTTGCGGTTCAGGGTCACTACTTATCAAGTGCGGGGCAATGGTACGCAAAAACTCAAGTTCTAAGAAGTATGCGCTATACGGTCAAGAAGCCATTGGCTCGACATGGGCACTGGCCAAGATGAATATGTTCCTACACGGTGAGGACAACCACCGTATCGAGTGGGGCGATACAATCCGTAATCCGCTGCTACTCGACAAGGACGGCAAGCACTTATTACAGTTCGATGTGGTGACCGCCAACCCGCCGTTTTCATTAGATAAATGGGGTCATGAAGATGCCAGCAGCGATCCCTATGGTCGCTTTCATCGCGGTGTACCGCCCAAGACCAAGGGCGACTATGCCTTTATCAGTCATATGATCGAAACGCTGAAACCTGCGACTGGGCGTATGGGTGTGGTCGTGCCGCATGGCGTGCTGTTCCGTGCGTCAAGCGAAGGCAAAATCCGTCAGCAGCTCATTGAAGAAAACCTGCTTGATACGGTGATTGGCTTACCAGAAAAGCTGTTCTTTGGTACGGGTATTCCAGCCGCTATTTTGCTGTTTAAAAAGAACAAAACTGATGACAAAGTGCTGTTTATCGATGCCAGCAATGAATTTAAATCAGGTAAAAACCAAAACCAGCTCACTGAGGACAATATTGCTAAAGTCATTGAGACGTATAAAGCGCGGGAAAGCGTTGATAAATATGCGTATCTAGCCAGCTTTGATGAAATTAAAGAAAATGACTTTAACCTAAATATACCACGCTATGTCGATACCTTTGAGGAAGAAGCTGAGATTGATCTGGACGCGGTGCGTACTGAGCGTCTTGAATTAAAAGCTGAATTGGATAAATTAGAGACTGAGATGGCAGGGTTTTTAAAGGAGTTGGGTTATGGTGCCTAAGGATTGGGAGTATTCAACTTTAGAATCGTTGTGTGAGCCTAGTGCTCCTATAACGTATGGAGTTTTGAAGCCTGGAGATTACTTCGCTGATGGTATACCTCTTCTTCAAATAAAGGATCTGTTATCAGATTTGAGTGAACCGCAATGTCTTCACCATATCTCACCTGAACTCGATGAACAATATAGACGTTCAAGAATAAAGACTAATGATATTTTAATATCATTAGTTGGTACGGTCGGTCGGATTGGAATAGTTCCAAAACAATTAAATAACGCTAATATACATAGAAATTTAGGTCGTATACGTACGAAGAGTTTCGAGTTCCTTGTTCATTACCTACATTCAGATATAGCTAAAAATAGATTTGGTATTTCTTCCTCTGGAAGTTCTCAATCAGCTCTTAATCTAACTGTATTAAGATCATTAAAAGTGCCAGTCCCACCTTTCCCAGAACAACAAAAAATCGCCAAAATTCTATCTACTTGGGATAAAGCGATTGGCGCGACTGAGCGTTTGATTGAGAATAGCACCCAGCAGAAAAAAGCCTTGATGCAGCAGTTGCTGACGGGTAAAAAGCGCTTGCTTGATGAGTCGGGTAAAAGGTTTGAGGGTGAGTGGGAAGAGGTTAAGTTAGGTGATGTTTCTGATGTTAGAGATGGAACCCATGACAGTCCTGAGTTTATAGATGTAGGTTATCCTTTAATTACCTCAAAGAATTTACTATCTTCAGGCAGATTAGATTTATCAAATGTTAAATTGATTTCAGAAGAGGATTACCTTCAAATCAATAAACGTTCAAACGTAAATAATGGTGACATTTTGTTTGGAATGATAGGGACAATAGGTAACCCAGTTCGAGTTAAGTCATCTAATTATGCAATCAAAAATGTGGCTTTGATAAAAGAAACAGGGATCTTGCTAAATAGTTTCTTGATATATTATTTATCAAGTCATGATATAGATAAGCAGATCTATCGCCTAAATGCTGGTGGCACACAAAAATTTGTTGCTTTAGGTGTTTTACGTAACTTAGTTGTTAGTCTTCCAACTCAAAAAGAACAACAAAAAATCGCCACCGTATTAACCAATGCCGATAAAGAGATTGAATTGCTTGAGCAGCAATTAGCTGATTTGCAGCAAGAGAAAAAGGCGCTGATGCAGGTATTGTTGACGGGTAAGAAGCGGGTGGTAGTTGATGGGGAAAGCTGATTTTAGGTAGAGTACGTTTCAGCCACCCTAGCGCATCTAAATAGTTTAGAATAAATGAAATGTTAATAGGAGCGGATAACATGATTGAAGTCACCGAAGCTGTAAAACTTGCTAGACAATTTGCGGTAGATTTGTTTGAAGGCGAGAACATCAAAAATCTAGGACTAGAAGAAGTCGTATTTGAAGAGTCTGACAATGAATGGCGAATAACTTTAGGCTATGACTCTCATCGAGTAAAAACGACGGAAACCACACCGAATCGTTTTTCAGCAATAAGTGCGTTTGCGCCAAGTAATATAGAAAAAGAAACCTTACGCGAATATAAAACGTTTCGTATCGGTGCCGAAGATGGGGCTTTTAAAGGTATGTTAATACGTGATGTAGGTTAACAGTGACGCATTATTATATTGACAAATCGAAACGAGTTTTGCTTGATGCCAATCTGTTAACGATGTATTTGGTGGCTCAGCTTGGCGATGGGGAAGTTGAAAATTTTAGTCGTACACGAGCATACACGACAGCTGATGCTAAGATATTAGATAAGACTTTACTGGGTTTTAAATCTATTATTACTACGCCCCAAGTCTTGACAGAAACTGCGAATTTGCTCGATTGGTTCACAGGAAAAAAGCGGCAAGTACTATTTGGTTATCTGAGTCAGTTTGTTGTTACAGTCGATGAAAAGTATTTATCCGCTAAGCAAATCATACTTAGCCCTGCCTTTATTAAGCTAGGATTATCGGATGCTGCGTTATTTGATATTTGCCATTTAGATAAATGTGTCTTATTAACCGCCGATGGGAGTTTCCCAAACTCTGTGTAACTGCTTATAATCCACTAACAGGAGAATAAGCAATGACTACTCAATCTGACCTTAAAAAACTGGCCGAGCAAATGGCTGGTAGCATGAACAGCTTCGATGACATCAAAGACTTTCAAAAGCAGCTCATGCAATCTTTTATCGACACTGCCTTAGAAGCTGAGATGGAAGAGCATCTTGGCTACCCCAAGCATGAAAAAGCAGACAAGCCTAATAAGCGCAACGGTCATACTAAAAAGACCGTCCGTAGCGACACAGGCGACCTTGAGATCTCCACTCCAAGAGACCGTCATGGTGACTTTGAACCTGCGTTAGTGCGTAAGCATCAAAGTCGTATTAGTGGCCTTGATGACAAGATCATATTTCACTACAGGCATAGCCTTACGTCTTGCGCTTCGGGCAAGTGTCTCCCAGACACTTGCTGATCCTCTCTCATACGCCAAAGGTCAAACGACCACTGAGATCGTAGAGAGCATCAAAGAGCTCTACGATGTCGACATCTCAAGCTCTCTTTTCTCAAGAGTCACCGATAACATATTAGAGGACATCACCGCTTGGCAGAACCGGCCGCTGAGCAATGTTTATCCTATTGTCTATCTAGACTGCATTGTCGTCAAAGTACGTCAAGATAAGCAGATCATCAACAAGGCTATCTATCTGGCGCTAGGTGTGGGAATTGATGGTAAAAAAGAGCTGCTTGGCATGTGGCTATCAGAGAACGAGGGCGCTAAATTCTGGCTTGGTGTTCTCACTGAGCTACAAAACCGCGGGGTTCAAGATATCCTCATTGCCTGTGTCGATGGTTTAAAGGGCTTCCCTGATGCCATCAAAATCGTCTACTCCAACGCTCAGGTTCAGCTGTGTATCGTACACATGGTGCGCTATTCAATGAAGTTCGTACCGTGGACGGATAAGAAGGCCGTAGCAGCTGATTTAAAGGCCATCTACGGCGCTGATACGCTTGAGATGGCCGAGGCCAATCTTGAGCACTTTGATGAGACTTGGGGCACAGAGTACCCGCATGTCATCAAGTCTTGGCGCAATAACTGGGAGGGCTTAACGGTGTTCTTTGGTTACCCTAAAGACATCAGAAGAGTGATCTATACCACCAATGCTATTGAGTCGCTAAACAGTGTGATTCGAACGGCGGTGAATAAGCGTAAGGTGTTTCCCTCTGATCAGGCAGCATTCAAGGTAGTATATCTGGCAACCCAGCAGGCATCTAAAAAGTGGTCGATGCCTATTCGTAACTGGACGTCTGCTCTGAATCGTTTTATGATTATGTTTGATGACCGTATTAGTAAGCATTTAATCTAAAGGGCAGTTACACAGAATGTGGGATGGGCTCAAAAGCAGCGACAACTTCTACTATTAAAAAAGTAGTCGTTAAACCTAAGGCAACCATTAACTTCTTACTATTTTCTTCAGTAACAACCGCATGGCTATGATCATGATGTTCTGACATAAAATATTTTCCTTATTCTATTTATGATGAGCAGAGATATTGGATAACAGCCAATATCTCTGCTGTAAATCGACTAATCTATTGGATTAAGAAACTTTTTTTTCATTTATCCAACGATAAAGCACGGGTAACAGCACCAAAGTTAGTAATGTTGAAGAGATAATCCCGCCAATCACTACGGTTGCCAGTGGCCGTTGAACCTCAGCCCCTGTTCCGGTTGACAGCGCCATTGGTACAAAACCCAGTGAAGCCACACAAGCTGTCATCAACACTGGTCTTAAGCGCAAAATAGCCCCTTGCCACACGGCTTTATGCACTGGATATTTGTCCCTTAATTCCTTAATAAAGGTCAGCATTACCAGTCCATTGAGGACTGCAACACCAGATAAGGCAATAAAGCCAATTCCAGCTGACATCGATAATGGAATATCCCTTAGCCAAAGGAACAGCACACCACCGGTCAAGGCAAAGGGTATCCCGGTAAAGACCAATAGACTTTCTTTGACATTGTGAAAGACCGCCATCAGTAAAATAAAGATAGTGATTAAAGCCAGTGGAATCACGATTTGCATCCGTGCTTTGGCTGAAGCCAAATTTTCAAACTGACCGCCATATTCTATCCAATAACCACTTGGCAAAGTGTATGCTTTGAGCTGTGTCTGTACATCAGAAACAAAAGACCCTAAATCACGCCCTTCAACATTCGTTGTAACCACAACTCGGCGTTTACCATTTTCTCGACTGACTTGGTTGATTCCTTCAATGGTCGAGACTTGCGCGACATCCGACAATAAAATACTGCCACCATTTGGAAGCTGAATAGGTAACTGGGAAACAGATGCGACACTACGGTCTTGCTCTCCAAGACGGATAACAAAATCAAAACGACGATCGCCTTCTAAAATCTCTCCCACGCTTTGTCCACCAATATTGGTTGCCACAAGGTCTTGAATTGAACGCACACTCAAACCATATTGTGCAGCCAAAGTTTTATTTACCTCGACATTCAGTAATGGCAAACCTGAGGTCTGCTCAACTTTCACGGCACTGCTACCCGATATTTGCTGAATGATTTTGGAGATTTTAGTCGCCTCAGTATTGAGGACATTCATATCATCACCGAAGATTTTCACACCAACATCACTACGCACACCTGAGATCAATTCATTAAATCGGAGTTCAATCGGTTGTGAAAATTCACTATTATTGCCTGGAATCGTGGCTAAATACGTCACCATACGGCCACGTAATTCATCTAAACTTTCTTTAGGATTTGGCCATTCTGAACGAGGCTTTAACATGATATAGCCATCTGAAATATTGGGTGGCATGACATCTGTTGCAACCTCGGCTGTACCCGTTCTGGCAAATACTGCCTTAATTTCAGGGAAACTCTTTAAAAGAAGTTTTTCAGTATTCTCCTGAATACGTAAAGACTCTTCTAAGCCTGTACTTGGTGAACGTAACTGTTGTATCGCAAAGTCTCCTTCACTGAGCTGTGGTGCAAATTCACTGCCGAGTTTGGTACTGATAAATCCCGTAATCACTAATAAACACAGTGCAAAAGTCAGCACAACTGCTTTGTATTGATACGAAATATCAAGAGTTTGCTGATATTTAGCTTTTAGCCATAACATCCAACGACTTTCTTTTTCTTGAATATCGCCTTTGACCCACAATGCCACAGCAGCAGGCACAAAGGTGATCGATAAAATAATGGCTGCAACAAGGGCGAGTACCACTGCCAATGCCATCGGATGGAACATTTTTGCTTCCACACCACTTAAAGCAAAAATCGGCAAATACACCACCAAAATAATAAGCTGACCAAAAATAAGAGGACGACGTGCTTGGCGGGCAGCCAGAAAAACTTCCTTAAAGCGTTCACTTTGTGTGAGAGGTCGTTTTAACAGTTGCTGTGTATGGGCTAAACGCCGGATACAGTTTTCGACAATCACCACAGCACCATCGACAATGATGCCGAAATCGAGTGCACCTAAACTCATCAGATTGGCACTGATATTTTGCTGTGCCATCCCGGTTAAGGTAAACAGCATAGAGAGTGGAATGACACAGGCAGTAATCAAGGCAGCACGGATATTCCCTAAAAACAGGAACAGAATGATGATGACCAGGATTGCTCCCTCTACCAAGTTTTTCTGAACGGTTTTAATCGCCTTCTCAACCAAGGTAGTACGGTCGTACACCGTTTCAATCACTACCCCTTTAGGCAAACTATTCTGAATATCTTGAAGCTTGGCATCCACAGCTTTAGAAACAGTCTGGCTATTTCCACCCATCGCCATCATGACAACCCCTAAAACGGTTTCTTTGCCGTTATAGGTTGCCCCACCGGTTCTTAAATCATGCCCAATAGAGACTTGCGCAATATCACCAACCCGAATTGGGCTGCCATTTGGGCTACCCAGCATGGTGTTCTCAATATCAGAAAGCCCATTGAATGCACCCGGTACACGTACCGTCAGTTGCTGACCATTGTCTTCAATATAACCTGCACCTCGGTTCTCATTATTTTGCGCTAAAGCCTGTTGCAGTTGTTCTAATGAGATATTCAGTTGCTGCATCCGGTTTAAATCGGGAGAGACCACATAGGTTTTTTCAAAACCACCAATACTGTTGACCTCTGCAACTCCCTTAACACGTTGCAGTTGAGGACGCACAATCCAGTCCTGAATCTCACGCAAATCCATCGGCGTGTATGCAGTTCCATCCGGCTTTTTCGCATTCGGATCTGCCTTCAGTACCCATTGATAAATCTCACCGAGACCCGTAGAAACGGGGGACATCGTCGGTGCGATTTGTGCAGGCAACTCAGATTGCGCCTCCTGTGTCCGTTGGTTAATCTGCTGACGGGCCCAATAAATATCAGTCCCATCTTTAAAGACAATGGTGACTTGAGAGAGTCCATAACGGGATATGGAACGGGTAAGCTCCAGATCCGGAATGCCAGCCATGGCATTTTCAATGGGATAGGTAATCAGCTGTTCGACTTCAAGCGCAGTAAAACCCTTGGCTTGAGTATTAATCTGGACTTGGGTATTGGTAATATCGGGTACAGCATCAATCGGGAGTTTCTGATAGCTATACACCCCGACCGCAATCCAGGTACAGGCAAAGAGCAACACCCAAATCGCATTTTGTATGGAAAACTGAATGATTCGTTCGAATAAACCTTCTGGTTTTGGCAGATCAGAATTAATGTCCATGGCCTGCCTCGTCTTTTTCTAATTCAGACTTTAATAGAAAACTGCCATCCGCAATGTATTTCTGCCCTTCAGTTAATCCAGAAATGACTTCTAGCCATTGCCCATCCTGACTGCTCACGCCCACTTCTATTGGCTGTGCTTTAAGATGAACCAGTCCCTTTTCTTCAGACTCAATCACAAATACCACAGGTTTTCCTTCAACCTGCTGTAAGGCTTTTTTCTGGACTCTTAACGCTGTTTTTGCTTGTGCATCAGTCACAAAAACATTTACCAAAACATTTGGACGCAGTACATCCGCTTGTGTGGTGACTTTGGCACGCACTTGTAAACGTCCAGTTTGTAAATCTGCCTGTGAATTCAGCGTTTGTACTTTTGCTTGGTAATTTTGATCAGAACCATTGGTTTTAAAGTTTAAAATTTGCCCTGCTTGAAGGTGAATATTTGAGGTATTTGGTAGATTAAATTCCAACCAAAGGTCTTTCAGCTGTTCAATGACAAAGAGCTGATTAGCCAGTTGCACATTTTCACCGACCACAATATCTTTTTGACTGATCACCCCAGAGATCGGTGCTTTAATCAGAAAACGCCCATTGTTATTGCCACTTGCACCTAATGCATTTAAACGTGCTTGTGAGGACTGGACAGTAATCTGCGCTTGACGGTAGGCATTTTCGGCACGCTGGTAATCCTGTTTGGCAGAAACCCCCTGTGACCAGAGTTGCTGTTCGCGCTGGTAATCTTTACGGGCCAAATCCAGATTCACCTGTGCCATACGCAGATTTGCCTGTTGGTCGATCAGTTCAGGCACGGTTAGTACAGCCAGCGTTTGTCCTTTTTGCACGCTCTGTCCTAAAGCCACATTGATCTGCTCGACATAACCACTAAAATTAGGCGATATATGCGCTTGTTGATCGGTATTCACCACCAATTTACCTGGCAGGGTTGTCAGCTTTTCAACCAATCCTGTGGATGCAACAGCAACTTTTAAACCTTGTTCAACCATTTGTTGGCTGGTCAGTTGTATTTCGCCTTCTTCAGCATGTCCTTCTTCAGAACTATCTTCATCAGAATATTCGGCATTTCCCTCATCATAACCCTGCCCCTCAGATTCAGTTTTTTTTGAACTTAACCAAATAGCCAGACTGACCAAGACCGTAATCAGAATCAAAACTACAATCATGAGAGACTGGGATATTTTTCCGTTTTGCTTGGCGTTCATTTTATCGTGCTCCCCCATTGATTAAATTTTGCGATGCTTCGACTGCCTTTTTATTCAGTTGTGTATAGGCATCCGAACGGCTAATTTCTTCATAACTTGTGCCAATACTGAGTGCCTCAGCTGCTAGGGCAGTTTGCCAAGCTTGACGTAGAGTTTGTAATTGACCCAATCGAAGATTCTGCAGTTGGGTGGTTGCTTGCTGAACGTCGGTAATGGACAGTTTCCCTGCCTGAAACCCTAGTAAAGTACGGCTCTGAACTTTGGTCGCCAAAGTAACTTGTGCTGTTGTGGCATCGAACTGGCTACGTAAACCTTTGAGCTGATGCATGCTGTTGGCAATATCGAGTATTTGTTGCTTCAGCTCACGCTGCTGCTGTTGGTTCAGCAATATTTGCTGTTGCTGGACCATCGGGATCGCATATTGCTGGCGATTGAAAATATTCAGTGGAATAGCCACGCCGATTGCTAAAGTCGTATCGTTGCTTTCATTAGGGGTTTTGCTACGTTTCATGCCTACATTTAAAGTCGGATTGGGACGTGCCTGAATTCTTAAATTTTCAATTTGATGATCCGATTGCTGAATGTTCAAGGCATAGAATTTTTCTAGCCACCCTTCAGCAATATACCGTTGCACAGTTTGGAGACTTTGCTCTGGCCAAGGGATAGCGGTTTTATTCAATTGAAGATGTGAAGATGTTTCTCCCCCCCACAAATTAGACAGCTGACGACCGGCAGCTTGTTTATTCAGCATCGCTTGCTGATAAAGTCGTTGGATTTCTAGCGCTTCAATTTGGGCACGCTCAAAATCAACCAGGGCAATACTGCCTGCCTGATAGCGTTTCTGGGCACTGTCCAGATTGACTTCACTTGTTTTTAACTGTACTGAATAAGCAGACTGCTCAACCTCAGCAAGTGCAAATTGCGACCATGCAAATTTAACAATCAGTTGGCTTTGTGCCTTCCATAATTGCTGTTGCAATTGGATTTGTTGATTCGAGGTATTGGCAATCACCCGGTTCAGCTTACGCTGACCAAATAGATCTAGAGGTTGACTAACGCCAACATTGAATTCCTGTTCTTGACCTGAGCCAAAGCCAGACTGTTCTAAACTTATACTTGGATTCTGCCATAACCGACTTTGCTGAATATTCAATTCAGATATTTGCTGAACTTGTTGCCACGGCTTGTCTTGAGTCTGGTAACTTTGTACTTTTGCTAAAGCGGATTCAAAGCTGGTAACGTTTTCAGCATAGCTATATTGCATAGCCGCTGCACATATACAAGCAACCAAGCTATGACGCAAGAGTATAATTGATTGTGAAGACATGATTTTTCCCACTTATTTAAATAATAAAAGTGGTGGGAATGTTTTAGGCTACCCCACCATGAGCGGGGAAAATTCGGGAGGTGGGCTTTGTTGAAACAGGTCAGGAGCCTGATAGCTGTTTTTCCAATGAAATTGTGGATTCACTTTAACTTCAGAGCTTGGATGAAACACATCTACTTTTTCATTTTGTACAATCAAATGCATCATCGATGGTAGATGATCTTGATGATCTTCACCGATTTCTAAATCGCTACTGAATGTTTTTATGTTTTCTGACTGTCCATTATGATCGTGTTGACGACTATCGCTGGCACACAAGGTATTTTGGTGATGACCAAAATGATAACTCTGCTGTGATTGAGGCTGTTGTTCATGGACACAAAAGGCCGCCGCCACATTCCAAAAGCTTTGGAACATGAACAATCCAACCAAGACTGTAATCCATGTAGTAGAACGCATCATCTGAACCGTACCGGGTTTGTCGGAGACTTTTTATTTAAGTTAGGCCACCTGACCTAACGGGTTAATCTTATCATTGTACATTGCTTCAAACTCAAAAGGCAATTTTCCATGAGAGTTTCCCAAACTTTGTGTAACTGCTTATAATCCACTAACCGGAGAATAAGCAATGACTAAGCAAACTGACATCAAGAAACTGGCCGCGCGATGAGTGAGCAAGAAAAGCTTTGATGACATCAAAGACTTTCAAAAGCAGCTCATGCAGTCCTTCATCGACACTGCCCTAGAAGCAGAAATGGAAGAGCATCTCGGCTACCCCAAGCATGAAAAGGCAGACAGGCCTAATAAGCGCAATGGGCACACTAAAAAGAGAGTCCGTAGCGACACAGGCGAGCTTGAGATCTCCACCCCAAGAGACCGCGACAGTAGCTTTGAGCCTGTACTTGTCAGTAAGCACCAAACCCGTATTTCAGGTCTTGATGACAAGATCATATTTCACTACAGGCATAGCCTTACGTCTTGCGCTTCGGGCAAGTGTCTCCCAGACACTTGCTGATCCTCGCTCATACGCCAAAGGTCAAACCACTACTGAGATTGTCGAAACCATCAAGGACATCTACGACGTCGACATCTCAAGCAGCTTGGTTTCCAGAGTCACTGACAACATCTTGGATGACATCACCGCTTGGCAGAACCGGCCACTGAGCAGCGTCTATCCTATCGTCTACTTAGACTGCATTGTCGTCAAAGTTCGTCAGGACAAGCAGATCATCAACAAAGCTATCTATCTGGCCTTAGGCGTTGCTCTTGATGGTAAAAAAGAGCTGCTTGGTATGTGGCTATCAGAGAATGAAGGCGCTAAGTTCTGGCTAGGCGTTCTCACTGAATTACAAAACCGCGAGGTACAAGATATCCTCATTGCTTGTGTTGACGGTCTAAAGGGCTTCCCTGATGCCATCAATACCGTTTATCCCAAAGCCAAGGTTCAGCTGTGTATCGTGCATATGGTGCGCTATTCGATGAAGTTTGTACCTTGGACAGATAAGAAGGCAATAGCGGCTGATTTAAAGGCCATCTACGGCGCTGATACGCTTGAGATAGCAGAGGCCAATCTTGAGCACTTTGATGAGACTTGGGGCACAGAGTACCCACATGTCATCAAGTCTTGGCGTAATAACTGGGAGGGCTTAACGGTGTTCTTTGAGTATCCGAAAGATATCAGAAAAGCCATCTATACCACCAATGCTATAGAATCATTAAACAGTGTGATTCGGACGGCGGTGAATAAGCGTAAGGTGTTCCCGTCTGATCAGGCAGCATTCAAAGTGGTGTACTTAGCAACCCAGCAGGCATCGTCAAGGTGGTCGATGCCAATCCGTAACTGGACGTCTGCTCTGAATCGTTTTATGATTATGTTCGACGACCGTATCACCAGGCATTTAATCTAAAGGGCAGTTACACAGAATGCGGGATGGTCTCCCGCCGATCTTGATTTATATGGGTTTGCAGCAGGGCATGGTATAGAAGCTATCAACTTTACCCATTTGCGAAAATATTTATAAAGAGGTTTATTGACACATTTTTAGTAATCAACTAATCTACACCCAACATAACCGCCACGCTTAGTGCCCTTTGGGTAACGCGCAACCTTGGCGGTTTTTTGTTGCCTTTTTTATGACATCTTTTATGGTGTTTGGGCTACAATCGATAAAACCAAACAAGCAACCAAACAAACGCTATGTCTAAAGTGGGCAGATATGATCAACCCTAATTTTAATAAAAGCCTCAACTTCGCCGAAGAATTCAGCTCAAAAATCCCTGCCTTAACCTTGCTCACCACGCTAGGCTATCAGTTTATTCCGCCAACCCAATGCAACGCCATGCGCTCAAAAGTGACTGCAAATAAAGCCACTGCTCAAGTCGTGCTATTGCCGATTATGCGTGCGTTCTTAGCCAAGCAAACCTTTATGTTTGAAGGCACACCGCATCATTTATCAGATAGCGCCATTGATAAAATCATGCACGAGCTAAACCCAGCGATGAATCTAGGGTTGCAGCTCGCTAATGAAAAGCTCTATAACGCCATGCTATATGGCGTGACGGTGACTGAGTTTATCGACGGTAAAAAAACCTCGCAAACCATCAGTTTGATAGATTGGAATCATATCGATAATAATAGCTTTCACTTTACCGAAGAGCTGGTAGTACAGAATGCTGAAGGGACAGGTAATATCATTCCTGATATCGTCTGCTTCGTAAATGGTCTACCGTTGGCAGTGATTGAAGCCAAACGTCCTGACTCGAGTAGAGAGTGGCAATCAACCAACACGCAAGCCGTCTCCCAGCACATCCGTAATCAAGGTCAAAAACAAATCCCGCACCTGTTTGCCTATAGCCAGTTATTACTGGCAGTTAATGGTAATGACGGTCTATATGCCACTTGCGGTACGCCTGAGAAATTTTGGGCGAAGTGGGTCGAAGAAGAGATCTCTGAGCCTGAGTTTGCCCGTCTAAAAAACCAAGTGCTCAGTGATGATCAGATTGAGAATCTGTTTGCGCATCGTCCTGTCTCTATTACAGATGAATATAAATCACTGATTGCTAGCGGTGATCTGGTCGTTACCGATCAAGACCGCTTAATCATCAGTCTTTTACAGCCACAGCGTTTGCTTGAGATGACGCGCATGTTTACCTTGTTTGATAAAAAGGCTGGCAAAATTGTTGCCCGTTATCAGCAAGTCTTTGGCATCAAAGCTCTGATTGAACGTATTAGCAGTTTCGATGAAAAAGGCAGTCGTGAGGGCGGTGTCATTTGGCATACCACAGGCAGTGGTAAGTCCTTTACGATGGTATTCTTTTCCAAAGCGCTTATTTGGTTAGAAGAGCTCGCGAAGTGCCGCGTCATTGTCGTCACCGATCGTGTCGATCTTGAAACCCAGCTTAGTAAAACCTTTGCCTCAGGTGGTGTATTATCCGATCGCGACAAAACGGGTGCCATGGCAACCTCGGGTCGCCGTTTAGCGCAGCAAATCGGTCATGGTAATGAGCGGGTTATCTTCTCAATTATTAATAAGTTTGGCTCAGCAGTTAAGTATGACGAATGTTATAACGACAGCCCAAACATCATCGTCATGGTCGATGAAGGTCACCGTAGCCAAAATGGTGAGAACAATATCCGTATGGCGCAAGCCCTGCCAAACGCTGCCTTTATTGCCTTTACGGGTACGCCATTACTAAAAGATGATAAGACTGAAAACAAATTCGGCAGCATCATTCACTCCTACACCATGCAGCAAGCGGTTAAAGACAAAACCGTCACGCCATTACTATATGAAGAGCGTATCCCTGAGCTTAATACCAATGATCAAGCCATAGATAGCTGGTTTGACCGTATTACCCAAAAGCTCACTGATGATCAAAAGAGTGACCTCAAACGTAAGTTCTCCCAAAAAGGTCAAATCTATCAGGTTGAGGGACGTATCGAGCTGATCGCTCATGACATCTCTGATCACTTCCAAAACTTTAAACAGCAGCATCTAAAAGGTCAGTTGGCTTGTGACTCTAAAGCCTCGGCTATCCGCTATAAAATGGCATTGGATAAGATTGGTAAAGTGACCTCAGTGGTTGCCATGTCACCACCTGATACTCGTGAAGGGCATGACACTGTCGATGGCGAATCAAAAGACATCGTACAAAGATGGTGGCAAGATAATGTCGCCGCAGACTTCGGCGGTGATGAAAAAGCGTATACCAAAGCCATCATAGAAGCCTTTAGTCAGGACGATGGTCCTGACATTATGATCGTCGTTGATAAGCTATTAACGGGCTTTGATGAGCCAAAGAACACCGTTTTATATATTGATAAGCCTTTAAAGCAGCATAACCTCATTCAAGCCATTGCACGGGTGAACCGCTTGCATGAGAAGAAACGTTTTGGTTATCTGATTGATTATCGTGGCATCCTAAAAGAGCTGGATATCACCATTGAGAAATATCAAGACTTAGCGGAACGTACGCAAGGTGGCTTTGATATCGAAGACCTCAAAGGTCTGTATAACGCCATGGATACTGAGTACAAGCAGCTGCCAAGACTGCATAGCGAGCTGTGGGCTATCTTTTCATCGGTAAAAAACAAACAGGATGGGCAAGCGCTAAGGCAAGTGCTAGCACCTAAGATGCAGGATATCGATGGCAGAGTAGTCGATACCAAGCTTAAAGAACGTGATGACTTTTATGCTGCTTTGACCGAGTTTTCTAACGCCATGAAGATTGCGCTGCAATCAGCATCTTTCTTTGCAGATAAATCATTTGATAGCAAGCGTGATCGCTACAAAGCCGATCTAAAAGCCTTTATCAATCTACGTAAGCAAGTTCGTGAAGATGCTGATGAAACCATCGACTATGATGAGTATGAAGCGGATATTCGTAGCTTACTTGATAAGCACATTGCAGGGCTTGAGGTTAAAGAAGCAAAAGGCGTTTACCTAGTCGATAACCTAGGAAAAAATATTAAGCCTGAAGCCATGAGTGACGATGAAGCACGCAACCAAACCGATAAAATTACAGGTCGTGTGACCAAGATGATTGAGCAAGATTTGGCTGATGATCCGTATGCGCAAGAGTATTTCTCTAAGCTCCTAAAAAAAGCCATTGAAGAAGCTAAAGCGATGTTCGATGCACCCGTGAAGCAGTACATGATGTTTGCTGACTTTGAGCAGGCCGTCAAAGACCGCGATGTTGCTGATGTACCGAATGAATTTATCGATGACAATGGCAAATTAAATAAACATGCTCAGGCTTATTTTGGTTTGTTTAAGCATTTATTTGACGCTGATTTCTTAGCGGATAAAGAGCTAGATAATGACAAGCTGGTCGCTTACGCCTTTGAGATTGATGAAGTAGTCAAAACGAATGTGGCGGAATATTCCATCAATGCCAGTGAAATTGAAAATGCGATTAATAGACGATTATTGCCAATGCTGTTTGCTGACTTGGGTATTGATAAAGCGCAACAGCTCATTGAAGAGGTGCTAAAGATTACCCGACTTGGGCTGTCGAGAGAGACAAGTAGCCCACGAGCAGCAAGAGGGTAGTAGGCAATGACTGAGACAGGCAACTTTTATTATGGTGAAGATAAGATCCATTATGAAGTCGTGCGTAAAGACACAAAAAATAAGTCTAGAAGCGATACGCTTATTAACGAAAAGAGCAAACCTCGCAAAGTGGTCATCAAGGTACATCCTGATCAGCGTGTAGTCGCCACAGCGCCTGTTGATGCCAGTGACGAGATAATACATGACGCCATGATGAAGCGTGCTCGCTGGATATGGCAAAGCCTACAAGAATTTGCAAAGCAACAAGATCACGTATTGCCTAAACGTTATATCAGTGGTGAGACCCAGTTTTATCTGGGTCGTCGTTATGTGTTAAAAGTGATAACCGATGCAAAAACTAACGATGTGATAAACAGTACGGTGAAGCTCAGTCGCGGTAAGTTACATGTAGAATTGTCTCAAAATGATTCTGAATTAGACGCTGAAAAACGAGCGATTCTCGTGAAAAGCTTGATTGATAAATGGTATAAAGATAAATTTACGTCGGTCTCTAGAGAGAGGCTTGAGGCCTTGATAAATAAGGCCTCATGGGTAAAAAATAATCCTTCATTGAAGTTAATAGTAATGAAAAAACAATGGGGAAGCTGCTCAAATAAAGGTAATTTAATCCTCAATCCGCACTTAGTCAAAGCACCAAAAGAATGCATTGATTATGTGATATTGCATGAGCTGTGTCATATCGCTGAGCACAATCATAGTGAGCATTTTTGGCGCTTATTAACTCAAGTCATGCCGCATTGGAAAGAGGTGAAAGCTAGGCTCGACGGGATGGCTGAGCTTTACTTGAATGAGTAAAATTTGGAGCTAGGTAGTTTAAGATGGTTCTTTGGAAAAGTATCAGCCTCCGATATACTCGAGGCGCTTCACTTAATTACTCTATGTAATGGTTAAGTTAAAAAGGTAGTATTTACAAGAATTCGAGGTTTTCAATGCTTAAACAACATCGACAAGCACTTGTAGTTGAAGGTGGTGGAATGCGTGGCGCATTTACCAGTGGTGTCTTAGACGCATTTTTACAACAACAATTTAATCCTTTTGATCTTTGTGTGGGGGTGTCCTCAGGCTCAACGAACGTTGCTAACTATTTAGCTGCGCAACAAGGTCGCACCCTGCAGATTTACTTAGATCATTCACTTCGACCTGAATTTATCCATTATGGTCGTTTCCTTAAAGGTGGGGACTTACTGGATCTAAAGTGGATGTGGGACGTGGTGGAACAAGAGCATCCACTAAATCAGGCACAATTATTTGCCAGTCATGCTGAGTTTTACATGGTGCTAACACACGCTATTTCAGGTGAAGCTAACTATATTAAAGCCTGTAAAGACAATATTTTGGATGGATTAAGAGCATCAAGTTCTATACCAGTGCTGACTCGTCAAGCGGTCGAGATATTTGGCGAACCTTATTTCGATGGTGGTGTAGCTGATGCTTTGCCTGTGCATTGGGCCGCTCAACAAGATCGTGTTGCTAAGCTAATGGTGATCCGTACTCGTCCTCACAATTACTATAAAGCAGGTCGCAAGGGCGATCAGCTGTTGGCTAAATATTTTTCTAAGCAACGATATGGTTTTGCCCAAAGCTTATTAACACGAACCCAACGTTATAATGATGCGGTGCAATTTTTACATTCTGCATCACCACAGAAGTTTTTAGAAGTTTGCCCACCCGACTTGAAAAATATGGCGGGTCGATTATCTAAAGATAAAGCTAAAATTCGTTATAGCTATGATGTAGGACTAGAAACTGGGTACAAAGCGATTGAAGATTGGCATAAACTTTAATGATAATTCCGTTAATAAATCAGAATGCTTAAAATTAGACATTAACTGTTAAATAGTGCA
Organism: Psychrobacter immobilis; assembly: GCF_904846185.1. Lineage (GTDB taxonomy): Bacteria > Pseudomonadota > Gammaproteobacteria > Pseudomonadales > Moraxellaceae > Psychrobacter > Psychrobacter immobilis_B. The sequence goes on along the minus strand of NZ_CAJGZQ010000001.1, from coordinate 120,348 downwards.
GCTTAATTCTATTGGATAAGTATCTTATGGTTGAGATACTTGCCGGTCAGGAGACCATTCCAGATTCTGTGTAACTGTCATTTAGCTTATAGCAATACTTACACACTTTTCAGGAAAGTCTCCCGCAGTTGAACCTGTGACGAGTGCTGTTTTTCCATTAAGGCCGATGTTCATAATATTTCTCCGTTTATAAATAATTTTTGTCTATGTATGTTTGCTGCTTTGTGAGTATCAGTTTATAAAGAATTAAATGAATATCAGATTAATAGATTTATCCAAACTGAAAGGCTGAAATCTGAGTTTTCATGACTTGCTGAGAATATGTTTTCTTACCTCTATCTGTTCCTGCTGCCCCTACGGCAACCATTAAAGGTAGCAAATGCTCCTCCGCACCTAATAGATGAGAATCCAATGCATGAGGTGCCTCTGTCCAATTAGCAAGCGCTGCAAAGCGCTCATCTGCATTAGCTGCAACTGCTGTCGTTAGCCACTCGTCAAATATTACTGACGGTGCGGTAAAACTTGAATCACCATAGCCGCGCATATTATGAAAGCTCATACCACTGCCTACGATCAACACGCCTTCATCACGTAGTGAGGCAAGCGCTTGGCCCACTTTTAGATGTACTTTTGGGTCTAAATCATGACGCAGAGATAGCTGTACTACTGGAATATCGGCGTCAGGGAACATCAGTTTCAGTGGAATAAACACCCCATGATCAAAACCTCTGGAACTGTCCTGCTTATTGCTTAAACCAGCATCGATGAGCAAATGACCAATCCGCTCAGCCAGTACTGGCGCACCAGCTGCTGGATAAGCCAGCTGATACGTATGCTCAGGGAAGCCAGAGTAATCATAAATCAGCTCAGGCTGCTTGCTGGCAGTAATACTAAACTCCCGCGTTTGCCAATGGGCACTGACTATTAAAATAGCTTTGGGACGCTCTGGCAAACCATTTGAGCTATTAGTTAAAAAGTCAGCCATCTGATCCCAAGTGTCTGCTGGTTGCCAATCCATAAAAAAACAAGGCCCGGCACCATGAGGTATAAACAATACAGGTTGCTTGACTGTGGTTGATTCATTATTCATGAACTTTACTCCTTTATCTTGCTAAATATGTTCAGGCCCTGTGGGCACGATTCCATTGGGATTTAACGCTTTGATAGAGTAATAGCCTGCTTTGATGTGCTTGATACTCACCGTCTCTGAAATGCCATCAAGCGCTAAGATTCGTAGCATATAAGCATGTAGAGAACTCATATCTTTGATCAAGTTACGGTTGCATTTAAATAGACCGTGATAAGCGGCATCAAAACGTACTAAAGTCACAAACAGTCGAATATCTGTTTCCGTCAGCTGCTCACCAAATAGATAATGACGACCATCACTCAGGCGCGCCTCAAGCATATCTAAGGTGTCAAATACTTGCTGATAAGCTTCTTCATAAGCCCCTTGTGTCGTCGCAAATCCTGCTTTGTATACGCCGTTGTTTAAATTCTCATAGATAACTAAGTTTAGGGCTTCGATATCATCAGCAAGCTCTTTTGGAAACAAGTCAACGTAATTTGGCACGAGTTCTGTAAAAGCGGTATTTAGCATACGTAAGATATCAGCAGACTCATTATTAACGATAGTATTGGTTTTTTTGTCCCAAAGCACAGGTACAGTCGCGCGTCCGGTAAATTGAGGGTCTGCTTTGGTATAAAGTTGATGAGCAAATTGGGCATGATTAATAGGATCACTGTCAGCACCGTCAAAGCCACCAAACTGCCAGCCTTGATTGCCAAGCTGCGGATTGACCACGGTAATATCGATTATATCTTGCAGACCTTTTAACTGACGTGCCATCAAGGTACGTGAGGCCCAAGGGCAAATCAGCGCTACGTATAGATGATAGCGGTCTTTTTCTGCTTTAAAGCCCCCAGTACCCGTTGGTCCTGCTTGTCCATCAGCAGTAATCCAATGACGGAACGATGAGGTTTGACGAATAAAACGCCCTTGTTCGTCTTCTGCTTGTACCGGTTGCCAGTCTTCAGTCCAATTGCCATTGATTAACATAATACTTACTCCTAGTCAGATGATTGCTTTTAAAAAGCATGACCCTACTTTACCATCAACATAAAAAAAGAGTAAGATAGGTGATATTGATTAATTAACAACATATCGTTGATAATGGCTTTATTGTTCAATTTCGATAGTTAAAGAAAAACAGGGCAAAATATGGATAGAATCGATGCGATGCGTGCCTTTGTAGCGGTGGTGACCGAAGGCAGCTTCACTAATGCGGCAAATACTCTGCAACTGTCACCTCAATTGGTGAGCAAATATGTCTCTAAGTTGGAGGAGCAGCTAAATAATCGTCTGCTGAATCGTACCACCCGTAAAGTAAGCCTCACCGAAGCTGGTAGTCATTACTTTGGTCATGCGCAGCAGATTTTATTGAGTATGGATGATATGGAGTCGCAACTAAGTGGTTTGCAGCAAAACCCTAAAGGTGTGTTGCGCATAAGTGCGCCAGTATCTTTTGCTTTAAAACATATGGCTAAATTAGTCACTGACTTTCAGATCCGTTATCCATTGGTCACAGTCGATCTACAATTGACTGATCGTAAAGTCGATATTGTTGAAGAAGGGTTTGATATTGCACTGCGTATAGGTCAACTGAAAAGCTCATCACTTATTGCGAAGGAAGTGGCACCTATTCGTGTGGTTCTGTGTGCGTCGCCTGAATATTTGAAAAAGCATGACACACTCGATAAGCCTGAAGATTTAGAGAATCATCGCTATTTACATTATAGCTATATGAACATGGACGCGAAGGAAGAGGTCTACCAATTATTAAAGGCGAAGATTCTCAAGCAAGGTAGTGAGTTTCTTAGTAATAACGGTGATGTGTTGGTAGAAGGAGCTATTGAAGGTGCAGGATTGGTATTACAGCCGACATTTATTGTCAGTGAAGCAGTTAGCAGTGGCAAGCTGGTGATAGTATTGCCTGAACTTGAACCTAAACGCTTAGGTTTATATGCCGTCTACGCCCATAGAAAGCTACTACCGCACAAAGTCAGGTGTTTTATCGATTTTATGGAAGGCTATTATGGAGCGCCGCCTTATTGGGATGAGTCTATAGCCAAAAGCCAGTCGCTCAGTAATACGTGAGGCACTGGATAACTAGCTTCTCCTAAGATAGATGCGGCTTGCTATTTTTTATGCTACTACACTTTACGGCGGTTGAGATATTGCTGTTAGTATCCGCTTGTAACTATCCCCTAAACTAACACAGCGATTATTTTATTGAGACGTTATGAATCCCCGTATTTTTTAAGCCCAGCGCAAGCACATATCACTTGGATTCTAAAGGGCGTTGATGGTATTGAAAAAGACTATGAGCATTTTTCGCCACCATTTTTGTTAGCCTTGGACGAAGTTTATAACAAAATCCGTAACATCAATTATCGCTACATGGCGTCAGGTTCGCTGTTTCCTGAAGAGGTGCAGCAGTATGATCCTTATAGTATTCGTGAAGCATTAAGCAATGCCATGGGTCATCAAGACTATCGTCTGGGTAGACTAGCTGACTTTGATAAGATGCTGACTAATAAATTACCGCAAGTACTAAATGATAAACAGCGTAAAAACAAGGTGCGTAATCTATTACAGAAAATGTGCCGTGATACCCTAGTGGCTTCTAAAGATCAAACTTGGTATCTTGCAGATAGCTAGAAGTGGCTAAACGTAGCTAGATGCGGTTAAGGACAGCAAAAAAATAAGCCGCGTAGTGCGGCTTATTTTCTATCCTTGATCAGTGAATCCGATCAGCCATCTTACTCTCAATCCAAGCAGCCACTTCGCTTTCTACCCATGCTACACGTCCCTTTGATAGCTTTACTTGAACAGGGAATGTTGGGTCGTAACGATCAGATTTTTTATTGACCATCTCATAAATCGTAGTACTGCTAAGCGCCGTATAATGCATTACCTGCTTGAGCGGTATCATGCGAGGTATCTGTAAAGTGCTAGCTGTTGATACGTTTTGTTGTGTGTTCGCATTTAATAATTGCATGATTATCTCCTTTGTAAATTAATGAGAATCTTTCTTCTCATACAGTTACGGAGTCCCATATTTTTTTACGGCATCCCATGTGGTCCAATGATTAGCTTTAGATAAAGTAATGAATAAAGGAGCTGATCATTCAGCTCCTTCTTATGCCGTATCTTTAGCCTGATGGTTTTAGTTCACTGCTGTCACGCTTTTTCGTAAGCCTTGCTCGATGCTGCTCACGTTATGAGTCGCTAACCCATTCTGATAGTTCCCCTGCTGACTACTGCTAATATCATCTGTCTCTGCTGGATAAAAATCTTCAGCCACATCAAGCAGGCCATCACTATCAACCTCAAAGCAGGAGTTCACATAACCTTGTTTAGCCGCTTCTTCTAACGCCGCTTGATCAAAGCCATGTTCGCTAAGCTCACGATCAATCGCTCCAGCATGTTGTACCGCATCTTTAAGCGTCACCCCATCACGCAATGTCAGATCCACAAAGTAAATTGGCGTACGATAACTTTGCGTGGTGCTTTTACCCCTTAGCGTGAGTTGTAGTGGCAGACAAGATAGCTTATTGCCTGATACTGCAGCAAAGTAGCTTAAGCGTGCGGCAAGCGTTCTAATACTATTAAAGCCAGTCGTGCGGAAGATGAATGTGCCCAGCTCATCGTCCTCAGAGAGATTGACGTATAGCCTGCCATATGGCTTACAGGCTCCGCCTTGCGCTAATGGACAACGATCAGGTGACGGGCAAGGCAGTGTTTCCACGCCATTACTTGTACGACGTTGACATTGCTCACCGTCGCCGACACATAGTGGACGACCAGTTTGCCTATCGAACAGCGTGTATTCAGCACGTAAATTAAGCTCAGGATCATTAAATAGCATGCGTACAGGTATTTGTCTGAGCTTACCGTCATTCTTTTCGCGTAGCTTTGCATCAAGTGGATGATTGATCCAACCGTCTTTATTCTGCACTTGGCTGGTAATGGTGAATTGATCGTCTTTAGCAGGTAAACGCTTGCCATCCTTTTGAATGACACGTCCAATGCTGATACGACCTAAAACTGGTGGCGTTATGGTGAGACCTTTAATCATGGTGATATTCCTTATGTGTTTAATAGATTATGTTTGACCATAAAAAAACCCACCTGTGCTAGGTGGGCAGTTATGCGCTTGCTTTGATTCATTAGCTTTGACTGATTGTTGTTGTTGTATTGATGATTGAGTGATCGTCAGCTCAGTCATTAAGTACAACGAAGCGTCTGCTACCTTGCTTTGTTTTACTAAACTTGGCTAATAGCTCAGGATGCACTTTGATAACGGCTTTGCTATCTAGACCGACACTGTCTTTCGAGCGCTTCCATGAAATAGCCCCTTTCTCGAACACAGCCACCTCATTATCTTGAATTAAGCTTTGCAGCTGATGCTTCACTTGATCATGACGCTGCTCTAACTCTTGCATATAGTCACGGTAGCTCAGTAATTGCTCAAACAGTTTATTAGCCCCATCGTCATCTCGCAGATCAACCTTGCTTGAGGGCTTAGGTGCGGGATAAAGATGCTTTAAGGCCCGAGCTGCTGATTCAGAATGATCAGGGGTTGGTGGGGTGTCTGTCTCTACGTACTGCCAGAATAGGCGCTCATGCTCCATGATGGACTCAATCAAACGCTCGTCACGCTCAACTTTATAAATCTTTGCTTCGTGCCCACAGAGTAGTACGCAGATGTGCGCCGCCGTTTTGCCTGTGACCGCTAGTTGATGCTGTACTTGGCAAGTGACATATAAGGGTACGCCATGCTTCCACAGCTTAGCGCCATGCTCCCCTGCGGTTTTACACTCAAGTATTTGTACTTCATCACTGCCAACCACCGAGTAATCTAAATTAGCCAGCATAAAGTGGTTGTCAGGATCAGGATGCTGCAAGATCGCGTTTACGCGGCGTACCTTATTGCCAGTGTGTTCTTGATAGTATTTAGCCACCATCGGCTCAAGCGTATTGCCCCAGTACAGTGGCGCATAACCATCAGCACCTTCATCAATATTTGATGCCATACGTCCAGTCTTAATCATCCATAATTCAAGCATGGATAGAAAAGGATGGATACCACAAGCGGCAGCAGCGTCAGAGCTGCCAATACCTTGCTTGCGAACTTCAAGCCATTTGTCATGGCTTAAGTTTTTGGTGTTGATTAAGCGTTTGGCTGTCGCTTTGACGACTTTATCCTTCTGAACCGTGTCAGTGCTAAGACTAGGCTTAGTTGTCTTTGCGTTTACCGGAGCAGCAGGTTTGAGGTCTTTAGCTCTAACCGTTGAACGCTTACGATGTCTCATTTGAGCGGTGTTGTTTAATGCGATGGTTTCCATGATAGATTCCTTATAAATGGAGTAGTGAGTGTGATTGGTTAAATAAACGGCATAAAAAAACCACGCGCAAAGGCGTGGTTGATTCATTGAGTAAACAAAGTCATTAAGAGATTAAGCAATTAAGCGCAGCGCTTCATCAAGGCTCTTATCTTTGAGCTTTGACCCTGCACCAAACCAAGCTGAATCAAGACGATGGTCCCTCGACATAGCACGGCGTTCATGATCTACAAACTCAGTCATGGCAGAAAGTAAGCCATAAGCGGTATCTTTGGCAGATGCTAAGTCCGCACCACGACCCTGACCATTAAACATCGTCATCACCTGATTCATAGCGCGAGCATTCGGCACCGCTTCTTTCTCTTTCTTAGCGGTATTAAACAGAATAAGACCATCGTCTTTGACATCGTTAAACACGCGATTTAAGTAATTAGCCGCTTCTGCTTGCGTCACTCGTCTATTGGTAAGCTGTTTCATCTCATAGTTAAAGTCGTCCCACTGACTGACAGATACGCCTAATTGCTGTTTGACTTTATCGGCATCAAAGGTGGTACTGTGCGGAACTTTCACCACACCACCGCTGCCATCAGCAAGACTGATTGCTAAGGTGTTATTACACACCACACGGATATTGGTAAACTGCGCTGTGGTCGCAAGCGTCCCATCACAAGCGGTTGCTAGAAGTAGATAGCCGTGACTGACATCACCGCCACGTAGCGTTGCTGATTGTCCTGTGCGAGCCAACGCCCACATTTTACGGCCGCCTTTTAACACCCCTGCCGTTTCTAGCTCAAAGTCTGCTTGTTCCGTCAGATCACGATAAAACTCTAGAATTTCACTCGGTTGTACTTCTTGATAGCGTTGACTGACTACTGATAAGGGCTCTAAGGTATCGCTACGATAGAGCACCTTATTGCTATCAAAAGGCATGATCAGGCTTTGGCCTTTATCATTGGTTGCCATGTAGCTGACGTCCGATGATTCAATACGCCAGTCCATACCTGCCTCACGAGCCCAGACCTCGATAGGCTGCTTAGGGGACAACTCTTGTCCTAGTCCATGCCAGGGGGTATCACCGACGTATGCCATTGATTCGATTAAGTGTGCCATAAGAATATTCCTTTTATTGTTGAATAAAATAAGTGGTTTGACCGATTCAATGCTTTAAGGCATGAATCATCGAGTAATTAAATGAATGAGAGCGTTAGATGCTAAAGCTATGCTGACAGGTACTGCATAAATAGCGCGGCAGGACAGCCGCTCTAATGAGTGGCGGCTGCATCAGTCTTTGTTGTGCCAGATTAATCACGGTGGCAATGGCACTGCCTGCGACCATGCCAATCATAGGATTGATCTTGTAGTACTTGCAGACGCTCACGCTAAGACTGACTAACAGCTTTGGTGACAGCACATGCTCTGAAATGCTTTGTATACTGGTATCTATATTTTCGATGACGTGAGAAGAGTGACAATTGGGGCAGATGGGTTTCATAGGATCTCTTTGATAATGGCGCATAAAAAAGGCCTGCTATAAAGCAGACCTTGATTAAACGTTTAGGGTTCGTTTGATGAGGCAACGATGACATCGATGCTCATCTCATGGGGATGCTATATATCTCAGATTATTTCGATATGAGATACGTTTACAGGTTCTAGCTATATTGACCATTAACCTAGTCTTTGGGCCTGCTTTGCCCAAAGGCCTTCATATTCGGTAAAGACACTTTAAGACGTTGATAGCTGCCATCAGGCTTATCAGGACGGGTTAAATACAAAGCGGCATTAACCGCATTCTCAACTTCTTGCAAGTTATTACGATGGATCATCCCAATACCAAGCTTGCCGTAGCGTGCAAAACTTTCTTTATATTCTTTAGTATTTAATATAAAGCAGTAGCCAACGCCTTCAGTAATAGCTTGCCATTTTTGTCCAACTTGATCAGCCAAATAACTGTCCTTGTAATGTTTTGCGCCATCAAAGATCAGCAGCAGATGACAATGAAAGCCACCATTTTTTCCACCATGTTCTAATGACCAAGCATGGCTAAGTAAATGCGTAAAACAAGTATCGCCATTATGAATGGCGTCTCTTAACTTTTTCATATGAAAGTCAAAATCACGGATGGTAATGTGATGACTGATCTCTGGTATGTATTTTAAATCCACTCTCACAAACAACAATCTTGAATGATCTGATATGAGGGTTCTGATATTAGGTTCTAAGTTTCTGCAGTTTTTATTACTCTGATAACGCCACGCATTGTAATCTTGCTTAATGGTCTTTTTATAATTTGGTAGTAACTTAATAAACTGCCCTGTTTTTTCATCATCCCAAAAGACGTTGTAAGGATAATCGTTACCAATAATCATATTGGTGGTTTCTATAAATGCTTGGAGTGGTTTTGAGTATCTGTCTTCAAAATTAAGGCTGATCATGAACGAGTAATAGAACTCGTTCAACTGACTTTTGATTTGTTGGAAATTGATGGTACCAAATAGTACATCTCTAACCAGTCTGTCGACGTTAGAGATAAGTTGTGAGTGGTTAACGGTTGAATAGATCATGATTGTTTTCCTATGAATATAAAGTTGAATGGGTGCTACATATATTCATAGGGTTGTGTATTTTTTTATTCCTAAGTGCGGATAGCATCCGCCTTGGTTAAGTATTACTTAATATAACTTATATTATCTTACCGTCCTTTTAGTGGTATCTGGAAAGCACCTTTATATTAACTGTGCTTGATTAAATGAAAATCGCAATACAGCAAATCCCTACATTTCAGGGAGGAGGATGAGGATGGAGTTAGCTGATCGTCATTGACGTTAATTTATAAGGATTTTATAGTTCAATCCTATATACTACATGTAGTATTCTATATTTATACCGACGTTTTAATGACGAAAAAATGATGATTTTATGATGCATGAATCAATAGGTAATAATTCAATTTTAATTATTATATAAGGATGTATAATGAAAAACGGATCTGTTAATGGTATAGAGCTATCGAAGAAAAATGAAAAATATATTGAACAAAAGGTTAAAGCTTTGAGTGTGTATAACACTTACTGGTGTTTATTAAATCTATACTCTAGGGGGCAACTACGTACAGAAGAAGTACGGAAAAATGATTCACTATGTAGGGATCTGCTATCAAATATACTAAAAAGGCGGTATTCCACTAGCCGTAAAGATATAGATGCAATATTTGAAACAAGTGCTATAAACAATATATCTTTCGCTTATGTAAAGTGGTTCTATGAAAATGAAAGAGCTGCATTGTGGTTAATTATGGTTTTAAAGGGATTAGATCTTATAAGCGATCCTATTCTTACTGAAGCTGATATTTCAGTTATTATTCATAATATTATTTTCAATAAAAACATCTTTATTAGAAAGGGCCTCGTTTACGAAGGTGATAGTGATGATGAGGAATGGATAATTACATCAAAAAAGCTATCTTTAACTCATTTAAAACAAGTTTATATTCATAATAAGGTTAGCGAGAAAAATATTAAATGGCTGACTAATCGTGATAATAGTCACAGCTCTAAAATAAACTACGTGTATAAATATATGCAAAATATATATGATATTGATAACTTATTAATGAATAAAGAACAGAGAAAGAATAGTAATAAATCGAACAAGTATTGCTCAAAAAATATTAATAAGAATGGATATAGACAGGCTTTAATTTATGGCGATAGAATTTTGTTTCCAGAAACAGATACAGATTCTCGGCTTCATCATATATTGGCCTCATTAGATTACTGGACATGTAATGATTTTATGATCGATGAATACAGGGCCGCTAATAGGGCTTTATTCATAAAAAATATGTATGATGCTTGGAATGCGCAACAAAAGCGTGATCGCGATAAAATTAAGAAGCAATATGGTATAGATCTCACCAATGACAACAAGAAAAACCTAAAGCATCTTGCTAAGGCTTGTGGTAAGACACAGAGTGAAGTGTTGAATGACTTAGTTGAATTCGCGCATAGTCAGATACGAAATCAAGAAATTAAGCTGTCCCCATCTTTCCCTAATCAATATAAGGCTTTCGATAAGATAACTCTAGAGAAGCCCTCCAGCTTGCCAAGCGAACATACTGAGAGAGAGGTCATTTCTGAAGACACTTTTCTAACTAAAGATAAGCAAGAGTTAAGTAGCGATTATGATGCAGTTCCAGTTGATCAATCGAGATACGATAATAGTTCTTTTTTCAATAACATACCTCAAGCGCAGTCTTCTAGCTTGCCAAGTGAACGTAGTGATAAAGTTATTTCTAAAGTTAATGAAGAGGCAACAACGTTTGCTACGTCCAAACAAAAAGTCAAATCGATAGAGACATTCCCACCTAAAGGAAACTATGGAAAACAACCTGGAGATTTTGAAAAGGCAGCTGAACAAAATGCTAGATTCATAGAGAATAGAGGAAAAAGTCATTAATCTTTCTGGCGAATCTCATTATTTTATTAGGCGCTCTTAACTATTCTCAATATAACCTTGCAGCTCATCTGCTGTGATACCTTGATCTAACAGTGCTTTAATGAGATCTTGCTTATCAGCATTTTGTAATGAGTCAGGACGTTTGCTTTCTAACGACTTCTCAATTTGCTGCCGTGCTATCTGAAAGTCAACAACTTCGCCTGTGTCTCTGAGCAAGTCTAAAAAGTCTGCCCAGACTTGCATGATCTTACGCCGTTCTTCTAAGTGCTGCGCGTGGTTATAAACCGCGCGAATGCTGCTCTTTTTATCATGAGCCATCTGCTTTTCAATCGCGTCGCCCATATAGCCAAGCTCGTTTAGATTGGTAGAGGCTATGTGACGAAAGCCGTGACCTGTTTGTTTGCCAGCATAACCTAAGATATCAAGCGCATTATTAATGAACTCTTCACTATATGGCTGATGCATGCCTGTATGATAAAATACGTACTCATATTGCCCCGTGATGGCTTTCATTTCCTCTAGCACTTTGAGCATTTGATCTGACAGTGGTACGACATGCTTACGCGCAATTTTAAGGTTATCAATATCAACACGCCATAAGCGATTGGCAAAATCGATATGACTCCACTTCATCATACGCAGCTCGATGGTACGACAGAATGAATAGGCTAAGAATTTCATACCTAATCGGGTTTGGTCGTGACCATGATAGCCTTCGATAGCTTGGAGTAGGGCAGGCAGCTCATTGATATCTACATGCTTCATGTGCTGACTTTTGGCTTTAGGATAGAGTGCTTTTAGATCATCGATTGGGTTTTGGTCGATGATGCGTTCGCGTTTGGCACGTCTTAAAACATTAGCAACCAGATCAATAGTGCGTCTAGTGACCTCACGTGGCGGCTCACCTTTTGTGTTCACACGCGTTTCGATCTCATCTGCCATCGATCGACAATCCTCAAAGCTTACATCTTTTATTGCAATGCCTTCGAAATGAGGCAACACGTCTTTATGCATCCGGTTATAGTCTTGCTGATAGGTACGCGGCTTAACGTTGCGCTTGCGCTCAGCGAGCCAGTCTAAGGCGTAGTCATTGAACTTTTGCGCGTGGATGTTAGCAAGCTTGTCTTGACGCTTTTTATTTTTTGGGTCGATACCATCAGCGAGCAGCGCTTTAATCTCAGTATTGGCTTGTCTAGCTTCAGCAAGCGACATGATGGGGTAAGTACCGAGTGTGAGGCGTGTCTGCTTACTATCAAAGCGATAGGCGCTTATCCATGTCTTTGTGCCAGTATTGCGTACTAATAGCTGTAAGCCTTGCTGATCACTGTATTTGTCAGGACGTGAAGGTGTGCATTTCTCACTAGGTTTAAGCTTGCGGATCTTACTATCGCTTAGCATGTTGGTCTATTCCCTATGGCTTAAAGCTATATGAATCAAGAAATACAACAAGTACGTTGGTCTAATGCTGAATCATAAAGCCTAAATGTTGGTCTTTTTGAGGTCTAATGAAATAATAGACCAACGAATAGACCAACACAAGCCGCGGGATAGGTGGGTTATGTTCGGATAGATTGGGAAAGTAGTAGGCATAAAAAAAACGCTAGAAGCGTTATTTATAAAGGGCTGCAAAGGTATATGGGAGCGTTTGGGACAAGGTGGGAAAAGTAGGATATTATAAGATTGGCGGTGAAGGAGGGATTCGAACCCTCGATACGCTATTAACGCATACACACTTTCCAGGCGTGCGGTTTCAGCCACTCACCCACTTCACCGTTTTTAGACGGCTTAGTATAGCGGATACTGTCTAGAATGTCACGACTTGCACCTTATCTTTCTTTATTTACAAACGCCTGCTACGATAGCGTATACGTAATGACAAGCATAGATGGTTGAAAGTTGAATGATAAGTTTCGGTAGGCTCAATGCCCGTTTGAAAAACAGTATTACAATGACCGTGATGGCGGTGGTCGTAAGTATAACTTCAGCGCATGCTGATGACTTTACTCAGTGTAGCGAGTCCTTTTATGGCGGTGTCTATCCTGAGTTTATCAATACCAAGCTAAGCAACAAAACCCAAGCTTTATGCATGGATGGTTTTGCCGTTATGTATTCTGGCGTATCACGTACACCGCTTTGGTCGGCAGAATATTTGGATCGCAAGCGTTTACAACAAGCAAAAGAAATCGATCGTGAAGACAGCTTTCATGAAGAAAGTAGGTTACCAAAATCCGCACGCGCCTCATTGTCCGACTATTCAGGCTCTGGCTATGATCGCGGGCATTTAGCGCCCAATGCCGATATGGCGAATCGCAGTCAACAATATGATAGCTTTAGCCTTGCCAATATCGCCCCGCAGTCACCGCGCAACAATCGCTATATCTGGCGTAATATTGAATCAGCCACTCGCTATTTGACCCAGCAATATGGAGAAGTTTATAGCATTACAGGAGTAGCCTTTACTGGCAAAACAACCAAGCAACTGGCAGATCGTGTACTGGTGCCCAGTCATTTTTTCAAAGCCGTCTATATACCAGCGATTAATCAAGCAGGGGTCTATTATGCACCCAATGATGAGTCAGAGCGCATAGAGGTTATTAGTGTTGATGAACTCTCGACTAGAATTGGTATCGATGTGCTGCCCGTCTTGGATGCCAAAACCAAAACACAGGCATTTGATCTGCCATTAAAGGCGGGTGAAAGCTCCGAGTTGCCCGATGAGCCAACAGAAGAGCCGGCTTGGATGCTGTTTGTTTGGGCGATTCTTGAGTGGGTAATCGCCCAATTGCAAGCATAATGCCTTTGTGACACGAGTCTATATATAATAAAAGGCACAAGAAATCCAAAAATTACGCAAGATACTGTTAATAAAAAGGAGAATCAAATGATTGATCCATTTGCCAATGACCACCAAAGCATGCAAATCGGTGAGCTTATCATCGAAAACCAAACAGATAAAATTATTATATATGGCGATATTGATTTGACTCTTGATGCTACTGGATATGAGCAAGCACAACAGTTACATGAACTAACAAGCAAGATTCTTCAGGCATTTGAAAATAGTCCTATTTACAATAATAGTCAGCATAAGTCAAAAGAAAAAGATGACCGGTTGGATAAAAATATCGACAATCCTTTTTTGTAACTATTTGATATAGTTCAATTTTTATAGAAATAATAAACTATAAAAAAATTACTAGGCAAAAGCTTAAAATTGCTTATAATGAGTCAAGACATCGCTTATGTCGTATAAAATTTTGATGAGCAGTTTTTTTAGTTGCGCTAACCACTCCCAAAGAGTAGAAAGTCGCATAGCTGTTAATAGGGATTTTAGCGAAGGATAAGCCTAGGAGATCAGAAACATAACGTTTCGAGTAATCATTGTATGAAGGGAATCAGTCTATGAAATTATTTACCAAAACCACTCTAGCTGTTGCAGGTATCAGTTTAGCAAGCATGGCATTCGCCGCTGATCCTTTGGCCAATACAACGTGGCAGACATTTGATGAAGGTAAGCCAAAAGGTACCGTAAAGATTACTGAGTCAAACGGTGTACTAACAGGTACGCTTATCGCTACCAACTCAGCCAAAGGCAAAAAGCACGTTGGTACGACCATTATTAAAGGCTTAAAGTCTGATGGTGGTGGCAAATATAGTGGTGGTACGATCACTGATCCTGAAAAAGGCAAAGACTATCGTATGACCGCAAACTTGAGTGGCAACACCTTAAATCTAAAAGGTTATATCGGCCCATTCTCACGCAGTCAAACGTGGAAAAAGAAATAAACCTATCGTTTATTTTTAGTATTAGACCTAATATTTATAAATAAAAATCCCGCAATACCTTTTGGTAATGCGGGATTTTTAGTACATATATTTTAATATTGGCTTCAGAGCTTATCTCACAAATTCTGGATATGCTTCCATACCACACTCTGCTATATCCGCACCTTCATACTCATCTTCTTCAGAGATACGCAGACCAATCACTAATTTGATAACCGCCCAAGTGATTAAGCTGGCGATGAATACCCAAGTAAAGATAGTAGCTGCACCAGCAATCTGACCTACGAACGATGCTGCTGGGTTGGTAATTGGTACGATAAGTAGACCGAACAGACCGACTACACCATGAACTGAGATAGCACCCACTGGATCATCTATTTTTATTTTATCCAATGCTAAGATAGATAGCACAACGATAACGCCAGCGATCAAACCAAACAGTGTTGCTTGTAATGCAGATGGGGTTGAGGGTTCTGCTGTGATAGCGACTAATCCTGCGAGTGCACCATTTAAGAGCATGGTTAAGTCAGCT
The DNA here is from genome assembly GCF_904846185.1 of Psychrobacter immobilis. Lineage (GTDB taxonomy): Bacteria > Pseudomonadota > Gammaproteobacteria > Pseudomonadales > Moraxellaceae > Psychrobacter > Psychrobacter immobilis_B. The sequence goes on along the minus strand of NZ_CAJGZQ010000001.1, from coordinate 105,164 downwards.
TTGCCAAAGATGATGCGTGCTATTATTAAAGCACCAATTGCACCGCCTGCCGCTGCTGCATTAGTATTTAAAAACACCATAGCAACCGAGTTAGCACTGGCAATATCACCCAGTTTTAACACCGAGCCGCCATTGAAACCGAACCAACCCATCCAGAGAATAAGTGTTCCAAGCGCTGCCAATGGTAAGTTAGCACCTGGAATGGCGCGTATTTCACCATTAGGGCCATACTTGCCTTTACGTGCACCTAATAATAATACCCCTGCTAATGCAGCCGCAGCACCCGCCATATGGACGATACCAGAACCTGCAAAATCAGAAAAACCCATGTCGCCTAAATTAAACATCCCAAATACATCATTGCCACCCCACGTCCAGCTACCCTCTAATGGATAAATGACACCAGTCATCACCACAGCAAATAATAAGAACGACCACAGCTTCATGCGCTCAGCTACCGCTCCTGAAACGATCGACATACAGGTTGCAACAAACACCACTTGGAAGAAAAAATCAGACGCAGCGGAGTAAACAGAATCACCGTCAAAGCCATTTTCAGCGGAGGCTGCTAGAGCATCTGCTACCAGCGTTTCATTACCGGCGATACCGCTCAAGAATAGGTTGCCACCATACATAATGGCATAGCCGCATATCATATACATGGTACAAGCGGTGGCAAAAAGTGCGATATTTTTGGTTAAAATCTCAACGGTGTTTTTTGAGCGGACGAGTCCAGCTTCTAACATGGTGAAGCCTGCTGCCATCCACATGACGAGCGCCCCGCACATTAAAAAGTAAAACGTATCAAGTGCGTACTGGAGCTCGAAGATTTGATTTTGCATGTTAATTCCCCCTTGAATTGATGCAATACAGCTATCGGTATGATCTATAAATCTGTGTCTATATGGCCTTGCGCGTTAGATAGCGTCAGGGCCTGTCTCGCCCGTACGAATACGAATAACTTGCTCGAGTGCAGTGACAAAGATTTTGCCGTCACCAATCTTGCCCGTGCTAGCGATGCGAGTGATGGCTTCGATAGCAGGTTCGACCATCTCATCAATAACAGCCACTTCGACTTTTACTTTAGGTAAGAAGTCCACCACGTATTCTGCGCCGCGATAGAGTTCTGTGTGACCTTTTTGGCGACCGAAACCTTTGACTTCAGTAACAGTGACACCTTTAACACCGATGTCAGAAAGCGCTTCACGTACATCATCGAGCTTAAACGGTTTTAAGATCGCAGTGATTAGCTTCATAAAATATTCCTTATTTGTGTGATGCCGCAGGTTGATCGAAGCATTGTGGTGCATCGTATCGCTGCCATGCTTACTATTAGTCATTCAAGAACTGTGCCAATTTACTCAAGGGGGATAGGTAAGATTGGATTTGTTTGTTCAAAAACAGCCATAGTTATGGCAAAAAATACTGGTTATGCTGCAATGGTATAAACCACCGTTATGAGCATAGAGAATGCGAATTAACCTTTAGCGTTGAACTGACGAAAACTTTATTATAACCAACTTTTTAGGTGCTTGGGGAGACCATCTATCTATTTCCTGTGATGATTTGCTAACCTAGTTTGGCATATGAAACGAATCACTTGAGGAGAAAGTAGAGAAAATTGTGTGATACGGTAAGCGGCAGAGCTTAACATGGATATATAGGCTCTGCGCTCAAAGAGAGAGGGGTGGCTGTGTAGATCGGCTAAAGCCTATACCTTTGGGAAGAGTAGGTAGGGGGTTTTGGTGCTACCGAGCAGCTTTTTTGTGTCGCTACCTTGTAGAAGTTCACGCAGACGAGATTGGCCAAAGGCACCGGTCATCAGCATACCGATATCATTTTCATTTTGATAATAATTCAAAGCCGAAGTGACATCACGGCAGTCCAGCAATGCTTTTTTAGACTTGATGCCTGCTTGTTTGAGACGCGCATAAGCTTCACGTAGCGCATCGCAATTTTCAGAGTTTTCTTTACCGACCATCACGATATGAACGGTTAATGCGCGAACCAGTGAGGTTTTGCAGAGCCAATTGAGCAATTTATGTGAAGTAGGACTGTTGTCAAAAGCAAATAAAGCGGTCGTAGGGGGCAAAAATGGTGCATGAGTCACCAAAATGGGGCAGTGACTGACTCTAATTAACTGGCTCAATGTCGATTTGCAGGTGACATTGTGACCTATAACGATCAATTGTGCTTTGTCATCGACGTAATCGATACTTTCATTGAGGTGTTCATGGCGATGCAGGGTATAGGTTTTTAGTTTTTGTCGCTGCTGCTCGCAATAGGTGGTGGCTTGATGAAGCAAAAGCTTGCCTTGGGCTTTTAGCTCACAATTACTCAAGTGCTCCTTGGTGGTGAATTGCTCAAGCAGCATGTTTTCATCATCAATATTTAGGCAGCCTGAATAATTCACAGCCGCTTTTTGTTGCAAGCTCGGTACTGAGTGCAACAGTCCAACAGGTGCTTGTAGACGAGTCGCGGCCCACATGCTGGCTTCTAACACTGCTTGCACGTGGTCTGGGCAGTCCAAGCAGGCAATCACACTATCTGGTTTCAAATTACTCATAAGACCACCACATTATTCCAATATTAAAAAGACAGAATAAAAAGACAGCTGCTTGGCTCAAGGGTGGGGCGATAATGCTTATGCCCAACCCTTTGCACCAATGCAGCTGTTTATTCAACTGTCTATTTATGAGCGGTTAATCAATATTAGCTCAATAAATAGACGTGGCTTTGTTTAATCCAATAAGCCAATATCTCGGCGATCGTGGATAGAGAAGCGATCAATCAGTGTTCGGCTCGCATTATTGAGTCCCACCACTTTGACATCAATGCCCTCACGTTGCAAGCGCATGACCAGTTTGTCCAAGGTGTCTACGGCACTGACATCCCAAAAATGAGCTTGGCTGACATCAATTTGAATACTGTCTAAAGCTTCTTTGGTATCGAAGCTGTTTAAGAACTGAGTCGTAGAAGCAAAGAATACTTGTCCTTGCACATAATAATAACGGCTATTAGTACTCTCATCATACTCACTAAATACCGTTAAGAATTGACTAATTTTATTGGCAAACGCCAGCGCCGATAGCAGCACGCCCACGCCCACGCCATAAGCTAGGTTGTGTGTAAATACTGTGGTCAAAACAGTCGCTAGCATGACAATATTAAATGACATCGGATGCGTTTTAAATTCGCGAATAGACTGCCAGTTGAAAGTACCAATAGAGACCATAATCATCACAGCGACCAGTGCCGCCATTGGAATTTGACTGACCCATTCACTTAAGAACACTACCATAATGAGCAGTACGATACCTGCCATCAAAGTGGACAGACGCGTACGTCCGCCAGATTTGACGTTGATCATAGATTGACCAATCATGGCACAGCCTGCCATGCCACCGAAGAAACCTGATACGACGTTGGCAATCCCTTGACCGCGACACTCGCGGTTTTTATCGCTTGGCGTATCTGTCAAATCATCGACGATAGTCGCTGTCATCATCGATTCTAATAAACCAACGATGGCAAGTGCGATAGAGTAAGGCGCGATGATCAGTAAAGTATTTAGGTTCAATGGAATGTCAGGTAATAAGAACATCGGTAATGAATCAGGCAAATCGCCCATACTGCCGACATTACGAATATCAAGATTCATATACATGGCGACAGCGGTCAAACCAATGATACAGATCAGCGGTGACGGAATCACGCGACCGATTTTAGGAATCAGTGGAAACAAGTAGATAATCGCTAAGCCCGCCGCCGTCATAATATAAACTGTCATGCCAACGCGTTCAGTCATCGGGTTAAGCTCAGGCAGCTGGGCGGCAAAGATCAATATCGCGAGCGCATTGACGAAGCCAATGACTACCGAGCGAGACACAAAGCGCATCAAATTACCGAGCTTTAGGATACCCATCACAATCTGAATCCCACCGCACAATAAGGTGGCAGCTAGCAAATACTGCAAACCATGCTCGGCGACTAAGTCAACCATCACCAGTGCCATTGCCCCAGTTGCTGCCGAAATCATGCCTGGACGACCACCGACGAAACTGATCACGACCGCGATACAAAATGAGGCATACAAGCCGACTTTTGGATCAACACCTGCGATAATGGAAAAGGCAATGGCTTCAGGAATCAGCGCTAAGGCAACGACCAAACCGGATAAAACGTCGCCGCGAACATTGGAAAACCACTCGTCACGTAAGTTATCAATAAAAGATGTCATAAGTAAACTGCATAGGGTTAGAGGCAAAAAAAGTAATCATTACTCATTCATAAAATGATCGCGTCGCTATAAAAGTAGCTATTCATCTTGCTTTTACGGCAACATGTGCTGTGTCATATTGCGGTATTGAATTATTAAAGGTCAGTAATAAATAGGTCTACTGATTTACTTACTGGTATCACTAATACGCTCACCAATAATTGATACGATGATAAATTCAGTGAGACTACCTAAAAAAATAGTTAAAATAAGGTGCTTAAAGCAGGGCATTTATAAGAGCACCTACAATAACGAATAGCGTCAGCAATGATATGCTGCGGTAGAGGGTAATAAATAATCTATCAAATAAAAATAGCCGCTCGACATGACCCGTCTATAGTAGTAACTTTGCCAAACAGAAGTGACAATAGCGTGCTAACTGTGACAACATGCTAAACTAAAATGCTTGGGTAAATACCCAGTCACTTACAGATTAAGGCAACTATTATAGCATTAGCCACTTAATATAAAAACAGGCGCATAATAGCACATCGTCATAAAAAACCAGTACCGAAATCTGAACGATACCGTTATGATGCGTCTCATCTTGACGGCATCATTTTGCTTCTTTATAGACTAGGTTTGTTTGATGCCATTTTGCTCGTCCAACAGAAGGAATAAATATGACCACCAACACTGCAACAGATGCCTTACTTCACAAAGGCAGTGGTCTACAAGTCGTGGTCGGTTTGGGACAATCTGGATTATCAGTTGCGCGCTATTTGGCCAATCAAGGCTATCAGGTTGCCGTCACTGATGCTCAGGTGACACCTAGCTTAGCAGATCAACTACCCGCTGAGATTAGCATACGTCAATTTGGTGCGATTGACGCAGAGCTATTGCAGCAAGCGGCACGTATTATTATAAGCCCCGGTATCTCTCTTGCTACCGAAGCCGTCGCCGCTGCCCGCCAAGCGAATATTCCCGTGGTTAGTGACATTCAGCTATTTTGTGAGGCTTGTACCGTACCGATAGTGGCGATTACTGGCTCTAATGCTAAGAGCACCGTCACCACCTTATTGGGGCAAATGGCAGCGGATGCTGGTGTCAATGTCGGTGTCGGCGGTAATATTGGTGTGCCAGCGCTGACCTTGCTTGATAATCCTGATATGGAGCTGGCAGTGCTTGAGCTGTCGAGCTTTCAGTTAGAGACAGTGACCAATTTGGGTGCGCAAGTGGCGACAGTTCTGAATATGTCACCTGATCATCTAGATCGCCACGGCGATATGCTGGGCTACCATCAAGCCAAGCATCGTATCTTTCAGGGTGCTAAGTCCGTGGTTATCAATCGCGAAGACGCATTGACGCGTCCGCTAGTGGCTGATAATTTGCCCAGAGTGAGTACCGGTATACATGCTCCTGATAAAGGTCAATATGGTCTTGTTACTACTCCTGAAGGCCAGATTTATCTTGCCCACGGTACAGAAAAACTACTGTCGGCAGATAAACTGTTGATTAAAGGTCGTCATAATCTGCTCAATGCGCAGGCAGCCTTAGCGTTAGGCGAACTTGCTGGTTTGCCATTGGGCAGTATGTTGAATACCTTACAGCAGTTTACTGGACTTGAGCATCGTTGCCAGTATGTGGCAAATGCTGCAGACATTGATTATTTCAATGATTCAAAAGGCACCAACATCGGCTCAACGATGGCAGCTATCGAAGGACTGGGCGCAGTCTATGCGCCAAAGGACGGTAAATTACTATTGATTTTGGGTGGACAGGGTAAGGGTCAACAGTTTGGTGAATTGACGCCGTTTATCAATCAGTATGTTAGCCAAGTACTGTTTATTGGTGAAGATGCGCCGCTGATTGAACAGCATCTGCGAGCAGCTAAGATAAGCGCCGATGTGGCGTTACATCAATGCCAAACTTTAGAAAATGCCTTTACAACCATTCAACAAGTCACGACAAGCAGCCTATCGCAAGTGCAAGCGGTGCTATTATCACCTGCTTGTGCCAGCTTTGATCAATATAGTGGCTACGCAGCTCGCGGTGAGCATTTTAGTCAGTTGGTTGGTCAGTTAGCAACTGAGTCGTCAGATATGATGGCGGCCGATTAAAAGGTTTGGTGATTTAAGCATTTACATGATAAGTGCTTAGCGAATATCAGCATTTGACAAAGAACTCATGTATTTAATAAAGAATAAGGGCAATGCAATAGGATTGCCCTGAATTGACTTTTACGACGCACGCGCATTTTCTGCATAAATGATTGTTTTGCTTATAGATTGCTGCTACTGTCAATCATAGCCAGTCAGCAACATGAATGGTCAGCTTATTTGCTTAGTAATCTGTCTGGTACTGTCTATTTTCTATTTTTTAAACGGTGGCGTTTAATAGACGCCGTGTTTTTTCGTTCGTTAGTGTATATAAAATTATGGCGCTCTCTTCTATTTTTCGTTCCTCGTCCCAACCGAAGCAAGCATCTGGCTCAGATGGTATTCTTTCTATGCCGTCAGCACGCGCCATTCTCCTATCGAGTGTTGGCTGTATGTTGGTGCTCAGTTTATTGATGGTGGCTTCTGCTTCTATTCCTTTTGCCCTCAGTCGCGGCATGACAGAGCTGCACTTTTTCAAAAACCAGCTACTGTATATGATGATCGGTTTGACGGTCGCTACGGTTTCTTATTACAGCGTGTCTTTGCGAACACTATATAAGACTGAAACCCAATTTATCTTATTGGGTATCACTGGCATGCTGCTAGTGGCAACCCTATTTAGTACCCCTATTAACGGCTCCAAGCGTTGGCTGAACCTAGGGGTATTTAATTTTCAGGTGGCAGAGTTGGCCAAGTTGGTGATGATTGTCTTTGTCTCTGATTTTGTGGTGCGTCGCTCTTTTGAAGTTCGTAACGGCTTAGACGGTTTTTTGCGGATTATGTTAGTGGTGGCACTCATCACCATGCTGCTATTGTCACAGCCAGATTTTGGTTCTTTTGTCGTTATTTTAGGTACCATCTTTGCGATTTTTTATATTGCTGGTGCGCCTTACAAGCACTTTTTAGCACTGGGCGCGGCTGCCATTGGTGGTGCGGTCTTGATGGTGACGACAGCGCAGTACCGATTGGTACGTGTGATGTCATTTATGGATCCGTTTGATGATGTGCAAGACACGGATTATCAGTTGGCACGCAGTTTGATTGCCTTTGGTCGTGGACAGTTTACAGGCGTTGGTTATGGTGAGAGCGTACAGAAACTGTCGCATTTACCTGAGGCACATACTGATTTTCTACTAGCCATTACAGGGGAAGAGTTAGGCTTTGTTGGGGTTACCATGGTATTGGTGCTCGAAGCGCTGATTATCGGTAGCGCGATGCGTATCAGTTATAACGCGCTCAAACGTCGGCAGATGCGTATGAGTTATACTGCCTTTGGTATCGGTGTGGTGTTCATAGCGCAGACAATTATCAATGCGGCGATGAATATGGGCGCGATTCCAACCAAAGGATTGACCATGCCATTCTTCAGTTATGGCGGCTCATCAATGTTGATTAGTTTGGTGATGGTTGCGTTATTGCTAAAAATTTATAAAGAAAGCCCCGAAATCGAAAAAAGCCAATGCCGTTATTATTGATAGGTTGAGCATTAGTTATAGGCTCGATGCATCATGACTGGCATTATCCAAAAAAGCGTCGCTAAATAGTGGCGCTTTTTGCTAGCTGACTTTTATCCACTGTGCATATTTAACTGTTGCTTGCCTTGTAGCGGCGTACTGTCCCATTGAGCAATGGCTTGCTTTAACATACGAGTAGGTATGTCTCTATCAACGGCTGGTTGCTGTAATAGTTGTAAAGCATCGGCGATAAGTTTACTTGGATCCCGTGTATCAATGGGTTGTGCTAGGTTTTGCTTGGAGAGTTTTTGTCCATCAGCATGACATATCAGTGGCAAGTGATACCAATGATCGATGGCAGGTAAGCGTGCGGCATCCATGATGCTGATTTGCGCTGTCGTCATGGGTAGGATATCTAGACCGCGCATAATATGTGTCACTTGTTGCAGTCCATCATCAAGGCTGGCAGCCAAAATATAATTGATCATACCATCTTGGCGACGTACCACCATATCACCCAATGTCTGCTGAGGATTATCCCACTGCAATCCTTGAATACCGTCGTTAAAACCAATCTTATAATTCGGTAGCTGTATGCGTAGCTTATGTTGCTCTCTATCAAGGTCAGCGCTGACGCAGCAGCGTGGATAGCGCTTCCTGTTTGGTTGCAATGGGTTAGCATCATAAGCTGGGCTCAGCTCTTCTTGCGCCCAGTATTGCTCCAAATCTTTACGCGAGCACTGACAACCATAAGTGAGCGGATGCAGGGCTGAGTGTAGATAATCATTATAAATATCAATACGCTCAGATTGATAAATGATATCACCGTCCCAGTACAATCCAAGCGCTTCCAAATCAATCAAAATTTGCTCAGTAAATTGCTGATCACAGCGTTCGGTATCAGTGTCTTCAATACGCAGTAGCCATTTGCCACCAATGGATTTTATATGGCAAAAGCTGGCAAGCGCAGTCGTCAATGAGCCAAGATGCAGTTCACCAGTCGGTGAGGGAGCAAAACGACCAATCGGCTGTGCTGGTATGATTGGAGTGGGCATAGGAATAAGGTTAGTTTTCAAGGTAGGAAATTGTCAGTAGAAAAGGTAGAAGATAGAATAATAAATATATTCGTAAAAAGATATTTGTGAAATGAGTCTGTTTTGTTAGTCAAATTAATATAAGCAAGCTTAAAAGTCTGTATCAGACATGATGCATTGACTAAAAACCAGCCATTTAAAACGCAGCAAGCGACCATAATATGATCGCTTGTGCTTATATTCTAATATTTAGATGAGTCGTCTCTCATTTAAGCGCCTTGATTTTGACGCTCTTTAATCTCAGACAGTGTTTTACAGTCGATACACTGGGTGGCCGTTGGGCGTGCTTCGAGACGACGCAGACCAATCTCTACCCCGCAAGTCTCACAAAATCCATAATCATCGTTTTCGATTTCTGCCATAGACTTATCAATTTTGCGAATGAGTTTACGTTCGCGGTCACGCGTACGCAATGCGAGGGCAAACTCTTCTTCTTGGGTGGCGCGATCATTGATATCCGGCATAGCACTGGACTCATCTTGGATATAAGTCTTAGTGCGATCCGCTTCGCCAATCAGTTGGCTCTTCCAATCCAATAATATAGCCTTAAAGTGCTCTAACTGCGCATCAGACATGTACTCTTCGTCTTTGGCAGGCACATAAGGAGTAAACTTAGCTTCACTTGGATTCGTGGTCAGGGTGCTCATATGGGTATCCTACTTTTTTCAAATTAATTCAATAAAACGACGTATCAAAAGACAAGACGCTATCAATGTCATAAACGCTATAATTTGTCCCTTTATAAAACGTTTTACCACTTGGTAACACAAGTAACACAGCGGATCTAATAGTACAGTTATCTTGATATGCTCAAAGCAATCTATCAATGGTCAGGTATATGGTTATGCATATTTTTATTTAAATAGTGTTGTCTTAATAATGCGAAAAATCACTGACTGTGAAGACTTAGCTGTGATCGATTTAGCCATCCTAGCTATTATAATTCTACCTAATACCAGATACTAGGCAGTCCTCATTTCGTTTTATACGTTGTATCATTGTTTCTGACAATAATGAAGTCATTTTTCATCATCATGTCGCTTTTACCATGCCAGTCATTGTATTCTGAACTCAGAAATATCAGTCAATAGCTTGGGGTATAAGGGCTTACATCAGTATGGGTGCCAATAAATCTGGGCGTCAAGTATCCAGTCTTTCTACCCAGCTTGCAACCTTTCCATTGTTGGCTAATTGCAACCAACGGTAACCAGGCGGGACGCTTTTATCATAGGAAAAATCATTCTCATAAGGCTTGAACTGGTAGCAAGTAGATGGCGTACTATAGACCGTGACTCCTTGACGATGGCGAACCTGCTCTTGGTGCGTATGACCACTGATAATGACCTTGAGATGGTCAAATCCTAACAGATGCTGCCAAAAGGCCTCACTATTCTCTGCCATATGCGTGTCAATCCAGTCAGAGTCTACGGGAATGACATGATGATGTAGAGCAATCAGCGCAGGCTTATCACAAGCATCGAGTCTCTCGCATAACCAGTCAATATCGGTAGGCGTTATCTCGCCCGCGACTTTACCCGTGATGGATGAGTCTAATAACAACAGCTGCCAACGATCAGTCTCAATGACATGCCGGCTTAGCAAGCGCGGGTCAGCAGGTTGAGCAATCAGTTCGCGCTCAAAGAATGGCAAGTCACTACCTATCTCATCCGTCACATCATGATTGCCTGCGATACAAGCAAAAGGAATATTGGTGGCTTGCAATACCTCAAAAATATGATCGTAAATAGCGGGTTTTACTTCATTGACTAAGTCGCCAGTCACGATAATCAAATCGCAGCGAATGTCGCTACTCAATGCTTGCTGTAGTACTGTTTCAAAGCATTGCTGACAGACAGTGGCTTCGCTATTGTTAGTATCGCCATCAACACTAGAAGAAACGGGCGTTGATAAATGCAAATCTGTGATTTGTAGTATGTTTACCTGTTCATCTGGTGTGCTAATTTTATTAACAGGGTAGCTTAGCATTGGGTCAGTCCCTCATCGTATCGAAACAAGTGATGCTGTTAAAACGAATGATAGATAAATAGATGTCATGCATCGAGTAGACTAATGAATTTTGGTCTGACCAATATGTTTTTTGGCTTGACGCCGCTAGTATGTCGATGGTATTAGGGCAAGTTTATAACATAAAGTCAATGAAAGCTCTATCATATTGATGAAATAAAGTTGGATAAGAGGATAAAAAACCAGCGGCTTTATGTGAACCATAATGTGTCTAACGGCGCGCTGACCAAATTTTTGCAGTGCTGAGCTTTGAGAAAATCAGCGCGATAAAAAATAAAATGGCTAATATTAATACGATAGCAAGTCCTGTCTGAATATCTAGCCAGATGCTTCCCCAAACGCCTAGCGTCACGCCAAGCTGTGCGATCAGTAGCGATATAACGACCATTTGTTTTGGCGATGATGACCACAAACGTGCCGTTAATGCTGGTAATACCAATAAACCGCTGATTAGTAAACTACCAACCGCTTGCAGGGCAATCGCACAAAATCCCGCCAATACGCCCATGAAGAACAGCCGCTGGCGTGTCGGATTAACACCTTGAATACGCGCCAGTGCTTCATGAGTGGCAAGCTTAATTTGTGCAGGCCATATATACATAAGTAGACCGAGCCCTACCAGCACGCTACCAGCAAGTAAGGGCAAGTCTGCCCAATCAAGCTCTAGCAAATTACCAAACAAAAACCCCAGTACGTTTGCTTGTTGGTCAGTCAACTGGGTCAAAGCCAATAAACCTAAGCATAACAATGACACCGCCACCACCGCCAAAACCGCATCGACAGGCAGGCGCTCATCATCGATTAATACCAGCCCTAGCACCACCATGACGCTGACCAAGGCAATGCCAATACCCATAGGTAATTGCCACCATACTGCTAAAGCCACGCCAAGCAAGGTACCATGTGCTAAAGCATCAGCAAAAAAAGCCATGCGTCGCCACAAGACTAAGCAACCTAAAGGCGCTGATAGTAACGCTAAAATACTGCCAGCGATCCAAGCGGGGGCAATGATGGCTAACCAAGCAGTCATAATGAATATCCGTAAAAGTTTTTATAAAGCTCAACGCTCGATATGTGTTTGATGTATCAAGCTTCAATATATTTTATATTTGTGAATGTTCAACGCGCCTTAATGATTATAGTTCGCTTGGGGCGTGATGCTCACAGGCATGCGGTTGATGTACATAAGGCTGCTCATAATGATGCCCAAATAGCTTTTGAAACTCACTACTAATGGCAAGCTCGCTTGGTTGTCCCTCACAGCAAATATGCTTATTAAGACAAATCACGCGTCGACTGCCTTTCATGACCCAATGCAGATCATGCGATACCACCAGCATGGCACAACGCAAAAACTCCGGCAGCTCATCAATAAACTGATAGAGCCAAACCTCAGTATCAGGGTCCAGTCCTTGCATCGGCTCATCTAAAATCAATAAGTTGGGTTTGTCTAACAGTGCTCGCGCGAGCAAGACCCTTTGTGTCTCACCACCCGACAGGTGCAGCATTTGTCGCGATAGTAAGTGTGTCAATGACAAGTTATCAAAGATAAATTGACGCTGCTCAGACGTTAAGCGCCTTTTATCCGCTTGTGCCAATAAATCGCAGACTCGTAATGGCAATATCGGCGGTACAGCAAAGCGCTGCGGCACATAGCCAAGCTGTAACTTTTGATGAGAGTTAATGTGCCCTTTAGTTGGCTCAATCAATCCCAAAATAAGTTTGACCAACGTTGACTTACCAGCGCCATTGGGTCCAATAAGACTGACTGTTTCATTAACCGCAATGTCGATATCAATATGTGAGAGTAAGCGTTGATGCCCTATATCGTAGCTGATATCGCTTAGGCTCAGCAGTTTACTCGCAGTGTTAATGGTATTGCCATCAACAGCGGAAAAGTTCGGTTGATTAGACGGTGAGGTAGACAGGCTCATAGTATGGCAACCAATAAGTGAATGAGTAATACAAATAAAAAACGGAGGACAATGACTTAGGCTTCAGTGGTTAGGGTGTGTTACTGGCACGCTTGGCAACGACCACTTAGCTCAATCACACTGCGTTCCACAATAAAGCCAACGTCTTGCTCAGCAAAACTCATCATTTCCTGTACGGGCACACTGCTACATTCTTGTACACGCTGACATTGACCACAGATTAAAAATGCTGCGGTATGCTGGGCGCGTGGGTGACAGCAGGGCACATAAGCATTGATAGAGGTCAATTGATGTATCAAGCCTTCACTCAATAAAAACTCCAGACTGCGATAGACAGTGGGTGGCGCGACATTTTTTGGCGCTTGTTTTTTAGAGCTAATTTCTTTAGATGCCGCTTTCGTTGGGTGCTGTTGCGAGCTAAGCGCTTCGCTGCTGTCATCATTGTTATTAGGCTCTGATAAGCGCATTTGCTGCAATTGCGTGATCAAATCATATGCACCGATAGGTTTATTGGCTGCCAATACCAATTGATATATTTGCTGGCGCAATGGGGTAAATCGCGCACCATTCAGGCGACATTGTTCTTTTGCTGCCATTAGGCGCTCGGTCACGTCATGCGGCGTAAAGTCCTGCACATCATGTAAATGTTCGCAGACTGATAAACTGGTGGACATGGTGCAAGCTCCTACAAAATAAAATGGCACTGTTATTATAGTAATTTATAATGTTATAGTATAACATACTAAAAATAAGAGCAGATAAGTGATCTTGGCTTATTTATTGATACCTTGATGATCACTCAGATACAACGGCGATAACGTCTAAATGTTTCCACTCATATTTTATCTTTCATACATTAAAGAATCTATTATGAACTCAGTTTTCAAATATTTTTTAAGCTCAACCATTATACTACAGCGATGGCTCATTACGGGCATAGTTGCATTAGGCGTCTTTACTGTGAGTGCACAAGCGGCAACAGTCAGCGTGAGTAACTACCCACTGTTTTTATTGAGTCAAGCAGTGACTGAAGGTTCACCGCCTGCCAAGCAGTTATTGCAAGCAGGGGAGGTAGGTCATCATGGCAGTATCAGCCCAGGCGATATTAAAGCCATTCAGGACAGTAAATTTGTCGTGTGGTTTGGTGAGCCATTAGAAAATAACTTGGCGGCAAGCCTTAATACCGCACCCAATGCGATTGCCTTATTTGAATTTGATGCCTTTAATCGTCATCCGCTACGTGACATCCAAGGCAAGCCTATTTCTGGCACCTTGGATCCACATATATGGTTAGATCCTGAAAATGCCAAAGCCATGACTCGTGCCCTTGCCGTGATTCATAGCCATGCTAATCCGCAATATAAAGCACTTTATCACGCCAATGCGCAAAAATTTGCTCAGCGAATGGATAGGGGAGTGGCATCTTTCGTAAAACAAGCTAAAGGCAAGCAGCAAACCCAGCCTTATTGGGCCTATCATGATGCTTATCAATACATCGAATCCAGCACAAACCTAAAGCTTGTTGGCAGTTTAAGCACTGACCACCATTTAGCACCTCGAGCAAGCCAAATACGCTGGCTAAATGAGAAGCGTCCAGCCAAGCAAATGTGTCTGGTTAGCCCAAGTCAACCAGCCAAAGGTCTACTGGCTAAGTTACAGCCTGTAAAAACCACTGTGCAACCTGAAGATATGAGCAATAGTAAAGACTTTGTGAGTGGTTGGCAGACGATGGCACAGCAAATCTATCAATGTATATCGTAGGATAACTGATTAACCATAGTGGCTTGCAACGCTGTAGCAGCCATTATGTAGTCATACTTTGGGTGTTATCCATTGGTCAGTAACTATGATGTCTATGAGTGATTCGGCTAGGTCACTGATAAAAGGTATATTTTTCTTGCTTAACGGTGGTATGCCCCTTATAATAAGTGGCGTTTTATTTTGGTTAAAAGGTAACACCTGTAGAGTGAGCCGTTCACGGATAAAAGTGTCGCGACGATGTTATATTGCCACCTTATCCCAATGCTGTAAGGCTATAGGATTACATTACCGATGACCAAGCCTGCCAAACGCACACAAAAAGATAAAATTGGCATCTATATCAAACGCCAAGCGTGGATATTATTTATCCTTATTATTATTGCTTGGGCTTTAGATATCAGTTGGCTACATAGTGAGCTTACTGTCGCAAAAAGCGCCGCTATTGGTGCGCTACTCAGTTTTGCTACCCAAGCTGTATTTGCTTTTTTTATCTTTTGGTACACTGGATATCGCGCGCGCCAACATATTGTTAGCCAGCTATATCGAGGTCAAATGGCCAAATGGCTATTGACTGTGTTTGGTTTCGCACTAATTTTTATTACCGTACAACCCCTATCTGCGCCTGCGCTGTTTATCGGTTTTATGGTAATGCAAATTAGTCACAGTTGGATGTTGTGGCATATACGCTAGCATTAATAGACGATGACTATATCAATAGTTGAGTGCTTAATAGTGCTAGGCAAGTCACCCTGCCGTCCAGCTTCTCTATGACTGATTTCATAAGAAAGTCAAAACATACAAAACTGTCTAAAGACAGCGCCAATGATCATAAAGACTGTGATATGAGCGTTTAAATGAGTATAGCGTGTGATGATGGAGTCGATAGCCAATTATTAGCTATCAGTATTGCCTCTAATTAAATTCTTACAATTTAATTAATCACGCAAAGCTATGTTAGTAAACGTTAATAGTAGCTAACTTATTCATACAGTGCATAAAAAAGTCATAATTGACTTTACACGAATACAACGCTGCATTAATATAGGCAGCTAAATATTTTGCTTATGAACGCTGTATTAAGCGTCGATCGTGGAAACGCGGCAGTAAGTAAACACAGATATAATAATTTCGCGTACATATACAAGGGCTATTACTGAATCATCATAAGCCCTTTTTTGATAGCTAAAATTTATCTTAAGTTATCAAATTGCGCACTAGTAATAGAACTATGGGTTGGATGTTATTGATTACATGAGCGCTTTAGCATGGTTCATCGGCTTGCTAGCAGGTCAAATAGGATCGTTGATACCTCATCAGATGACAACCATATTTTTGGTAGTTGATTAAATCGTTGATTAATAAGAAGCTGACATTATGGCAGGCGAGCAAACAACAACAGACTATATCTCTCACCACTTAACGAACTGGACGTACGGCTATCTGCCGGGCGAAGGTTGGAAAGTTGCCTATACTGCTGAAGAAGCTAGTGCAATGGGCTTTAAAGCCATCCACCTTGATTCTATGCTTTGGTCAATTGGTCTAGGCATTGTTTTCTGCGCCATCTTCTGGATGGTCGCTAGAAAAGTCACTTCAGGCGTGCCGGGTAAAACTCAGGCCGCGGTTGAGATGATCGTTGAGTTCGTTGATAACAACGTTCGTGATTCGTATAGTGGTACCTCAAAGCTGATTGCGCCTTTGGCGTTGACTATCTTTGTATGGATATTCTTAATGAACTTGATGGATTTACTACCCGTCGATTTTATTCCTATGATTGCTGGCCAAATCGGCGCAATGATGGGACATGATCCACATCATGTGTTCTTTAAGATCGTTCCAACGACGGATCCTAATATTACGCTTGGCATGTCTTTTTCTGTCTTTATATTGATTCTGTTCTATAGTATCAAGGAAAAAGGTTTGGGCGGCTTTGTAGGCGAGCTAACACTGCATCCGTTTAGTGCCAAAAACCCTATCGTACAAATTATTTTAATACCCATCAACTTTATCTTAGAGTTTGTTACTTTGATAGCAAAACCTATCTCTTTAGGTCTGCGTCTATTCGGTAACATGTATGCTGGTGAGTTGATTTTCATACTGATTGCTCTAATGCCGTTTTGGATTCAATGGGCGTTATCAGTACCGTGGGCTATTTTCCACATCTTAATTATTACACTTCAAGCGTTCGTATTTATGATGCTGACGATAGTTTATATGTCACTTGCATCATCAACTGAACATTAATTAGACATTCAATAGGTAAATGAGGATACATCCATGGATCCAGTATTAGGTGGTTACACAGTTATCGCAGTAGCACTACTTATCGGTTTAGGTGCGCTAGGTACAGGCATTGGTTTTGCTATTCTAGGTGGTAAATTTCTAGAAGGCGTTGCGCGTCAGCCAGAACTTGGTTCACAGCTGCAAACTCGTATGTTCATCGTAGCAGGTCTTCTTGATGCTATTCCGATGATCGGTGTTGGTATTGCTATGCTATTGTTGTTCGCTAACCCTCTAGCAGGTTAATCAGAAAGCTCAGTTGTAAATGTTTGGTAGTCAAAGTTTGTATGTTAACCATAGCCAAAGTTTGGCTATCAAATATGATCAATGAAACTGATTTTTCATTAACAAAGAGGTGATCACGTGAATATCAATTCTACCCTCATCGGTCAAGCCATTGCTTTTGCAATCTTTGTGATGTTCTGCATGAAATTCGTGTGGCCACCACTTATTGGTGCCATCAATGAGCGTCAGCGTAAAATTGCTGAAGGCCTGAATGCCGCAGAAAAAGCAAAAGCAGATCTGGCGACCGCTGAGCAAGACGTCCAGCAGGAGCTTGATCTTGCAAAGACCAAAGCTGCTGCTTTAATCGAGCAAGCGAACAAGAGTGCCAACCAGCTTGTCGAAGATGCAAAAATGCAGGCCCAAGTGGAAGGCGAGCGCATTCGCCAACAAGCGCAAGCGTCTATCGACCAAGAAATCAATCAAGCGCGTGAATCATTACGTGCCCAAGTTGCTGAACTGGCTGTACTTGGTGCAGAAAAGATTTTGCAAGACAAAGTCGATGTGCAAAAACATGCCAGTATGTTAGACCAACTGGCGGCAAAGCTGTAACTGTGAGGATATAATGGCTGACTTATCAACCTTAGCACGACCCTACGCTAAAGCCGCGTTTGACTATGCCAACGAAAACGGGGCTGTAAACGAGTGGGAAAATTTCTTGTTTGTCGCCAGTGCAATTGTCAATGACAAAGCGTTCCGTACATGGCTAGAAAATCCAGCCGTTACGGCTGAGCATAAGTCAGCTGCTTTGGTTGATCTTTATGACTCACAAGTGGCTGGTGATAGCGACTCTGCTTTTAAACAGCTACTAGGCGAGAGCAAAGGCTCTCGTTATGGTAATAGTATTAGCTATCCTAAAGTGTCACCAGCGCTCAATAATTTTATTAAGCAGTTGGCGCAGCAAGAGCGTCTGGCGCTGCTTCCTGAAGTCTATGAGCATTATCGCCGCCACAAGGCAATAAGCTTAAAGCAGCTTGATGCTTACGTGACCTCTGCCTATCCATTGACTGAGGCTCAGCGTGAAATGCTTCAAACGCGCCTTGCTGCATCGTTAAATGCTAGTGTGGTGATTCATGAGTCGGTCGATCCAAGTCTATTGGCAGGCGCTACCATCAAAGTCGGTGACAAAATCATTGATGATTCGATGCGCGGCAAGTTACAACAGTTAAAAACACAGCTAACGGCCTAATGCCATTTACCAGCGCAGTCATCTATGATTTGCGTGAAAGTAAGAGCATTTAAGTCAGTGGGCGGGTTATCATAAATTAAAGGAAACAAGGCAATGCAACAATTGAATCCAGCGGAAATCAGTAACCTGATTAAGCAGCGTATTCAAGACCTTGATGCGGGTGCAACTGCAAAGAATGAAGGCACGATTGTCAAAGTATCTGACGGTATCGTGCAGATTCATGGTCTTGAAGATGCCATGTACGGCGAAATGATTGAGTTTGAAGGCGAAATCTATGGAATGGCGCTTAACTTAGAGCGTGATTCTGTCGGCGCGGTAGTACTTGGTGATTACCTAAAGCTGCAAGAAGGTCAAAAAGCCTATTGTACTGGTCGTATTCTTGAAGTACCAGTAGGTCCTGAGCTGCTAGGCCGTGTTGTTGACGCCTTGGGAAATCCTATTGATGGCAAAGGTCCTATCGATGCCAAAATGACTGATAAAGTCGAAAAAATCGCCCCAGGCGTTATTGATCGTCAGTCAGTAGATCAACCAGTAATGACGGGTTATAAAGCCGTTGATACTATGATTCCAATTGGTCGTGGTCAGCGTGAGCTTATCATTGGTGACCGTCAGACGGGTAAAACCGCGATGGCTATCGATGCGATCATCGCGCAGAAATCATCTGGTATCAAGTGTGTATACGTCGCAATCGGTCAGAAACGTTCTACCATTGCAAACGTCGTACGCAAGCTTGAGCAAACTGGTGCATTAGCATATACGACTGTCGTCGTCGCTTCAGCGTCAGAACCAGCAGCACTACAGTATATCGCACCGTATTCAGGTTGTACGATGGGCGAATACTTCCGTGACCGCGGTGAAGATGCACTGATTGTATTTGATGACTTATCAAAACAAGCCGTTGCTTATCGTCAAATTTCACTATTGCTACGTCGTCCGCCAGGTCGTGAAGCGTATCCTGGTGATGTATTCTATTTACATTCACGTTTACTTGAGCGTGCATCACGCGTAAACGCGGCGTACGTAGAAAAGTTTACTAATGGTGAAGTAGTTGGTAAAACCGGTTCTTTAACCGCACTGCCAATTATTGAAACCCAAGCTGGTGACGTATCTGCATTCGTACCGACTAACGTGATTTCAATCACCGATGGTCAGATTTTCTTAGAATCAAGCCTATTCAACTCAGGTATCCGTCCAGCAGTTAACGCTGGTATCTCGGTATCTCGTGTGGGCGGGGCAGCTCAGACTAAGATCATCAAGAAGCTATCTGGTGGTATCCGTACTGCACTAGCTCAGTATCGTGAATTGGCTGCCTTTGCTCAGTTTGCATCAGATCTTGATGACGCAACTCGCGAACAGCTTGATCATGGTGAGCGTGTGACTGAATTGATGAAGCAGAAGCAGTATCAGCCAATGTCAATCTCTGAGCAAGCTGCAGTTATCTATGCATCGAATGAAGGCTTTTTAGCGGACGTTCCTGTCGAAAAAATCGGTTCTTTTGAAGAAGCTTACTTACGCTATATGCATGATGAGCAAAGTGAATTGATGCGTGAGATTGATGATACTGCGAATTATAATGATGATATCGCAGGTCGTTTGAAGTCATCTTTAGAGACCTTTAAACAAAATCACAGTTATTAATTTAACGGGTTAAGCCGAATTGGTTATGGCTGTCTTTGATGGCTAATAAAGTGGCGCATTGTCTTGTATTTTTTTATTAAGACAGTAGCGCCACTGTTCTAACCATTGACGGTATTAGATCGCGTCATGCACAAAATATATAACATTAATCTGTTAGATCGATGTTATATACTAAATAATTGTCGCATGCGCCAATGCTTTTTAACCCTCTTATATTGGAATCATTATGGCAAGCTTAAAAGAGATACGTGCCAAAGTCACCAGTATTAAAAGCACCCAGAAAATTACTCGTGCTATGCAAATGGTTGCGGCAAGTAAAATGCGCCGTGCCCAAGAGCGCATGGAAGTGGGTCGCCCGTATGCTGATAGTATGCGCCGGGTTATTTCACATTTGGTGCATGCCTCATCAGACTATAAACATCCGTATATGGTCTCGCGTCCAGTCAATAAGGTTGGCTATATTGTCATTACCTCTGATCGCGGTCTGGCGGGTGGTTTGAATATTAACTTATTCAAAGCTTTATCTAAGAGTATCCAGCAGTATCAAGATCAATCTGTACAAACTGAGTTTGCAGTCATTGGCGCTAAAGGTGTGAGTTTTTTCAAAAACTTTGGTGGTAAAGTGACCTCGGCAGTAACCGATTATGGTGATAAGCCAACGTTTGAGCAGATAAACGCACCGGTTCAAGCGATGCTTGACGATTATACTAACGGTAAAATAGACCGCATCTATGTGGTTTATAATAAGTTTGTTAATGCGATGACCCAAAAGCCGACTGTCAATCAGTTGGTACCTTTACCAGACAGCGCGTTTGGTGAAGAAGAGAGCGGCATTCAAACAGAACTGAGCTGGGATTATATCTACGAGCCTGATATCAAAACATTGATTGATGAGTTGCTTGGCCGCTATATTGAGTCGATTGTCTATCAAGCGGTAATGGAAAACATTGCCTCTGAGCAGTCCTCACGTATGGTTGCGATGAAAGCGGCGACAGATAATGCTGGTGACCTAATTAACGATTTACAGTTGGTTTATAACAAGCTGCGTCAAGCGGCGATTACCCGAGAAATCTCGGAAATCGTTGGCGGTGCTGCTGCTGTTTCATAATTGAAACCCCTTATGAAACCCACTATATACAGAAGTTCAAGGAGAACGCAATGAGTAGCGGTCGTATTGTACAGATTATTGGCGCGGTTCTTGACGTTGAGTTCAACCGTAGTGAAGTTCCTCAGATTTATGATGCCTTGCAAGTAGATGGTACCGAAACCACCTTAGAAGTACAGCAACAACTAGGTGATGGCATCGTCCGTACTATCGCAATGGGTTCAACTGAAGGCCTAAAGCGTAACTTAACAGTCACTAACACTGGTGCACCTATTGCTGTGCCTGTTGGTATTGGTACGCTTGGCCGTATCATGGATGTTCTTGGTCGTCCTATCGATGAAGAAGGTCCTGTAGAGGCTGACGAAAAATGGTCTATCCACCGTGAAGCGCCAAGCTACGCGGATCAGTCAAACAGCACTGAGCTGTTAGAAACTGGTATTAAAGTTATTGATCTACTTTGCCCGTTTGCTAAAGGTGGTAAAGTTGGTCTGTTTGGTGGTGCTGGTGTTGGTAAAACCGTTAACATGATGGAGCTGATCAATAACATCGCTCTAAAACATGAAGGTTTGTCAGTATTTGCTGGTGTTGGTGAGCGTACTCGTGAAGGTAACGATTTCTATCACGAAATGCAAGAAGCTGGCGTTGTAAACACTGAAGACTTTAGCAAATCTAAAGTTGCCATGGTATACGGCCAGATGAATGAGCCACCGGGTAACCGCTTGCGTGTTGCGCTGTCTGGTTTGACCATGGCTGAATACTTCCGTGATACCAAAGATCCTGCCACTGGGAAAGGTCGTGACGTATTGCTATTTGTTGATAACATCTACCGTTATACACTAGCCGGTACTGAAGTATCAGCACTACTTGGTCGTATGCCATCTGCGGTTGGTTATCAGCCAACACTTGCTGAAGAGATGGGTATGCTGCAAGAGCGTATTACCTCAACTCAGTCAGGTTCTATTACTTCTGTGCAAGCAGTATATGTCCCTGCGGATGATTTGACGGATCCATCACCAGCAACGACGTTTGCGCATTTGGATGCAACGGTTGTATTGAGTCGTGATATTGCTTCACAAGGTATCTATCCTGCGGTTGATCCGCTAGATTCAACCTCGCGTCAGCTAGATCCATTAGTCATTGGCGAAGAGCATTATAACGTTGCTCGTGGCGTGCAAGAGATTTTGCAGCGCTATCGTGAGCTAAAAGACATCATCGCTATCTTGGGTATGGATGAGTTGTCAGAAGAAGATAAACTAGTCGTTTATCGTTCGCGTAAGATTCAGCGCTTCTTGTCACAGCCATTCCACGTTGCTGAAGTCTTTACTGGCGCACCTGGTAAATATGTACCACTACGCGATACCATTGCTAGCTTTAAAGCAATCATCGCGGGTGAATACGATGACCTACCAGAGCAAGCGTTCTATATGGCTGGTGGCATCGACGAAGTTGTTGCTAAAGCAGAAAAAATGAAATCTACTGCAGCGTAAGTTGTGTTAGCATTTGCTAAAGGGCAGATAGGCCATAAAAAGTCTATTTGCCACTTAGTAACGCCTCGCAGTTTTGATTGTGTTTTGATCGTAAGGAGTTAAGTATGGCAACGTTACAATGTCGCGTCGTAAGTGCTCGTGAAGAGTTGTATTCAGGCGAAATTAGCATGTTAATAGCTACTGGTACCGAAGGCGAGATTGGTGTATTGCCAGGTCACACACCGCTTATTACTTTGTTAAAACCGGGTGCGATGCGAGTGCAAACACCAAACGGTGAAGAAGAAGTGATTTATGTATCAGGCGGTGTTTTAGAAGTACAGCCGAAGATGGTTACCGTATTGGCTGATACAGCGATGCGTGCACATAACCTTGATGAAAGCAAAATTGTCGAAGCACGTAAAAAGGCTGAGCAGATGCTTGTTAATCAATCGGATACTGTACAAACTAATGCAGCTTTAGCATCATTAGCAGAGTCTGTGGCACAGCTACAGACTATCCGTAAGTACAAAAACCGCGCTTAATTTTTTGTGGAAAATTTTAGAGTTTCTTTTTGACTTTTACCACAGATACAAAAAAACAGTCCATCATGGGCTGTTTTTTTATGTCTATTATTTAATATTCTATGCTTGTTGATCGAGGATAAATATACGATTTATGATGCAATTTCGATCTCGACAGCCAGTTTTTTAAATATGAATGTTAACTAACTATGCATATATGAACTATGCATTTACTAATTATGTATCGAATAATAATAGGCAGTATGGGAATAGTAGATGAAAAAGTCACTGGCAGCAAAGGTGATATGTCGCTATATTAGACGTAACAGGAATATAAGTATCGGTATCAATCAAGTATTCTATCGCTGTGCGCTACATTAAGATTGGCTACTTATAGAAATTCAGGTGAGGAAAGGGTCGTAAAAAAACATTTCACTTGCTATTATTTGTATAAAGCTCATAATTTTTGGACGTAAACTAAAGTTTTAATGGGTGTAGTTTATAGGTTTTGTTAACGACTATAAGCTATAGTATAGGAAGCTGTATGTTTAATAGTATACTGTGCTACCAAGTTTGTAACAGCTATACCAACATCAATTGTGCCACTTAATGGTGCTATTAATTTTACCGCTCTTACTTTTACTGCTTTTAAATGAGATGTATTAGAGGATATAACAATGACAACGAATGAAGAAGACAACACCCCCCGAATTTTGATTGTTGAGGATGATGAGCGTCTGGCCATGTTGACTCAAGATTACTTGGTCAAAAATGGTTTAGAAGTCGCTATCGAAACCGATGGTAATCGTGCTATTCGTCGCATCGTCAGTGAACAACCAGATTTGGTCGTACTTGATGTCATGCTTCCTGGTAGCGATGGACTGACGGTATGTCGTGAAGTACGCCCGCACTATCAGAATCCTATTTTGATGCTGACTGCGCGTACTGAAGATATGGATCAGGTACTGGGTCTTGAGATGGGTGCGGATGATTATGTCGCTAAGCCTGCTCAGCCACGTGTCTTGCTAGCACGTATTCGTGCGTTATTACGTCGCTCAGAAAATGCCCCATCAGAAGATGTACCACAGCGCCTAGAATTTGGTGAACTGGTCATCGACAATGGTGGTCGTTCAGTGAATTTAGGTGATGAATTGGTTGATTTCACCAGCGCTGAATATGACTTATTATGGTTGCTTGCTTCTAATGCGGGTCGAATTCTTTCGCGTGAAGATATCTTTGAGCGTCTACGTGGTATTGAATATGACGGTCAAGATCGCTCAATTGACGTTCGTATCTCACGCATTCGTCCAAAAATCGGTGATGATCCAGAAAATCCAAAACGTATCAAAACCGTTCGTAGTAAAGGGTATTTGTTCGTTAAAGAAGGCAACTAAGTCAATTTTGCTCCGGCAACGGCTTATTGCTCATTAGCATGACCAAAGAAACCAGCAACTAGGCTGGTTTTTTTGTGGCTAAATTTTAATTTTTGAACTTAAATACAGCGTTATGTGGTTTAATTAAGCAATTATTGTGGGTGCTGCCTAAATGTACATGAGGTAAATGGATTTTAGGTGATGCTCAGTTATAAATTAAAATACAGCAGCCAGAATGGTTTTTTATTCAACAGTGTTTGATATCATTTATCACGCAGCGCTTGTTTGCTGAATGATGTCGGCAGTTTTTATTCATTAAGTTGGTTACGGCACGTATGTCATTAGTCTCTTCTTTAAAACACAGTATCTTTGTTCGTATTTATGCTGGGCTACTCATAGTCTGTTTGTGTGTGGCATTATTTGCTCAACTGTTGATGGATACCATCAACAAAGAGCGCGTCCAATCCTACCGTGAAAACATGGCAACAGGGGCTTTTCATCTGGTGAGTGAAGGTATCGCTCATCAGGAAAGTGAAGAACAGCGTGAATATTGGTTGTCTGATGCCAGTAGTTTATTTGGCTCAGAATTCAAAGTTTTGCCTATTGATGAAGTAGACTTTAATGCCAGTGAACTGCGGCGTTTTGAAAATGGCAATACGGTCGTTCGTTATACCGAGCAACCTGTCTATGCCGATGTTTATTATCGTCTACCGGACAATCAAAGCGTTTTGACCGCCAGAATATCGCAAGTGACTGAGCAGCAAGTACGGGCAATCGCTGTGTTTTTATTAGATGATTTGTCTTACTATGTGACGTTATCTGACAAGCGTGCCCGTTTGGCTGAACTGGAAAAAAAGTTTTCCTTTCCTTTAGAGTTTAAAGCCGTCAATACACTGGATTTGGATACCGATCAGCTTGCACGATTACGCCGAGATGAAGTGGTTATTTCCTTACAAGATACCAATAGCAGTAAAAGTAATTCGGCTATTAGAGTAGTGGTGCCTTCTGAAATCAATGACATGGCGATATTGATTGGTCCGGTGCCATTATTCAATTGGTTCCCACTTAATCTGATTATTAGTATGATTCTTATCAGCATGTTTTTAATCAGCTTAGGCGTGTATGCGTTGATTTTTCCACTTGAGCGTAAATTGCAGTTGATTCAGGTTGGCGTCAATGAGGTGAGTAAAGGTAATCTTGAAAGTCAAGTTCAAGTAATTGGGCAGGATGAAATTGCCCGTTTAGCCGCGACTTTTAATGCAATGACCTCGCATATCAAGCGCCTTATTGAGTCGCAGCGAGAATTAACGCGAGCGGTATCACATGAGCTTCGTACACCGGTGGCTCGTATCCGTTTTGCCGTTGATATGCTGGCTGATACGGATGACGAAGACTCGCGTTTTATGCAGCGTGATTTTATTGATGAAGATATCGAAGCGCTTAATGGTTTGATTGATGAGATTTTGACTTATGCTAAGCTCGAAGAAGGCTCACCAAAGCTGGATTTAGAACCAGTCAATCTTAGAGAGTTATTGGAGCAGATTGAGCGTGAAACCAATGCCTTGGGTAAGCCTATCAAAATAGTGACCAAGCTGCCGAATGCTAAAGTAACCGCTGTTGCAGATAGGCGTTATTTACACCGTGTGATTCAAAATCTTGCGGGCAATGCCTTACGTTATGCAGAGACCACGATTATCATTAGTGCTGGCGTCAGAAAGGGCAATGCTTTTGTTAGTGTTGAGGATGATGGTCATGGTATTCCAGAAGCAGATCGCGAAAAGGTCTTTATTCCATTTTCACGTTTAGATGACAGTCGCACACGCGCCTCAGGCGGCTATGGCTTAGGCTTGTCTATCGTATCGCGCATTGCCTTTTGGTTTAATGGTAGTATGAAAGTCGATGAGAGCCGAGAGCTTGGCGGTGCACGATTTGTCATGACGTGGCCTATCAAACCACTGACACAAATTTTGGCTGCTGATGAACTGACGCAAGAAAAAAGCGAGCGTGGTTTTGAAGATAAATAATGCCACTGCAAAGAATTGTCGTTATTTTCTAGTATAAAAATAGCGGCATCAATTAAGCAGTGTTTGACAAATAAACTTGCTCAATTTCTAAGCAGTGTTCTCAATTTCATGTTTAGAATGAATACACACCTTAGATAGAATTGTCGGTTAATTTTTATTATTAACGGTTTAAAGATAGCTTTAAATCAGAGGAGGGCAAAGGATGCCATATTTATTTGGTGGTTTGGTGGTATTAAATGCAATAACGTTGGGCTACTATTTATTCTTGCAGCAGCCATCGACAACGCAAACGTTAATAGCAGCGCAAGAAAATATTACTCAGCCATTAGCGTTTACGAATAGTGCCAAATATATTCCACCTATCATTGGAAACAAGGACTAGGTGTTATAAAACTAAATAGTCGCAGCGAATTGTTTTGAGCATTTATTAGCTTTAGTGATGAACCATTCAGCGGCTATCAGTCTTCTTTGTTCCATGTCTTGTCATTAAAGATAGGCGTTTTTTGTGTATCGGCTGCCATGGTTGTATCTCCAGCAACCTTGGAAAGTAGGGGAATACGCACACACACTTGTAAACCCCCGTCGGGATGATTAATGGCTTCTACTGTCCCATGATGCAATCTGGCAATACGGTCGACAATCGCTAGACCTAAACCACTGCCTTGTGTGGTACGTGCTGTCTCTCCGCGCTCAAAAGGCTGCATAATACGTTCTAACTGATCTTCTGCAACGCCATCACCACAGTCACGCACACATATCAGCAATTGTTCTTGTGCCTCTCTATTGACGACATTTTCACTGACGACATCGCTATCTTCCGCTTCAATGGTTTCTATAAAAGTTGGCACAACAGTCGCTGACAGGTAAATGGGCGGTTTGCCATAACGCTTGGCATTATTGACCAGATTGATCACGAGGCGTTTGATAGACATGGGGCGCACAGGAACCACTTTGTGACACTCTGATTGATAGATGAACTCCATTGGTGCAAATTGCACCATAATCTCATTAAAGATGGTATCCAAATTGGTTAGGCTGACTGGTTCATCGGAGCCATCTTTCATAAACGAGATAAACTGCTCTAAAATGGCATCCATGTCTTCAATATCATAAATTAATCCCTCTCGAAAAAAGTCATCAGGTAACATCTCAGCAGTCAAACGCATACGAGTTAAGGGCGTTCGCAGATCATGCGAGATACCAGCAAGCATAATCGTACGCTCTTTTTGTGCTTGATTTAACGTCGTGAATAGACGATTGAATGCCATGTTGACCTGACGTATCTCCGTAGGTCCTTTTTGTGTTGGCAACGTAGTGGCATGACCGAGCCGAATATAGTTGGTCGCAGCACGCTGTAAATATCGTAGCGGACGATTTAATTGCCGCGCCAGTAAAATAATAGTCAGCAGCGATAAAATAGGTAATCCAATGAGAAACAGCACTAATAATGCTGGACTATATTGCGAGTAATAAACCACGGGTTCACGAATCCAAAAGCTGTCATCACGGCTGTCTCGCACCCAAAGCTGCGGTGTCGGTTTGAATTTAAAATAAACCTCGACAGGTCGACCCAATTGCGCACCGATTTCGCGTTGTAAGACATCAGTGAAGACGCCGACAAATGCCTTATCAGACACTGCTGGAAAGTCATTAGGGTTATTCACTACCACGACATGCGAGTGTTGATAAATCCATTGGCGTACTTCAGGACGATTTTTCCAGTCTTTGTTGACACTATTCATCAACTGCAGCTCGCTCGTCAAGTAACGTGCATGGTTTTTAAGCTCGGGTAAATACAGACTGCGCCAAAAAAACAGAATCGACAAGCTGACACTGATAAGAACAATGAAAGAGACCATCAAGGTTGTCAGCCAAGTGTTGGAGTAAGAGCGCGTAAACCGCCCTTTGCGACGTGGTTGCGATTTTGGTGTGGTCATATGGATCCAACATATTAAAAGATGCTTTATTGAGTTTAGTGTAAAAATGGTGCTTTTTTATGTCGTTCAAAAACAACGTGCCATACTTATAAGTAGCATAGTGGTTGCGATTCTTGAGAAATTGAGCAATTCGGTAGGCGATAGCATCATTCACTCGCTGACTATGTCATAGAGTAGCATAATCAATGAATGACACGGATGGCTTTAAGATAGTAGGCAACAATTGAATACCCAAATTTGCACTAATATAGTACTGAGTAATATAGCACCGAATAATACAGCAACGAGCCACTTGAACATGATGTAGAGGCAGTATCTTCAGTTAAAAATCAATGGTGATGATCAATTGTATTTTACATCGACGGGCATTTAAGCTATTGTTAATAAATAATTAAATAAGCGCAGTTTATGTTTTCAATAAATCAAGACTGTGATATAATTATGCCCTTTTTGGTATACCTGCGAAAGAGAGAATTCACATGGTTGTTATTCGTTTAGCACGGGGCGGTGCCAAGAAACGCCCATTTTATCAAGTAGTTGTTGCTGATCAACGCCGCGCGCGTGACGGTCGCTATATTGAAAACATCGGCTTTTTTAACCCACTCGCTAAAGAGTCTGAAGAAGCAGTACGCTTAAATATGGAAGCGTACAATGCGTGGATCGCAAAAGGTGCACAACCTTCAGATCGCGTTGCTTCATTGGCAAAAGCTTTCAACAAGTCTGTCGCGCAAACTGAAGCAACAGCTTAAGTTTTGTGGTCACTGAGACGCTGATAGCTCGTCTATAAGCAGTCTCGATAGACTTTAGTAAAAAACATAGCGTAACTGGTCTAACTAGGTACGCCATTAACTGTTTATCGCTTTTAACTGCGTTTATCGTTTTTAATTGCTTTTTATTTATCTTCGCTGTGTTCATCATTGTTAGGTTAGCCGTTATGTCTTCTGCTCCAAACGCTAGTGCCCTTATGAAAATTGGTCAGCTCAAAAAGCCTTATGGTATCAAAGGTTGGCTTTGGGTATTTAGCGAGACAGATGATCGTACGGCGATATTTGACATTAAACCTTGGTGGATGAAAACCGCTACCGGCATGAAACCTTTAACCGTCAAGGCTTGGCGTGAGCAAGGCACAGGAATTGTGGCTCAGTTTGAGCAAATTCCTGATCGCAATGTTGCTGAGACTATGAACGGGGTAACTCTTTGGGTCGAGCAAGACATTTTGCCAGAACCCGCTGAAGATGAATATTACTGGTCGGATTTGGTCAGCCTGCGCGTTGTAAATGAGCAGGATGAGTATCTAGGCGACATTACTGAGATGTTTGAGACTGGCGCTCACGCTATTATGCGGGTTGCGGCAAACTCAGACAGCTTAGATGCCGATGAGCGCCTGATTCCATGGCACAAGCAAACTGTAGTACAGGTCAGTCTGACTGAAAAAACAGTGCTAGTGGCATGGCCGAGTGATTATTGATAATAGTTTTAACTTTGCGGTTAAGCTTTATCAGTAATAACACCGATTTATTTAGCCAATATTAGCCACTGCGCAAGTAGATACCTAATGTATTTTGCCGTTATTAGTATTTTCCCTGAAATGTTTGCCACGATTCGTGAGTTTGGAATCACGGGTCGAGCAGTCACTCAGAAACAAGTGACGATTGAATGCATTAATCCACGTGATTTTACCAGTAATAATTATCGCCGTATTGATGAACGTCCGTATGGTGGCGGTCCTGGCATGGTGATGATGGCTGAGCCATTATCCCAAGCGATTGAGGATGCGCGCCTGCGAGCAAGTCAGCACGGCTGCCGCGTCGACAAAGCGCACTGTCCGGTGATTTATATGTCGCCACAAGGACAGACGCTCAGTGAGAGTAGCGTGGTCGATATGACTGAGTATGACGGCATGATTATATTATGTGGTCGTTACGAAGGCATTGATGAGCGCCTACTGTCGCAATATGTCGACATGGAAATATCATTGGGTGATTACGTACTTACCGGTGGTGAGCTACCAGCAATGGTGCTAATGGATAGTGTGATACGTCGTCTGCCTGATATTATGGGTGATGATAAGTCAGCTGAGCAAGACTCGTTCGTCGATGGCTTGCTTGATTGTCCACATTATACTAAGCCGCATGAGTTTGCGGGTATGGCAGTGCCTGAAGTGTTACTTTCAGGTCACCATGCCAATATCGCGAAGTGGCGCTTTAGTCAGCAAGTCGAACGTACGCAAGCGCGTCGTCCAGACTTATGGCAAGCGTTTACGCCAACGGTAGAGCAAGCAAAGTGGCTAAAAGCATTGGCAAAATTAGATAAAAAACAGCGTTGATAGCGGCTAAAAAGATAAACAGTTGAGCAACAGAATTTTGAGCAACAACAAAACGAGTCATAGCATAATGGCCGTTTGTCATAACCCACTTACGTTGTGTCTCATTAAAAAGATACGATCCATTATTACAAACAGGTGATATGCGTCAAGCCTCTATTATCTAATGTGAGGAGATAACTCTCATGAGCAACAAGCATCCATTGGTTCAGGTCATCGAAAATGCTCAATTGATTGAGCGCCCAAGCTTTGCACCCGGCGATACCGTTGTGGTTCAAGTAAAAGTACGTGAAGGTGAGCGTGAGCGTTTACAGGCTTTTGAAGGCGTTGTAATTGCTAAACGTAACCGCGGTTTAAACTCAGCGTTTACCGTACGTAAAATCTCAAGCGGTGTTGGCGTTGAGCGTGCATTCCAATTGCATTCACCAATCATCGATAGCATCGAAGTGAAACGCCGTGGCGCTGTTCGCCGTGCGAAACTATACTACTTACGTGAGCGCTCTGGTAAATCAGCACGTATCCGCGAGAAGCTTGCTCCGCGTGCACCTAAAGCTGTTAAGCCAAAAGCTAACGCTTAGATTATATCCAGTATCTGCTTTTAAGCATTGTGCTTAATATCGCTTTATTGCTGAACCGTCTATTATGCGATTCGGCAATAGTGAAAAGCCAGATACAAGCCCTTATTCATAGGTTTATCATATAAATAAGCGGGTAGTACCAAAAAAGACAAAACCCCAATCTGTGCGTATGCCAGATTGGGGTTTTTGTTTCTGTCGTTTTAATTAATGCGCTTTAAATCACAAATCTAGAGAACTGTTTTAAAAATTGCCTTTAAGCCTCTAACCATCGAGATTTTCGATACGGCTATTTTGGTCTTTAGATTTGCTGTACTTACGCAAGCGTATATAGAGCATTTTAGTGACGGTAGCGATAACTTTTTGTTGATCATCGACGATATCTGCTTGGTATTCCCGAAATACTGGCTCGCCTTCTTTTGCTAATTCTTGAATCGTGGTTATTTCATTGCTAGGAATTTTTAGGCGCGCAGTGACTTTGCTATTACCAGGGGCAATAAACTCAATATGTGAGCTTTTGTCCCAGACTACGTAACTGCTGCCCAGTTGATGCATCAGCATTATCATATAGAATGGGTCCACCATCGAATACAGGCTGCCGCCAAACTGAGTGCCCACGATATTTTTGTTCAGCGTATTCAGCCCCATACTTACCACACACAAACCTTGATCGAGATTGAGGTGATCGATTCTGATACCAGCGCCTACGTACGGTGCATAAGTATTGATACGCAGCTTCAGTAGGTGGGGTGTCAATAACGGCATGATACTTTGTTTGGCTCTGCGTTTTAGCGTCTCAAAATTGGTAGGTAGCAAACTCATAAATTCGTCCTATTGCTTCTTTTATATTTTTTAGTGATACCGTTTGAATCAAATTTTTTAGTGTACTTCTATCAAAGAGCAGTCACGAAAGGGCATTTATCATAAGTAAAAAATATCAAAACCGCTAGGCTTAAAGCGTAACTGACATGGATTTTCTATAGTTACTTAAAAGTTATAATAAACTATTTATTATAACTATCTTTAATATTTAGTTATGTGATGACAAATATCTAGATATAGATAATTATTAAGAAAAAGGTCATTTATTCTAATTTAAAGCCTATATTAAGTGTGTTTTTTCCTCATGGTTTTCTATTAAGTTCAATTTTTTATTAAATGGAAACTTTAATTTATATATTATAATGGTGTATGGACTTTTTTAGTGATTCTAAGTTCGCATTTCTAGTTCTCATGTCATACAATGGCTTGCAATTTTTAATGGACGCTTTAGTCACATTAACTTTCACTATTAATTTATCAGTTAAATAAAGCCTCAGTCGACATAAGGAAATGTGATGAGTAACACTCAGATCCCTTCTTCAGGGTCTAATCAGCAGTCATCAAATCCATCTAATTACGACAGCGAGCCATCAGGTAGCTACCTTGATTTACACAAACCAAGCGCAAGCTTTGACAGTCGTGACGCTTATCTAAATCATGAACTACAAATCATGCAGCCAAAACGTTGGCGTCCCAATTTGCCGTTTCGTGATTATCGCTTTGAGTATGAAGATACGATTCCTGCAATGGCGGCGACGATTGGTAAAGTGGTTATGGTGGGTGCTATTGCGGCAACATTTGCAGGTCCACTTGGTTTGGGCGATGCGTTTGTTTTAGAAAACGTTCGTTATGAGCTATTAATCGTTTCATTTTTTATCATCTTATTTTCAGGATTTCTACTCCCGACAGCCAACCTTGCAGGTACTCACGGCCCCCTTATTCCGCTTATTCCTATTGTCGTGGCCGCTGGTGGTCACCCGATGGCCTTTGGTCTGCTCATCGGTGCCTTCGGCTTGCTATTGGCAATCAGTAAAGGGGGCAGTCTGCTGGCAAACTTGACCAGTAAAGGCGTGTGCGGTGGTCTCTTGATTTACTTAGGGTTTATCGGTACCACCTCACAGGTCAAAAACCTCTTCGCTTGGGCAGAAGGTATTGGCATGTCGCATATTGCCTTCTTCATTATTCTGGCAACTATCCTACTATATGCATTACTTGAGCACTGGCAAAAACGCTGGCTTGCGGTTCCGCTAAGCTGTGTATTAGGTGGCGGACTTGCATTTGCATTGGGTGCACCATTTGAGTTCAAAACTGCACCAGGCTTGCCGAATATGAACCCGATGTATTGGTGGGGTGAAAATACCGGTTGGATGCTAGGATTACCGACGGTTGAAAGCTTTATTGTCGTACTGCCGTTTGCTATTTTGGCGGTTGCGATGTGGTCACCAGATTTTTTAGGCCATCAGGTCTTTCAAAAAATCAGCTATCCTAAACGTACTGAAAAGGTACTCATGGATATCGATGATACAATGACCAGCGCATCGTTTCGTCAGGTCGTCGGCTCTGTATTGGGCGGTGCTAACTTTGCGTCATCGTGGGGCACTTATATTGTCCCAGCAGCGATTGCCAAACGTCCGATTCCCGCCGGTGCCTTATTGACAGCATTGTTCTGTATTATCGCAGGGGTTTGGGGCTATCCAATGGATTTGGCTATTTGGCAGCCAGTGATGTGTGTGGCATTGATCGTTGGTGTTTTCATTCCACTGCTTGAAGCTGGCATGGAGATGACTCGCGAAGGAAAAACGACTCAGTCTGCTGCAATCGTAGTGTTTGCTTCAGCGCTTGTAAATCCTGCCTTTGGTTGGTCACTCACGTTGTTGCTTGATAACTTAGGCTTGATTGGCTCGAAAGAACGCAGTGCTAATTTAACTAAAATGAGCCGCTGGATCATACCGGGTATTATGTTTGTGGTGTTGACAGGTGTGATGGCTATTGTTGGTATGCTACCGGGCATCCCAGCTTTAATGGCTAACTTCCGTCATTAGTATGTTGCTGAATAAGCGATAATAGAACAAACTAAGTCAGCGAAAGCTGGCTTTTTTATGGGTGATGCTATGATAATAATTGGCTTGTAAAACAATGACTCCCGCCCCATAACTAGCAGTATTATAAGACTTTTAAGAGCAATAAATTCTATGGTCAATGTCTCAGAATCGAGTCCCGTCGATGACAAGAAAGTCCGTCTTAAGCATTTAATTCAGCGCCTGCCAAATTTGCCAGGGGTCTATAAAATGCTGGGTAAAAATGGCGATATCTTATATGTCGGTAAAGCCAAGTCACTCAAGAGCCGTGTGAACAGCTACTTTGCTAAAACCATTGACCATCCAAAAACACGGGCGCTGGTGGCACGGATACATAATATTGAAACCATTATTACCCGTAGTGAGACCGAAGCGTTATTGCTCGAGCAAAACTTGATTAAAGAATATCGTCCGCCTTATAACGTACTGTTGCGCGATGACAAATCCTATCTCTATGTGTTTATTTCAGCAGATAAGCCTTACCCGCGATTGGCTTATGGTCGCGGTAAAGGCAATCACCAAAAAGGTCGCTTTTTCGGTCCTTTCCCCTCTGCTCATGCTGCCAAAGAGACACTGGTGCTGATGCAGAAAATGTTTCAAATGCGCCAATGTACCAATACTTTTTTTAAGCAACGTAAGCGTCCTTGTCTTGAGTATCAGATTAAGCGCTGCCGTGCGCCTTGCGTGGGCTTGGTATCGCCTGAAGAATATATGGAAGACGTCAATAATACTATTCGTTTCCTAAAAGGCGACTCTAGCGATATTCATAGCGCTTTGATTGAAAAAATGGAAGCTTCTGCTGAAGAATTAGACTTTGAAAAGG
The DNA here is from genome assembly GCF_904846185.1 of Psychrobacter immobilis. Lineage (GTDB taxonomy): Bacteria > Pseudomonadota > Gammaproteobacteria > Pseudomonadales > Moraxellaceae > Psychrobacter > Psychrobacter immobilis_B. The sequence continues at coordinate 70,085 of NZ_CAJGZQ010000001.1, read as the reverse complement.
CAGTGTTTTATCGCGATCAGCTGTCTATGCTGCGCGAAGTACAAGCCAAGCAAGCTGTTTATACTGTGCAAGGCGAGGCGGATGTGATTGCTATTGCCAGTCAAGCAGGGATGACTTGTGTCAACGTCTTGACCGTACGTGGCGGGCGCGTGCTTGGCGGTAAGAATTACTTCCCTGATGTTGATAGCAGCGAGCCACTTGCTGATAATTTATCGGCATTTATTACTTCATTTTATTTTCAGGTGACGGATGACTTGCCACCCGAAATCATGTTGAGTCATGAATTACCGGATCAAGTGGCGGTCAGTGAAGCGCTAGCGAGCCATTTTGGCAGTAAAGTCGTGATCAAAACCAGTGTCCGTGAGCACCGTGCCGAATGGTTAGATTTAGCCAAACTCAATACCAATAATGCGCTAAAAACCAAGCTGGGCGACTATTTAGAGCTGCATGCGCGCTTTGGTGCCTTAAAAGATGTCTTAGCGGACGTCACTGATAGAACCGTTGATCGCATAGAGTGTTTTGATATCTCCCATACGATGGGCGAGGCGACCATTGGTAGCTGCGTAGTCTTTGACCAAGGTGGCTCGCGTCGCCGTGATTATCGTCAATATGCGATTCATGACATTGTCGGTGGTGATGACTATGCCGCAATGAAACAAGTGCTGACACGGCGCTATAAAAAGCAGCCATTGCCTGATTTGTTGCTGATTGATGGTGGTAAAGGGCAGCTTGGCATCGCCAAAGAAGTGCTAACCGAGTTAGGTATTCTTGGTGACACTTTGCTGATTAGCGTGGCAAAAGGTGAAGGACGTAAGGCTGGGCTTGAGGTGCTGCATTTTATCGATCATGAGCCGCTTGATTTGCCCATGGATAGCAAGGCGCTGCATTTACTGATGCATATTCGCGATGAGGCACATCGTTTTGCGATTACTGCGCACCGTAAGAAGCGCGATAAGCGCCGTTCATCGTCAGTGTTAGAAGTCATACCGGGGCTCGGTGAAAAGCGCCGCCGTGATTTACTCAATCATTTTGGCGGATTGCAACAATTGCTCGGTGCATCGCAGCAGGAATTGGCAGGCGTGCAAGGGATTGGGCCAGTACTTGCAAAAACGGTTTATAAAGTATTGCACGAGTAGGCGTTTACATTCTACCTACCTATCTATCTGTCTGTCTAAATTTTTAGTAGTAGGGTAAACAGTTTCTAATGTATTACATAGGTAATGGGTACAGTAACTTTTGTTGTAATAAACTCATTATCCTTAGTACCGGCTTTGAATATCATTTTTCTAGCATCACGTAGAGCACTTCGGTCTAATGACACGACGCCTGATGACTCAGTAACAGAAATGGAACTAATTTGACCAGATTTATCAATCAACATGCTCAGGACAACTTCATATTCCTCACCAGCTTTCAAACGTCTAGCTGCTCTGTGTGGAACTGTGAACTGAGGTTGACGCAATATTTCAGCAGGCTTAATAACAGGCTCTCTTATCGCTAGACTCTGACAGCCCGATAGTAATATGCCAGTAAAGATAAAGGGTAGTAGTTTCATAACCAGCTGACCTAGTCTGCTTTTATTTTATAAGTCACAAATTTAAAATCTAGTGCACTTTTTTCATCGTGCATTTGCTCAGATTCTTCGGTCACTTCAAACTCATTTGGCAATTCAGGATAAAAGGCATCACCATCGGTAATTTCGGTATCTACGTGAGTCAGTTCAATACGGTCGGTATACATCAAGGCATCGCTAAAGACGCGCTCACCGCCAATCACCCAAATCGTATCAAGATGTGCACCATGTGCGAGACTTGCTGCTTGTGTTAATGCATCATCTAAATTGTGCACCACGTAAGCATTGCTTTTGCCGACCAAACCTTTTTGTTCGGCATAATCTAGCTGGCTGCTGATGATGAAGCTCACACGTTTTGGCAAAGGCTTGCTGCCCATGGATTCAAATGTCTTACGACCCATAATGACGATACCTTGAATCGCACCATCATTTTTTTTGGTCGTCATGCTTTTGAAATGCTGCAAATCTGCTGAGATATGCCACGGTAGCTCATTATCTTTGCCGATACAGCGGTTGCTACTGATAGCTGCGATTTGGGCAACTTCGGTGTGAGCATAACTCATAACGTATCCTTTTTATTGTCTTTAATATGCTACTTTCATTTGCTGCATTTATTTAAAACTTTCAATCAAACAAAGGCTAGACTGCAACCTTTGCCTTAATCGCAGGATGCGACTCGTAACCATCAACGCTAATGTCTTCGTATTTGAAAGCAAAGATATCATTCACATCAGAGTTAAGCGTCAGCGTTGGTAGCTTATAAAGCTCACGCGTCAGTTGCAGCTCAACTTGCTCGCGGTGGTTTTGATAAATATGACAATCGCCACCCGTCCAGATAAATTCGCCCACTTCTAATCCGCATACTTGTGCGACCATATGGGTCAGCAAGGCATAACTGGCAATATTAAATGGCACGCCTAGGAATAAATCTGCTGAACGCTGATAGAGCTGGCATGACAGTTTATTATCCGCCACAAAGAACTGAAATAGCGTATGACAAGGCGGCAGCGCAACTTGATCTGCTTCACCGGGATTCCAACCAGACACAATCAAACGTCTTGAATTGGGATTGGTTTTTATTTGCTCAATGACTTGGGTGATTTGATCGACACCATCATTATTGTAGCTCCCATCTTCACGCTGGCTTGCGCCATAATTGCGCCACTGATGACCATAGACAGGGCCTAAATCACCAGCAGGGCGGTTAAAGCGCGCTGTCTGTTCAGCCGTTGACCACTCATTCCAAATACGTACGCCATTGGCTTGCAGATAATCAACATGCGTACTGCCACTTAAAAACCAAAATAGCTCATAGACGATAGATTTAAAGTGGACTCTTTTGGTGGTTAATAATGGAAAACCATCGGCTAAATTAAAACGGAGCTGCGCGCCAAAGTGGCTCAGCGTACCAGTGCCAGTACGATCGCCTTTTTCAGTGCCTTCAGTGAGGACAAGACGCAGCAAATCTAGATAGGCTTGCTCATTTTTACGCTGCTTGTTGTTACTAATAATGGAGTTACTCATAATCATAAAATTGCTCTTCTACGCTATTAAAACGCATAGTTGTATTGTTTTTTAACAGGCTACTTGATGTGAATTAGTGCTTAATAAGCCGACTGCTTACCCCAGTCATAGATACCACGTTTGTAAGCGTATACCAGCATAATGAAACCAATAATAATCATGGGAGCGCTGAGTATCTGCCCTTTGGTCATCCAACCTAGTAATACAAATCCTTGGTCAGCATCTGGTTGGCGGAAAAATTCAATGATGAAGCGGCTGATGCCATAGCCTAATAAAAATACTGCCGATGCTGCCATACGTGGGCGCGGTTTTGATGAATACCACCATAGGAATAGGAATAATAATAACCCTTCGGCAAGTGCCTCATACAGCTGTGAGGGATGACGAGGTAGCAAATACTGCCCATTTACTTCAAGCATCAACTCTTGTAGCTCAGGGTTGGTTTGCAATTGCTGCATATCAGTAGCAGCCGCTTGCGGGAAGTAGGTCAGCCAGTTGTAGCCACCGTTAGAGACGCGGCCCCATAGCTCGCCATTGATATAATTGCCAATACGACCAAATAATAAGCCTGTTGGCACGCAAGGAACGATAAAGTCCAGCACCTGAAACGGGGTCTTTTTATACTTGCGGGCAAAATATAACATGCCCAGTAAGACACCAATCATGCCGCCATGGAAAGACATGCCACCTTCCCAGACTTTGAAAAGATAAGCGGGGTTTTGTAAAAATTCACCGAATTGATAAAACAATACATAGCCGACACGACCGCCCAAAATGACGCCAAGTGCGCCAAAAAAGACCAAGTCGGACACCATGTCAGTGTTCCAATTATCACGTTTGGTGCTGCGATACCAAGCCAGACCAAAGGCGGCGGCAAATGCCAACAAATACATTAGGCCATACCAGTGCACTTCTACTGGACCCAAAGACAGCGCTACAGGATCGTACTGAGGATGTATCATCATAAAGGCATCATAAATTTGGTAATAGAATGCTGCTCATAATAGCAAAAATAGCCAGTGAGGCATACCAAATTACGGTGAGGCTCATCTCATGGTAACAACTTATCTGCTACGGGTAACATCTAGAAAGAAAGCCAGAAAACCGCTAAGATATAAAAAAGTTGCTGAAAATAAATGCCATCATAAATATTGCCTCATTATATTTAATGAAGCGTTAGATATTGCGCGCTTGCGCTAATGCACCGTATTAATGGATTAACCGTATTTTTAAGGAATGATTATGCAAGCTAAGTTATCAAAAGTAGCAATATTACCTAATTTTTTACCCTCTAAAAAACAGTTGATGCCACTGGGTTTATTTGGCTTAGCGGCTTTAGCTTTGACTCCTGCTCAGGCAGCGAACAGTAGTATTGAGCAAGTGACCATTTATCAGGGCTTAGCGAGCGTGACTCGTGCGTTACCAATCAATGGTAGCGGTGAGCAGACATTGGTTTTTTCTTGTCTATCCCCTTATATCGATAAAGACAGTGTGAGCGTACAAGCAGCAAATGGTATTAATATTGGTGAAGTCAGTATCGAGACTTTAAGCGATGAGCAAGCAGCGCAATGTCAGTATCAAGGTGAGGCGAGAGTGCAGACACAGCAAGATAATTTGGCAGTTATTAATGCTGAGTTAGAAGCGGCACGCTTAGCAAAAGCTTACTTGCAGAATTTAACCAAGGTCACGCAAATCAGTACAGATGGCACGCTTGCCAATAATGCGCGCGATCTGGAAACCCAAGCGGTCAGTATTAATAAACGCATACTAGAAATTCAGCAGCGCCAAGCCCGTGCGCAAGATGCGCTCAACCAACTAATGGCGGGCAGCGCGACTTCCACTCAAAATAGTGTGACTCAAGTGAGTGTACGTACTGCCAGTCGAGTACCAAGCAGTGTGAAACTGCACTATCAAGTACGCGGCGCGGGTTGGGAGCCAACGTATCAAGCAAGGCTGAATACTGAAACCAAGCAATTAAATATCATTGCCTCTGCGGTTATTGCCCAGCAGACAGGAGAAAACTGGCTCAATGTTCCTTTGATGCTAAGCTCTGTCAATCCCAATCAAACCACCACCAGCCAATTGCCACGAGTTGAGCGTTTTTCTTTATATGAAGAAGATAGAGAAAACCGGACTATATCTGTACCACCTATGGCGGAAAACATGCCTGTTGTGGTATCTGCAAGAGACAGCTATGGCGGTGCATCGACACCCAACATGGCGCCACTGCCAAGCTTTACCGTTAGCAGTCAGAATAAAAACGGCATTACCGAATACCGCTTGCCACAGCGTATTAGTATTCCAAGCGATGGCAGGCGCGTACGGACGGTCATTGATGAGCAGTCGGGCAGCAGCAAGCTATGGATTCGTAGTACGCCGAGTGTGGAGGCAGCTGGCTATTGGTATGCATCTGCACCGTTCTTGACACCAGCTTGGGTAGATGGTTCGCTACAGCTATACCGTGATGATAATTATGTCGGGCAGGCGCGCTATAGTTATCAAGCGCTCAAAGAGCAAGGTATCGGTTTTGGTATTGACCCTAATACCATCGTAAAGCAGATAGCTGATGAAGATAAGCAGGGTGATAAAGGCGCTTTCAATCGCACGCAAACCTTAACTAAAACACAAGCGTATCAATTTACCAATCAGCACAACCGATCTATGCATTTACAAGTATTAGGCAGTGAGCCGATTAGCCGCGACGATAGTCTTAAAGTAACCATCACTCATACACCGCCAGTGACTGAGCGTGACTGGAACAATAATAAAGGCATGGTTGCGTGGGATTTTGATTTACCAAGTAAACAATCAAAAGTCATACAGTCGACCTCTCAGATTAGTTATCCTGCTAGCAAAAACTTATCAGTAAACTAATTTGTCAGTGAACTAAGTTTAAACTTAAATCAAGCTTGGCCATTCGCTAAGCAATGACATGTTATTAAGCATATTTTTAGTAAAATTAGGAGTCTTATGTGTATTGTCGCCATTGCTTGGCAACTGTTTGATGAGCTGCCTTTGGTGTTATTGTCCAATCGCGATGAGTTTTTGCAGCGTCCGACAGAGCTGCTACATCAATGGGAAGATAAGCCTGTTTTTGCAGGACGCGATGTACAAAGTGGCGGTACTTGGCTAGGTATTCATCAACAGCCCCATCAAGCCAATCATCAAGCGCCTAAAGAGTATTATCAGCAAAACGGACGTTGGGCTGCGGTATTGAATTTTCGCGATGGCGTGCAGGCAAGCTCTGATGAGCGCTCACGCGGGGCGCTAGTCACGGATTTCTTAACCAGTGATATAAGCCCGATGGAGTTTGCACGGCAGATTAGTTTGCAAAACTATGCTGGGTTCAATCTCATTATTGGTGATAGCAAGCAAGCCGTTATTGTCAATAATCGTGGTCATGCTCCTATGCCACTATATGCAGGACTGCATGTCATTTCCAATGGTCAGCCTGAGGACAGCTGGTTTAAAACTGAAAAGTTGCGAGGCAGGCTGCGCCAAGAAGTATTGCCACTAATCGCTGAGAATAGCGAACCTGAGTACTGGCAAGAAGCTGCCTTTGCGGTATTGTCTGATAATACGCAAGCCCCAGTGGATAAGCTGCCGGAGACTGGAGTGGCTGTTGAGATTGAGCAGATTCTGTCTTCTATTTATATAGAGCCTGTCGCTTTTAATCATATGCAAAATAATTTGCCCACTTATGCGACACGTACCCAAAGCATTTTAACCCTGAAATGCCATTCTCAGTTGGCAGATTCATCAGTGGATGAGATTGCTAGATTAGTAAGCCGAGAGTGTCAGCATGACAGTTATAAAGAATGTCAGCATGATAGTCATAAGTAGCTTATAGGCTTTTCATCTATTAGCTTTTTAATCTATTAGCTTTTTCATCTACTCTTAATGAGGCTCACGTACAATTTTCATGAGAAGTTTGATACTACAGTTTTAATATCTAACAATAGAGACTCACCAATCCCTTCATTAAAGAATGGATTTCACTTTAAATTACTATTTATATGGCGTAATATAAATATAGATGTCACTAAAGTTCATACCAGCTGAGTAAATGATCATAAAACAAGGAGTGTGAAATGAGCATGATGAAGTCACTGATATTTATTGAACCAGGTAAAATTGAAATTGTAGATAAAAAAATCCCTGATGTAGGCCCTAATGATGCCTTGATAAAAATTACCACCACGACCATTTGTGGTACTGATATCCATATCTTTAAAGGTGAGTATGCCGTTGCAAAAGGCTTGACCATTGGTCACGAGCCAGTAGGTATCATTGAAAAGCTTGGTAGCGCAGTCATGGGCTATGAAGAAGGGCAACGAGTCATTGCTGGCGCCATTTGCCCAACGTTTACTTCCTATGCCAGTCAAGATGGTTTCCCGTCACAAGACGGTGGTTATCTTGATGCAGATGGTAGATGTTCTTGTCACGGTTATAAAGCCACAGGCGGCTGGCGTTTTGGTAATCACATTGATGGCACGCAAGCAGAGTATGTACTAGTGCCAGATGCGCAGGCCAATCTATGTCCAGTGCCAGATGGACTGACGGATGAGCAAGTGTTGATGTGTCCTGACATTATGTCGACAGGCTTCAAAGGCGCAGAAAACGCCAATATTCAGATCGGTGATGTGGTTGCTATCTTTGCACAAGGACCTATTGGTTTATGCGCTACTGCTGGAGCAAGGATTAAAGGCACGTCACTGATTATCGCTGTCGATGGCAATAATGAACGTTTGGCCATGGCAAAGAAACTGGGAGCAGATATTACTCTAAACTTCACAGAAGTTGACGTGGTTGATGAGATCATGAAAATCACTGGCGGTCGTGGGGTGGATAGCAGTATCGAGGCGTTAGGTTTACAGTCTACGTTTGAGCAATGCCTCAAAATATTAAAACCAGGCGGTACACTCTCAAGCTTGGGTGTGTATTCTGAAGATTTAGTCATTCCAATGGCTCATTTCGCTTCTGGTCTTGGCGATCATACGATAAGAACGGCTCTCTGCCCAGGAGGTAAAGAGCGTATGCGCCGATTGATGAATGTCATCGAGTCGGGTCGAGTGGATTTATCAGAGATGGTGACGCATACCTATGCCTTGGATGATATTGTAGAGGCCTATGACTTGTTCATGCATCAGCGTGACGGCGTACTAAAAATTGCTATCAAGCCATAATTATTCCGCAAGATATAATCGCTATATAATAGAAGAGCCTGCATCTAAAGGATACAGGCTCTTCTATTACGTGTTACTTTTAATCAAAATGTCAGTTCATCCTATCAACAAGTGATTGTCTTGTTCAGGAATAATCAGCTCTTGTCTTAGAGGTAGCTCAGGCACTAGCTCTTGCAAGGCACGGCGATAAACGCCTCGTTTAAAATGAATCACTTGTCCAAGTGGATACCAGTAACTGACCCATTGCCAATGATCAAATTCTGGTTTGCCCTCATCAAAGCGGATATGTTGAGTGTTCGTCTCATCTAAGCGTAGCAAAAACCATTTCTGTTTTTGCCCAATACATAAAGGGTGCTGTCCATGCCGCACATAGCGTTTTGGCAGACGATAACGCAACCAATCTTGCGTCACTGCCAATAAGTCTACATGACGCGGATGCAGGCCGACCTCTTCCCAGAGCTCGCGATACATCGCATCCATCGGCGTCTCCCCACGGTCGATACCGCCTTGTGGGAACTGCCAAGCGTTGTGACCAATACGTTTTGCCCACAGAACCTGCCCTTGTGTATTTGCCAAGATGATGCCGACATTGGCGCGAAAGCCGTCTGCATCTATCATGATTAAACCTTTTTAATTTATTTAAAATAGCTTATTTTGAGCTAGAACCGTGACAGCAATCATAATTATTATAAGGTGATGGTTGTCGATATTAGGTCAAAATAAGATTCATTACCGTTATTAAACCAAGAAACAAGCAAAATGTGTAACAGTATTTTGCTATAAAATGTTTCACGAGCTTAACTGTTTAAAATCAACCAGTTATAATTAAACTTTTGTAATGTTTTTTAGAGAATCTTACTACAAAGATAGGTTCGAACTATAAGAGGATAGGTTTGAATAATAAACAGTAGGCGGTGTATGAATGTTAATTCACTGCTAAGAAAATTTTAGTAAAAAGGTTTAATTAAAAATAAGGCTGCAAAAGACAAATAGGTGAGCTATTTATAATGATAATGATTTTGGATGATAAGGGCTCGATAAAATGTGCCATTGGCTTATGCTACACTAGCCAAGTAAAACATATAGTCAGAAAATAAAAATCGGGCAACGAGCTAATTAAAATAAGGAATGGTCAAGATGTCAGAGTCAAAAGCAAGTGTAACGTGGCAAGAAAACAAAGCATTTATGGGCGTGTCACCATCAGGGCATAATGTACAGATCGATGCCGATAAAGAAAAAGGCGCAAGTCCGATGGAGCTGATTCTATTGGGGCTTGGTGGGTGTGCTAGCTACGATGTGGTAGCGATTTTACAAAAATCTCGCCAAGAGGTGACAGACGTGCGTTGTGAGCTGACCGCTCAGCGTGCTGAAACTGTACCAGCTGTCTATACTGACATTCACATGCATTTTGTGGTGACAGGACAAGATGTCAAAGAAAGCCAAGTAGAGAAGGCAATAAAGCTGTCCGCAGAAAAATACTGCTCGGCCAGTAGAATGTTGGTACAAGGTGGGGTGAACGTCACCCATGATTTCGAAGTGATTACAGGGTAGGGGCAAGTATACTAATGAATGCACTTCTGGAATTAGTCTCTGATACCGCAGCGTCCGCCATTTGGGCGATGGTCGTAGCAAGTTTACTACCGCTTGCCATGGCATTGACAGCGAAAGCTATTGGCGGCTTTAATTTGGCTGACAATGCCCATCCACGTGATTTTTTACAAGGTACGACGGGCGCGGCCGCACGTGCTAACGCGGCCCAGCAAAACAGCTATGAGACGTTGCCAATATTTTTGGCAGCAGTACTGACGGCAATGCTGTTTTTCGTACCACAATCGATTATCAATATACTGGCGTGGTTGTACGTACTGATTCGTATCGGTTTTTGCGTGGCTTATATTACTAATTTGGCGACGTTTCGCTCCATACTTTGGGTGTTATCGATTGCCTGTTGTTTGATGTTATTCTATTTAGCGATTAGAGTGAGTATTTAATCTTATTCGTTAGACAGATTGGCTTTAAGATAATTCTGTTTTAAAACAGATTGGCTTTAAGATAAAAGCAGCTATTATTGGCGCACACTGGCTTGCAGTGCACTAATGATAGCTGCTTTATTTTTTTCTCTTTTAATACTGTCCCATAAAACTTTTGCTTCGCTATAGCCTTTGATGAGCATTGCTAACCACTGCTTGTAACGACCAACCAAGATAACTTCAGTTTTAGCCTGACCTTCCAAAAATCTTATCTGATGGGTGACCATTGCTTCCCATGACAACGTTGCCGCACTTAGCATGGCATCATCTGAACCGCAATCCACACGAGCAACCAAATCTGGACGAGTAACCGCGCCGCGACCTAACATCAAATGTTCTGTACCAGCTTGAGTCATACAGTTTTGCGCGTGCTCTGTATTCCATATCTCGCCATTGGCAATGACTGGAATATCTAGCCCATTAAAACTTTGAATCTTGTTCCAATAGGCTGGCGGCTTATAGCCTTGAGTTTTGGTCCGCGCATGAATGGTCAGCCAATCAGTACCACTGTCGCTAATCGCAGCTTTAATATCATCCATACGACTGGTATCGGTGTAACCTAAACGAATTTTGGCTGATACTGGAATATGAACGGGAACCGCTTGCCGCACAGCGCTGATAATCTGATACATGGTTTCGGGCTCATCCAATAATACTGAACCACCACGGTGGCTATTGACAGTCTTGGCAGGGCAACCAAAGTTGATGTCAATCGCCGGCGCACCAAGCTCGGCAGCATAAGCAGCATTTTCTGCCATGAGTTGCGCTTCACTACCGAGCAACTGGATATGAATAGGCGTGCCAGAGGCAGTTTTAGCATCATGACGCAATTCTGGAACGTATTTATAAAATACATGCGCAGGCAATACGTGCTGAGTCACACGGATAAATTCGCTAACCGACCAATCATAAGGGCGACCTAAGTCTGATGCAATTTGCGTGAGAATTTGCCGCATTAATGGATCGGTCAAGCCTTCCATTGGAGCGAGCAGGCGGACGGGATTGGCGAATAACTGACGGATGGTATTTTGACGTATTTGAAGTTGCTGATTAGTATTCATGCTTGTTGTTCACTGCTAAAATGGTACTATTAAAGGATTGCTATAAAGACAGGTAGGCTATAGGTTTAGAGTGGCAAATACAAAGAGTGACTAACTGAGGAAAATTAAGTATTACCAAAAATCACTTTTTTGCCTGTCTGCAAACCTGATATCAAGTCTTTAATATTATGGATGTCCAAATTGCTCTGGGCACGTGTGCAAGCGACGTAGAGCAAACGCAACTCTTCAGGGCTGATCTTGACCGCATTGGTCGTCACATCATAATAGAAATCATCGTCCAGCTGTACCTTTCCCCATTCGAGCCCTTTGGCCTTATGGGCAGTGGAGATAACATAGTCAGCATTTTCGATACTGGTGAGACTATTGACCGCTTGGCTCAGGACATTGGTGCCATGATCATCGACGAGTTTCACCAGTGTTTTTAGATCACTGCCTTCATTGGTTTCAGAATACTCTTGCACATCACCCCAATTATAAAAATATGCCAGTTCAGGTACACCGTACGCCGATTTACCATTCTTTAAATTTTCAGCTGCCTGACAAAATTTAAGCATACGATCGGTATCGGCTTGTAGCGCCACGCGGTGACCCAATTTTAATCCAGTTAATAATTGCGACATTGCGGCGGCATTAGTGCGGCAAAGGATGGCATCTTTTTTACTATGTACCATACCCTTATCAGTAGAAGATTGCTTATTAGGATTGCCTTTTAACGGGACGTCTTCTTGCAATGCTTTGAGCAAAGTATTGGCAATCTCAGCAATCGGTTCGCCAAAACGAAAAGACTGGGTCAATAATGTTTGTGGTAAGGGCAGTTTTTTCATCGCATTGACTGCGCCGCGCCATTCATAAATCTGCTGATGAGCGTCACCCACATAAATCACTTGCCGTGGCTGCTGGGTCAAAATTCCCATCATCAAGGGATCGGCATCTTGGGCTTCATCAAACAAAATAAAATCAGCGGGAATACTAGGTTTAGACAGTGCCCAAAGTTTCAGATAAATATCATGCCCGATACCAGCGGGATGGCGCGCATCAATCGACTGTAGCCAACGCTGCTCGACGGCTGGATAGAGCATTTCGCGCAGCTGCTCGGCATCAGAATCATCGAGCCAGCTGGGAAATAATATATGTCTAGGTGCAGGATAACTGGCATGGGTACTACAAAAATTGCTGACAGCATCACTGACGAATCGCGACAGTCGGGCTGGGGTGAGGGTGATATATTTGTTTATACCATCCATTTGCCGACGTACTTGGACGGGCTGCAAACCCAAATCATCACCCAAACGCTTGGGTGAAAAACGCGGCAACGACAGCTTAGCAGTGATATCACGGGCGACATGCCGATAAGCAAGCGAATGAAAGGTGCGACATTCTACATGCGGTGGAAACTTTGAGCGTGCATCATTAGCAATGGTTTTGTTAAAGGCTAAGTATAAGCCGCGGCCACGCAAACGCTCACCAATCAGTTTTAAGGTCGTCGTCTTACCAGCACCCGCATAAGCCACCACTTTAAATGACTTGTGATCCATCGCCATGTTAAGCGCGCTCAGCTGCTCATCAGTGGGATCGCTCATATAAGCTGGCATAGATGCGGACATAAAAAATTACCTAAAAGAGTAAAACGGATCAAAAATGACGGGGGTAAAAAAAGCCACTGCATAGACAATGGCTGACTCATCATGTGCACTTGCAAAATTCTCGCAAGCGCACATGACAATAATACAAAAATTCATAGAAAATAAAGGTGGAAATCAGCAGGTTATAGTAACAGATTAGCGCGTTGGCTGTTTTTGGAATAAGTATCTGATAAGTGATGTTATTCTTTATTTAACCCTGTATCGCTTGCTAAAGCAGGGCTGTGCTCTTCTTTAATTAAAATTTTCGCTAAAAACAATCCTAGCTCAAACAACAACCACATCGGAATGGCGAGCATCAACATCGACACCCCATCAGGCGGTGTCACGACCGCAGCAACGGCGAAACAGCCGACAATAATATAACGGCGTTTATCTTCTAAGCTCTGAATGGAGACGACGCGAGTCAATATCAATAGCAAGGTGACGACTGGAATCTCAAAGGTTAAACCAAATACCATAAAGAGTTTGAGTGCAAAACTTAAATAACTATCGATATCGGTCATTGGCAAGACGTTCTGCGGCGCGAACATAATAAAAAATTTGAGAACGCCTTTGAGGACAATAAAATAAGAGAAAGCCACACCCGCATAAAATAAAAATATAGAGGACATCAAAACGGGAATGGCGATTTTTTTCTCTTTTTTATATAAACCGGGTGCGACAAACGACCAGATTTGATACAAGATGTAGGGCATTGCAAAGAATGCAGCGACAAAAACAGTCAGGCGTATCGGTGCCATAAAGTTAGAGGTGATATCCGTCGCGATCATCGTTGAGTTGGCAGGTAACTGAGCAACCAATGGGTTGGACAAAAAATCATAGAGCTCGCGTGAAAATCCGACCAAGGCTAAAAATATTACCAGTACCGCGACGCATATCTTTATGAGATGTCTACGTAGGTCAATTAAGTGCTCAGTAATCGGCATATCGCCAAGTGAGCTTAAGATATCGCCAGAGTCCTCAGTATTGCTGTCGACATTACCATCAATGGTAGCTGTTGAGGTCTCGATATCTGAATCCGCGACTTTTTCTTGACGGCTTTTTTTACGTTTAAATAAGCCCACTAATGACTCTCCTGCTCATTAACAGAAGCCTGTTTAGGTAAAAGACTGTCTATATGGCTATTTAGTAAGATATCGGCTTTATAATTTGGTAAGTAGGGCGGTTGCGGCAAACGACGCGCTTTATCATAAGCTCCAAGACGAAACCACATATTTTCCCACGGTCTAGTTGTGATGGTTTGAGACACTGGATTGACGTTATCGCTACAGTCAGTTTTTAGACTATCATTATCGCCTTGTGCCGATGACTGCTCAGGGCTTTCTGGTTTCTCAGCCTGTCTATTACTGTCATAGGCGTAGTCAAACGCTTTTGGCTGCACTGGTCGATTATCATCATTCTCACTACTGGCTTGACTACTTTGGCTAGGCGTATTGTCATTGCCTGGATCACGCGATGCTTTTAAATGCTGGTTTTGCGAGGATTCAAACTCTTGCATACTGCCGCGCATTTCCGCCATCTCGCGCCTCATATCTGCTTCAGTCTGGCGAATTTTGGCCAGCTCTTTTTGCATAAGCTGGCGGGTCTCTGCCAAATCAAGCTCAGCTTCGATTTCAGATTGCAGGGTGGATACCGTGCGGCGAATTTTGGCATACCATTGCCCAGCGGTACGCGCTGCCTGTGGCAGTTTTTCTGGGCCCAAGACGATTAGGGCGATAACACCAAAGAGGAGTAGTTCAGAAAAGCCGATATCAAACATAATGTTCCAATGTCACTGTCTAAAAGGTCACTGTCTAGAGGCTATACATTATGGGTGTCATCAACCTTGGTGGTTGTTGGGCGCTCTTCAGTGTGTGCATTGCCATCATGATCGAGCACCACATGCTTTTTAGCATGCTCAGTATTTTCATCTTTGACCGCTTCTTTGAAGCCTTTGACTGCACCGCCCAAATCTTTGCCAGCATTTCTAAGCTTTGAGGTGCCAAATACGACCACCACTACCACCAATAAAATCAGCCAATGCGTAATAGAAAAACTACCCATAAAGGTATCCTTGTGTCTTGATTTTCAGTCTTTGTATGCCTACTTTGGGTGTATTGAATATTGTTATACTCAATAAACAGCCTCGACATACAATGCGAAGTAAAACAGAGCTATATTATAACCTGCACTTGTGACAAAAAGGTGAAATCAACAATAATCAAACAGGGCAATGGCCAAGCTTATAGAAACTATCGAGCCGCCTTTTCATCGATACCTGATAGACCAAAACGTCGACCTAGCTCATTTAATACCGCATCTGACTCAATATCGAACCACGCCAGTCCTACTAATGTATGAAACCAGACATCGGCCACCTCATAGATGAGCTCGTGACGAGCGTCATCATATTGCGCTTTATTGCTATTTTCGTCGCAATTGGCAAAATCTTTGGCGGCAATGATACTTTCAGTACTTTCTTCGCCAACTTTCTCTAGGATTTTATTTAAACCCTTTGCGTATAAGCTTGCCACGTACGAGCTATCAGCATCCGCTTGTTTACGCTCTGCCAATACGCCATCAAGCTGCTGCAAAATAGAGCGATTGGTAGTGTCGTTGTCATGGTGACTGTGATTGGCATCTGAAGGGATTACATCGTGAGCCTGCGTCTCGTTAGTTTTAGGAGTGGCTTTTTCTGCATCGCTTGAATAATAAATATCAGCAGGGTCTTTTAATACCTTATCGACGGTTTGCCATTCCGGCGTTTGTCCCGACAAATCTAAACGCTGATAGAAGCAAGACTCGCGACCAGTATGGCAAGCGATACCGCCAGCCTGAGTGACACTAAGGACAATCACGTCTGCATCACAGTCCAAGCGAATATCATGTACGGTCTGAGTATGACCCGATGACTCGCCCTTATGCCACAATTTGGCACGTGAGCGCGAAAAATAAACCGCTGTCTGCGTTTGCGCGGTTAACTGTAATGCTTCGGCATTCATCCAAGCCATCATCAAAATACGCCCAGACTTATGATCTTGAGCAATTGCAGGAATCAAACCATCATCATTAAATTTTATGGCAGCCAGCCAAGCAGGTAAAGTCATAATATATCTGTCTTCTTATTTATATAGAAATCAAAGGGGAATAAGTGAATCGTAACGGATTCTATTTATGGTCTGAATAAAAAAGCGGTTGGCATTAGGGCATGTCCTCAATATCAAATCCTGTAGAGATGTGGGTACAGCGCTTCTTTCATAATTTTATCAAGCGCAATCGACTTATTGAGGCGAAAGTCATAATTGACAAAATGCTGCCGCGCCTTGGCTACTGTTTCTCCAATATGCATACGGGTAATTTTTATCACTATAGTGCCACCATTATCGTATAACGGCTCAACGCCTACTTCAAATAATAGCTCTTCGCGCGCCCGTATGCGGCTGACAATACTTAGCTGTAACTCATCGATAATTAAACCGTGATAATCTGCATCGATCTCTTTAATACCTTTAGCGTAAAAAAATCTTTGCCGCGCCTCACATAGCAATGCCGTCAATGATTCGAGCGTCAGGTACTGAGCCATATCAAGCTCAATATGACGCACACGCATCACTGTTTCAAAGACAAATATGTCGTTATCAAAGTCTAATTCTTGTTTTGACACGTTATCTCCTAGATTGATTGCAGGCTATGAGTGCTGCTAATCATGGTGTAGGTTGGTAGCGTCATCATAGTACGGTAGACGCTCGATAAGTGTGATAAATAACTTTGTATTATTAGCGCTCAGCTTATACTAAGGTTCAGTCTCTACTTAAGCACAGCTTAAGCTGACATTCAATCTATTTGGCGGTAAATCCGCAGTTTTATGAGTGTTTTGACTAAAATCTTTATAAATGGGCTCATACCCATTATCCACTGTCATGCCTACTAGGGCGTATCCTCATTTTAAAAATGATGATAAGAATGATATAAATTGCCGTCAAACAAGGAAAATAGCGCAAATAATATTGAGAAATGAACCAGCTGTTTAACGTAGCTTGGCAGAATTTAACCGTTTTTAGTCCATTTATTTGCTTTCGTTCAGATTGAGGACACGCCCTAGGCGAGGCGTAAAAGTTTCCTTGGCAAAACAGTGCATTATCTGCTAAAATACCGCCTCCCACCTCGAGGCAAATAGAGGTTTAGTGGGTGTTTTTACAGCCACTATTCGTTATTAACTATTTGACGACCAGGTTCTATCAAAGACAAAGAGGCAAATCATCATGAAAGTTAAGATGAAAACCAGAAGCGGTGCAGCTAAACGCTTCAAAAAAACAGCGAACGGCTTCAAGCGTAAGCAAGCAAACAAAAGCCATATCTTGACCAAGAAATCAGCTAAGCGTATTCGCCAGTTGCGCGGTCTAAAGATGGTGGACAAGTCTGACGAAGCAGCAGTTCGTCGCATGTGCCCATACATCTAGTAGGCTATCGTCATTTATCTTTAATGAAGCGCTTTTTAATTTATAGCGACTGGATTAAAAATATCTGACTTTGCAATCTGATAGCGATGTCTACTATTCGATGACATCGTGATTCGTTTAATAATGATTAAAGAAATCTTGGAGTAATTTATGGCCCGTGTAAAACGTGGTGTACAGGCGAATCGTCGTCACAAAAAAATCCTAAAACGCGCAAAAGGCTACTACGGTGCCCGTTCACGTGTTTACCGCGTAGCGGTACAAGCAGTGACCAAAGCTGGTCAATATGCTTATCGTGACCGTCGCAACAAAAAACGTACCTTCCGTCGTCTTTGGATTGCACGTATCAATGCTGGTGCACGCTTAAACGGCTTAAGCTACAGCCGCTTTATCAACGGCATGAAATTGGCTAACATCACTGTCGATCGTCGCGTACTTGCTGACATCGCTATGCATGATGCAGCGACTTTCACAGCGTTGGTTGAAAAAGCAAAAGCGGCATTAGCATAAATATTAACCTTCCTTTAGGGTTGCTGCTTGTTTAGTCAGAATTTACAAGTAGTTATCTATATGGACAGGGATAATATTGATTAATAGTATGATATTAATAAAAGCTACCGCTGGTCGGTGGCTTTTTTTATATCACATTATCTTAATACTTCATGTCACAGCCTTGTTTTAGCACCAGTGCTAAATATGCTTTGTTGAGATAGCTTTTATCATCGTCTAAATATTCAAGCCATTCATATCACTGGTATTATTTTTGAATGACTGGGTAAATGGTTTGCAATATTTGGTCAAATCCCTACAATTACCAATCACTATTATTAATAGTCCGTTTAAATCAGGAAGAATGCATCTTATGACTACCCCTGCTGCTACCACCGATTTGTCGGCGCTACCGACCTTGTCCACAGAGCTAAGCGAGCTTAATGAAGCTCAGCTAAATGAGTTGGCCAGTGCCGCTGAAGCCTTGGTTCTACAAGTCACTGATGTGCGTGCGTTGCAAGATTTGCGTGTGCAATTGACCGGTAAAAAGAGCCCATTAACTGGCTGGTCAAAGCAGATGGGTAAACTCAGCAGCGACGATAAAAAAACCTACGGCGGCTGGTTACACCAAGTTCGTAGCCGTATTCAAGATGCGTTGACAGAGCAGCAGCAGCAGCTAGAAGTGGCTGCACTAAATGCTAAGCTTGCAAGCGAAAGTATTGATATCACCTTGCCTGCTCGCGGTGGTCAAAAAGGTCATTTGCATCCAGTGACCATGATTACCCAGCGTATGCAGCAATATTTTATACAAGCAGGTTTTAACGTTGCTACTGGTCCTGAAGTCGAAAGCGATTATTATAACTTTGAGGCGCTTAATATTCCGTCACATCATCCAGCACGCGCGATGCACGATACCTTCTATTTTGATGCGCATTATCTACTGCGTACGCATACCAGTCCTGTGCAGATTCGCACGATGGAAAAGAATGAGCCGCCGATTCGTATTATTTGCCCCGGTCGCGTCTATCGCAATGATTCAGACCAAACCCATTCGCCGATGTTCCATCAGCTAGAAGGTTTAATGGTCACTGAGTCGAGCACTTTTGCTGAGTTAAAAGGCTTGATTAGTGAGTTCTTGGAAGCATTTTTTGCCAAAGAGCTGACTGTACGTTTCCGTCCGTCATTTTTCCCCTTTACCGAGCCGTCAGCTGAAGTTGATATTCTCGATGACAATGGTAAATGGCTTGAGGTTATGGGCTGCGGTATGGTACACCCACAAGTACTGACCAACTGCGGTATTGATGCCGAAAAATATACTGGCTTTGCTTTTGGGATGGGGATTGAGCGCTTCGCGATGTTATATTACGGCATCGATGATTTGCGCCTGTTTTTCCAAAATGACGTACGCTTCTTAAAGCAGTTTGGCTAGATTTTATTATTTAATAATACCTCTACCTTTACTCCAAAACCTTTATTATAAAATTCTGATCTGAGATATTTATGAAAATTAGCGAACAGTGGCTACGTCAATGGGTAAACCCCAACAATAGCAGTGAGCAATTGGCCGAACAACTCACGATGGCAGGACTTGAGATTGATGATCGCTATGCGGTTGCCCGTGCCTTCAGTGGTGTGGTCGTCGGTGAAGTCATCAGCGTTGAGCAACATCCAGATGCTGATAAGTTACGCGTCACACAGGTAAATATTGGTGCCGCTGAGCCGTTACAAATCGTCTGCGGCGCACCCAATGTCACCGTTGGTATGAAAGCACCCGTTGCGACCGTTGGTGCCATTTTGCCTTCTGATAATGGTGCAGGTTTTGAAATTAAAAACGGCAACCTACGTGGTGTTGCCTCTAACGGTATGTTGTGCGGCGCTTCTGAAATTGATTTAACCGATAGCATCGATGGTCTGCTCGAATTGCCAGCAGATGCACCGATTGGTATGGATATCCGTGAGTATTTAGGTTTAGACAATCAGATACTAGATATCTCTATCACGCCAAATCGCGGTGACTGCTTTAGTGTACGCGGTATTGCACGCGAAATATCAGTTATCAATGATTTGCCAATGCAGCTGCCTGAGATTCCTACCAATGTGGTAGTTACTGAAAACGCTGCTGGTACTGCTACGCCAGTGGTAACGGTTAGTGCAATTGAAGCGTGCCCACGCTATTTACTACAATCAATCAGCAATATTGATCGTAGTATCGATACGCCAAAGTGGATGCAAGATGCGCTGGTTCAATCAGGACTACGCTCGCACAACTTTTTGGTTGATGTGACCAACTATGTGTTGATGGAATTGGGTCAGCCGCTACATGCGTTTGATGCTGATACTATCGAGGGCGATATCGTTGTGCGTTTGGCACAGCCTGAAGAAACGATTACTTTATTGAATGAGCAAACCATTACCTTAACCGGTGATGAATTGCTCATCGCTGATGATAAAGGCGCATTGGCACTTGCCGGAATCATGGGCGGTCAGCGTAGTAGTGTGACTGATAGCACCACCAATATTGTTGTAGAAAGCGCTTTCTTTGGTCAGCTAGCTATTGCCGCGCGCGCACGCCGTTTTGGGTTACATACCGATGCCTCACAACGTTTTGAGCGTGGGGTAGACTTTGCGTTACCAGAGCTAGCACTGGCACGCGCTGTTGATTTGATTACTAGCGTTACTGGTGGGCAAGCCGGACAAATAGTAAAAGCAGAAAGCAGTGAGCATTTACCAGCTCGCGCACCGATCACTTTACCAATTGCTAAAGTTCGTGATGTCATCGGTATTGAGATTGAGCCAGCAGTCATGGTTCGTATCTTAACCCAATTGGGCTTTGAGATAGTGCAGCAAGCCGATAGCCTGATTTGCACGCCGCCATCGTATCGCTTTGACATGAGTATTAAAGAAGACCTCATCGAAGAAATTGCGCGTATCTATGGCTATGACAATATTCCAAGCGTGTTGCCGCATTTGCAAGTCAGCATGGATTATGACGATACCGCAGACTTGACACACGAGATGAAGCTCGCGCTGGTCGATAATGGCTATATGGAAGCCATTAGCTTTAGCTTTAGTGACGCAAAAATAGAAGCATTGCTCGATGATAAAGCACTAGGGGAAGTGTTGGCACTGGCCAATCCTATCTCAAGTGACTTGGCGGTGATGCGCCGTACTCTATTATCGAGTTTATTGCCTTGTGTGCAATATAACCTCAATCGTCAGCAGCCACGCGTCCGTTTCTTTGAAACCGGTCTTAGCTTTGTCGGTCACAGTATTAGTGATTTGGTACAAACGCCTAGTATTGCTTTGGTAGCAGTCGGTAATGTTTGGGACGAGCAAGCGTATCAAAATCGTGCGTTAGACTTTTATGACCTCAAAAACGACATTGAGCAGTTGTTACCTGCACAAATCGACAGTGCGCGTATCCGCTATGAGCGTAGTGCGCTTGCTTTCTTGCATCCGGGGCAGAGTGCCAAACTCTATATCGATGATGAGTATGTCGGTTGGTTGGGTCAACTGCATCCTAACACGGCTAAACAGTTGGATCTGCCAGCCACGTGGGTTGCTCAATTATCACTGGCACCATTACTGGCCCTCGTGCGTGAGCAACATGCCATAACTACCCCAAGTAAATTTCCACAAGTACGTCGCGATATCGCCATCTTGGTAGACAGCGACATCAGTTTACAGACATTAGAGTCAACGATACGTGCTGCGGCAGGTGAGCTGTTGACTGATTTATGGCTATTTGATGTTTATCAAGGCGATAAAGTACCGACCGGTCAGCGTTCACTAGCTTTTGCTCTAGTATGGCAGGACAGCACGCAGACATTATCTGATGAAGCAGTGAAAACTGCCACTGATAAGGTGGTACAAGCACTAACCGAGCAGCACTCTGCCCAGTTGCGCGATAGCTAATATTTAATACTGACAATAAACAATGCTCTGTAGCCTCAAAGGTGGCGCTACAGAGCATTGCTATTTATAAAAATTATTATTCTCTAGAGTTTTTATTGATAAAACAAGTTAAGTGGTTATTAATAAAGGATTTAATTTAGACTTTATTAAAAAAGGTGACAAAAAACCTTTATAATAACCAACATCAACCCTCATACCGCTAAACCATGATATTCGACATCACGATATAGCATAGGAGTCGTACTGTGAGCACCTTAACCAAATCTGACATGATTGAGCATTTGATGAGTCATCTTAACCTAACACGCCAAGAAGGCCGTTGTTTGGTAGAGAATTTCTTTGATGAATTGTCAGAGAGTTTGATTGACGGCAAAGAGGTCAAGCTTTCAGGCTTTGGCAACTTTGAGCTTAAAGATAAAAATAGCCGTCCTGGGCGTAACCCAAAGACTGGTGAGCCTGTTGCTGTGTCTGCGCGCCGCGTGGTCACCTTTAAAACGGGACAAAAATTTCGTCAACAGGTTGATGAGCGATTATTTGATGCCTAAAGCAGAACATATTTGTTTGCATTAATGATAGGCACGCGACGTTTTTTTAGACTTAAACATATCGAGGTTTAAATATGTGCAAACGTAGGTGCTTTTGGCTGCCCTGTGATTACTCTAAGACTATAAGAGCACTCAACGGTTCAAAAGTTAAGTGATGGCTGGCTTATTTATGCATCATGAGGTCAGTAGATATCACGCTATTGGCTTGTTGCTTATCACCGATTCACTATCATAAATTGCAGGCATAAAAAAAGAGAGCATAGGCTCTCTTTTTTTTACTACAGTGTTTATTGTATGAACAACAAATTACTGAGCTTCTTCAACTACAACAACTTCGTCAGCTGCGTCTACAGCAGCAGTATCAGTTTCGCTAGCTACGTCTACGCTAGTAGTAGTACCGTCTACAGGAACTTCAGCGTCCATTTCGTCGGTAGCAGTCGCAGCTTGTGCTTCAGCGATGTCAGCTTCAGCATCAGCAACAGCAGCTTCAGCGTCAGCAGAAACAACTTCGCCTTCAGCAGCAGCTTCGTTTAGCTCTTCAGAAGCGTCTTGCACTTCTTCTTGTGCGTCAGATAAATCTTCAGCAGCGTTTTCAGTGTTACTGTCACAGGCAGTTAGGCCCATAGATGCAGTCATGATACCAGCAAGAGCAAGTAATTTAAGATTCATAGTATTTTCTCCGGAAAAATGAAATGAGCAGTAGCAGCAACAAAGGTCGAAGTCCGAGATGTCTCAGAGTTCAACTAGTCTTAGTTACAGCTACTCAGCTTTCACGCATTCTATATGGTTTCTTTCTAAATGGAAAGAGGCTGTACAATTAAGTAACAATAAAATTGTAAATAGTGTTTTACATCACCTATTCGTTATAATTTTTAATACAACGAGCCAAATTAATAGACGTATAATCAATGACATCAGCCTATTTTGATGGCTTTTTCGATGTCTTGATTTCTACTATGCTTTTCAAGAATTTATTGTATCTATTAGGGGTTTAATAGTCATTAAATGTCTTGATTAGTGAGATATCAAGACCCTAGTAAAGTAGCATTTGTCAAAAATACTTTGGGATTACTGACTTGTTAGAAATCGGATTTGATCAAAAAAATAAAGAATTGAGTCAAAATCACACTATATAAAAAAATCATCAATACGAGTAGCAATATATATCGTATATTTGAGGAATGAAACAATGAAATGGCAAGGTAGACGCGGCAGTTCCAATGTGCGCACCAGCAGTGGTGGCGGCAAAATGATAGGCGGTGGTATCGGTGGTATTATTATTGCTGGCATTTTATGGCTGGTATTTGGGGTAAATCCAATGACCGCTTTACAGACGGGTCAAGTAGTAGCAGGCGGTGGCAATAGCAGTGCCGCTACCGAACCTGCGACAAGTAACGATCGAGATACGCAGTTTGTCAAAGTAGTATTGGCTGATACTGAAGAAGTTTGGCATCAGATATTCAAAGAAGCAGGCAGCACCTATCAGGAGCCATCATTGATTCTCTTCAATGGTCAAGTTAGCTCAGCCTGCGGCAGTGCTAGCTCCGCGACGGGCCCGTTTTATTGCCCAGGCGATCAGACTGTCTATCTAGACAAATCTTTCTTTGTAGAAATGCGCCAAAATCTCGGTATCACGGGTGATAAGCAAGGCTCTGGCGACCAATATAATCAAGGTAAAGCGGGTGATTTTGCACAAGCTTATGTTATTGCACATGAAGTTGGTCACCACGTACAGACGTTGTTAGGCATCAGCCAGCAAGTTAATGAGGCCAGCCGTCAAGTCACTCGTGCACAAGCCAATAAGCTATCCGTACTACAAGAACTGCAAGCTGATTGTTTTGCTGGGGTTTGGGCACAACGTAACCAAGAGCGTGTACAGTTTTTGGAGGCAGGTGATATCGATGAGGCCATCAATGCCGCTGGTCAAATTGGTGATGATCGTTTAGCGCGCGCTAGCGGTGGAGCAGTCGTACCTGATAATTTCACTCATGGCACCAGTCAGCAGCGTGTTCAGTGGTTCACTCGTGGTTTGGAGAGTGGCAACGTGCAGTCTTGTGACACTTTTAGCGGGGCATTATAGTCAGTATCGCTATGATATTTTAGCGTAGTAACTATCGCCTAAAAAGGGTGATCCAACAAAAAGCCTGCAACATTGATTACAGGCTTTTTGCATTTTAGAGCGTTTTAGACATATTCAATGAATTTAAAATACACACAGTTGAAATGCTTAAAAACGCTCTTGATAGCACCAAATAATCATTTAGCGATTATCTGCTGTTATTAAGAATGTAAGCACCAGCGCCACCTACTGCAGCACCACCAAGTGCGCCACGAGCGATGTCTTTGCTATCGCCGCCACTTCTAATAAGTGCACCAGCAGCAGCGCCGGCAGCAGCACCTTTAGCGGTATTGCTCAAGCCACTATTGTATCCATTAGTTGCACAGCCACCCATGATAAGGGCAGAGCTAGTAAGAGCAGTCATTGCGATAGTTTTAGCAAATTTCATAGTATCACCTGTTAGGTTATCAAGTTAGTTTATCAAAATCAAAATACGATATTTTTATTACCACTAATTTTAATACCGATAGTAAGCTGTATTAAAATATTTGGGCAAGTATCTTAGAATAATCTATTGTGCTACCGCAAGACATACAAAGGTCTGCATTAGTAAGGATTACATCAAGGATGTTAAATATCTCGAAAATTATACTGCTATCAACACGTGATAGCAGAGTAGATCTATACTGGCTCCTATACTAACCCATATAATAATTTCTAGGCGTAGTAAAAGCGCTAAGCTTTGCAAATAGCCTGTAAAGGATGTTTCTCCACTGTATCGTTGGTAGGGGTTTTGCTTAGGGTTATTGTATTTATATTGATAGTAAGCTAACTGTTTTTAAAAATAGTACTTTTGGCGTCTAATAGTAAGGTATTAAGGTATGTTCTCATTTTTATTGCCATTTTTAAATTCAGGACATGCCTGAATATATAAAAAATGAATATAAAACGAAAAGACCGCACGAATGCGGTCTTTTCTACTTAAGTTACTTATCTATTGAGTATGGGAAAGCAGTACGGATCTATCATTAGTTCTGTGATTTACGTTTCATCTGCTCAAAGAATTCGTCATTGGTTTTCGCTTCTTTTAAGCGATCCAATAAGAATTCAGTCGCTTGTACGCCATCCATCGGCTGAAGCAGCTTACGTAAAATCCAAACCTTGCGCAGTTTATCTTCATCAAGCAGACGCTCTTCACGGCGTGTACCAGATTTTTTGATATTAATCGCAGGGAAGACACGTTTTTCAGCCAGATCGCGCTCAAGCGTAATCTCTTGGTTACCAGTACCTTTGAATTCTTCAAAGATAACGCTGTCCATTTTACTACCCGTATCGATAAGGGCACTGGCAATAATGGTCAAACTACCACCTTCTTCAACATTACGAGCAGCACCGAAGAAGCGTTTTGGGCGCTCTAACGCATTGGCGTCTAGACCACCGGTTAACACTTTACCTGACGACGGAATAACTGTGTTATAAGCACGTGCCAAACGAGTAATCGAATCCAGTAAAATAACCACGTCTTGTTTGTGCTCGACCAAACGTTTGGCTTTTTCGATAACCATTTCAGCGACTTGTACATGACGCTGTGGTGGCTCGTCAAAGGTAGAGGCAACCACTTCACCGCGTACCGTACGTACCATTTCGGTGACTTCTTCTGGACGCTCATCAATCAATAGGACGATTAAGTAGCATTCAGGGTTATTACGAGTAATCGACTGAGCAATGGTTTGTAGCAGCATCGTTTTACCCGCTTTTGGCGGTGCGACGATGATAGAACGCTGACCTTTACCAATCGGCGCGATTAGGTCGATGATACGACCCGTCAAATCTTCAGTGGTACCGTTACCAAGCTCGAGTTTTAAATGCTCAGTTGGGAATAGGGGTGTCAGGTTTTCAAAGATAAGCTTATGACGTGAGCGATCTGGGGTATCAAAGTTGATTTCGCCAACTTTCAATAACGCAAAATAACGTTCAGAATCTTTTGGTGGACGAATCGTACCAGCGATACTATCACCCGTCTTCAGACTAAAGCGACGAATTTGGCTAGGGCTGACATAAATGTCATCAGGACCGGCTAAGTATGAGCCTTCTGATGAGCGTAAAAAGCCAAAACCATCCGGAAGAACCTCAAGTACGCCGTCACCATAAATGGCTTCACCGTTCCGCGCATGGGTTTTTAGGATAGCAAAGATGATGTCTTGTTTACGGCTACGCGCCATATTATCAAGACCCATTTCTTTGGCGATAGCCAATAGCTCAGCGATTGATTTTTTCTTTAATTCAGTAAGATTCATAGATAGGTCATTAGCAATTGATCAGATGAGAGATGCCATTAGCAGCACAAGTCACGACAGTGATTAAAACAACGATAGTATGGTGATAGAGGGTGCGTGCACAGAGCTGGATTTATGTAGTTTGGATATTACGTGTCAGCTTATATACGAATTGCAATCGTTTATGCAAGGTAATAAGAAATAAGGATAAAGAAGTCTACATAAGAGTCTGCGTCAAAAACTCAATATCAGTAATTGTGTTTAGTCATTTCGTTCAGCAATGGTGTTTATAACGACGATTGTGTTTTTGTTGATAAACACGAGGAGAATAGCGATAAGACAGTTAAGAAAACCGTTAGTTTTCTGTTGTCAGCAGACTATACGGTCTTCACAATAGTATTGTCAATAAATTTTGCCAAAAAAGTCGTCTAATTGAGTTTTTTGCATAAAAAACAAGCAAAAAAGCCACTATCTACGTTAGATAATGGCTTTTTCGGCGGTGTTGCTGTCTCTTTAGAATGCTTATGCAAAAAGAGCAAGTCTCGACTTAGAGATGCTTGTCTAACACTTTTGCCAATTCGGCTTTTGGCTGTAGACCCATCACTGAGTCAACTTTTTCGCCATCTTTAAAGACAAATAGCGTTGGGATATTACGGATACCAAAACGGCTGGCAGCTTGTGGGTTGCTATCCACATCAACTTTGACGATTTTAACTTTGCCTTGGTACTCAGTGGCTAGATCTTCTAAAATAGGGGCGATTGCTTTACAAGGGCCACACCATGCTGCCCAGAAGTCTACCAATACTGGCACATCTGATTGCAATACGTCTTTGTCAAAGTCGGCATCGGTAGTATGTAAAATAAGGTCTGACATAATTTATCTCTCTTGTTTTATTATTTCTATCGCCATTCATCAACCAATATATTTGTTGCATAATAGAATGATGAGTGACCAAAGAAGCGTTTAGAAGTGGTTAAAATGTGCCATTATATTAACATGTTTGCTCAGGGTTAACAGATGCAGGCTGGTTAAATTGTTTAACAATTACGATTAGCACAATAAATCGACACATAACGACACAGGCATGGTTTTATCTGTCACTTGATAATTCTGTCTGTGTCTTTTGTTCAAAAATAAGCGGTTTATAACACTATATCTATACTCTAATATCTACCACTTAAGACAGCTTTCATATGCAAGCTCATTAATCATTCAAGCCCATTTATATAAGTGCCCATTTTTATGCCTTTTACTGCTGAAGAAGTCAACGCCCTCAATGCTCAAGAAAACGCCTATCCGATTGAGTTTTTTCAAGCATTTGCGCAACAGATTACTGTCTACGAAGATGATGATATTTGGGTGGTTGATAAGCCTGTAGGTCTGTTGAGTGTCGATGGCAAAACGCTCAAGGTCAGTTTACTGGCAAGACTTGAGCGTGCCAATCCCGCAGTCAAGCTGATTCATCGTCTGGATATGGATACCTCAGGGCTGCTCATTTTTGCCAAAAATGCTGCCGCGCAAACCCATATTAGTAAGCAATTCATTGAACGTTTGCCACAAAAAAAATATCAGGCACGCGTCTTTGGAGAGTGGGAGCGTGTCGGCGCAACGGGTGAGATATCCGTACCAGTGCGCTATGAGCCAGAGACGAAACCGCGCCATATCGTCGATCCTAGCTGGTCAAAGCATGCCTTAACTTTATATGAAGTCATCAGCCATGAGCAATGCAACGGTCAGACAGTCACGCGCGTAATGCTAAAGCCTGTCACCGGTCGTAGTCATCAGCTGCGCGTCCATATGGTGCATGTGGGTCATGTGATGATTGGCGATCCTATTTATGCAGAAGGTATGGCTTTAGCGATTGCGCCAAGGCTTAATCTCCATGCTCAGCAATTGCGTCTCAAGCATCCTACGCTTGGTGCGTGGATGGATTGGGAAAGCCCAAGCCCTTTTTAAATGAATTTATGCCAAATTTTTTAAACCCATCATGCAAAAACAAGGAACGTATTATGCTTGATATGACGGCAGCCAAACAGGCAGTTAAGAAATGCTTCAAACCTCAATCGGCACTCTCAGACACACCAGTGGATTATGAAGTACTGATTATCGGTGCAGGAATTGCCGGTATTGGTATGGCGTGCCGATTGCAGCAGCAAAAACACAAAGGACTGTTTGGTCATAAAAATCCAAGTAAGCAGAAACGCAAATCATCAAAGCAACAGCAGAAAAGTGCACAGCGATTTTTGGTGTTAGAAAAACGAGCAGATTTGGGTGGTACATGGGATTTATTCACCTATCCTGGTATTCGCTCTGACTCTGATGCCTTGACGTTTGGCTACAGTTTCAGACCATGGCTAAATCACAGGATTTTGGCAAAAGGCGGTGATATTAAAAGCTACATAGCAGACACGGCATGTGAGTTTGGTATCAGCGAACATATTCGCTATCAGCACGAGGTGCAGCAGCTGTCTTGGTCAAGTAGCCATCAACAATGGACGGCGATGGTAAAAAATCATGCCAGCGGTGAGGTGTTTACGGTAACGGCAAAGTTCGTCGTTGGCGCCACGGGTTATTACGATTATGAACAAGGTTATAGACCTTCTTTTAATAAAGAAGCAGATTTTCAAGGTGAAATCATTCATCCGCAGCATTGGCAAAATGTGGATTATGACGATAAGAAGGTAGTCATTATCGGTAGCGGTGCCACAGCGATGACATTGTTGCCAGCTTTGGTGGATGAAAAAGGTGGGCAATGCGCGCGTCACGTCACTATGTTACAGCGTTCTCCCACGTATGTGGCAAGTGTACCGGGCGATGATTATACGCTTGATTGGCTAGCAGGTAAATTTTCACCGTTGTCGAAAGAGCAGGCTTATACAGTGCTGCGTACTCGTAATGTATTGATTCAACAAGGCACTTATCGAGCGGCTATATTGGCACCCAAGCTTATGAAAGCGTTATTAAAACGCGGTGTCAAAACAGAGCTAAAGGGTAGCGGTATCGATGTAGCGCATTTTGTACCGGACTATAATCCTTGGGACCAGCGGATATGTGCGGTGCCAGACAGCGATTTATTCAAAGCATTGCATGGCACACACGCCGGCGTCGTCACCGATCAAATCAGCCATTTTACCAAGACAGGCATTATGCTTGATTCTGGCAAGCATCTCGATGCTGATATCATCGTCACAGCGACAGGATTAAAGCTACAAATGCTCGGCGGTGCCAAAGTATATATTGACGGGCAGGCGATAGATATTGGTTCGCGCATGACTTATAAAGCGGTCATGATTGAAGATATACCAAATATGGTGGCACTGTTTGGTTATACCAACGCCTCATGGACGCTAAAAATCGATTTGGCGTGTCAGTATGTGATGCGACTGCTGGGCTATATGCATCAGCATCGCTATCAAGTGGTATTGCCACAAGCGCATACTAAAGATGCCAAAGCGCTTACGCAGACAGATACCGTGATGGGCGCGCTATCCTCAGGATATGTCAAGCGCGCTCAACACGAGCTACCCAAGCAAGGCGATATATATCCTTGGCGGGTGACAAACAACTATCTCAGCGACCGCATCATGCTCAAACATCGCAAAATAAAAGATGATTGGTTACGTTTTAGTCGTTAAGGTCGCTTGGTTACAGTCATTTGCTAAATGTTTTTTAATGGCTATTAATAAAATCAGTAACTTGTTTGCTTAAGATCTGCCACAAGGTTTCTTGCGCACTTTTGCTGCCCCACGCATTATGCGGGCTAAATATCACACGCGGATGGTTAGCAATGGTCAATAAAGGGTCGTCAGCGGTGATGGGCTCTTGCTCAAACACATCGCTGGCATAGCCGATGATTTGCTCATTGTTAATGGCATCAGTCAATGCTTGGCTATCGACAATACCGCCACGAGCGACATTGACGATGAGCGGCTGTTTGACCATTTTTGCTAAAGTATCTGCATTAATCAGGTGCTGAGTTTTCTCGTTTAATGGGCAATGTAGGCTCAGTACATCAGACTGTGCCAGTACGTCGTCAAATGCGGTATAGTCGTCATTGCGCGGTGCTCGTCCTTGTTGCTCCGCCCACAATACTGTCATTCCAAAAGCGCGCGCAATATCGGTCACGCGTTTGCCGATAGTGCCAACGCCAATAATACCTAGCGTTTTATCTTCTAAATCTACTAGCGGAATATCCAGTAGGCAAAAATTACCGTTTGCCTGCCATGTGCCATCAGCGACTTTTTGATGATAATAAATACCCGCGCGCATGGCGTTGAGCATGAGCATAAAGGTATGTTCGGGCACGCTTTTGACTGCATAACCTGCGACATTATAAAGCGCCACATGGTGCTCAACACAAGCGTCTTGATCGACGTTGTTCATACCAGTAGCGGTCAGTTGAATGAGCTTGAGCTTGGGCAATTTGCTTATCACTTCAGCGCTGATTTGCACTTTATTGGTGATAATGATGTCAGCGTCTTTGCAGCGCTCTACGATAACAGCAGCATCTTTTGGGGTATCATCATAAGTGAGGTAGTCGCTGATGCCGTTTGGGGCTGGCAAGTCGATGCCATCAGAAAAAGTGCCTTTATCTAAAAAAACCGCGCGCATGGTTATTCCTTATTAAATAGTTATTTTAAAATGATTTTAATAATGATCGACTTAATGTAGCACGTTGGTGATTTTAGTCAAAAAGGTCGTTAAAAAATCCATCAAAAAGTACAAAGCAAAAAACCTCTACTTCAATATTGAAATAGAGGTTTTGTTTATTGAGACAGTAGTCTTTTGTGCTTATTTAGTCTTATGCACTTATAAAGAGAAACGCTTACGCAATTTGCCAATAAGGCTACGTACGCGACTGCTTAAATCAATACGCACGTCGTTTTCAGGGTCATGCTCGACTTCATAGCGTTTGACCAAGTCAGGGCTAGCTTTGAGTTTCGCATGATGCTGAAACGCACGGTTGACGCTAATCTCAAGCAGGCTGGCGCGCATCGGTTTCGGCAAGCAGCGATAGACTTGACCTTTATTAATCAAATCAATCAGCAAGCCAGCGTCTTGAAACTCAGTCTGTACCAAAACCACCAAATGTGGCGCATCTTGCTTCAAGGTAAAGATAATCGGCGCGATATTCTCACCGCTGACATTGATATCGGTGATACAAACACCGATATCTTCATTCGCCAAATAATCGTACGCTTCTTCTAAACTTTCAGCGTGCAATACTTTATAACTGTGAGAAAATTGCTTACGTATTTGCTCAATCAACTCATTGGTTTCATCGATCACTAGCAGCGTTTGCTTATTACCTGAACTGTCGAATTGGTCGGCATCTTCGTCTGGATTATAGGTCAAGGCGATTTCGGTAGCGCGTCCGACCACGGTGATCAGCTCTTCAGATTTACAAGGCTTAGTCAAATAACGATAAATCTCACCATCGTTAATAGAACCAATAATGGCGTTTAAATCGGCATAGCCCGTCAATAAGATACGCATGGTAGACGGTGAGACATCTTTTACTTCGCGTAAGATATCCACACCGACTCGCTCAGGCATCCGCTGGTCACTGACCGCCACGTGTACATGGTTGTTCTTGATATAGTCAATATACTCAGTCGGGTCGGTGGTGATAAAGACGTCATGGGTCTTACGAAACAGCAGTTTCATAGACCGTAAAATGCGTTGTTCATCGTCGATAAATGCCAACTTCGGCTTTGACTCAGCGCTGCTTTCAACTGTGGTTAAGTCATTTTCTAATTCATTCATGATGAGTTCCTTATGATGATGAATAATAGTCGTTAAATATCTAAATATGTTCTACGTAACAGGACAGCTGATCCAGCGCTTACGCGACTAAGTTTTGCTCTGTTAAGTTATTATTAATCGGCAGTATTAACGTAAATGTGGTGCCAACGCCTTCGGTCGATACGACTTTGATATCGCCATTATGTTGCTCCATAATTTGCTGGCTGATTGCCATACCAAGACCAGTGCCTTCGCCTGCGCCTTTGGTCGTAAAGAACGGCTCAAAGATTTGATTGAGAACTTCTGGACTCATACCTTTACCGTTGTCGATGACATCAATATAAACATTGCGATCATCGGCACGGGTGCGCACTTCGATCTTGCCATCAGGTTTTTCTCCCATGGCTTGCGCGGCATTGTTCAGTAGATTGACCAAGACTTGGTTGATTTGCGACGGTGAGCATTTCACTTCAGGCGTGGGCGCAAAATCAGTTACAATCTCTTGATGTCTAATAGAGTTGCCAGCGATTTTAAGCGAGGCTTCGATACATTCGCGCACATCGATGGTTTTCACTTTTGACTCATCAAGACGGGCAAAGTTGCGTAGGTTCAGCACCATCTCAGTAATTTGCTCGACGCCAAATAACGAATCTTTAATCAGCTCTTTTAATTCAGCTGATAGGTCATCTTCTTGGATTTCATCAGAAGCACGGACAATATCTGCTAGTAGCTTGTCAATTTTGCCATCAGTCGCCGCGTCAGTTTTAACGCTTTTTAATCCTTGTACCAATTCAATCAGCTCTTCGTATTGCTCCGTCAACTGACCAATAATCTCCAAGTTGTTTTGCACGTATGATAAAGGTGTGTTCACTTCATGAGCAACGCCTGCCACCATTTGTCCCAACGTTGCCATTTTTTCTGAACGAATCAATTGCAACTGCGAGTTTTTCAGCTCTTTTAGCGTTTCTTGCAGCTCAGCGGTACGTTCTTCGACTTTAATCTCTAGCTGTTGGTTAATGTTGGCAAGCTTACCTTCGTTAGACTGGATTCGGTCTAGTAGGTCATTAATAGAGCCATTCACCAGTCCAATCTCGTTGCGACCTTCTGCGAATTTAACCTCGCTCAGCTTATTGTATTGCTTATTATTAATTAAGTTTTCCGCTTCAGAGATTTTATCGGTGGTTTCTTTCAAGGGTTTGAATGCTAAGAAAGTCAGCATGAAGTAAATGACGCCCGCTGTGATAAGTAGCGCTAATGCAATCCAGTTAACCAAGTTTTCACTGAGATTATCGGCAATGGCGTTAATTTCAGCATCAGGTTGGACAACGATCAGCTTCCAATAAGTCTCAGGAATCTCAAAGACATAGGCTTGACTGCCGTTATAGTAACTGTCTTTTGTCAACTCAAAGCTCTGTAATAAGCGGCTGTCCATGGCGTTTTGCTTGTTTTCACCGTTATTCAGGTAAGCGGCGTAGTTCACCAAATAATAGCCCTTTGCCGTACCAGTCTCAGCTTTATCAAGCGTGGTCAGTACCTGCTGAACTTGTGGTGAGACGCTAGCGGCGACTTGTTCGATGATCTCATTACGTTGGACATCTAAGAAATCAAGCACGGGTTGCCAAGCAGGGTCTGAGTTGATGACTTGTTTGATATCAAGCGGCGTACCTGTTTTCTCGTCAATATAGCTTAAGCGTTCAGGGTTAGAGGAGGCGATCACCTTGTCACTATTATCCAAGAGTAGAATGTAGCCTGAGCCTGAGCTTTCGCTTAACTTGACGATGTTTTCTTGTAGCTGATTCAGCGTAAAGTTAACCGTACTGGCACCCCAAAACTGATTGTCACGCTCGATTGCCACACCGCAGCTCATCGCCAGCTCGCCTTTGGTTTGGCTGGCGCGCACATGGTTCCAAATGCAGCTCTCAGGTTTGAGCAGCTTTAAGACGCTAAACCAATCTTCTTGATAATAAGGATTGGTAGGATTTGGGTCGCTTAACACCGCTTGATAATCGCCGTTTTGACGAACCATCAAAAATGGATGGGTCGCGGTATTTGCCCCAAGTGCGCCTTTTTCAGGCCAAATGCCGCCACTACCCAGTAAGTTATAATCACGCTTATCAAAGGCATTGGCAGTACTGGTTTGTAAAATAGCCTCTTCTGTGGGCAAGGTTTGCGCGCTTTGCTGTAGTAGCAAGGCACTACGCATCACCCGATTGATATCGGCTGAAATACTATTTACCGCGGTATTGCCACGTTCAGCCACCAATTTTGCAGATTCAAGGCGGATTTTCTCATAGCCCTCTTTATCAACAACATAAACGACGACCGCCAGTACGACCGCAAAAGCAATAAATAAAATAGTGGTTACTTGGGTACTGACTTGATTAAAAAAGCCAACTTTTTTGGAGGCACTCATGATGGTGATAGTCCTTGGATAATAGTGACCACGAAGAAGAGTGCCAATGCTAGGTATTGGTGGCAATCAATTAGGTGGTAATGCGTAATCTTAATTAAAATGGTCTGTACATAATGGCAAAAAAATTAAAAGTATAACTTTACTCTTATAACTTAACCGACTTAACTATTGATGTTTTTATAACTTAAAGGACTATAAAAGGCCATACTGTGCCCATAAATCCTTAAGG
The DNA here is from genome assembly GCF_904846185.1 of Psychrobacter immobilis. Classification (GTDB taxonomy): domain Bacteria; phylum Pseudomonadota; class Gammaproteobacteria; order Pseudomonadales; family Moraxellaceae; genus Psychrobacter; species Psychrobacter immobilis_B. The sequence goes on along the minus strand of NZ_CAJGZQ010000001.1, from coordinate 34,960 downwards.
ATAATTAATCATGAATACTAGGCGGCAAAAGAGTATGTGTAGACGTGCGTTTGAATAATTCAGGTAAGAAAGAAGAAATGTTCTATTGCATTTCTTAACAATACAGAATCAATTTTATAATGACAATATTTTTTCTTTACTTGCGAGTCGTTATCTTATTGTTTTATATGACCAACTTATGCTTGGCGTTGATATAATCTTGCAATAATCTGCTCTTGAAAAGTCAACTTAGCGCACTCATCTAGCTGCTAACGTTATATAATGGTCGGCTTTATCTTGCGACCTAGCTAATGAGCTGACGCTGCCGGTATGGCCGGTGACCTCTCAGACTATTAAGTAATGACATCGCGCTAGTGATTCACGCTAGCAACTCTCATTATGAGCTATCTATTTTTTCCTATTATCTGAGTACAAAAGACATCGCCCTATGACTATCTCTATCGCTTCATTGCACAATACTGAATTTGCCGTTGGTCAACGTTATTTATCTGATACGGAGTCCGAGCTGGGCTTGGGTGTGGTCATCGATGTAGATGACCGATGTGTGCACATTCTATTTCCACAAAGTGAAGAGACGCGCGTCTACGCCAAAAACTCCGCGCCATTATCACGCGTGGTGTTTAAAGTCGGCGATAGTATTTCTGATCAAGCGGGTAAGAGCTATACCGTAACCGCGGTCGAAGAAGTGATGGATGTACTCAAATACAGTGTGGATGAGCATGAACGAGGCATTATGGAAACCCGTCTGGCTGCCAATATCACCTTGGCTAAGCCGCTTGAGCGTCTGCTGGCTGGTCGTATTGAGCGTGGTGATTGGTATGAGCTGCGTCAAGATATCTTGCGTATGCAATCGGCGCTAGCGGGTCATCCGCTGAAAGGCTTGATGGGTGCACGTGTCGATATCATTGAGCATCAGCTCTATATCGCTCATGAAGTTGGCAAACGTATCGCGCCGCGTGTGTTGCTTGCTGACGAAGTTGGTTTGGGCAAAACCATCGAAGCAGGTTTGATTATTCATCAACAGCTATTGACAGGCAAAGCTGAGCGTGTGCTCATTCTTGTACCAGATAGTTTGCAATATCAGTGGATGATTGAGTTGCGTCGTCGTTTTAATCTAAATTTTGCCTTATTCGATTTGGTACGTGCAGCAGCCATTAAAGAACACGATCCTGAGCAAAACGTCTTTGCCACTGAGCAATGTATCATTGCGGGTATGGATTTATTACTCGATCACCCTGATTTGTACGACCAAGCGATGGATGCAGGGTTTGATTTATTGGTGGTCGATGAGGCGCATCATCTGCATTGGGATGAAGCGCAAGGCGGCAATGATAAATATGACTTGATTGCTGATTTTGCTGAAGAAACGCCAGGGGTCATGCTATTGACAGCAACGCCAGAGCAGCTTGGGGCACAAAGTCACTTTGCTCGTTTGCGTTTGCTCGATCCGGACCGCTTTGATGATTTGGATGAGTTTATCAATGGTCAAGAAGCCTTTGCTGAAACGGCTGCCGTTGCTGGTGTATTGATAGAAGATAAGCCATTGAGCGACAGTCAAATTGCCGCTTTAAGCAGCTTGTTAGACATCAGTCTTGATGAGTTGGCAACGATTAATGATGACGAAAAACTGCGCACCTATGCGCTTAATGAACTACTTGACCGTCATGGTACAGGTCGTATTCTATTCCGTAATACCCGTGAAAGTGTGAAAGGGTTTTATGGTCGTAGCAGCCAGCCATACCCACTGGCATTACCTGCCGCATGGAAAGACAGCTATCAAACCAATGGTAAATTGCGTGAGCAGCTATGGGGCGAAGAAAACCAACCTGATGGTGGCTGGCTAGAAGATGACCCACGTGTGCCTTGGTTGATTGATATTTTGCGCGGCGAGCTTAAGCACAAAAAAGTGCTGTTGATTGCCCGTAGTGGCGCGACGGTTGAGAGCTTGGAGGCGGTATTACGTCTGCATGCCGGTATTAAAACCGCTATCTTTACTGAGCAGATGACCTTGCTTGAGCGTGACCAAGCAGCGGCGTTCTTTGCTGATAGCGAAGGCGCGCAGATATTATTATGCTCAGAGATTGGTTCGGAAGGTCGTAACTTCCAGTTTGCCAGCCAGCTGATATTGTGGGATTTGCCAGCCAATCCAGATACCTTAGAGCAGCGTATTGGTCGCCTAGATCGTATCGGGCAAACGCAGCAAATTATGCTCCATGTGCCTTATGTACAAGGCACGGCGCAAGAGCGTCTGTATAAATGGTATCACGACGCGCTGAATATGTTTAATCAAATCTCTCCAACGGCGCAGAGCGTGCAAGAGCAGTATATTCAAGAGCTAAAGCCCATGCTTGAAGGCGCGGATACTGACGAGAACCGTGCGATACTACAAGATATCATCGAAGAAGCGAAACAGACGCGATTGGGGTTAGAGGCACAGCTACAAGCGGGTCGTGATCGCCTATTAGAATACAACTCGTGTCGACCACGTGTTGCCAAACGTATCGCTGACGCCATGCGCGATTTTGATGGTCATAATCTATTGCCGCAGTTTATTGAGCGCTTTTTTGCCTCAGCCAATATCGATCACAATATCCAGCGCGATGGTTCGTGGGTAATTGCCCCGATTGATAGTACTGAAATTAGTGATTATATCGATGGCCTGCCACTCGGTGACGAAGATGGTATGACGTTGACATTCGAGCGTGAGCAAGCACTACAGCGTGAAGATATCGAATTTATCACTCACGAACATCCATTGATGCGCGCGATTTATGAGTTGGCGAGTACCAGCACCTTTGGTAATACCACGGTGGCGATGCTAAAAAGTTCTGCTGTACCACAAGGTATGGTGCTGCTCGAAGTGAATTTCCGCGTTGAAGCCATTGCGCCAAGGTTACTCAATTTACCCGCGACGCTGACCACGCAAAATATCCGTGTATTTATCAGTGAGCAGGGCAGTGATTTGTCCTCGCGTATCAGTGCGGAGATGATTATGCCGCATATTGAACGTCTGGATAAAAACCGTGCTCGCCAAGTCATTAAAGTACGCGGTGATGTAATTGAGCAGCGTTATTATGAAGCGGAAGAGATTGCCCGTCAGCAGCTTGCTGAGATTGGCGAACAAGCCAGTGCCCGTTTTAGCCAGCAGTGGTCACGTGAAATCAAACGTCTAAAGCATCTACAAACGATTAATCCTAACGTACGTCCTGCCGAGATTGAGCGCTTGGAGCAGCTAAAAGCCCAAGGTGAGCAAGCACTAGGTAGTCTGTTATTAGTCCCAGACTCCATCCGTGTGTTAGTGGCAGTGAAGCCATAAATGTAAATGATCAAAAGAACGAGATGTTTAATAGCATCTCGTTTTTTTATGATTAATATCGTTTATATTAGGACGCGCCCTAAGGCATGTTAAGCAAAAATATCAACATGATATTGCCAAGTGAGCGTCGCTCTCTAGTCAAAGCCATCGATATTGGGTAAGATGTTTATCTTTTCGATTTATAGCCCATTTGCTATAAAAGGGTGAGCGCGTCTCGTGTGAAGCATCACATATACCTTTGTACTCGATTGCTTTGTACTTCTTTTAAGCTGAAACAACGATATAATAAATGCTGGTGATAGCGCTGCTATGACCGTGTTTTTTGCGCTAAAATTTTCGTGTTAAATCTCTCTTGTGCATTTTTAGCAAGTGATTTCATATTATTTTACATTCAAATGCAAAGTGTCTTTTGTCTTTCGCTATATGATATTGATATCTTTAGGTGCGTATTTTCAGATGCTTAGCGTTTTTGATAAAAATAAGGAAACCTATCGTCATGTCCGATTATTCGCAATTGATTGATGAGCTGCTAGCTACTGTAGCGCTTATTGAAGTGACCCCCGATGTCTTTGAGGGTAAGAGCCATGACTATGTTGGCAGTCGTATTTTTGGTGGACAAGTGCTCGCCCAAGCCATCATGGCGGCGGCGCATACACTGGATAAAGACAAACCCTGTCATTCACTGCACGGGTATTTTTTGCGCGGTGGTGATATCACGCAGCCAGTGATTTATCAGGTGCGCCGCTTGCGTGACGGTCGTAGTCTGTCTGCGCGTGAAGTGACGGCCATTCAGTATAAAGAGGTGCGTGGTAAAGCGCCTGTTGAGCAAGTCATATTTTCAATGATAGCCTCGTTTTCGCCGATGGAAGAGGGTTTAGAGTATCAAGAAGACATGCCTGTCTATCCGCCACCGGAGGATTTACTGGCTGAGCAAGATTTAAAAGAAGAGTATGTCGGAAAAGTGCCAGACGCACTCAAAGCCCGCTTTATGCGCCGTCGCCATGTCGAAATTAAACCCGTTAAACCGCGTGATCCGATTCATCCAGAGCCAATGAAACCTAAGCAAGCCAACTGGTTGCGTATCCGCGAATTGGGTAATCAGCCTGTTGCGATTCAACAAGCGCTGTTGGCATTTTCGTCCGATTTTTATCTGGTTGGTACAGGGCTGATGTCACATGGTGTCAGCTTTATGACCAGCGGCTTGCAAGCGGCTAGTATTGACCACTCGATGCATTTTCATCGTAATTTTGATCTAAACGGTTGGATGCTATACGACATGTGGAGTGATACCACGTCTAATGCCAAGGGTTTAAACCATGGGCAGTTTTGGCAAGATGGTAAGCTGGTTGCTACGGTACAACAAGAAGGCCTGATGCGTTTACGTGTGCCAAAGTCCTAAGCCCTCATCTTCTGATAAATAAAAAAAGCGACTCAAGATACATTTTGAGTCGCTTTTTTAATGGCGTGTTACGTGTTTTTTTAAGCAGTTCTTTTCAACGATTGCGTTCAAAGGATTATTCTAAAATCTTGACCATTGCTCGTGGCAGTCCAAGTGTTGCCTGAGCGTCAACAGCATTTAGCCAATTAATATTAATTTGTGCTGCTTCTAAGGCTTCGGTTATTTCGGCAATTTGCTCAGTATTTAAAATCAGCGATTGCGGTGTCAAATACCAATGAAAATGGGTCAGTGAATGTTTAATAGGGGCATCGTCTAATAAAGTTTTACTGACTGCTTTTGCTGTCAATTTATGCTTGTCTAACCACTCGTTGATAATTTGCTCGGCAGTGGTAAATTCTGCTTCGTATACTTTTTCATTACTGGTCACTTTTAATAATGTATCGTCAATTTCAGTCGTTTTTTCTGAGGCAGTTTTAGTATTCACTTTGCCTGCGGTTTTTTCAACAAACTGTAAAGGCAAACTCCACAGTCCGCCCCAAATGCCATTGTCAGGGCGTTGTAGCCATAGTATTTTGCCATCAATATCTTCAATCAATAACGCATTGCTAAACTTGCTGGGTTTGGGCTGCTTTTTTGCTTTGACTGGATAATCTGTTTCGCGTCCTTGCTCGTGGGCTAGGCAGTCCTCTTGAAGGGGACATAATAGGCAGGCAGGTTTGCTACGCGTGCATAACGTCGCGCCCATATCCATCATCGCTTGCGCGAATAATCCTGAGTCATCGACAGGCGTTAATCGCTCTGCCAATGCCCATAGCTTTTTGGTGGTAGCAGATTTGGTAATATCACCGTCAATCGCTGCCCAACGCGTCAAGACACGTTTGACATTGCCATCACAAATGACGCCATAACGATGCAGTCCCATCGCCATAATCGCGCCAGCAGTTGATGGCCCGACGCCAGATATGGCTTCCCACCCTGCTAGCGTCTGCGGAAAGTCGCCCGTCTCATCAATGACTTCGACCAGTTGTTTCGCGCCTTTATGCAAATTTCGCGCGCGCGCATAGTAGCCAAGCCCCGCCCAATGTTCCGCGACCGTATCCCATTCTGCGGCTGCTAAATCTTGTACCGTTGGAAACGATGCCATAAAACGGGCAAAGTAGGGCAGTACCGTCGTTACTTGCGTTTGCTGGAGCATGACTTCGGATAGCCAGACGATATAAGGATTGGGCGCGTCGGTTTGGTGCTGTTGCCAAGGTAGGTCATGGCGACCGTTTTCGGCGAACCAATCGAGTAGGCGCGGGGCGAACGAATCGAGAGAAGTAGAGTATTGAGTAAAAGTATTTTCTAGCGTTGTGAGGTTTGCAGTGGGGGTAAGCTGAGTCATATCATCAATTTTTGGCATATTAGTGTATGAATTATAACCGATTTTCGAAAGAAGTGAGTTGATATCACTGTTGTGCGCTGTTTGAGATTACCACGATGTAAGCGTCTTTTGAGTATTAGTATGAGTGTGAGTGTTAAAAAACAGAGTATGTAACAGAAAAATTAATGTAGAGTTGCAAATTTATAAAGTAAATCTTACAAAATTAAGTGAATTTTGTAGAAAAATTAACTTATCATTGTTGTGCTTTTTGCAAGATTATGACTCTCATTCTCGCTAGGGTCGCAAGAGCACCTTTGAGTTAATGATAACTCATTGTCTGGTTTCATCAAGTACGCTTACTAAAGCTCACCAAGCATCATTTCAAACAAACGCTCACATGTATGAGTAATATTTAGGACTCTTTATGAAGTTAATGTCGAATTATTTATCTAAAGCATTATTGGCACTAGCAGTCATTGGCTGTTCAGCCAACGTTTTGGCCGCCAAACCAAATCTAGTATGACAACAGCCCAATGTTTCTTTAGAGTTGGCCAATGAATTAATCGATGCCACCATGGCAGCCTGTCACGCAGAGGGCAAATCTGCCGTTGTCGCAGTTGTTGATCGTGCTGGTAATTTAATCGCGCTACAGCGTGATGATAACGTTGGTCCGCACAATACTGATGCTGCTGTCCGCAAGGCATTTACGGCATTATCTACCAAAACGCCTTCACGTACGTTAGCGGATAATGCTCGCGCTAATCCAGACTCAAATAACTTGAATACGGTAAATGATTTACTGCTGATCGGTGGTGGTGTGCCATTAAAGTTTGGCAATGATGTGATTGGCGCTATTGCAGCGGGCGGCGCAGGCGGTGCAGTACAAGATGAAGCTTGTGCGTTGAAAGCTATCGAAAAAGTCATGCCTAAACAGAAGTAGTTGATGACTTAGATATCGCTAGCAGTAGATATAAAAAAAAGCCCTTAGGGGCTTTTTTTGCATGAGCTCTAGAATGATTTTATGCAGCTAACATTATAGACACAAAGGGTTGTCGATTTATTATTTCCGATTCTTCCGCGTTTTCAAACGACGTAAGCGCTTTTCTTCTTCTTTGGCGATTCTTTTTTCTTCTGCTGCTAAGCGTTGCTCAGCGACGATGAGTTCTTCAGCTTCAGACATGGCTGGCGTCTCAAGCGTAATACGCCCAAGCTTAGCGCTACGTAACTCGTTGATCAAAATCTCAGACATGCGGTACGTATCGACTTGATTGCCCGAACGTACACAGCCGCGATTGCGTCCAGCGACTTCAAAAAACTCCCAATCAGTCTTTGGTAGCGCTTCAATTTTGTAGCGGGTTTTTAGCAGCTCAGGATAGGCTTGCATCAAGTATTCAGCGGTATAGCTGGCAACATCAGCGAAGTCAAAAGCGGTATCACGAATACCGCCCGTCGCTGCCAAACGATAGCCAGAGTTTTCGTTTTCGACTTTTGGCCATAGCATACCGGGCGTGTCATAGAGCATGATGTCATCGTCTAGCTTAATCAATTGCTGCGACTTAGTGACCGCTGGCTCATCGCCAGTTCTGGCGACAGCACGTCCAGCCAAGGTATTAATCAATGTTGATTTACCAACGTTTGGAATTCCCATAATCATGGCTTTGATTTGGCGACCCGTGCCCACTTTATTGGGTACAAGTTGTTTACAGATGGCGATGATACGTTTGACCTCATTGGCTTTATCAGTATCGCAAGCAATGGCTTTCACACCGCTTTGCTGCTCAAGATAGTCCATCCAAGCTTGGGTCAATTCAGGATCAGCAAGGTCGGCTTTGTTCAGGATTTTGATGACGGGTTTTTCGCCGCGCAATGCCGCGACCATCGGGTTTTCACTACTATATGGGATACGCGCATCGATCACCTCGATTACCAAATCCATCTGTGGCATGATTTCTTTGATTTCGTTACGGGCTTTGTTCATGTGCCCAGGGAACCACTGAATACTTGCTCTCTTATCCATCTGCTTTCATAACCTTTTATAAAAAATGCGCAAAGTAAGACGATCGTCATTTACTTTTCATGGTGTCCAGTTTACTACAGAACCACCTTGCTCACGCTACAATTTCGCCCAACCAGATGCGCGGTTACTCTTGAGCTGGATCTTCTATTTCATCGCGGGCAGGGGGTAACGGTGCAAGATAACCAATGAGCAGAATCAAACTGCCTGCGCCAAGGAAAGATATCACTCGCCAAATCGCTTCTGTCTGTGACAAATCAACCAATACCAGTTTGAGTACGACAATACCTAATAGCCCGATGCCCATAAACCAAAGCGTCCGCTGCCAATAGCGACTGGCGACGATGGTGGCGACTAAAGCTAAGAGCGTCCATAAAATAGTCAATCCTGTCTGCACTTGCTCGCTATTCCATGCGCCGCCCTGAGCGCTGTCCCACAGCGGTGTACCGATAAAGGCATGTAATGTTCTAACCAACATACTGGAAATCAGCCAAAAGCTGATAAGCCCCAATATAACCAGTAAATTATCAGTAGTGAATATACGCTTAGTTTGGGGGGCTGCACTTGATTCGATAAGACTCTCATCGCGGCGATGTTGGCTCATATAATATAGACTAAAACCAACCAATAGCGTCAGCAATGAGGTAATGTCGTATAAATTCAATAGCGGAAAATATGACATATCCCAAATTACACCATCATATGACCAGTTGGTAATGATGACCCAATTTAAAGCAATGGGCGCAAAGATAGCCGCGCAGCTCAATAGCGCTTGTTGCCAATCAAACCAGTATAGTGGACTTTGCTTGCATGCCTTGTTTGTACGCGTATTTTGCTTGGGATAGTAAGCATAACGATGACAGCACCATAATCCAGCCAATATTAAAATGGCTGGCATCAATACAGCCATCACCCCAGCGGAATCTGCTAGTCCATAGTGGGCGGCGGCAGCAATGATTAGAATGCTAGCTCCCAGCCAGCTTGTGCCATCGTAGCGTGACAGCTCGGAATGGTCGTACCATGTCTTTAACCACAACTGTCCGATGACCAACCAACCAATGATTAGACCAGTCAATAGTAGCCAATCTGCTCCTTGCCATATCAAATGAAACTCGAATTTTTGCGGCAATTGTATGACGAGCATGAGATAAAAGACGATCGATAAGCCGTGGCTAAGTTGTCTGATTTCTATCCACGAGCGATAACGATTGATTGTCCAATAAATGGCAAGGCTAATTAGAGCTGCGAGTGCAATCATGGTCGTCGTTGCTAGTGTCCAACTGGCAAACCACTGGTTAAAATCAAGCAGCAGCACTTGTAGTAGCCACGCTATAGCCGTAAAGGTCAAAAACCTTATGAGTATAGGACTGTGCCAAACAAGATTAAACACGGTGCTTTGGCTATTGATGGAGGTTAGCCATTGCTGAGCGGCATGAGTGCTAATACCTAATGCGTCGGCATAGGTTGCTATCGCATCTGGCGTGGCGTTTTGCTCTTGAGAATATGCTGAATGATTATCTAAGCTATCATTTAAGTCTTCGTTCAAACTATCATTTAGCATAGCTGGCGAGTTGTTCGTGCGTAAAATAAATACAGTGGCTAGATAAGTCATAGCCGAAATGGTTAAGGCCAATGTTGGATAATCTTGAATGGCGAAGACCACTTTTACCATCAGCATACCTATACTGATTAGCTGCAATAACAAACCAAATAACACTGACCATGCGCGTAGTGAGCGCCGTCCAAACCATACCAGTGCCAACCCTTGTACTGACCAGCCAAAAGCAATCCATTCAGCATCTAATGCCAGCGGGATCACCAGCGCCAAAAAACCAAATCCTAAAGCCAGCATGCCTTCGGTGATTAAGGCATAACGTTGGCTACGCTGCACAAACAACCAGCCGAGTCCTAAATAAACAGTGGCTAAAATAGCACTCGCGATGGTTAAAGCGTTAGGAATGTCATCTAATAATGCCGCAAATAAACCAAAGGCTAATATCGGCACTGAAAACAGTAAGCCAGTATCAATAGGGAATACATAGCTATTATTTCTTGCGTGAACGCTATCTAGATGTTTTACGTTGTCTGCGCTATTTGTCTGGATGATGTCTGTTTCATTAAGAGTATTGTAGGCAATGATTTGTTGGGCATAGCGAATGACGACAAACAGATATAGCAATAAGTGTAAGGTGACCAGTAAGACTAAAGACCAGCGCTGCGCCTCAATGACCGTGCTCAAATTCTCACTGATGCCCCAGTAGTAAGCCAAGCCAAATGTCACAATGACACCGAATAAATTCAGTATTTTCCATGGGCGGTAATGCGCGATAATCGCAATCGTTACGTTCAATAGTAGATAGTAACTAAACAATACCACCAAACTGCCCGTGTCTTCACTGGTCAAAATAGGCGCAAAAAACCCACCCGATAATGCCAACAAAGCCAGTGGAAAAGCGTTTTGACGCACGGCGAGTGCAATGGTAATCGAAGATAATAGCCCAAGCCCAATAAAGCTCGGTAGACTAGGCATGACTTGGTAAACGCTATAGGCAAAAAAGGTCGTTAAATACGCAATCGCTAAGCCTGCGCCTTGTAGGGTGATGCCATAAGCAAAGCGATTTTTTGCCAATTTTAGACCTAATGCTGCCAAACCTAAACCGAGGATGCCTATCGCTAAAAGCTTGGACGCTATCGACACTTCGATATAGTCGCTTAACAAGCGAAGTAGTAGCACCACACCGATAAGTAGGACGATCACGCCAACGCGTACGACTAGATTACCGCCAAAAAACCAGTTTTTGATAGAGTGAATCAATGACGTGACGATAGGCAGTGAGCGCTCATCAGGCTCTATGGGCGATGGTTTTTTTGGAGAAGGGGCTGGTTTCGGGCGAATCGTGGCAGTAGATAAAGGAGGTGCTGAGTCAAATAGCTCCTCGATAATAGGTTGGGGCGAGTGAGTCTCAGCTAGCGTTTGAGCCATTGGCTCAGTATGAACGTCTACGTCATTATCGGCGTTATTATTCATAGAGCTGCCACGGTGTTGCTGCGCTTGTAACTCATCTTGCAGTTGCGTGATGTCTCGTTGAAGCTGATCAACGCGTCGCTTTAGTTTATTGTAAAAAACGATAATCACTACTAGACAAACAAGCCATACAAACCCGCTGATATCAGACATAGCGCTACCACACCGTTACTCAATATTTGATGGCTTGATGATGACTCGATTTCAAAGCAAACACAAGCAAAGCGCTCATCAAAATAAAAGGATTAGCCCAAGATTATTCGTTCACTATCATTGAGCTGACCTTGATGCTTTATATACTAAGATATTTAAGCGGCATATAATTTATGTCTTTCTGATAATGTACATTCACGCAAGGTTAGATAATTCACCATACCTGAGACGATACCTGCAATAACACCGATAATAATTAAAGCTGAAATCAAAGATACTTCGACCGTACCTGCGTATTTTTGCCATAGTACAGCAAGAGAGGTTAATACCCCAAAGGTAAAAAATCCATGCTTTATCGTCAACCAAAAAGCGGTTGGAAAGAAGGCTACTTTTTTTTCTTTGATACCAAAATAAGCCACCATAGTTAAAATCATGGCTAACGTAATCGATAAGGTAACGGAGGTACCGAGCACTGTGTCTTCATTATTGGTAATAGAGTCAACAGATATTGCGATTGATGAGTATGTTTTTAAGAAGAAATATTGTATCCCGCCGTTAATGAAAGCATTGATTACGCCAGTAAGCATAGCGCCTTTTAGCAATTTTGCGTTTAATGTTGTTGCCATGGTGTATGTTCCAAGTCTAAGCGGGTAGGTTTATGCATAAAAAATACTGAGTAGATAAAATCCTACCCAGTATGGTCGAATGCTCAACACGCCCTATTATGTATCGTTTATAAATTTATGATTAAAGTGATGGCTGAGTTTATGAGGTTGGCATTTTGCTTTTGTAAACACCGCCGCCATTGACTGTCAGTTCAGCACCAGTAATCCAAGACGCTGCATCACTTAACAAAAACGCCATCGCTTGAGCGATATCTGCTGGCACGCCACGTCGTTTTAGGACGATACCTTTGACCACATTATCGATCATTTCTTGGGTATAACCGGCTTCTTCAGAGGAGGCACCATTATCTACTGTACCAATAATTAATGAGTTAAAGCGCACTTCAGGACCTGATGCGACCGCCATACTTTTCACCATATTTAGCAAGCCCGCTTTAGCTGTGCTGTATTCGATAAATTCTGGCGATGGTGTATTGCCAACCATGGATCCAGAAAATACCACAGAGGCGTTTTCTTCTTGTTTTAAATACGGCATACATAAACGAGTTAAATGATAAGATCCCAAGGTGTTGAGCTTGTACGCATTGACCATTTTTTCGGTGGTAGACTCCCATAAGGGCGTATTTGCACCCCAACCGACGTTGTTAACTACTGCAGAAATCTTACCGAATTTTGCAATAGTTGCATCGACCAAGGCTGCAATTTGCGTCTCGTCAGTAAAGTCGGTTTTCATACCTAAGGTTGCATTGCCTGTTTCTTTTTCGATATCAGCGGCAATTTGCTTCACTTTATCTTCATTTAAATCAGCGAGGACAATGTTGCCTCCTAATGAGCTTAAAAACCGTGCCGCCTCGCTACCAATAGCGCCTGCTGCACCACTGATAATGATGGTTTTATGATGAAAGTCGAATAGTTGTTGGATGGTTTTCATGGTTTTACCTTATTATTAGTGAGTGATTAGTAAGCTATCAGCAAGTGGTGTGACCGATTTTATGAATCACGACTGTGCAATAACCATGTTAGCGTCTTAAATCCTTACTAATAGTAAGCCTTTGTAAGTGTATAATGAGCAATGTGGGTTTTGTATGATCAAAAAAAGCAGAGTGCGGCGGACGCACTCTGCTATATATTGGGTTAATAGATAGGGATTAATAAATAGTGGGTTAATAACCTGAAAACAGCTATTGATATGCCTGATCCAAAGATTATTTACCTAAGTTATTTACCTAAGTTATTTACCTAAGTTATTTTCCATAAATTCAAGCATGTTTTCCCAGCTTTGCTTGGCAGCGGCTTCATTGTAGCCAAGATCAACATTATTTTTAGCAGCGCGCTCATCAGCATGTGGGTTGGTAAAGCCATGTTTAGCGTTGTCATAAACATCGATAATATAGTCAACACCAGCAGCATCTAGTTCTGATTTTAGACCTTCTATTGCTTCCATGGATACCATTGAATCATCGCGACCGTGAGCAACCAATACGTTAGCGGTGAAGTTTTTATCCGCTGGCTGTTTTGGTGTTGGGTTGCCATGGAAAGTGGCGACCGCTTTTAATGGCATACCTTCGCGAGCCATATCAAGCACGACCTTACCACCGAAGCAAAAGCCAATCGCTGCTAGATTGTCACCATCAACGGCTAGTTGGTCGCTAAAGTCATTAAGGATTAAACGGCAGCGCGCCATCAGCATATCTTGATCTTCTAATACTTGCTCCATCCACATATTCGCTTGTGCAGCATCGGTGGTCAGCTTGCCTTCACCGTACACGTCCATTGCGACGGCAGCATAACCTGCTTCTGCCAAGCGCTCGACCACTGATTTTGGGTGATCAACGATACCCCACCATTCTGGCGCTACTAAAATTCCCGCAACAGGATGGTCGTCAGATGCATTTTCTGGCAGTGCCACATAGCTGATAAGCTGGACACCGTTTTCGGTGGTACTGATTAATTCAAAAGTCTTAATTGACATATTATTATCCTTTTTTATGTGAGGAGTTTTACGTTATAAAGATTATTTGTCTGTGTTTTTGCGACATCGTTTTTCTTACTTTTACTACCTTAACGCTCAACCTAGGCAAAAACAGCTATAATACTGTAACGCTCTTTATCAAAATGCTACGGCACCTTTATGACACTAAACTTGTTAAACAACTGTGCAGCCCATCTAGACTCTGACGAAACGTTGCCGCTAAAAGTCACGGAAAAATCAGCTGTGAGCTTATTTCCTGACAGTGGTAATGAAAGCAACAGCGACCATGACAGTAAGCTCAATGACACATTGCGTCCGAATTTTTGGTCGCGCTTTGCATTGTCAGAACTCAATCATAGCGAATGGGAAGCGTTGTGTGATGGCTGTGGCAGCTGTTGTTTGATTAAGTATATTGACGAAGATGAGAATGGCGATGTGGATGAAGAGTTGGTCGAGTATACCGATGTGACTTGCCAGCTAATGGACTGTACGACGGGTTATTGTCAGCACTATGACACGCGTCAAGAGCATGTACCAGACTGTATTCAGCTGACCATGGACAATATCCCGCAGATGATGTGGTTGCCTTCGCACTGCGCCTATAAGCGTTTGTATAAAGGACAAAATTTGCCAAGTTGGCATTTGTTATTGACCCAAGATGCAGTGGTAACGCAGCAACAAATGCGTGCTGCCAATGTTGGCGTGGCTGGGCGCTGTGTTTCTGAGACTGGTATGTCTGATGAAGCGATGGAGGATCGGGTGATCAGCTGGGTTAAGCCTTGATAATACTGAGAGTTACTGAAATCAGTGACATCAGTGACGTTGGTATTATTGCAGGGTAAAAGTATAATGCTACTTGATGTTAATAAGAAGCCTGAGCCGCAGATTTGGCTTTTGCCTCAGCATCTTCTTGCGTGTCAGCCAATGGCGGGATAGGAATATCCTGACGAATTTGCTGAGAGAACTCGCGGCTGTTTTCGTTGCTATTAACGCCAGACTCTAGAGTGATTTGATTATTAAATGCTTTAACCTTTGAGTTGATATGGGTACGCTCGTACCATGTATCCATTGACCAAGGCTGTCCAGTCTTTTCTGGATTAGCGTCAAGCATACCGACATCATATAGATAATTTGGCAGCCAGCCAGAGACCCAAATACGATAATCCCACGGCAGGCGATCGCCACTGACGATACGCGCCATATAAAAAATGATATTGGTGCAATTACTGAGTAATGTGTTATACCAAGCAGGCTTGGCATTCAATTCATCGGCAGCGGTTAAATAAGATTTAAATAGTGACTTGACCTCGTGCTGCTGCAAGTTACTAACGGGAAATAGATAAACTTGCTCGCCACGCGCATTCGTTCGGGTATAAATAATATCGCGCTCTTCTGCGGCAATCAGGCTCAGCTCATAGCGTCTAAAAAACCCTGCCAATGCCGAAAACGATTCGCCTTCTTCTTTACGAATCTCAAACGAGAAAGCAAGGGGTCTATCATCTTCAAAACGAAAACTGACCAAAGTATGGGCAATCAGTGGACCCATCCAGTAAGAGTTGGTGACATCGACGCCAGATAGTTTGGACATATCAATGGTACGTGTGTCCCAGCGTTCGGTCGCCTCTGTGTCGGTATGCCAATCAAAGTTGCGTACATTGGTTAGGGTCACCAAATCAGGATTGGTTGCATCGCGCTCGTAAGTGACTCTTTCACTTACCTCAGCCATCCAGTCGCGCTCTTGTTGGGGTTCAATAGAAAAAAACCAGCCAACGCCTACCAACCAAATAGCGCCATATAAAGCGGTTAACCATTTATTTGCTGACTTGCTATTTATGGTTGCTTTGTTGCTCCATGGTTTACTGCTGCCTTGTCTATTATCAAAGCGCTGAGCGATTTTCGGCCAATAGCGAACGCTCAGTAAGGCTGTCAGTACACCAACAATGAAAAGTGCGGCTAACCAAGTGATGGCAGAGCCTGCCCCAAACTGATACCAAATCGCCAGCAATAACCAAACGGCTGACAGTAGCAAGGTAATAATGATGAAAAACTGTACAAGATAATATCGCCATATAGGTGTCGGTTGGCGACCATTCGCAGTGTTATTTTTTAAGCCGTGTCTATCCGAACCATGATTATTTGACTCAAGCGTGTCCAAGCCGTTATCTGAACGATGGCTATGTGAGTGCGGCGTGAGCAGGCGAGAGAAAAAGGAACGTAGCGACATAGGGTGTGTTTTGGTGTGTGAAGGCTTTGACCATAGCAAAGTTTATAACGTACTGACAATACAATTTGAGTGAATTTATCGTTGAATGTCGGTGAGCCTTGCGCTAAAGTGAAGCTACTTTGATCTGCTCCATTTATAATTTAATAATCAAAGATCTGTTTTATTTGCTGTATTCATCCCCATCTACGTCTGTTATTACGTATTATTGTTTTTACGTATTACTTTAATTGTTATTAACTAAAGAGGTTAAATCACATCACCATGTCTGACGACACTCCCAGCCCGAGTAGTTGGTCGATGCGCGGCTTAAAACGCTGGCTATCGACCGCCCCCGAAACCCGTGACGAATTGATTCGTCTGGTACAAGACTCGCGCCAGTTCTTAGAGCCTGATACCGTCGATATGTTAGAAGGCGTGCTGGATCTGCCTGCGACACAAGTGCGCGAAATCATGACTCCGCGTCCGCAAGTGGTTGGGCTGCACGAAAGCACCAGTCTTGCTGAGGTGATGGATATCATCCTTGAGACCACCCATTCGCGCTATCCTGTCTTTGACAGTCAAGATGATGATGCCGTCATTGGCATTTTATTGGCCAAAGATTTGATTCCTATTCTTGTGCATATGGTGCGCGATCAAGAAGATAAAATCGATAGCAAACGTTTGAGAGATCTGGTACGTCAGCCGCTATATATTAGTGAGACGGCACGTTCTGATACCTTGTTACGCTCATTGCAGCGTACCCAAGTACATATGGCGATTGTGGTCGACGAATTCGGCAACTTTGGCGGTGTCGTTACCATGGAAGACTTGCTTGAAGAGATCGTCGGTGACATCGTCGATGAGCATGATGACTTCGATGAAGACAGTGATATCAACAATATTGTTGCTGATCCTGAAAAGCCAAATACGTGGCGTGTGCAAGCGTCTACCGTGATTGAAGATTGTAATGATGAGCTTGGCAGTCATTTTGATGATACGGATGTCGATACCATGGGTGGTCTAGTCATGCAGGCGCTTGGTTATGTGGGTGATTTGGAAGGTGAAAGCGTGGTGATAGATGATTGGAAAATCACTATTACTGATGTTGAAGGGCGTTTTATCCAAAATCTTGAGCTCACCAAAATCAATCCTGATCAGCAAATATTGATAGGCAGTCATTGATGTGTCGATAGCGACCTAAACATTGTTTGATATACTCAAAAAAACACGATTGCGGTCGTGTTTTTTTTGTGTTTGCTATTGGGTATTTGCTACGCAATGTTACCTATTAATGGGTTGAGACTGGTATCATGGGCGGGTTTAACTTTTAGATGCTGTACAAAACACAATACGGTCTGCTTCAGCTTGGTTTTCATCTGAATGTTGACGCTTAAAATTTTGAAAAATATGGTTTTGGATAACTGCTATGCGCCTGTCTACTGTTGATTTACAAAAACGCCTGAACCCTGATAAGCCCAAGGGTTTGCCTATAGCGCTGACGGTATTGATTGCGTTGTTGGCAGGTGCGGTGTTTATATTTGCACTGGCGCCTTATGGCATTTGGCCACTGGCGCTAGTGTCGCCTGCTATTTTATATGCCTTACTGATGCCTGATATGAGTGGCAAGCGTGCTTTTCTTATCGGTCAGGCTTATGGTACGGGACTTTGGTGCGTTGGTGCATTTTGGTTATACACCTCTATTCATGTCTATGGCGATACGCCAGCATGGCTTGCGCTGATTATGATTGCGCTGATGGGTCTGGGCATGGGGTTATTCCATGGCTTTTTGGCGTTGGTTTTCAACCGTATAGTCGGTCGTCAGCCGTTGTCGTTTGCGGCGCTATGGATACTCCAAGAGTGGTTGAAAACGTGGCTGTTCACTGGATTCCCGTGGTTGTTTGTCGGTTATGCCTTTACGGAGCAGTATTGGTTATCGTCATTAGCACCAGTCGCTGGCGTCTTTGCAGTGTCTTTTGTGGCGGTATTATTGGCAGCCAGTTTGGTTGAGCTATTGCGTCGCCGTGGCGGCTATATGATTCCGTCGATAGCATTGTTGGTAATTAGCAGCGCGTTATGGTTGATTAATCCGCAATGGACGAAACCAAAAGGTACGCCTGATTTGTCCGTGTCCTTAATCCAAGGTAATATTCCACAAGATTTAAAATGGCTCACCGAATATCAAATAGAAACCCTGAAAATTTATGCAACTCTGACCAGTACTGAGTGGGATCGCGATATCGTCTTATGGCCAGAATCCTCGATTCCTATGTTTCAAGATGAAGCGATTGGCTTTATCAGTGAAATGGTTAAAATGGCCAAAGAAACAGATACCACATGGGTAACAGGTATTCCTTATAGAGATTTAGAAAACTTTGACCCAAAAACGGATAAATATCCGCCATTTTATAATAGCGTGGTTGCGCTAGGTAGTGACGCTGAGGGCATGTATAAAAAGCAGCGCCTGGTACCATTTGGTGAATATATTCCCTTCGAAGGCATGTTAGATATCTTGCCAAACCTTGCTGGTAGTCAAGAAATCATGAGCTATAGTCGTGGTAGTGACAACCAATCACCGCTGCGTGTACGTGGTCATAATTTGGGCTCAGCAGTCTGTTATGAAGTGGCTTACCCTGATACCACTCGTAAAAACGCGATTGGCACGGACTTCTTATTGACCATCTCAAACGATGCTTGGTTTGGTACGTCGGCAGGTCCATTGCAACATCTGCAAATGGTGCAGATGCGCGCGCTAGAGAATGGGCGTTGGTTTATGCGCGCGACCAATACGGGCGTGACAGCGATCATCGATCATAAAGGTCGTATCGTCGAGCGTGCACCGCAGTTTGAGCGCACCGTATTGCGCGGTGATGTTCAGGCGCGGGTTGGTAATACACCTTTTATGAGCTTCGGTAATTATCCGATTCTCTTTATCATTACGCTGTTATTTGTCTTGAGCTACTTTGGTAAGCGTGGGATGCCGCAACCGCATTTGGGTAAGTCGCTAAAATAACTGGCTATTATTACCAGTGATAATGAATCGCTCGAATGAGTTAAGAGAATTAACCACAAAAGCGAGTGGCAAAGTTTGTTGATAATAAATCCTTTAAATACTTAAGGGTTTTAACAAATCGGTACGAATTGCGATATAATAGACCAATATTTTAAATATTTTGTGCAAGGTGGATAAGGTATGTCAGAACATATTGTCGAAAACAACCCTAAGAAAGAGTTCTTATTTGCTTTAGGCGGTGTTGCCTTATTTTTAGGTATCGTCTTACTTATTGGTATTTCTGGATTTTTGCGTCCAGCAGGCGAGCACATTACTGCTGAGACGACCGAAACGTCAGCGGCAGCTGATGAAGCAGAAGCGATTGCTGCTGAAGACACTGCGCCAGCTGAAACAGCACCTGTAGCTGCGGATGCTACAGCGACTGATACTGCTGCAGATTCAAGCGTCACCCCAGCGACCGATACTGATAGCGCTGTGGTTACCGCAGAAGCTGGTACTGCAACTGCTTCTGGTACAGTTAGTCAAACTGCGGTTGCAGATGCTGATCTAACGGCTGAGCAAGCAGACGGTGATTTGGAAGCGGGTGATACCACTGATGAAGCGGTAGCCGCACAGTAATATACGTAAGTCGATGCTACCTTTTTAAAGTATGGCTCGACAAACCGCTTCGCTTAAAGTCCAAGTATTTTCGCTTAAAGCCTAAGTGTTTTTGCTCAAAAACTAAGTATTATGGCAATATTATTGTAATACCATAAGCACAACAGCATCGTCATCAATGCCATTGATGCTAAAAATAAAAGCCCGCTTTCAGCCAATGATAGCGGGCTTTTTTGTGGGTATTTGTGTAATTATTGACCAATTATTTCTTTACTTGATTATATCCAAGTGAAACAATGATGCGCCTATATGACCGCTTGTCGGGATAATTATATATTTGGTCGTTAATACAGTGGTCTTTAAAGGAATAAAGTTATGAGTACAGAATCAAAGTCAGAGGCTAGTGCTGCTGAATTGGCAGCACTAGATAATGGATTTATGGGGCACCCTAAGCCGCTACGTCCATTGTTTTTCACAGAAATGTGGGAGCGATTCTCTTATTATAGTATCCGTCCACTATTAGTATTATTTATGGTAGCGACCGTCGGTAGTGGCGGTTTTGGTTTCGATGAGGTCACAGCTTCTGCTATCTATGGTATTTTTGCTGGTTCGTTATATTTAGCGGCAGTACCGGGTGGCTGGTTGGCTGATAATTGGCTCGGTCAAGAGCGTGCACTCTGGTGGGGTAGTATTATTATCGCCCTTGGTCATTTGTGTATCGCACTATCCGCTATGCTTGGGATGACGCTGTTTTTTGTGGGTTTGATGTGTATCGTTCTCGGTTCAGGCTTATTTAAAACCTGTATCTCTGTGATGGTCGGAACGTTGTACCCCAAAGGCGATGCACGCCGTGATAGTGGCTTTACTCTATTTTATATGGGTATCAATATTGGTGCGCTACTGGCTGCCCTTATCGTTGGCGTATTTAAAGAAAAAGGGATGTGGCATGTAGGCTTTGGTGTCGGTGGTCTTGGCATGTTAGCTTCACTATTGATTTATCGTTTTTCAGCTAAAAAAACCTTAAATCGTTATGCTCGTGCCAAAAACATTACGCCTGAATGGGAACAAACGACTGGACGTTTCAAAAATGTAGGTCGCTGGGTTGGCGGGTTTCTCGCGCTACTTGCTGCCATTACTGTCTTAGTGTCGACTGGTGTTATGCCATTTAACCCTGAAATGGTTGCTCAGTATATGACTTACCTCATTGCAGCAGTCGTCATATTATACTTTGCTGTCATGTTTATTTCACCGCGATTGGACAAAACTGACAAGCTGCGTTTGTTAATTTGTTTTATCTTAATCATCGGCTCGACGCTATTTTGGTCAAGCTTTGAGCAGCAGCCAACGTCTTTTAACCTGTTCGCTGATCGCTATACAGACCTGAATGTTTTAGGCTTTGAAGTGCCTAGTATTTGGTTCCAGTCGCTTAATCCCTTATTTATTTTAATATTAGCACCGATCATCAGCATTGTCTGGGTCAAGCTTGCCAATCGAGGTCTTGAGCCAAATAGTATGGTAAAGTTTGCGCTTGGTATGTTGTTTGCCGCTGCAGGCTTTGCTTTGATGATATTTGCCTCAAAAAGCATTTTGACTAGCGATGGTGGATTGGCTTCACCTTTATGGTTAGTGGGTAGTTTATTATTGCTGACCCTTGGTGAGTTGGCGCTCAGTCCTGTTGGTCTGTCTGCAATGACTAAGCTTGCGCCAAAAGGCATGCAAGGTCAGATGATGGGGCTTTTCTTTGCTTCTCTTGCTTTAGGTAATTTGGTTGCTGCGTTCTTTGGTGGTCAAGTATCAGCGGATAAGATCGAAGGGTTGCCGGGCTTATTTACGATGATGACAATCTTTTTGGTGGTCACAGCCGTTGTCTTATTGGCATTAGCCAAACCGATCAATAATATGCTGCAAAAAAGCGAGCGTGCAGATACGCTGCGCTAATTCAGACACACGGTTAACGGATTTAGGGTCAATATCAATACCAGCAAAAATGTTAGATGGCGAGACGTGTTACCATGATTGGTAGCACGTTTTATGGTGACACTTAGTAAGTTATTGCCCCCACGCTATTGAAAGTTCGCTTTCCGCCCAAACATCTAATGATGCTCTGCTGTAATGCTATTAGGCTCTTAACAGTAGTTAGCCTTATCTATCTGGTCATTGACAACATTTTAATTTTTAAGACATTGAGCGTCTTACGCAGGTTTAGATGCTGAGCATTCAATGAATGATGAATAACTAACGCTTAAAACAGTTTACTCGCTCAAATAAGACGACTATCCATAGTCGCCTCACAATATGATTTTTCCAAATCTTATTTTTTAAAATCAATAAGGACACCTTTTATGAATAAACAAAGCATCCACGATCGTATCGACAGCCTACGTCAGGCGTTGGTCGCGCAAGATCTAACCGCGATTATCGTACCGTCTGCTGATCCGCATTTATCTGAGTACCTGCCAGAATATTGGCAAGCGCGCTTATGGTTATCAGGATTCACAGGCTCAGTCGGTACGCTCGTTGTTACCGCTGATTTTGCTGGATTATGGACGGACAGCCGCTATTGGGTACATGCCGCTGACCAATTAGAAGGTACCGGTATTAGCCTAGAGAAGCTTGCACCGGGTCAGCCAAATCATATTGATTGGCTCGCCGAGCATTTGGCTGAGGGTGATAGCGTGGCAGTCGACGGCAATGTATTGTCTATCTCTGAGCAAGATAGATTGTTAAATGCCTTTGATGCCAATGATATTACGTTAATCACTGAGCGTGACGTATTGACAGAAATATGGAGCGATCGTCCAGCGCTACCAACCGCCAGTCTATATCAACACGATGCGCAGTTTGTCGCGCAGTCTGCTACCTCAAAACTTGCCGCTGTGCGCGCAGGTATGGCTGAGGCAGGCGCAACCCATCACTTGCTTTCAAGCTTAGACGATATTGCTTGGTTGACCAATTTACGTGGCGCTGATGTTGATTATAACCCTGTGTTTTTGGCACATATGCTCATTAGCGAAAATGACGCGACATTGTTTATCGATAATAATAAAGTCAGTAGCGAGATAGCACAAAGCTTAAAAGACAGCGGTATCACCCTTGCTGATTATGACGCTGTGCAAGATGCGTTGGGCACATTGACTGCTGATGACTTATTGCTATTAGACCCAAGTAAAGTGGCAGTGGGTACGTTATCTAAAATGGGCGATGGCATAGGTTTTATTGAGCAAATGGCGCCAAGTACGTTGCTAAAATCGGTTAAATCTGACGCTGATATCGACCATGTGCGTGAAGCCATGCGTCAAGATGGCGCGGCATTAAGTGAGTTTTTTGCCGCATTTGAGCAGCGTTTAGCAAACGGTGAGCGTTTAAGCGAGCTGGACGTTGATAGTATGCTCATCGACGTGCGCAGTCAGCAGCCACATTATGTATCGCCCAGTTTCCCGACTATCGCAGGCTTTAATGAAAATGGTGCGCTGCCACATTATCGCGCAACGCCAGAAAAATTCAGCTACCTTGATGTCAATGAAGGTGAAGGTGGTTTATTGCTCATTGACTCAGGCGCTCAGTATCAAAACGGCACGACTGATATCACGCGTGTGGTCGGTATTGGACAGGTAAGCAGCGAACAAAAACGTGACTTTACCACCGTACTCAAAGCCCATATTGCCTTAGCAAAAGCGCATTTCCCTGATGGTATCGCTTCACCACTCATCGATGCGATATGCCGTGCACCATTATGGCAGGCACAGATGGATTATGGTCACGGTACTGGTCATGGCGTTGGTTATTTCTTGAACGTCCATGAAGGCCCACAAGTGATTGCTTATAGTGCCAGTATGCCGAAAGAGCGTGCGATGAAAGAGGGTATGATCTCAAGTAATGAGCCAGGTCTATACCGTGAAGGCAAATACGGTATCCGTATTGAAAACCTGATGGTCAATAAACGCGTTGCCCAACCAATAGAGACGGAATTTGGCGATTTTCTTAATTTTGAGACCGTCACTTATTGCCCAATTGACACCCGTTTAATTGAGTCGTCATTATTGACTCAAATCGAAATTGATTGGTTGAATAATTATCATAGCCAAGTCTATGCAGAGCTAAAAGACCGCGTTGAAGGTGCGGCACTTGACTGGCTGACTGAGCGTACTAAGGCTATCTAAAGTAAACGCTCATATCGACGAATCTAAAATGAAAAAACCCCCGTAAAGTTTACGGGGGTTTTTTAGTACTAGGAATTTATTACTGAAGATTTATTGCTAAAGGGTAATGCGTAGGACGCAGCGTTTAGCTTTTTTTAGACTCTTTGTCAGTTCCTGCTTCATCTTCGCTTAGATTTTGAGTCACTTCAGCACGTAACCAAGATTTTAAATTCTCAGACATCAGCATCATTTGCTCACTGAGATAGTCATCAATTTGCATTTCCAACTCACGGATCATCTCTTGATGCGTGGTACTCAGTTTCGCATCTTTCAGTACCAGTTTGATGGCGGCACTGGCTTTGTCATTGACCGCTTTTATACTGTGATCGTCATTGATATGCTTGTCATGAGTGACATTAGCATGTTCACTGATGGTTTTGTTCTCAGAGCTGGTAACAAGGTTATCATCAGTATTAGATTGCGTCGCAGCCGATTTTTCAACATTTTGGTTTTTTTCAACCGTGTTATCAATGCTGAGCGATTCTGAATCACTCGCATCATTGGTATTCATAGCAGTCGTTTTATCAGCAATATTCTTCTTCTCAGCGGCTATTTGCTCAGTTTTCTGTTGTTCTTTTTGCGCGGTATCTGCTGCTTCTTTTAATCTAGCACTTTCTTTTAATCTAGCATCCTCTGCCGCTTTTACTTTTTGTTGTTCTTCTCGCTGCTGTTTTTCTGCGGTCGCTTGCTCTTCGGCTTTTTTGTCAGTAATGGCTTTAGCGATGGCTTGCTCCGCTTCATGGTTTTCGTAGAGCTCATCGATGTGGGTATCCAAATCATGAGTATTAAAGACAAAGCTTTCAAACGGGGTATCGTTTTGCAATAAGGTGGTGATGTCTTTTAGCTCTTGGGTAATAGCTGCGCGAATAGGCTCAGGCGCACACGTCCAGCGCTGGTAAAACTGATGGGAAAATGAGTAGCTTGACATGGTATCGTCCATAAATGTTCCAAAAATTACCCCTTATCATACGCAAATACGATAAGGGGCTGCAAGTGGACAAACGTAGCAAATCTGACACCAAGGTTACAACGACCGATATGGTGAGTTTTATACCTTAGTGATTCACGGGCCAGCGCGCAAATACTAACGAACCATTGGTACCACCAAAGCCAAAGCTATTGGATACGGCATAGTGTAGGTTTTCAACTTTACGCGATTGGTTGGCGACATAGTCGAGGTTACAGTTGTCTTCCACATTGTCCAAATTAATGGTGGGTGGCACATGCTGATGCTGTAGGGCAAGGACGGTGAATATGGCTTCAACAGCACCCGCGGCACCAAGCAAATGCCCCGTCATCGATTTGGTTGAGCTGACCAAAATGCGGTCTTTAATTGGGGCAAAAACGGTTTCAATAGCAATCGATTCAGCGACATCACCCGCAGGGGTGCTGGTGCCATGAGCATTGACATAACCAACACTCGATGGCTCAATGCCTGCATCATTTAGGGCATTACGCATCGCTCGTGCCGCACCGCTGCCATCTTCAGGCGGTGCTGTGATGTGACTGGCATCATCACTCATCCCAAAGCCGACCAGTTCAGCCAGTATGGTTGCACCGCGTGCTTTGGCATGAGCGAGGCTTTCTAGCACCACCATACCCGCGCCATCACCGAGCACAAAGCCATCACGGTCTTTGTCAAAGGGACGCGACGCCTTGGTCGGTTCGTCATTGCGAGTTGAGAGGGCATGCATGGCACCAAAACCTGATATGCCAAGCGGGCTGGAGCCTTTTTCACTTCCACCTGCTAGCATGACATCGGCGTCACCATAAGCAATCAAACGTGCAGCGAGACCCATCGCATGGGTAGCGGTGGTACAAGCCGTCGATGTCGCAAGGTTGGGACCTTTTAAGGTATGTTTAATCGCCACTAAGCCTGCTGCCATATTCACAATAGAGCCAGGAATGATAAAGGGCGAAACTTTCATAGCGCCTTTCTCTCGTAGCGTATCGCGACTGTTTTCAATGGTTTGGATACCACCAATACCTGAGCCTAAAATAATGCCGAATCGCTCTTGATTGACATTTTGTACAGGTGCATCAGCAGCACTTACTTCATCGATAAAACCAGCATTCTGTAATGCCATACTAGAGGCAGCAATACCATAATGAATAAATTCATCATAGCGTCGCGCGTCTTTGGCATTCATATATTGCTTGGCATCGAAATCTTTGACCACGCCAGCAATTTGAGCGCGATAGCCAGTAGCATCAAAATGTGTAATTGGCGCGATGCCGCTATCACCATTGAGCAGCTTAGTCCATGAGCTATCGACGTCGAGTCCCAAAGGTGTCAATGCACCCATACCCGTAATTACGACGCGCAAGTCATCGCTACGCTCATAGTGCGGTGGTTTCTGACGCGGTTGATGCTCTGCTGTTGCGCTAGCATCATTGGTAGCTTGATCAGTAAGTGAACTGCTGTGTTGGCTCATGCGATATATCCTGTACTTACGAGTCCTAAGAGGAGGGTATTTCAGAATTCATTATAAAACACATAAGTGCACGTGTGTAAACTAAAATTTGACCAGTCAGGCGAAACAAACCTGACCCAAAACCACGCCTTTACTCGCGCCAGTGACAGCTGGTAAGTTACCCGTTTCACCTATTAGTGTTTGCCGTGCGAGCCATGCAAAGGCGACGGCTTCGACCCAAGCAGGATTCAGCCCTAAGCTGGCAGTGGTCTCTACTGTGCAATGAGGCAGATGCGCCTGCAAGCGAGTCATCAAATAATCGTTTAATGCACCGCCACCACAGACGTAAACCGAGCTATTTTCATAAGCATTAATAAACATATTAATTTGCATACTGGCACTCATCGCTGTCAGCTCAGTGAGCGTTGCCTGCACATCCGCTGACGAATAGCGAATATGGGCAGATGCCTGATCGAACTTTTGCAGCTCATCCTGTAGCCATGCTAAGTTAAAATCTTCACGCCCAGTGCTTTTTGGATACGTTCGCGCAAAAAACGGATGTTCTATTAGCTGATTAAGTAGCGGCTCAATCACTTGTCCAGACTGCGCCCACGCGCCGCCATCATCATAATCTTTATCAGTATGCAATGCTGTCCACGCATCGAGTAATAAATTGGCAGGACCCGTATCATAACCAATCGCAGGACTATCGTTTGCTCGCAAGACTGTGATATTGGCAATACCGCCTAAATTTAATAGCACGCGCGTGCTATCAGGCGTGGCAAATAACGCTTGATGAAAAGCTGGAACCAATGGCGCTCCTTGACCACCAACCGCCATATCGCGGCGGCGAAAATCGCTGACGACGCTAATGCCAGTACGCTCAGCAATGATATTGGCATCGACCAATTGCAAGCTAAAGCCCAGTTGCGGACGATGGCGTACCGTTTGACCGTGACAGCCAATCGCTAGCACCGACTCTACATCAGTATTCGATTGCTGCAATAAATTATTGACCACCTCGCTGGCAAATTCAGCGTATTCTTTACTTGCCCAACCGAACCAGTCTAATTCGCTGTTTGGCTCACCCTCTGCAGGTACTAATTCTTGAACACCATTAGGCTGGCATAAAGCCAATAACACTTTACGCAAACGCGGCGGAAACTCTTGGCTATGAGTTGCTAACAGTCGCATCGGTTGCTGGGTATCTGTTTCAGCACTACTATCACTACTAAACTGACAAAGAACCGCATCCATCCCATCTAAGCTGGTGCCAGACATCATGCCAATATATAAGCCATCATCGAAGTTTTCAAACACCGTTTGCTCGAGTGCGTCGGTCAAAGTGGCATAATTTAAATCGTCAATATTATCTAGACGGCTATCTAAGCTCATCTCTAAACTTAAATCTGTGTCAGGAGTATTCTGAATATCGTCAATCGATACGGGCTTGGTCATGGCAATTTACCTTAAAAAACGCTAGTATATCTCTCAAATTCTAACATCTTTTACTGGCTACGAGATTCTAAATAGCCCAAACGCGTTACCCTTTTAATAAAGACAATAAAGAGAGCATCATGACCACGCAAACCTACACCCTAGAAGAACAACTTGCCCTGATCCAACGCGGCACGCAAGAAATCCTATCTGAAGAGGATTTAGTTAAGAAGCTTAAACTCAATCGCCCGCTACGTATCAAAGCAGGCTTTGACCCTACTGCCCCTGACCTGCATTTGGGTCATACCGTGCTGATTAATAAGCTTAAGCATTTTCAAGATTTGGGTCATGAGATTTATTTTCTAATTGGTGATTATACTGCCAAGATTGGTGACCCGTCTGGTAAGAACAGCACCCGTCCACCATTGACCGACGAGCAAATCAAAGTCAATGCGCAGACTTATGCTGAGCAAGTCTTTAAAATTTTGGATAAAGAAAAAACCAAGATAGTCTTCAACTCTGAATGGTTCAAAGATATGTCAGCGGGCGATATGATTCAGCTTTCGAGCCAATTGACCGTCTCGCGTATGCTTGAGCGCGATGATTTCTCTAAACGCTATGCCGCGCAAACGCCAATTGCTATCCATGAGTTTCTCTACCCATTGGTGCAAGGCTATGATTCTATCGCATTAAAAGCGGATGTCGAGCTTGGTGGTACTGACCAAACCTTTAACATCCTAATGGGACGTACCCTGCAAGGTCGTTATGGTCAAGAGCCACAAGTGTGTATCACCGTGCCAATCTTAGAAGGGCTAGACGGCGTCAATAAAATGTCTAAATCCCTGAATAACTACGTCGGCATTTATGATGCACCGGGCACCATGTACCAAAAACTACTGTCGATGCCAGACACCTTAATCCGTCGCTACTTTGAGTTTTTAAGCTTTAAGCCGATGGAAGAAGTCGAAGCGTTAATGGCAGAGATGGAAAATGGTCGCAATCCACAAGAAATCAAACGTATTCTTGCTGAAGAATTAATCGAGCGTTTCCATGATGCCGATGCGGCTGCTAATGCGCACAAATCAGCGGGTAACGTATTAGCTGATGGTGAACTGCCTGTTGATTTACCAGAAGTAACACTAGATTTAGAAGGTGCTGAGGCGCTATTTATTACTCAAGTACTCAACCAAGCTGGATTGGCTAAAAATAGCTCATCTGCGAAAGACATGATCAAGCGTGGCGCGGTAAAAGTAGATGGCGAAGTCGTCGATGCGAGCTTTAGCTTAACGGCTGGTCAGACAGTGGTTATACAAGCAGGCAAAAAGGCGTATGCGAAAGTGATGGTGGGTTGAGATGCAAAAGGTAGAAGCTTTTGAAGCAGTTGTTCAAGAATTTAAACAGATGACATATGAGGATAGCCAAAACAGAAGTAAGTTATTTAAAAGGTTCGAAGTTTTGTTATTGAAGTATCTAGATAATGGTAAATACTATGTTGAAAGGATGAATAGGGTTAGTTTCAGTCCTTATGATGCTTTGAATGAATTCGGTTCTGAGTGGTACGAAGAGATGGAGTTTAATGAGTCAGAATGGAAAAAACAGTGGACAATTGGTTATACAGAAGCTTTGAATGTAATGAAAGATACAATAGAAGAAGTTAAATTGCTTGATTCTATAGATAATGGGGCTATGAAAGAAAAGCCTGAAAAAGACTGCTCAACAGTCTTTATTGTTCACGGGCATGATGATGCCTCTAAGTATGAAGTAGCAAGATTTGTTGAAACAATAGGTTTTAGATCAACTATTTTGCATGAGCAAGCTAGTTCCGGCTCTACTATCATTGAGAAAATTGAACAGCATACGGATGTTGGTTTTGCTATTGTGCTTTATACTCAATGTGATGTCGGTGCGGCTAAAAGTGATCAAGATAACCTTCAACCTAGAGCTAGACAAAACGTCGTTTTTGAACATGGTTTTTTGATAGGCAAAATCGGTAGGAAGAATGTTGTTGCACTTGTTAAAGGCAATGTTGAAAAACCAAATGATATATCAGGTGTAGTTTATATTTCTTTAGATGAATCACAGGGTTGGAAGTTGAGCCTTGTTAGAGAAATGAGAGCATCAGGTTACGATATTGATATGAATAAGGTTTCTTAAAATGGCTATGACTCAAACCATCCCCCAAGGCATTTACCGCCATTATAAAGGCAGCCTGTATCAAGTTTTGCATACCGCGCAGCATTCAGAAACGGAAGAGTCGCTAGTCGTTTATCGTTGTCTATACGGTGAGTATGGCGTATGGGTACGACCGTTATCTATGTTTTCTGAAACGGTTGAAGTTGAGGGTAAGCAAGTGCCGCGATTTGAGCTGACCAAAGCATTAGCGGATTAATGCTTAAAATTTATTGCTCAAATAAAAAGCGACCTCAACGGGTCGCTTTTTTTATATAAATGAACAACTAGTCCTGCAAAAACCCTTTTAATACTTTATAAAACCCAATTGGCTCATCCATTGGTATCGCATGACCTGAGCGCGGTAACACGACCTCAGTTGCATTAGGTAGCATTTGGGTGACTTTTTGCTGCCACTTAGCATCGTAAAGTTTGGAGCGACCACCGATGAGGTTAACCACTGGAATAGTGACACGCTCTATCGCACCGCGAAAGTCATAGGGTAGTATCAAATAGGCTTGTAAGCAGCGCATTTTATGATGCCAAATACTGTGATCGTAAAGCGCAAGTTTGGGGTCATTTTTATAAGTCATCACTTGTATAAACGCTTTCGAGCGCGTTCGATTAACGGACAAGAGAGAGAACAGTCGTTCGACATCCGTTGCACGGCGTTTTAGAGCAAACGGTAGGTGGGTAAAGCTTTTTATTTCAGCATAAGGTAAAGTTTTCTCAATTACTTCGTGAAAGATATCGAATACTTCTTGCTGCCGCGCACCAAACAAGCCACCTTGCCAATCAGGCTGATTATGGATAGCAGGACTTTGGTCAATATTCAAATAACGGCTGACTTTCGCGCCGCCATAACGCTCAAAATACGCCCACATCACTTGTGCGCCCATCGAAATAGCGGTAACAGGCAAGGACTCTATATTGCGCGCTAAGCAAATTTGCTCTATGACAACGCTAATATCATCAGCATATTGCCTTACAAAATCAAATTGGGTCAGCTTGATATCTTTTGCGGCGCCAAACCCTCTCAAATGCGGCAGATAAAAGGCATACTTGCCAACCAAGGGTAAAATAAACGGTAAAAACTCACGTGTATCCATCCCATAAGCATGCAGTAATATTACAGGTTGGCCGCTGCCTATGACTGATACAGGTAACAGCGTACCATCAGTTAAAGTGATATCAATCGTTTTCAACTGGTAGTTAGTAGGCAAGTTAATCAATTTTTTCTTCATAAGGCAATGTACCTTGTTTTCATTAAACGATTGTACCAAGTCGATTTAGCCAAAATGTATCGTAGCAAAAGTCTTTATCTCATTTCTAAAAGACTGCTATATTAAAGTAGGTAATTAACCATAGCATAAAAGCTGTTTAGGGTTAAAAGCAGTTAAGCGGTAAAAGTAGTGACTTGTCATAGACTTTGACCAATCGAATCAAACGTCAGCAAGTAAAATATAAGGATATCAGTCTATGGGCAAGCTGACGTTACCATTGCTTGATAGCAGCCTATATCCACAATTTTGGCAGCAGCAAACATTTACCAATCCGCAGGCGCTATTGATGGCAATGCTGATAGCAGATATCACGCCAGATGCCAATTTTTTTACTAGGCAATTACTAGCTAATGAGGTTTATCAAGACTGGATTAATAGCAGTGTATTTGGGCGTTACTTGCAGCGTAATTTTACGGCGTTCTCTCAGCAAACAGAAGACAGTTTCAACATTGATATGCCTTCGCTGTTTCGTCAGGAATTGATGCGTCACGCCCAGTATTTACCATTAGAGCAAATCTTATTTTTTGTAGGAGATTTGCCAAAAAGCGTGCGTCAAACAAAAGTTTTAAGCACAACTGTTAATCCTGCCACAGTCATCATTAATGCTCAAAAGGTAAGTGCAAAAGCTACGATGAATAATCCGACCATGATTGTTAATCAGATAGTGATTAGGGGTAAGCAAGTATTAGGGTTTCCGATACGCCATAATAAACGTACTAGCGAGCGTTTGCGTAATGAAGTGCTGATTTTGGATTTTCAAGAGTTGCGCTTGGTTAATGAGATGAATATCAAAGGCAAAAAAAGAAGCAATATAGAGGAATCTATATTGCTTCGGTCTTATGAATTACGTTAGTGAGCCAAATGTTCGGCTAAACCTTTAAGAATCTTGCTTAGCAATCGTCAGCCCGTTATAAGTTTGCGCAACTGGCATCACTTCTAAACGATTGACGTTAATATGAGCAGGCGATTCAATCAGCCATAATAAAATATCGCCAATATCATCGCCGGTCATGGTTTTAAAGCCGTCGTAAACCTTGGCGGCTTTATCGTCATCGCCATAAAAGCGCACGTTTGAAAACTCAGTACCCGCTACATTACCCGGTTCAAGGTTGGTCACTCGCACTTGCGTACCGATGAGATCCGCGCGCAGATTTAGGCTAAACTGTTTGACAAAGGCTTTGGTCGCACCATAGACGTTACCGCCGAAGTAAGGCCAACTGCCCGCAATTGAACCAACGTTGATAATATAACCGCTATCGCGCGCCACCATCGCTGGCAAGACTGCATGGGTTAGCGCCATCAACCCTTTCACATTGGTATCAGTCATACGCATCCAATCATCAAGACTGGCATTTTGCGCAGGTTCTGTACCGAGTGCCAGTCCCGCATTATTGACCAAGACATCGATTTGACTAAAGTTGTCAGGCAAATCAGCAATGATTTGCGGGATAGTAGCCGTGTCACTCACATCCATGACCACAGGTAAAAATGCTTCGCCTAAAGTGTCTGCTAAAGCATTCAGCTTATCTAGGCGTCTGGCACAACCAATTACGCGATGACCATTGGCAACCAAACGCTCGGCCAGCGCTTTACCAAAACCTGCGCTTGCTCCTGTAATCAATACGTTCATCTTATATCCTTATCATTGATGTTTTGCACATGTGTCATGGGTGTTACGACGATAGCTAGTTTTGATTCATTTTTTTTCTTACTTGTTGAATAATTGCTTACCAAAGATTTTATCGCCCGCATCGCCTAAACCTGGGATAACATAACCATGTTCATCTAAATGGCTATCTAGTGCAGCGGTATAAATGGTGACGTCAGGATGTGCTTCATTGACCACACGTACACCTTCAGGCGCGGCAACCAATACCAATGCTTTAATATTGGTACAGCCATTTTTCTTTAGCATCTCGATGGTCGCAACCATAGATCCGCCAGTGGCTAACATTGGGTCAATGATAAGGGCTGGGCGTTTGTCCATATGGCTGACAAATTTTTCAAAGAACGGCACAGGTTGTAAGGTTTCTTCATCACGCTGTAAACCGACGACAGAAATCTTAGCAGTAGGGATCAAATCGAGCACGCCGTCAAGCATACCAATACCCGCACGTAAAATCGGTACAATCGTTGCGGTCTTACCGATGATTTGTTCACCTGTGATTTCACCGCACCAGCCTTGCATTGGGAAGGTTTCAATTTCAAAATCACGGCTTGCTTCATATGCCATCAAGCGTGCAAGCTCTTTGGTCAACGTGCGAAACTTATAAGTGCTACAGTCTTTTTCGCGCATAAGGCTGAGTTTATGACGGACTAACGGGTGATCAATGACGGTGATTTTTAAGTCGCTCATAAGGTTTCTCTTGGTTTTTGGTCTGATGCTTGCGCAGTTACTGCGGTTGCCATTAGTATAAAAGATACAAACACTTACTGCACTTCAACCTTATATCTATCTCACAAATAGTAAGCTTACTGCTTTGATAATAAAGTAAGCCAAGTATATTTATGGCAGGGTTGGTTTTATTTAAGCCGACTATGTTTGACTATAATAGCGCCCTAATAAATGAAGCAGTGTTTAGGCTTGCTATAATAGCAAAAAAACCGCTTTTCTGATGAAGAATCTTATGACTACACAACCATATCACACCCATAATAATACGCATCAAACCGATAATCGCTTGATATTATCTGAAGCCCAAGCAGCAGAGGTAGAAACGCATCCGTTCGCTCCCGTTTTACCACCTAATGCTACGGTAATGATGATGGGTACTTTTCCACCGACCGCTGATAAATGGGCAATGCCATTTCACTATCCAAACTTTTACAATGACATGTGGCGTATCTATGGTAGTGTTTTTTTTGATGACGTGGATTATTTTAGAGTAGGGGATGAGAAGCGCTTTGATCCTGAGCGTATTCGCGCCTTTATGTTCGAGCGCGGAATTGCTTCTTGTCCGACCGTCAAGCAAGCGATTCGTGAAACCGGCAATGCTTCAGATAAAAACTTAACGGTCGTCACAGCAGTTGACCTAGATAGTATATTGCCACAAGTGCCAAAGATTGAAACCTTATTTACCACAGGCGGTAAAGCAACAGAGGTGCTGCTTGGTTTATTAGCCAAGCCACCTGCTAAATCCAAGTATCCTAAGACCAATCAAAGTATGGATTATCCATATCAATGGCAAAACGATCACAATCGAAAAGTCGATGTAAATAATCTTACCTTATATAGGTTGCCTTCTACCTCACGTGCCTATCCTTTAGCCTTAAATAAAAAAGTCGCTGCTTATAAAGAATTCTTCAAAAAGATAGGCAAACTGTAAAGTTGCCATTTATAGAAAAGAGGCAAGCAGTTTTAAGGGAAAAAAGCTATCCTTGCTCAAAACCCCATACACTGCCATCCAGTTAAAGCAAAAGTAGCGTCGCCATTCTGCCAGTTTAGTCTAATCACCAAATTTATTTGAATTAAGATAAAATAGCCCTTGACTAAAGATTCAAACCCTCTATAATACGCACCTCATTAAGGCAAAGCAGGAACGCTTATATGTGAATTACATATAACAAACCTGAATAACTTACTGAAACAAAACATAAAAAAGCTTGACAATCGAAATCATTATGATAAGATAGTCGGCTCGCTAGATAGCTTGACCTGAAAGGGTTTGAGACTAAACAGCAAGAGAATTACCCTATATATCAGTTACTGGACGACAGTGATTGAGCACTATTTAAAAGCATAACTAAAGAACAACTTGTGTGGATTTTTGCTGATTCAGA